>NZ_SLXG01000006.1 GCF_004345725.1 Crenobacter luteus | reverse complement strand
CTTCCCATCCCGAACAGGACCGTGAAACGCCTCAGCGCCGATGATAGTGCGGGTTCCCGTGTGAAAGTAGGTCACCGCCAGACGCCCCTCAAGACCACGCCCCGAGCCCATGCTCGGGGCGTTGTTGTTTTGCGACGTCGCCATTCGGCATGACGAAAGCGTGACGCGCCTGTGGCAAAACGGCGACAGTCGTGTACCGGCGTGCCGTCTTTGTTCGGGTGTCTTACAATGGCGGCCTGTGTTGATAAAGGACGAATCCACCATGCTGTACCCCGAACTGTACGCCCAGCTCGAGAAAGCCCGCTGGAACATGGCAGACGATATTCCCTGGGACACGTTCGAGGGTGACAAGCTCTCCGACGAGCAGGCGCACACGATCAAGATGAACGCGATCACCGAGTGGTCGGCGCTGCCGGCCACCGAGATGTTCCTGCGCGACAACCAGCACGACTCCGACTTCTCGGCCTTCATGTCGATCTGGTTTTACGAGGAGCAGAAGCACTCGCTGGTGCTGATGGAATACCTGCGCCGCTTCCGCCCGGAGCTGGTACCGACCGAAGAAGAACTGCACGCGGTGCGCTTCGAGTTCGATCCGGCGCCGCCGCTCGAAACGCTGATGCTGCACTTCTGCGGCGAGGTGCGCCTGACCCAGTGGTACCGCTGCGCCAGCGAATGGCACACCGAGCCGGTGATCAAGGCGATCTACAAGCACCTGTCGCAGGATGAAGCCCGCCACGGCGGCGCCTACCTGAAGTACATGAAGAAGGCGATCGCCGAGTACGGCGACCAGGCGCGTGCAGCTTTCGCCAAGATCGGCCTGTTGATGGCGTCGAGCGCCCGCTCGGCCAAGCCGCTGCACCCGACCAACCTGCACGTCAACGAGTCGCTGTTCCCGAACGACACCATCCAGTCGCGCCTGCCTGATCCGGACTGGCTCGAGGACTGGCTGACCAGCAAGATCCGCTTCGACGAGGACTGGGAAGCGCGCGTGGTCGGCGGCATCCTGCGCAACCTGTCGAGCCTGTTCGAGGTGCCGCTGGAGACCGTCACCGCGCTGAACCGCTACCGCAAGCAGATTCTGGCCAACCTCAAGGAGGCCGGCGATGGCGCCGTACCCGACGCCGCGGTTTGAGGCGAAGGTGTGCGCCCCGGCCGACCTTGACGCAAGGTTGGCCGAGCTGCCGCGCCCGATCGTGTTCACCAACGGCTGCTTCGACATCCTGCACCGCGGCCACGTCACCTACCTTGCGCAGGCGGCGGCGCTGGGCGCGAGCCTGATCGTCGCGGTCAACACCGACGCCTCGGTCCGGCGCCAGGGCAAGGGCGACGACCGTCCGATCAATCCGTTGGAGAGCCGCGCCGCGGTGCTGGCCGCGCTCGAATCGGTCGCGCTGGTGACCTGGTTCGACGAGGACACGCCGGCCGAGCTGATCGAGCGGGTCAAGCCCGACGTGCTGGTCAAGGGCGGCGACTGGACGATCGACAGGATCGTCGGCAGCGCCGAGACGCTGGCGCGCGGCGGCGCCGTCCACTCGATCCCCTTCCTGTTCGACACCTCGACCACCGCGACGCTCAACAAGATCCGCGCCAGCGAAGGCCGCGCATGAGCGACGCGCACGCCTTCGCGGCGCTGCGCGCGCTGTCCGACGGCCGCTTCCACTCCGGCGAGGACATCGCGCGCGCGCTCGGCTGTTCGCGCACGCTGGTATGGCAAGCGTTGCGTGACGCCGAGGCCGACTTCGGCCTGACGGTGTTCAAGGTGCGCGGCCAGGGCTACAAGCTGCCCGAGACTATCGAATGGCTCGACGTCGCCGCGGTGCGCGAGCAGCTGTCCGGGCCGGCGGCCGACATGCTCGCGCTCGCGCTCGCCGAACGCGTCGATTCGACCAATACCCAGCTGATGCGCCGCGTCGACTCGGCGCCGCACGGCCTGGTGCTCGCCGCCGAATGGCAGGACGCCGGTCGCGGCAGGCTCGGCCGCGCTTGGCGCATGCGCCTCGGCGGCGCGCTGGCTTTCTCCTTGCTATGGCGCTTCGACAAGGGGCCGGCCGAGCTGTCGGGCCTGTCGCTCGCCGTCGGCGTCGCGCTGGCGCGCACCTTGGCGCGCGTCGGCGCGCCGGTGGCGCTCAAGTGGCCGAACGACGTGCTGCTGGGCGGCAAGAAACTCGCCGGCGTGCTGATCGAGCTGTCCGGCGACGTGCAGGGCCCGGCCAGCGTGGTGATCGGCGTCGGCGTCAACCTCGCCGCGCCCGGCGACGTCGGCCAGCCGGTCGCCGGCCTGGCCGACGCGGGCGTCGCGGTCGGCCGCAACGCGCTGCTTGCGGCGCTGCTGAGCGAGCTGGCCGTCGTGCTGGCCGATTTCGACGCGCACGGCTTCGCCGCCTTCCGCGACGAGTGGCAGCGCCACGCCGCCTATCTGGGCGAGGCGGTGCGCCTGACGCCGGCGCAGGGTGCGCCGCACGAGGGCGTGTTCGCCGGCGTCGACGAACGCGGCGCGCTGCTGCTCGACGGCGAGGCCGGCCGGCGCGCGCTGTTCGCCGGCGAGCTGAGCCTGAGGCCGATCGCATGAAACTGTTGATCGACGCCGGCAACACCCGCGTCAAATGGGCGCTGTGCGAGGCCGGACGCGTCGTCGCGCACGGCGCCGTCGCGCACGGCGCACTCGGCACGCTGGCCGGCCGGCTGCCGCCGGTCGCCGAGGCCTGGGGCGCCTGCGTCGCCGGCGACGCGGCCAGGGCGGCGATCGAGACGGCCGTCGGCGTGTCCATCCGCTGGGTCGCCAGCGAAACCGCGCGCGGCGACGTGCGCAACCATTACCGGCAGGTCGCCGAGCAGGGCGTCGACCGTTGGCTCGCGGTGCTCGGCGCGCGCGCGCTGCATCCGGGCGAGGACCTGGTGATCGCGCTGGCCGGCACCGCGCTGACCGTCGAGGCGCTGAGCGCCGACGGCGACTACCTCGGCGGCGCGATCGCGCCCGGCGCGCGCTTGATGCTCGCCGCGCTGGCCGGCAATACCGCGCAATTGAAGCGCGAGCCCGGCGTCTGGCGCGACTTTCCCGACAACACCCCAGACGCGCTCGCGACCGGCGCGTGGGACGCGCTGGCCGGCGCCGTCGAGCGGATGCGGCAAAGGTTGGCCGAGCGCACCGGCCGCAGCGGGGTGCGCGTGCTGCTCAGCGGCGGAGACGCCGCGCCGCTGGCTGCCCGCCTTACCGGGCCGGCCGATCTGGTGGATAATCTCGTGCTTCTGGGTTTGATGAGCGTGGCGGATTGCCGATGAAATGGTTTTTCGGGCTGGTGGTGCTGCTTAACCTGCTGGTCGCCTTGTGGGGCACGCTGAGCGCGCGCGCGCCCGGCGACCTGCACGCGCTGGAGGTCAACCCGCAGGGCATCAAGCTACTGCCGGGCGGTTGGCGTAGCGAGGAGGCGACGCCGGCCGAGGCGAGCCGGCCGTTGGCCGAGGCGCAGCCGGCCGTCGCCAGCGAGCTGCCGGCCACGCTCGACGCGCCCGCCGTCGCCAGCGCCACCGTCGCCAAGCCTGTCAAGCCCGCCGCGCCGGCCGACAAGCGCGCCGAAGCGGCCCGCGCCGACCAGGGCGCCGCCGTCTGCCGCCAGTGGGGCGAGCTCACCGACGCGCAGCTGGCGCGCGTCAGGGCGGGCCTCGCGCCGCTCGGCCTGGCTGCCGCCGAGACCGCGCGCGAGGGCGCGCCGGCCAGCGGCAAGTTCTGGGTCTACCTGCCGCGGCGCGCGACGCCCGAGGCCACGCGCGCGCTGTCGGCCGAGCTCAAGCTCAAGGGCTTCGACAACTACCCGGTTGCCAGCGACCCCGAACGGCACGGCGCGCTGTCGCTCGGCCTGTTCGCCAAGGAAGAGGGCGCGAACGCGCTGCTGGCCAAGCTCAAGGCCGCCGGCGTCGCCGACGCGCGCGTCGAGCGCCGCGGCAAGCCCGAGCGCGCGACCACGCTGCGCTTTGCCGCGCTGAGCCCCGACGCCGACGCCCGGCTCGCCGCCTTGCAGGCGCGCTTGCTGCCCGGCGTGCCGCTCAAGACCTGCCGCTGACGCGCGGAGGGTCGGGTGCAGCATTTTCGCGAACTGACCCACCTGATCGACAAGGGAAGCTTCGACGACGCCGTCGTGCGGCGCCTCGCCTACGCGATGGCCTTCATGGCCGGCGCGATCAACGCCGGCGGCTTCCTCGCCGTCCACCGCTACACCTCGCACGTCACCGGCGCGGTCTCCAGCCTCGCCGACCATCTCGCGCTCGGCGAGCTGCGCCTGGCCGCCTCGATGCTGACCATGGTGCTGGCCTTCATCGCCGGCGCCGCCAACGCGACCTTCTGGCTGCACTGGTCGCGCCGTCGCCGCCTGCGCGCCGCCTGGGGCGCGCCGATCGCCGGCGAGGCGCTGCTTCTGTTGCTGTTCGGCCTGATGGGCGCCCACCTCGCCCGCCACCCGGGCTTCCTGACCCCGCCGACCGTGCTGCTGCTGTGCTTCATCATGGGCATGCACAACACGCTGGTGACCAAGCTGTCGGCCGGTCTCTTGCGCTCGACGCACATGACCGGCATCGCCACTGACATCGGCATCGAGCTGGCCAAGCTGTGCTACGTCAACCGCCGGCGGCACCACCGCCTCGCACCGGTGCGCGCCAACCGCCAGAAGCTGGCGGTCTACCTCTTGATCCTCGTGCTGTTCTTCGCCGGCGGTGTCGCCGGCGCGCTCGGTTTCGGCTACGCCGGTTACGGTTTCACCGTGCCGCTGGCGCTGCTGCTGCTCTCGCTGGGCCTGCGGCCGATGTGGTACGACCTGCGCCTGCGCCACCGGATGCTGCGCCGGCAAGGGCGCTGGCCCGCGCGAAAAAGCCGTGAAAAGGCGGGCGACTCGCTCTAAGCTGAGGTTGGGGCGCGCAGGCGCCCCGTTTTTCCGACGCAGGCAGGAGATGAGTCATGATCGACGCCGCGCACAAGCACTTCACCAGCGGGCACCCCGACTGCCCGGACTGTCACCAGCCGCTCCCGCGTGGCGGCGTCAAGCTCTGCCCCTACTGCGGCCACGACCTCGCCGCCGCGCGCGTCGCGCCGCGGCCGCGCAACCACCGTCGCCTGCTGGCCTGGCTGCTGTCCCTCGTGCTGCTGGCCGGCGCGACCGCGCTGTTCGGCTGGCAACTGGCGCAGTGGCTCGGCCACCCAGTCCAGCCGCGCAACAACGTGGTCGCCGCCGCCAGCTCCGAGCGGGACGCCCCCGAGCCGCTGGCGCCGACCGGCGCCGAGGTGCATCCGACGCTGTCGCAGCTGCGCGACGAGCCGCCGGCGGCGCCGCACCCGGCGCTCGCGCTGGCCGGCGGCGGCGCGGCCGAGGAGGCGCGCCACGAGGCCGCGACGGTGACGGCCGTCGTGCACGAACCGCAGGAGGACGACGTCGCGGCCGCGCCGCCGCCCGCCGAGCCGGTCGCGTCGCCGGCGCCGCGTCGCAAGGCGCCGGCGCTCGCGGCTGCCGTCGAGCCCAAGCGCCTGCCGGCGCCGCGCACCGTCGTGCCGGTCGACGCCGGCGTGCCGAACGAGGCGCTGTTCCTGATGCAGCAGCAGACGATGCCGGTCGCGCGCGACGCCGGTGACTGAGCCCGGCGCCTTGCATCCTCGCGCGGCGCGCGGCACACTCTGGCCTGCAAACCGCGCCGAGGTGGCGCGGCAGCCTTCACCCGTCGGCTCGCAAGATGGACGGGAATCGTCGGGCCGCCTTTTCCCGCTCCTGGCCCGGCGTCCGCCATGGAGACCTCCATGACTGGCATCATCCACGGCGACGGCGCCATCCGTCGCGACTCGCTGTACGGCTCCTCGATCGAAAACACCTACGCCGGCGTCCTCAGCTTCATGCGCCGCAACTACACGCGCGACCTGAGCGGCGTCGACGTCGCGGTGTCCGGCATTCCTTTGGACCTCGCCACCACCTTCCGCTCCGGCGCGCGCCAGGGCCCGCAGGCGGTGCGCGCCGCCAGCGTGCAGCTGGCCGAGCTCAAACCGTTCCCGTGGGGCTTCGACCCGTTCGACGACCTGGCGGTGATCGACTACGGCGACTGCTGGTTCGACGCGCACAACCCGCTGACGATCAAGCCGGCCATCGTCGAGCACGCGCGCACCATCCTCGCCTCCGGCGCGAAGATGCTGACCTTCGGCGGCGACCACTTCGTCACCTATCCGCTCTTGATCGCGCACGCCGAGAAATACGGCAAGCCGCTGTCGCTGCTGCACTTCGACGCGCACTGCGACACCTGGGCCGACGACAATCCCGACTCGCTAAACCACGGCACCATGTTCTACAAGGCGGTCAAGGACGGCCTGATCGACCCGGCCACCTCGGCGCAGGTCGGCATCCGCACCTGGAACGACGATTTCATGGGGCTGGACATGCTGTTCGCGCCGTGGGTGCACGAGAACGGCGTCGAGGCAACCATCGCGCGCATCAAGGAGCGCATCGGCGACAAGCCGGTGTATTTGACCTTCGACATCGACTGTCTCGACCCGGCGTTCGCGCCCGGCACCGGCACCCCGGTGCCGGGCGGGCTGACGAGCGCGCAGGCGCTGGCGATCATCCGCGGCCTGGGCGAGCTGAACATCGTCGGCGCCGACGTGGTCGAGGTCGCGCCGAGTTTCGACCAGAGCGAGATCACCGCGATCGCCGCCGCGCACATCGCCTGCGACATCCTCTGCCTGCTGCGCAACCGCAAGCTCGCCGGCAAGCTGTAAGCGCCGGCGCAGGGCGTTAACAAGCTCGGCCAACCTGCAAAAGGTTGGCCGAGCTTTTTTGTGCTTTGCTCAGTCGGCGTGTTCGGCGCCGGCGAAGGTCCACGCCGGGAACGGGTCGGCGTAGCGGCGCCACGTCGCCTCTCCCGCCTGCCACTCGGCCTCGGTCAAGAGGCAGGCGTCGAGCCGCCGCGTCAGCGCGACCTCGTCGAGCTCGACGCCGATGAACACCAGTTCCTGGCGACGGTCGCCGACGCGGTCGTCGTCGTGCCAGTCGGCGCGGATCTGCGCGCGCCAGCCCTCGTCGGCCGGCCATTCGCCTGGGTCGACCGCCGCCCACCACTGGCCGGCCGGGCCGTGGCGACAGGCGCCGCCGGCCTGCGACCAGTTGCCGACCCAGTCCGGGCGGCTCGCCAGCCAGAAGTAGCCCTTGGAGCGCAGCACGCCCTGCCAGTCGCCGCCGTACATCAGCTCCCAGAAGCGCTGCGGGTGGAAGGGGCGGCGCGCGCGGTAGACGAAGCTGCCGATGCCGTAGGCCTCGGTCTCGGGCTGGTGTTCGCCGTTCAGCGCGGCGAGCCAGCCGGGCGCCTCGGCGGCGGCGGCGAAGTCGAAGCGGCCGGTGTCGAGGATGGCGGCCAACGGCACCTGGCCGAAGCGCGCGGCCAGTTGCTCGGCGCGCGGGTTCAGGCCCTCAAGGATGGCGGCCAGCCGCTCGAGCGCTTCGTCGTCGACGCGGTCGGCCTTGTTGATCACGATCACGTCGGCGAACTCGACCTGCTCGATCAAGAGCTCGACCAGCGCGCGGTCGTCGCCGTCGCCGGCGGTGTCGCCGCGTTCGGCGAGGCTGTCGGACGACGCGTAGTCGGCGAGGAAGGCTGCCGCGTCGACCACGGTGACCATGGTATCCAGCCGCGCGATGTCGGACAGGCTGACGCCGTCCTCGTCGCGGAAGGTGAAGGTTTCGGCCACCGGCAGCGGCTCGGCGATGCCGGTCGACTCGATCACCAGGTAGTCGAAGCGGCCGTCGCGCGCCAGCCGCGCGACCTCGACCAAGAGGTCCTCGCGCAGCGTGCAGCAGATGCAGCCGTTGGACAGCTCGACCATCTTCGCGTCGGCGCGCGTCAGCCCGCCGCCGTCGCGCACCAGTTGCGCGTCGATGTTGACCTCGGACATGTCGTTGACGATCACCGCGACCTTCAGGCCGTCGCGGTTGGCGAGGATGTGGTTCAAGAGCGTGGTCTTGCCGGCGCCAAGAAAGCCGGACAGTACGGTGACCGGCAGGCGGCGGTCGGGGGATGGCGTCATCGCGGGACTCCGGAACAGAAATGCAGCGTTATACCATAACAAATGAAACGGTATAACATTTTTGACGAGAAACGAGAAACGAGAAACGAGAAACGAGAAACGAGAAACGAGAAACGAGAAACGAGAAACGAGAAACGAGAAACGAGAAACGAGAAACGAGAGACGAGAGACGAGAGACGAGAGACGAGAGACGAGCGGCGGCTGTGAGCCGCCGTCGCGGGGAAAGGGGCACGGCCGGCGTGCGGGCCGTGCCCGCGTTCAGCCGGCCAGCCGCGCGGCGACGAACAGCGTCGCCAACAGCGCGATCTCGACCAGCTCGATGCCGGCGCCCAGGCAGTCGCCGGTCATGCCGCCGAGCGTCTTTTTCAGATAATTCCACCACGCGAAGCCGGCGGCGAGCGCGGCGGGGAGCAGCGCCGGCGCGAGCCATGCCGACAGCAGCGCCAGCGCGACCAGGTTGGCGGCGAGGCTGGGCCAGTGGCTCCGCCACGCGAAGCGCTCGCCGCTGCCGGGGGCGAGCGGCGGCAGCGTCGCCGACCACAGCACCGCCAGCGAGCGCGCCCACGCCGGCACCAGCGCGACGGCCCACAGGTTGGCCGAGCCTTTCGCCACCAGCATCAGCAGCACCAGCTTGCTGGCGATCGCCATCGCCAGCGCGATCACGCCGAAGCTGCCGACGTGCGGATCCTTCAGCACGTCGAGAAAGCGCTCGCGCGAGCGGTGCGCCGCGCCGCGCGCGTCGGCCAGATCCGCCAGGCCGTCGAGATGCAGGCCGCCGGTCACCCACACCCATAGCCACAGCGCGGCGAGCGCGCCCGCCCACGGGTCGAGCCGCGCGGCCAGATCGAGCGTGCCGGCGACGAGCAGCCCGACGATCAGGCCGACCGCGCCGAACCAGCGCGCGGCGTCGGACAGCCAGGCCGGGTCGAAGGTTTTCAGCTGCGGCGTCGGCAGCCGGGTCAGGAACTGGACGGCGAGGATCAGGCCGCGCATCAGGCGTTCGGCCCGGCGAGGCGGGTCAGGTAGGCCGGGTGGCCGTCGAGCATAGACAGCTGCACGAAGCCGCCGCGCGGCACCGCGATCAGCCGCGCGCTGGTGAAGCTGGTGTCGAGCAGCTCGGCCAACACCACCGCGATCACGCCGGCGTGCGCGACCAGCACGCGGTGGCTGCCGCGCGCCTCGGCCATCCACTGCGCGAGGCCTTCGAGCACGCGGGTGCGGAATTGCTCGAGCGTCTCGCCGCCGGGCGCGTCGAGCGCGCCGGCCACCAGCCGCGCGTTCCAGTCGGGCATCGAGGCCGACAGCGCGTCGAGCGGCGCGCCGTCCCAGTCGCCGAAGTCGCACTCGGCGAAGCGCGCGTCGACCTTGAGCGCCAGGCCGGCGGCGAGCGCCTGCTCGAGCGCGAAGGCGCGGCAGCGCGCCAGGGGCGAGGTCGCCAGCGCGGTCACCGGCGCGGTGTCGACGATGGCGCGCCAGCTGTCGCGCAGCTGCGCCCAGCCTTGTTCGTTGAGCGGCAGGTCGGTGCGGCCGATCAGCCGGCCGTCGTGGTCGATCTCGCCGTGGCGCAGCAGGGTCAGGGTGTAGGGGTTCATAGCGCGTCCGACACGCCGGCCTCAAGAAAGGTCGCCATCTCGTTGTGCAGCGCGATCGCCTGGGCGATCAGCGGCAGGCACAATGCCGCGCCCGAGCCCTCGCCCAGGCGCAGCCTGAGGTCGATCAGCGGCGAAAGGCCCAGCGCGCGCACCGCCAGCGCGTGGCCGGTTTCCTGCGACACGTGGCTGGCCAGCAGCCAGTCGGCCAGCAGAGGTTCGATGCGGCAGGCGGCCAGCGCGGCGGCGGTCGCGATGAAGCCGTCGACCAGGCTCGGCACGCCGCGGCGCGCGCCCTCGAGGTAGAAGCCGGCGATCGCGGCGATCTCCAGCCCGCCGAGCTCGGCCAAGGTTTGCCGCGGCGTCAGCGCGCGGCCGGCGACGCGCGCGAGGCCCCGGGCGACCGCGTCGCGCTTGCGCGCCAGCCCCGCGTCGTCGACGCCGGTGCCGCGGCCGACGACGGCGTCGATGTCGTGGCCGGTGAACGCGCAGATCAGCGCCGCCGATGGAGTGGTGTTGCCTATGCCCATGTCGCCGGCCACCAGCAGGTTGGCGCCGGCCTCAACCGCGCGGCGCGCGGCGGCGGCGCCGACCTCAACCGCGCGGCGCGCGGCGGCGGCGCCGACCTCGAGTGCGGCGTCAAGCTGCGCCTCGCTCAGCGCCGCCTCGCGCGCGAGGTTGGCCGAGCCGGCCGCGACGCGCGCGTGCACGATGGGCAAGGCCGGGTCGAGCGGGTGGGCGATGCCGGCGTCGACCACCTCGAGCCGCGCGCCGTTGGCGCGCGCGAGCACGCAGATCGCCGCGCCGCCGGCGGCGAAGTTCTTCACCATCTCGGCGGTGACCGCCTGCGGGAAGGCCGACACGCCGTCGGCGGCCACGCCGTGGTCGGCGGCGAAAACGGTGATCGCCGGATTCGGCGCGTCGGGCTTGACGCGGCCCTGCCAGGCGGCGAAGCGGCAGGCGATGTCCTCGAGCACGCCGAGGCTGCCCGGCGGTTTGGTGAGCTGGTTCTGCCGCGCGCGCGCAGCGTCGTACGCGGCGGCGTCGGGACGGGGGAGGGGGCGGTTTTCCATCGCGCGAAGCTACCCCAAGCCCGGCCGGGCGGCAAGCCGTGTATAATCCGTGCCCAGCAGGTGCCCGGCGTCACGCCGGGTGAAACGGGAAGCCGGTGCAAGACCGGCGCTGCCCCCGCAACGGTAAGGTCCGGCGAGTTCGCTCGCCAGGCGCCGCGAACGCCACTGTCGCAAGACGGGAAGGCGCGGCGCTGACGGACCGAGCCCGGAGACCGGCCTGCGCAGCGGCGCCGCCGGAAGCGCGCCGCCCATGTGGAGTATCGCGGGGAGGCGATCTTCGACAGGAGTTCTTCCGGCGCCGCGCGACGCGGCACCGTTGTCGTTCGTGTCGTATCAGAAGCGGGGCCCACCCGCCGTCTTCTTCCTGCACTCCTTGTCCCATCGCCAACGGAGTGTTTTCATGCAAACCCGACTTTTCCCCCTGTGCGCGCTGTCGCTGGCCTGTGCGCAGGCCTTCGCCGTCACCTTGCCCGAATACCGCGGCGAAGAAGTGGTGGTGACCGCCACCCGCCAGGCGACGCCGGTCGCCAAGGTGCTGTCCGACGTGACGGTGATCGACGCCGACGAGATCGCGCGCGCCGGAGCCCAAGACCTGCCGGCCTTGCTGGCGCGCGTTGCCGGCGTCGAGGTCGCGTCCAACGGCGGCCGCGGCCAGACCGCCAGCGTGTTCCTGCGCGGCGCCGAGGCCGACCACACGGTCGTGCTGGTCGACGGCATGCGCATCGTGTCGGCCACCGACGGTTCGACCGCGCTGCAGCACATCCCGCTGTCCGAGATCGAGCGCATCGAGATCCTGCGCGGTCCGGCGTCCAGCCTGTACGGCGGCGACGCGATCGGCGGCGTGATCCAGGTCTTCACCCGTCAGGGCAGCGGCGCGCCGCGTTTCGCGGTCAACGTCGGCGGCGGTTCGCGCGATCAGCGCAAGGTCTCGGCCAACGTGTCCGGCCAGCTCGACCAGACCGCGTTCAGCCTGAGCGTCAGCCACGACCAGACGCGCGGCTTCTCGGCGACCAACGCCAACAACGCCTTCGGCTTCGACCCCGACCGCGACGGCAACGAGAACAAGGCCTACAGCGCGCGCCTCGCCCAGCACTGGGCGCCGGGCCAGACGCTGTCGCTGAACCTGTTCCAGACCTTCGCGACCACCGACTACGACGGCGGTTTCGACAACGCCAAGCCGGACGAGGTGCGCCAGCGCCTCACCGGCCAGAGCGTCGAGAGCCGCAACGTGCTGACCGACGCGTGGACGTCGACGCTGCGCTTCGCGCGCACCCAGGACAAGTACGAGGACTATACCGACGGCAATTTCGCCGTCCGCAACGGCCTGTTCCAGACCACCCAGGACGAGTGGACCTGGCAGAACGATATCAACAGCGCGGTCGGTACCTGGATGGCCGGCGCCAGCCACGTCGACCAGAAGGTCGAGGCGCAGACCCGCTTCAGCGCGACCGAGCGTACGGTCAAGTCGCTGTTCGGCGGCTACCAGGGCGAGTTCGGCGCCCTGCTGGCGCAGGCCAACCTGCGCTACGACGACAACAGCCAGTTTGGCGACAAGACCACCGGCTCGGCCAACCTCGGCTGGCGCTTCGCGCCGGGCTGGCTGGCGACCGCCGGCTACGGCACCGCGTTCAAGGCGCCGACCTTCAACGACCTGTACTGGCCGCTGGCCTTCGGCTACCAGGGCAATCCGAACCTGAAGCCGGAAACGTCGAAGCAGTGGGAGGCATCGCTCGGCTACCGCGCCGGCGAATCGGCCGCCAAGCTGGTGCTGTTCCGCAACGAGATCGACAACCTGATCGTGATCAAGTCCGACTTCAGCACGGTCGACAACCTGAACCGCGCGATCATCAAGGGCGCGACGCTGTCCGGCGACACCCGCTTCGGCGGGCTGGCGCTCGAGGCGTCGGCGACCTGGCAGTCGCCGGAGAACGCCGACAACGGCAAGCAGTTGCAGCGCCGCGCGCGCCGCCACGCCAGCCTGAGGGCATCCTACGCGCTCGTCGAGCCGCTGACCGTCGGCGTCGAGCTGCGCGCGCAGGGTCGGCGTTACGACGACAGCGCCAACAACACCCGTCTGGCGGGTTACGGCGTGACCAATCTGTTCGCCAGCTACGCGATCGACCGTCAATGGACGCTCGACGCGCGCGTCGACAACGTCGGCGACAAGGAATACGAGCTGGTTCGCGGCTACAATACGCCGCGCCGCGAGTACTTCCTCGGCGTGCGTTACGCCAGCCAGTAAGGCGCAGCGCTTTCGGGCAGCGGCCGGCCGATGGGGCGGCCGCTTTTTTCATGCTTTCCGGTCGCCTCGTGCGCCCGGGTTGTCGGGCCATTTGCCATGCTCCACCTGATCAGCGGCGGCGCCCGCTCCGGCAAGAGCCGCCACGCCGAAACGCTCGCGCTCGCGCACGCGGGCCCGGTCGTCTACCTCGCCACCGCCGCGTGCGACGCCGCCGACGCCGAGTTCGCCGCGCGCGTCGCGCACCACCGCGCGCGCCGTCCGGCCCACTGGGGCTGCGTCGAGACCGGCGCCGGGCTCGCCGACGCGCTGGCCACCCACGCCGCGCCCGACACGCTGCTCTTGGTCGACTGCATGACGATGTGGCTGATGCACTTTGTCGACGAGGACGGGCTCGGCCAACCTTGGCCCGAGGCGCGCGCGCGGCTCTTGGCGACGCTGGCCGGCCTGCCGGGCACGCTGCTTTTGGTGACGAACGAGATCGGCTGGGGCGTGGTGCCGCTGGGCGCGGCGACGCGCGCCTTCGTCGACGAACTGGGTCGGCTCAACCAGGACCTCGCGGCGCGGGCCGACCGCGTCAGCCTGGTCGCCTGCGGCCTGCCGCTGGTGTTGAAGGGGGAGGGGGCATGAGGCGGTCCATCCGGGGGCTGGCCGCGTGCGCGGCGCTGGCGGCCGGCGCCGCGCACGCGACGGTGGCCGTCCACGACGCCACCGGCCGCACGGTGACGCTGGCGCACCCTGCCGCGCGCATCGTCGCGCTGTCGCCGCACGCGGTCGAGCTGTTGTACGCGGCCGGCGCCGGCGCGCGCGTGGTCGCGGCGGTCGACTACAGCGACTTCCCGCCCGAGGCGGCGCGGCTGCCGCGCGTCGGCGGCGTGATGGGCTTCAGCCTCGAGGCGCTGGTGCGCCAGCGTCCCGACCTCGTGGTCGCCTGGCGCGACGGCCTCGGCGTGCGCGACGAGGCGCGGTTGCGCGCGCTCGGCATCCCGCTCTACATCTCGCGGCCGTTGAAGCTCGACGACGTCGCGGTCGAGATCGCCGCGCTCGGCCGGCTGGCCGGCAGCGCCGCGACCGCCGACGCGGCGGCGGCGCGCTACCGCGCGCGGCTGGCCGGCTTGCGCCGGCGCTACGCCGGGCGGGTGCCGGTGTCGGTGTTCTACCAGGTCAGCGCGGCGCCGATCTTCACCGTCAGCGACACGAGCTTCGTCGGCCAGATGGTGGAGAGCTGCGGCGGCCGCAACGTGTTCGGCAAGCTGCCGCTGCCGGCGCCGCAGGTGTCGGTCGAGACCGTGCTCGCCGCGCGGCCGCAGGTGATGCTGGCCAACGACGCGGCGACGCTGGCGGCCTGGAGCCGCTGGAAAACGCTGCCGGCGGTCGCCGCCGGCACCCGCTACGTGCTGCCCGGCGACCTGGTCGGCCGGCCCGGTCCGCGGCTGGTCGACGGCATGGGCGCGGTGTGCGCGGCGCTCGAAAAAGCGCGCGGCCGGCTCGGTTTGACGCCGCGCTGAGCGGCCGCTATGCTCGCCCCCATGGAACACGATCTCGAGTATCTCGAAAGCCGCGTCGCGGCGCTGATCGCCGCGCTCGGCGAGGCCGGCGCGCAGAATGCAAGGTTGGCCGAGGCGCTGGCGGCGGCGCTGAAGGAAAACGCCGAGCTCAAGTTCCGGCTGGAAGAAACCCGCAACCGGGTGGCGGCGCTGATCGAGCGCCTGCCGCGCGACGAGGAGGAGTCCGCATGAGCGACATCGTCCAGGTCGACATCGAGCTCTTGGGTCGCCACTTCGCGGTCGGCACGCCGGCCGACGAGCGCGACACGCTCTTGGAGGCGGTCCGTCTGCTGCAGGACAAGATGAACCTGATCCAGGGCGCCGGCAAGATCGTCGACGCCGACAAGATCGCGATCATGGCCGCGCTGAACATCGCGCACGACCTGCTGAAGACCAAGGTCGGCGACGGCTTGGAGATGGCCGAGTTTCAGCGTAAAATACGCGGCATGAGTGCGGCGGCCGACGCCGCGCTCGACGCGAACAAACCGGCGCCGTTCTCCGTGTGACGGGAATGGCGGGAAACGTTTCTTTTTCCCCCTGCGGTGTTCGAGAAGGCGCACAATTCCTTTGAACCAATGCGTTCGCTCTGGCCGCTAGCATCTACGGCGCGGGTGCGTCGCGTTCCCCTTGCGGAACGCGCCCGAAGCGCCAGGCAGGTGGCCCCCTGGAAACAGGGTTCAAGCGAATTTTGCCGGACCGACATCTGTGGGGGGATCCCCCAACGCCTCGGGCCGTCCACTAGGGCGGCCCGATTTTTTTGCCCCGGACCCAGACGTGCAAGACAAGACCGTCCTGCGTCGTACCCTGAGGCGCGCCCGCGCCAAGCTCTCCCCCGCCTACCGCACCGCCGCCGCCGCCCGTCTGCCCAGTCTCGCGCGCGCGCTGATCGGGCGCGGCAAGCGGCTGGGCGCCTACGTCGCCGTCGGCTCCGAGCTCGACCTGACGCCGCTGATGAACGCCGCGCTGTGGCGCGGCGCGCGCGTGTTCGTGCCGTCCATCCCGCGCCGCCACCGCCGGCTGTGGTTCACCGAGATCGACGGCCGCGGCCGCTGGTACCGCGAGCCGCGCTACCACTTGTGGGAATACCATGGCCCGCGCGTGCGCGCCGAATCGCTCGACGTGCTGTTCGTGCCGCTGGTCGGCGTCGACGCGCACGGCTACCGGCTCGGCCAGGGCGGCGGCTTCTACGACAGCTCGCTGCATTTCCGCCGCCACCGTCGCGTCGGGCGCAAGCCGCTGATCGTCGGCGTCGCCTTCGACTGCCAGAAGGTCGACGCGGTGCCGCGCGAGCCGTGGGACGTGCGGCTGGATGCGCTGCTGACCGAGTCCGGGTTGACGCGCTTTCGCTGATTCGGGGCGAAGGCGCGCGTCAGCAGTGGCCCTTCTTGGCCTGGCCGGGTGGGCAGAAGCCGCCGCCGTGTCCGCCGCCGCCTATGCTCACTTCGAGCGGCGTGATCTCGATCGGTTTGACGCTGACCCGCGGCGGCGTGACGGTACAGGCGGACAGCACGGCGAGCATGAGCGCGCAGGCGACGATTTTCATGGCATTTCCTCGTGTGGGTGTCGTGCGCGGGATTGAAAACCATCGTCAGCGTACGGGGGATCTTTTTTTGCAAAGGTGTATGAAGCGATGGCCTGCTGGCTGATGAAATCCGAGCCCGACGAGTTGTCGATCGCCGACCTGGCCGCCGCGCCGGCGACCGCCTTCGTCTGGACCGGCGTGCGCAACTACCAGGCGCGCAACTTCATGCGCGACGCGATGGCGGTCGGCGACACGGTGCTGTTCTGGCATTCGAGCTGCGAGAAGCCGGGCTTGTACGGCCTGGCCGAGGTCGCCGCAACCGGCCTCGTCGATCCGACCCAGTTCGACCCGGCAAGCCCCTATTTCGACCCGAAGGCGACGCACGCTGCGCCGCGCTGGCAGACGGTATCGGTGCGCTTTGCGAAACAGACCGCCTACCTGTCGCCGGCCGCGCTGCGCGCGATTCCGGGGTTGGAGGGCATGACGGTGCTCAAGCGCGGCAACCGGCTGTCGATCACGCCGGTCACCGACGAGGAATGCCGCATCCTGATGGAGATCCTCGCCTGATGCCGCCCGTCGAACTGTTCCTCGGCCTGGTCGCCTTCGGCGCGCTCGCCGGCTTTCTCGCCGGCCTCTTGGGCGTCGGCGGCGGCCTCGTCATCGTGCCGGTGATGGTGTGGTTCCTCGGTTCGGCGCACCTGGGCGGCGAGCACGTGCAGCATCTGGCGGTCGGCACTTCGCTGGCGGTGATGGTGTTCACCAGCTTTTCCAGCGTGATGGCGCACCACAGGAAGGGTGCGGTCGACTGGGGCATTGTGCGCGGCATGGCGCCGGGCGTGGTGCTCGGCACCTTCGCCGGCAGCCAGATCGCCGGCCTGCTGCCGAGCGACGGGCTCAAGTGGTTTTTCGTCGTCTACGCCTACGCGATCGCGCTGCAGATGTTCTTCAACGCCAAGCCGGCCGGCCAGCGTGCGATGCCGGGCCGGCTCGGCCAACTGTCGGCCGCCGGGCTGATCGGCACGATCTCGAGCTTCGTCGGCATCGGCGGCGGTTCGATGAGCGTGCCGTTCATGAGCTGGTGCAACGTGCCGATTCACCGCGCGATCGCGACCAGCGCGGCGCTCGGCTGGCCGATCGCCGTGTCGGGCGCGCTCGGCTACCTCGCCGGCGGCTGGCAGGCGAACGGCCTGCCGTGGGGCTCGGCCGGCTTCGTCTACCTGCCGGCGATGGCGACCCTGATGGCGCTGACCGTATTGCTGGCGCCGCTCGGCGCGGCCGCCGCGCACAAGCTGCCGGTCGCGAAGCTCAAGAAGGCGTTCGCGCTGCTGATGGTCGTGACGGCGACCGAGATGCTGCTGTCCCTGCTGCGCTGAAAATTGTTAGCGATTTGTTGCGGCGCAGAACCAAGCGTCGCGCCTTGTGTTCTACTGGGAATCTGACCGTCATGGAAAGCGCGGGCCGTGAACCTGCGGCCCGCAACGATTCGCAAGGAGTAGACCGATGACCGCTTCCCGTTCCCGCGCGCACGCGCTGACCCGTTTCTTGCACTGGACTATGGCCGCCGCCGTGTTCGGCTTGCTGGCCGCCGTCTACGCCAAGGGCCTGTTTCCCAAGGGCACGCCGCTGCGCGCCGGCCTGCAGTCCGTCCACGTCCAGCCCGGCCTCGTCGTCGGCCTGTTGGTCCTGCCGCGCCTGTTGTCGCGACTGGCGCTGCCGCTGCCGCCGATCGAGCCCAAGCCGAGCGCGGCGGTCGCCGGCCTGTCGCACCTGACCCATATGCTCCTGTACCTCGGCATGCTGTCGCTGCCGGTGCTCGGCGTGCTGATGCTGCAATACAACGGCAAGCCGGTCGATCTTCTCGGCCTGTCGCTGCCGACGCTGGTCGGCGAGGACAAGGGTTTCGCCAAGGTGCTCAAGGAAATCCACGAAACCGTCGGGGTGGCGGTGATGTGGCTGGTCGGCCTGCACATCGCGGCGGCCCTGTGGCATCACCTGGTGGTGCGCGACAACACGCTCTTGCGCATGCGCTAAGGAGCGCCGCGATGCCGCTGTTCCCTCCGACTCCGCCGCGCCAGAACGGCCTCATCGACGTCGGCGACGGCCACCGCCTCTACTGGGAGGAGGTCGGCCGCGCCTGCGGCGCGCCGGCGCTGTTCCTGCACGGCGGGCCGGGCGCCGGCTGTTCCGAACGGCACCGCCAGCTGTTCGACCCCGACCACTACCGCGCGGTGCTGTTCGACCAGCGCGGCGCCGGCCGCTCGCAGCCCTTCGGCGAACTCTCGGCCAACAGCACCGGCCACCTGGTCGCCGACATCGAGGCGCTGCGCGTTCACCTCGGCGTCGAGCGCTGGCTGGTCGTCGGCGGCTCGTGGGGCAGCACGCTGGCGCTCGCCTACGCCGAGGCGCACCCCGAGCGCGTGACCGGGCTGATCCTGCGCGGCGTCTTTCTCGGCCGCGACAGCGAGGTCGACTGGTTCATGCACAAGATGGGCGACTTCCAGCCCGAGGCGCGCGCCGCCTTCCTCGCCGCCTTGCCGGAAGCCGAGCGCGGCGACCTGCTGGCGTCCTACTACGCGCGCCTGACCGACGACGACCCGGACGTGCGCCTCGCCGCCGCGCGCGCCTGGGCCGGCTACGAGGACGCGTGCGCGACGCTGCTGCCGTCGCCGACCCCCGGCGGCGTCGACAGCGCCGCCTACGCGATCGCGCGGCTCGAGGCGCATTACTTCGTGCACCGGCTGTTCCTCGCCGACGCGCCGCTCTTGGACGGCGTCGCGCGCATCGCCCACCTGCCCGGCGTCATCGTGCAGGGCCGCTACGACCTCGTCTGCCCGCCGGTGTCGGCGTGGGAGCTCGCGCAACGTTGGCCGAGGGCCGAGTTGCGGATGGTCGACGCCGCCGGCCACTCGCTATGGGAGCCGGGCGTGCTCGAGGCAACGCTCGCCGCGCTCGACGTCGCCAAGGGCTGGGGCTGACGGCCGCGCGCCCGATGATGGCGCGTCGCCTCGGCCAGGTCCCGCGCCGGCAAGCTTTGCTTTTTCCGACACTTGCCGCACTGTCGGCCACTTCGCCGCGCCGCTATAATCGGGCGTTTGAGGATATTGGCCGCACGCCCGCGCCGACGCGGGCGGGTTCAGCCCGACCGCTTTAACCGGATAAAAGATCGCCATGCAAGAACACTACAGCCCGCGCGAAGTCGAAGCCGCCGCGCAAGCGCACTGGGAGACGACCGCCGCCTTCCGCGCCGTCGAGGATACCACCCGCCCGAAGTACTACGCCCTGTCGATGTTCCCGTACCCGTCGGGCAAGCTGCACATGGGCCACGTGCGCAACTACACCATCACCGACGCGCTGGCGCGCTTCATGAAGCTGCAGGGCTACAACGTGCTGCAGCCGATGGGCTGGGACGCCTTCGGCCTGCCGGCCGAGAACGCCGCGATGAAGAGCGGCGGCGCGCCGGCGGCGTGGACCTACGCCAACATCGAGTACATGAAGGGCCAGCTCAAGCAGTTGGGCTTCGCGCTCGACTGGGAGCGCGAACTGGCCACCTGCACCCCCGAGTACTACCGCTGGGAGCAGTGGCTGTTCACCCGCCTGTTCGAGAAGGGCATCATCTACAAGAAGAACGGCGTGGTGAACTGGGACCCGGTCGACCAGACCGTGCTCGCCAACGAGCAGGTGATCGACGGCCGCGGCTGGCGCTCCGGCGCGCTGGTCGAGAAGCGCGAAATCCCGATGTATTACTTCGCGATCACCAAGTACGCCGATGAACTGCTCGACAGCCTCGACACGCTCGACGGCTGGCCCGAGCAGGTCAAGACCATGCAGCGCAACTGGATCGGCAAGAGCTACGGCGCCGAGATCGTGTTCCCGTACGACGCGGCCAGCGTCGGCCACGCCGGCGAGCTGAAGGTCTACACCACCCGTCCCGATACGCTGATGGGCGCGACCTACGTGGCGGTCGCCGCCGAGCACCCGCTGGCGACGCAGGCGGCCGCGGACAACCCGGCGCTGCAGGCCTTCATCGCCGAATGCAAGGCCGGCTCGGTCGCCGAGGCCGACATGGCGACGATGGAGAAGAAGGGCCTGCCGACCGGCCTGTTCGTCGTCCACCCGCTGACCGGCGACAAGCTGCCGGTGTGGGTCGCCAACTACGTGCTGTGGGGCTACGGCGAGGGCGCCGTGATGGCGGTGCCGGGCCACGACGAGCGCGACTTCGCGTTCGCCAACAAGTACGCGCTGCCGATCAAGCAGGTGATCGCGCCGGCCTCGGGCGACGACGACTTCGAGCCGACCGTCTGGAAAGAATGGTACGGCGCCAAGGACGAGTCGGTCGTGACCGTCAATTCCGGCAAGTACGACAATCTGGGCTACCAGGCGGCGTTCGACGCCATCGTCGCCGACCTCGCCGCGCAGCAGCGCGGCAGCAAGAAAACCCAGTACCGCCTGCGCGACTGGGGCATCAGCCGTCAGCGCTACTGGGGCTGCCCGATCCCGATCATCCACTGCCCGTGCTGCGGCGACGTGCCGGTGCCGGAAGACCAGCTGCCGGTGGTGCTGCCCGAGAACGTGGTGCCGGACGGCGCCGGTTCGCCGCTGGCCCGCATGCCGGAATTCTACGAGACCACGTGTCCCAAGTGCGGCGGCGCGGCGCGCCGCGAAACCGACACGATGGACACCTTCGTCGAGTCGTCGTGGTACTACGCGCGCTACGCCAGCCCGAAGTGCGACACCGCGATGGTCGACAAGCAGGCGGCCGATTACTGGCTGCAGGTCGACCAGTACGTCGGCGGCATCGAGCACGCGATCCTGCACCTCCTGTACGCGCGCTTCTTCCACAAGCTGATGCGCGACGAGGGCCTGGTGTCGAGCGACGAGCCGTTCAAGAGCCTGCTGACGCAGGGCATGGTGGTGTGCGAGACCTTCTACCGCGAGCTGCCGAACGGCTCGAAGGACTGGATCGCGCCGCAGGACGTGATCCTCGAGCGCGACGCCAAGGGCAAGATCGTCGGCGCGACCCACCGCGTCGACGGTCAGCCGGTCACGGTCGGCGGCGTCGAGAAGATGTCCAAGTCGAAGAACAACGGCGTCGACCCGTCGGAATTCATCGAGAAGTACGGCGCCGACACCGCGCGCCTGTTCATGATGTTCGCCGCGCCGCCGGACCAGAGCCTGGAGTGGTCGGACGCCGGCGTCGAGGGCGCGTTCCGCTTCCTCAAGCGCCTGTGGAAGACCGTCGGCGAGCATGTCGCCGCCGGCGTGGTCGACAAGTACGCGTCGGGCGAGCTGTCGGCCAACCTCAAGGAGCTGCGCTTCAAGCTGCACGCGACGATCCAGAAGGTCGCCGACGACTACGGCCGCCGCCAGCAGTTCAACACCGCGATCGCCGCGGTGATGGAGCTGCTGAACGCCTACGACAAGGCCGACAAGTCCGGCGAGCAGGGACGCGCCGTCGCGCAGGAAGTGCTCGAAGCCGTCGTCGTGCTGCTGTCGCCTATCGTGCCGCACATCGCCGAGGCGCTGTGGAGCGAACTCAAGCCGGGTACCACGTTGCTCGAGCAGGGTTGGCCGAGCATCGACGAGTCGGCTCTCGTGAAGACCGAGCTCGAACTGATGGTGCAGGTCAACGGCAAGCTCAGGGGCAGCGTGACCGTGCCGGCCGACGCCGACCGGGGCGCGATCGAGGCGGCCGCGATGGCCAACGAGAACGTGCAGAAGTTCATGGAAGGCAAGCCGGCCAAGAAGGTGATCGTGGTGCCGGGGCGTCTGGTCAACATCGTCGTTTAACCGTTTCGGGGGGGCTCGCCCCCCGCCGGAGAGCCCATGCGTTTCATCCGCAAGCTGTTGCTGCTGGCCTCGCTGTTCGCGCTCACCGCCTGCGGCTTCCAGCTGCGCGGCCTGACCGCGCCGCTGGCGCCGCTGCCGTTCGCCTCGGTCTATCTCGACGGTCAGGGTTCCGTGATGTCGGAACTCGGCAAGGCGCTCGCGCGCGACCCGCGCCTGACCGTCGCCACCTCGGCCGCCCAGGCCGAGGTCGTGCTGCGCCTGAGCGACGAGGCGAGCGCCAAGGACATCCTGACGATCAACCGCGCCGGCCGCGTCAACGAGTACCTGCTGACGCTGCGCGTGACCGCCGAGCTGCTGCGCGGCGGCGAACGCTACGGCGAGCCGCGCACCGTGATCGTGCGCCGCCGCCTCGCCTACTTCGACTCGGCCGTGCTGGCCAAGGAGGAGGAGGAGAGCTTCCTGTGGCGCGACATGCGCCGCGACGCCGCCGACCAGCTCGCGCGCAGCCTCGCCTATATGAAGCCCTTGCCGGCGGCGGCACAGCAGTCGCTGAAGCCGGCCGTCCCGCGCGATGCCCAGCCTGTCCGCTGAGTCGCTGCCCGGCCAGCTCGGCCGCAGTCTCGCGCCGCTTTACCTGATCCACGGCGAGGAGGCGCTGATCGCGCTCGAGGCCGCCGACGCGATCCGCGCCGCCGCGCGCGCGGCCGGCTACGCCGAGCGCGAGGTGCTGACCGTCGAGGGCGGCTTCGACTGGTCGCGGCTGAATGAAGCCAGCCAGAGCCTGTCGCTGTTCGCGTCGCTGCGCCTGCTCGAGATCCGCATCCCGTCCGGCAAGCCCGGCACCGAAGGCGCGACCGCGCTGCAGGATCTGGCCGGCGCGCCGCCGGCCGACACGCTGACCCTCGTCATCCTGCCCAAGCTGGAGAAGGCGCAGCTGTCGAGCAAGTGGTTCACCGCGCTCGCCGCCGCCGCGCAGGTGGTCGAGGCCAAGCCCGTCGGCCGCGCCGAGCTGCCGGGCTGGATCGCGCGGCGGCTGAAGCGCCAGGGCCAGAGCCTGTCGGCCGAGGCGCTCGCCTTCTTCGCCGACCGCGTCGAGGGCAACCTGCTGGCTGCGCGCCAGGAGGTCGACAAGCTCGCGCTGCTGTTTCCGGCCGGCGAGATCGCCTTCGACGACTTGCGCGCCTCGGTCGCCAACGTCGCGCGCTTCGACGTGTTCCAGCTGTCCGAGGCGTGGCTGTCGGGCGATTCCGCGCGCGTCGCGCGCATGCTAGACGGGCTGGAAGCCGAGGGCGAGGCGCCGGTGCTGGTGTTGTGGGCGGCGAGCGAGGATGTGCGCGCGCTGCTCAGGCTGCGCCAAGGCCTCAAGGACGGCCGCACCGTGCGCGATCTGGCGCGCGAGTTGCGCTTGTGGGGCGAGCGGCAGAGGTTGGCCGAGCCGGCCTTGCGCCGCGTCGGGCCGCGCACGCTGATGACCTTGCTGGCCGAGTGCGCGCGCGCCGACCGCCAGATCAAGGGTGCCGAGCCGGGCGACGCGTGGCTGACGCTGCGCCGCGTCGCGGCGAGCTTGTCGGCCGGACGCTAGTCCGTCTCGTTTCGCGCTCTGCGCATGAAAAAACGGCCCGCTGCGACAGCGGGCCGTTTTCGTTTGCCAGTGGGCGGCGGGCGTCACAGCGCCCGGTCGGGCTGGATGACCACGCGCATGCGCTTGCCGCCGGCGTCGCGCAGCGCGCCGGACGGTTCGGCGCCGCCGCGGTAGCTGGCCAGCACCTTGGCGACGTAGTCGCGCGTTTCGGGGTAGGGCGGGATGCGGTTGTTGTACTTCTGCACCGCACCCTCGCCGGCGTTGTAGGCGGCCAGCACCAGCGGCAGGTTGCCGTTGAACGCGGTCAGCAGGAATTTCAGGTAGCGCGCGCCGGCCTTGAGGTTCTGGCGCGGGTCGGACAGCTCGGTGACGCCGAAGCGCTCGCCGGTGGCCGGCATCACCTGCATCAGGCCGACCGCGCCCTTGGGCGACAGCGCCGCGCTCTGGTAGCCGGACTCGACGCTGACGATCGCGTGCAGCAGCTCGGGGTCGAGCCGGTGTTCGCGGGCGACGCGGGCGATCATCTCGCGGTAGGGTGCCTTGCGGCTGGCGCTGATGTGCGGCGCGGCGACCCTGGGCAGGCCCGCGACGTCGCCCGGCGCGACGCCCTGGCGGGTCTTGCCGACGATCACCACGTCGTCGACCGCGTCCTCGCGCTTGAGGCTACCGCCTTTCTGGAACAGCTGGTAGCGCGCGTCGAGCTGCCGCTCGGCCAGGTGCGCCCGACCGTCCTCGTCGACGTAGCCCCAGATCTCGGCGCGGGCGGGGACGGACGACAGGGCGGCGACGGTGGCGAACAGCAGCAGGAATCGGGTCATCGGGCGAGTCTTTCGCGGTGAAGTCGCGCCATTATCGAATCATTTCAACGACTTGGCCAGCGTCTTGCCGTTTTTTGCGTCCGCCGCCCCGCCTGCTACGCTGAATGGTGGCGCGCGCGGCGCGCGGCGATCTTTTTGTCATGGCGGCGTCGGCCGCCGCAACGGGAGGTGGAAGATGACGTGGCTCGATAGTCTGCGGGGGGCCCTGGGGGGCGATCAGGGCGCGCTGGCCGGTGCCGTCGCGCAGTTGCTGCAGGACAGCGGCGGGCTGGAGGGGTTGCTCGACAAGCTGCGCCAGGGCGGGCTCTCCGAGGCGGTCGCCTCGTGGCTCGGCTCGGGCGACAAGCTGCCGGTGACGGCCGAGCAGATCGAGTCGGTGCTCGGCAACGAGACGATCGCGGCGCTGGCCGGCAAGGCCGGTCTCGACCCGCAGCAGCTGGCGGCCGGCATCGCCGACTACCTGCCGCAGCTGGTCGACAAGCTGTCGCCGGACGGCACGCTGCCCGCGGGCGGCGGCGACCTGCTCGGCCAGGGGCTGGACGCGCTCAAGGGCCTGTTCAGGCGCTGAGGCGCGCGGGGGCAGGCCCCGGCCCGGCGTCGACGCTCGGCCGGGGTCTTGTCGCGTCCGGCCTACTCGCGGTGGTAGGGGTGGTTGTTGAGGATGGATACCGCGCGGTACAGCTGTTCGGCCAGCATCACGCGCACCATGCCGTGCGGCAGCGTCATCGCCGACAGCTGCAGCGTCAGGTCGGCGCGCTGTTTCAGTTCGGCCGACAAGCCGTCGGCGCCGCCGATCACGAAGGCGATGTCCTGGCCGTCGGCCAGCCAGTCCTTCAGGCCGGCCGCCAGTTGCATGCTGGTCCAGTTCCGGCCGCGTTCGTCGAGCACCACGAGGCGCGCGCGCGGCGGCAAGGCGGCGACGAGGCGCGCGTGCTCGGCGGCGATGCCGCGCTCGGCGGTGACGCCGCCGCCGCGCTTCTCGGGCTTGATTTCCTTCAGTTCCAGCGCGATGTCGCGGCCGAAGCGCTTGGCGTAGTCGTCGAAGGCCTCGTCGACCCAGCGCGGCATCTTGGTGCCGACCGCGAGGATGGTCATTTTCATCGTCGGGTTCTCCGAAAAAGCAAAAAGGTTGGCCGAGCACAGGCTCGGCCAACCTTTTGCGGGGGCGGGTTACGCGCTTACAGCGCCTTCCACGGGCGACCGCCGGCCGGCACGAAGGACGGCTTCTCGCCACCCCACAGCGCCTCGATGTCGTAGTAGTCGCGCACCGCCGGCAGCATCACGTGGACGACCACGTCGCCGGCGTCGACCAGCACCCACTCGCCCGATTCCTGGCCTTCGGTGCCGACGATGTCGACGCCCGCTTCCTTCAGCTTGACGTGTACGTTGTTGGCCAGCGCCTTCACCTGGCGGTTCGAGTCGCCGGTGCAGACGATCATGCGCTGGAACAGCGAGGTCAGCTGGGTGGTGTCGAGTTCGATGATGTCCTTGCCCTTCACGTCTTCGAGGGCGTCGACCGCGAGTTTCGCGATCTCTTTAGCGTCCAGTTCCATAGTCTTCCTTCAAGTGGGCCGCGCGGCCCCGGCGCCGTACAGGTGCCCGGCCTCGATATAGGCGAGCACGGCCGGCGCGATCAGGCCGTCGACCGCGGCGCCCTGGCCGAGCCGGGCGCGCAAATCGGTGGCCGAGATGTCCATCGGCGGCAAAGTCAAGGCGCGGATTGTACCCGAGGGCGTTCGATTTGGAAAATCAGACACTTGGCGCTGCCGCCATTCGGCGGCTACCGGCTCGGGCAGAGTCGCCGGGTCGAAGCCCGGCCTGAGCGCGACCGCGAGATGGGCGAGCGCGAACAGCTCGCGCCAGCGCCGCCATGTCGCGAGCTGCGCCAGCGAGTCGCCGCCGATCAGGCACCAGATCGGCACGTCGGGGCCGAGCTCGGCGCGTAGCTCGGCGAGCGTCTCGACCGTGTAGCTCGGCCGGCCGCGCCGCACCTCGCGCTCGTCGACGACGAGGCCCGGCTCGCCGGCGACGGCGAGGCGCGCCATCGCGAGACGCTGCTCGGCGCTGGCGAGCGGCGCGGCCTCGCGGTGGTAGGGGTCGCCGGCCGGGATCAGCCGCACCTCGGACAGCGAGAGCTCGTCGCGCAGCGCGCGCGCCAGCCGCAGGTGACCGGCGTGGATCGGGTCGAAGGTGCCGCCGAACACGCCGACGGCGCGGTCCGGGCTCACCATCGCGACGCGTGCTCCTCGACGAGGCCGAGCAGCGCGTCGACGCGCCGCGTCTGGCCGCTGGCCGGGTGGACGACGTGGCCGTTAAAGGTGCCGACGCGCTGTAGCGAACGCTGTTCGGCGCCCAGGTGGCGCAGCGCGTCGCCCCGCTCGCCCTCGGGGCGGAATTCGAGGTCGACGAGGCCGTCGGCGGTACGCACGCGCCACGGCGAACGCGGGTCGGTCGCGTCGACGGCGAAGCTCGCTTCGGCCAGGCGGAACAGCGCGCCGTCCAGCCACAGCGCGTTCTCGGCGCGGCCCATGAAGCCGGTGGCGAGGTTGAAGCCCAGGCCCGGGCGCTGCGCGCCGGCGCGGCACCAGCGCGTGTTGCGCGCCAACAGGCCGTTCGCGCTGTCGAGGCTGGCGGTCGCGCCGTCGAGCGGCAGGTGGACGCCGCCGGCCTCGACGTAGCCGGCGACCGGCAGCGCGCCGCTCTTGTGCGCGGCGTGCGCCAGCCAGTTGGCCGGCGCGATCGTGGCGAGCACCGGGCCGGGCTCGGACAGGTCGACGTGGGCGGCGAGTTTGAGTTCGGGAGCGTTGACCGTCACCTCGAGACGCGTTTCGGCGCGGCGGAAGGCGACGCAGCGGCTGCCGGTGCGGAAGGTGGCGTCGCCGAACGCGCGGTCCTCGACCGCGGCGCGACGCCCCGGCAGGCCGGCGGCGGTGAACTCGGCGACGACGCGGCCGGCCTCGCGGTCGAACACGAAGGCGTGGGCGGCGCCGGTCCAGCCGGCTTCGAGCACGGTGACCGCGACGAGGTAGCGCGCGTGCGCGAAGGTGACCGACTGCCA
This sequence comes from Crenobacter luteus, assembly GCF_004345725.1. Lineage (GTDB taxonomy): Bacteria > Pseudomonadota > Gammaproteobacteria > Burkholderiales > Chromobacteriaceae > Crenobacter > Crenobacter luteus. The sequence continues at coordinate 102,570 of NZ_SLXG01000006.1, read as the reverse complement.
GCGCTTGTGGTGCAGGCGGCGCGTCAGCCGCTTGAGCGGCGGCGTCTGCAGCCGTGCCCAGGACAGGCTGCCGACCACGCCCTGGTACATGCCGAAGGCCGGCACGCCGCGTTCGTGCACCAGCCGTTCGGGGGCCGGTGGCAGGGGGCTGGGCGAAGGGTCCATGCGGGTGGGTCGCGCGGCGTCGCCGCGCGGCCGGGAGTTGAACATGGACAACAGTTTATTCCAGATCGGCGCGCGAGCGGGAGCGGCTTCTCACAGCGTATCGAGCGGGATCTTCAGGTAGCGACGGCCGTTCGCCTCCGGCGGCGGCAGGTGGCCGGCGCGGATGTTGACCTGGATCGCCGGCAGGATCAGCACCGGCATCGCCAGCGTCGCGTCGCGCGCGGTGCGCATCGCGACGAAGTCCGCCTCGCCGACGCCGTCGCGCAGGTGGATGTTGCGCGCGCGCTGCTCGGCGACCGTCGTTTCCCACGCCGGCGCGCGGCCGGCGGGCGGGTAGTCGTGGCACATGAACAGCCGCGTCTCGGGCGGCAGCGCGTACAGCCGCTGCACCGAGTGGTACAGCGTGGCGGCGTCGCCGCCGGGGAAGTCGCAGCGCGCGGTGCCGACGTCGGGCATGAACAGCGTGTCGCCGACGAAGACCGCGTCGTCGACGCGGTAGGCGACGTCGGCGGCGGTGTGGCCGGGCAGGTGCATCACCTCGATCGAGAGTTGGCCGAGCGGCAGCGTGTCGCCGTCGTCGAGCAGTACGTCGAACGGCGTGCCGTCGGTCGCGAAGCCGGCTTCGAGGTTGAACACCGGCTTGAAGTGACGCTGCACCTTGTCGATCTGGCGGCCGATCGCGATCCGGCCGCCCAGTTCGCGTTGCAGCCACGCGGCGGCCGACAGGTGGTCGGCGTGCGCGTGCGTCTCGAGCAGCCAGTCGACGGTCAGCCCCAGTTCGCGCACCCGCGCGACGATCCGCTGCGCGCCGGTGTGGCTGGTGCGGCCCGACTTCGGGTCGTAGTCGAGCACCGGGTCGACGATGGCGGCGCGGCCGCCGGGCGTGTCGTAGACGAGGTAGCTGACGGTGCCGGTGACGGCGTCGTAGAAGGCGTCGATCTGGACGGGCATGGTGGCCTCCGCTGGCGAAAGTGACGATTTCAATATATTGATAAATAATATATCAGTCAATATAATGTTTTCAGGGTCCGTCGCAACTCGACCGCACGGACCGCAACCGACCGAAACAGGGGACGCGATGGAACTGGAACAACTGCGCGGTCACGCCGAGAGCGCGGCCGCCCTGCTCAAGAGTCTGGCCAACGCCGACCGGCTGCTGCTCTTGTGCCAGCTGGTCGACGGCGAGAAATCGGTGTCGGAGCTGGAGGCGCTGACCGGCGTGCGCCAGCCGACGCTGTCGCAGCAGCTGGGTGTGCTGCGCAACGAAGGCCTGGTCGCGACGCGACGCGACGGCAAGTGGATCTATTACAGCATCGCCAGCCGCGAGGCGCTGGCGATGCTGTCGGCTTTGTACGCGCTCTACTGCGCGCCGCAAGAGGAGGAAGTGTGATGGCCATAGACTGGCTTGCATTCACGCCGGCGTCGTCGCTGGCGGGCGGCGCGCTGATCGGCGTCGCCGTGGTCGTCTACCTGCGGCTGGCCGGCCGCATCGCCGGTATCAGCGGCGTCGTCGGCGGCCTGATCGAGCGCGCCGCCGACTGGCCGGTGCGGCTGGCCTTCGTCGCCGGCCTCGTCGTCGCGCCGACGCTGTGGCTCGCGTTCGGCGGCGTCTTGCCTGCCGCGTCGGGCCAGGGTTGGCCGAGCCTGCTGGCGGCGGGGCTGCTGGTCGGCTTCGGCACCCGGCTCGGTTCCGGCTGCACCAGCGGCCACGGCGTGTGCGGGCTGGCGCGCCGCTCGCCGCGCTCGCTGGCCGCCACGCTCGCCTTCATGGCGGCGGGCTTCGCCACCGTCTACGTCACGCGCCATCTGATCGCCTGAGGAGAATCACGATGAAACCCAAAACCGTCGCGGTCGCTTTCGCCAGCGGCCTGCTGTTCGGCGTCGGCCTGCTGTTGTCGGGCATGGCCGACCCGGCCAAGGTGCTCGCCTTCCTCGACCTGGCCGGCGCCTGGGATCCCAGCCTGATCCTGGTGATGGGCGGCGCGCTCGCGGTGGCGCTGCTCGGCTTTCGCGGCGTGCGCGCCGGCGGTACGACGCCGCTGGGCGAGCCGCTGAACCTGCCGACCGCGACGCGCGTCGACGGCCGCCTCGTCGCCGGCAGTCTGTTGTTCGGCGCCGGCTGGGGGCTGGCCGGGCTGTGTCCGGGGCCGGCGCTGGTGCGGCTGGGCGCCGGGCTGCCGGACGCGGCGCTCTTCGTCGCCGCGATGCTGGCCGGCATGGCCTTGCACCGCGTGGTGTTCCGGTGAGCTGGGTCGGCGCGGGGCTGGCTGCCGCCCGGCGCGCGAGCCTGCCGACCGATATCGCCGCCGGCGCGGTGGTCGCGCTGCTTCTGGTGCCGCAGGGGCTGGCCTACGCGCTCCTGGCCGGGCTGCCGGCCGAGGTCGGCCTGTACGCGAGCCTGCCGCCGCTGCTCGTCTACGCGTGGCTCGGCCCGAGTCGCGAGCAGTCGGTCGGGCCGATGGCGCTGACGTCCTTGCTGACCGCGGCGACGCTGTCGCGTTTCGCCGTGCCGGGCAGCGCCGATTACGTCGCGCTGGCGGCGCTGTTGGCGCTGCTGTCGGGCGCGATGCTGGCCGCGCTCGGCTTGGCGCGGGCCGGCTTTCTGGCCGATTTCCTGTCGCGGCCGGTGCTGTCGGCGTTCACCGCCGCGTCGGCGGTGCTGATCGTCGCCTCGCAGCTCGGCTCGCTGGTCGGCGTCAGGGCCGGCGGCGCGACGCTGACCGACTTCGTCGCCGCCTTGCCGCGCATCGTCGACGGCGCACGGCTCCCGGCGCTGGCGGCCGGCGGCGCGACGCTGGCCTGGCTGTGGTGGGCGCGGCGGCGTCTCGCGCCGACGCTGGTGCGGCTGGGGGTGGGGCAGGGCCTGGCCGAGCTCGTCGCGCGCACCGCGCCGGTGTGGGCGGTGGCGGCCGCGACGCTCGTCGCCGCGCGCTGGCCGTGGTTCGCCGCGCAGCCGCTACTGGGCCCGGTGACCGCCGGCCTGCCGGCGCCGGTCTGGCCGGCGGCGTCGTTCGCCGCCGTCGAATCCTTGCTGCTGCCGGCTTTCTTCATCGCGATGGTCAACCTGGTGCAGGGCCTGTCGGTCGCGCAGTGGCTGGCGGTACGGCGCGGCGAGACGGTCGAGCCCGAGCCCGAGATGGTCGCGCTCGGCGCGGCCAACGTCGCCTCCGGCCTGTTCGGCGGCCTGCCGGTGACCGGCGGGCTGTCGCGCTCGGTGGTCAACGCCGAGGCCGGCGCGCAAAGCCAGTTCGCCTCGCTGGTGACCGCGCTGGCGACCGCCGCCTGGCTCTTGTTCGCGGCCGGTTCGCTGGCGACGCTGCCGCTGGCGGTGCTGGCGGCGGTCATCGTCGTGCCGGTCGCCGCGATGATCGACCTGTCGCCGCTGTCGCGCGCGTGGCGCGCCGACCGCGCCGACGGCGTCGCTTTCGCCGCGACCTTCGCGCTGTCGCTGGCCGTCGGCGTCGACGTCGGCGTGGTCGCCGGCGTGCTCCTGTCGCTCGGTGCCTGGCTGGCCAAGAGCGGCCGGCCGCACCTGGCCGAGCTCGGCCGCCTGCCCGGCTCCGAGCATTTCCGCAACGTCGCGCGCCATCCGCACGCCGAGCGCTTGCCGGGTCATCTGTTTTTGCGCGTCGACGACAGCCTCTACTTCGGCAACCTGCGCCGCGTCGACGCCGACCTGTGGCAAAGGTTGGCCGAGCGGCCGGGCACGCGCTGCCTGGTGCTGTCGATGAGCGGCGTCAACCGCGTCGACGCCAGCGCGGTCGACTGGCTGCTGCGCTTCGACGCGATGCTGGCCGCGCGCGGCGTCGTGTTGTGGTTGGCCGAGGTCAAGGGGCCGGTGCACGACCTGTTCGCGCGCGCCGGCGCGCTCGACGGCTTCGACGGCCGCTTGTTCTTGTCCAACCAGCGCGCGTGGCAGGCGGCCGGCGGGGCGACGGCCGATTACGCGATCTGAAAATAAGCGCGGCCGCCGCTGCAACTGTCGCGCGCTTGCGCCTATCATAGGCGGCATGACCCCGCCCACCCGCCGTTTCCTTCCTGCGCTCGCCGTTGCGGTCGCGCTGGCCTTCGCGCCGGCCGCCAGCCACGGCGAGTTGCCGTACTACGATCTGCCCGACCTGGGCGAGGCGGCCGACAGCGCGCTGTCGGCCGCCGACGAGGCGAGGATAGGCCGCAACGTGGTCGCCGCGATGCGCGCCGGCGGCGAGATCGCCGACGACGCCGAGGTTACCCTCTACCTGAACGATCTGGGCGGCCGCCTCGCGCAACCGGCGCTGTCGGCCGGCACCCGCTACCAGTTCTTCGTCGTCAACGACCGCTCGATCAACGCCTTCGCGCTGCCGGGTGGCTACATCGGCGTCAACAGTGGGCTGCTGCTCGCGTCGCAGAGCGAGGCCGAGCTCGCGTCGGTGCTCGCGCACGAGATCGCCCACGTCGCCCAGCGCCACATGGCGCGCATGAAGGCGGCCAGCGCGCCCAACCAGCTGGTGATGCTGGCGGCCATCCTCGCCGGCGCGCTGGCGGCGCGCAGCGGCAGCGCCGACGCGACGATAGGCGTGCTCAACGCCGGCATCGGCCTGTCGATCCAGAACCAGCTCTCGTACAGCCGCGACTTCGAGCGCGAGGCCGACCGGCTCGGCATGCAGTATCTGGCCGCCGCCGGCTTCGACGTGCGCGCGATGCCGAGCTTTTTCGAGCGCATGCAGCAGGCCAACCGCCATAACGACAACAACGCCTACGCCTTCCTGCGCACCCACCCGGTGACGGTCGAGCGGATCAGCGAGGCGCAGAACCGCGCGCTCGGCCTGCCGCTGAAGATGCGCGCCGACAGCGTCGACTACCTGCTGGCGCGCGAGAAGCTGCGCGTCGCGGTCGCCGGCGCCGACGAGGCGGCGCGCTTTGGCGAGGCGGCGCTCAGGAACCGACAGTTCCTCAACGAGGGCGCGACCTGGTTCGGGCTGGCGAGCGCGCGCCTCGCGCAGCGCCGCGTCGGCGAGGCCGCCGCCGCGCTCAGGGAGGCGCAGGCCCGGCTGCCGGCCCATCCGATGCTGGCCACGCTCTCGGCGGCGATCGCGCGCGCCTCGGGCGACGCCGCGGCCGCGCGCGCCGCCTTCCGCGCCGGTCGCGCCGCCTTCCCCGGCAACCGCGCGCTGACGCTGGCCGAGATCGACTTCCTGCTCGAGGCCGGCGACCGCGACGCGGCCGGCGCGCGGCTGCGCGAGGCCTTGAGTCGCCATAATACGGATGCGGAACTCTACCGGCTGCAGGCGCGCCTCTACGCCGACCGCGACCGGCTGCGCTACCACGCGGCGCTCGGCAACGCGTTCTACTTCGAAATGCGCTACGGCGCGGCGATGGAGCAGTACCAACTGGCGGGCAAGGCGCCCGGCGACGACTTCTACCTGCGCTCGGCGATCGAGGCGCGGATGCGCGAAATAGAAAAAACCCTCAAGGAAGACGGCACAACGCGCGGCAAAAAGCCGGCCGACGCCCGGTTTGGCGACGTTCACCGGCATTTTGCGTCCCGCTGAGCGCGTCCGCGGCCCGCGCTGCGGGCGCATTCCCGACAATTTTGTTCGGATATTCGACCGTCCCCGGCGGGCGTTTTCGTTTTCGCGCCTGTGCCGCGCCGCCGCCGTCCCGCCACCTGCCGGAAGCCGCTTCCATACCGCCTCCCGGCGCCCCTGCGCCGTCCCGCCTGACCGGCTTTCCGGTCGTCAAATCGCAAAAAAACAACATGTTGCGGCGCAACAACGGCGTCATTTTCTGCTTTTTGGAGTGAAAGCTTTAAAAGGGGATTCCTTTCCGTTTTCCCCCGGACTTACACTGCACTCGGCTCCTGCAACTGTTCGTAAATGAAAATTTCGTTTGCGGAATTGTTCGCATATAATCCGCCGAGGACTCTGCCGCTTCGTAAGCGAGCCGGCTGAAAACAAAGACGGAACCCGTACCCCGGTCTTCCGCGAACTCCTGTGAGGATGAGAGATGGCTGCAATCTTTCCTAACGACATCGATCCGTTGGAAACCCGTGAGTGGCTCGACGCGCTGGCGTCGGTGCTGGAGAACGACGGCGCCGAGCGTGCCCATTACCTGCTCGAGCAACTGGTCGAGAACGCGCGCCGCGGCGGTGCCGACGTCGACATGGGCTCGACGACCCCGTACGTGAACACCGTGTCGGTCGACCGCCAGGCGCCGCTGCCCGGCGACCCGGCCGTCGAAGAGCGCCTGCGCAACATCGTGCGCTGGAACGCGCTCGCCACCGTCGTGCGCGCCAACAAGGGCAACGACATGGGTCTGGGCGGCCATATCGCCTCCTTCCAGTCGGCCTCGACGCTGTACGAGATCGGCTTCAACCATTTCTGGAACGCCCCGGGCGACGCGCACGGCGGCGACCTGGTGTTCGTGCAGGGCCATTCGGCGCCCGGCATCTACGCCCGCGCTTTCGTCGAAGGCCGCCTGACCGAAGAGCAGATGATCAACTTCCGCCAGGAAGTCGACGGCAAGGGTCTGTCCTCCTACCCGCACCCGTGGCTGATGCCGGACTTCTGGCAGTTCCCGACCGTGTCGATGGGCCTGGGTCCGCTGATGGCGATCTACCAGGCGCGCTTCATGAAGTACCTGGAAGACCGTGGCCTCGCGAAGACCGCCGGCCGCAAGGTGTGGGTGTTCTGCGGCGACGGCGAGATGGACGAGCCGGAATCGCGCGGCGCGATCGGCGTCGCCGCCCGTGAAGGCCTCGACAACCTGGTGTTCGTGATCAACTGCAACCTGCAGCGTCTGGACGGCCCGGTGCGCGGCAACGGCAAGATCATCCAGGAACTGGAAGGCGAGTTCAAAGGCGCCGGCTGGAACGTCGTCAAGGTGATCTGGGGTTCCAAGTGGGACGCGCTGCTGGCCAAGGACAAGACCGGCCTGTTGAAGAAGCGCATGATGGAGTGCGTCGACGGCGACTACCAGACCTTCAAGTCCAAGGACGGCGCCTACGTGCGCGAGAAGTTCTTCGGCAAGTACCCGGAACTGCTCGAGCTGGTCGCCGACCTGACCGACGACGAGATCTGGGCGCTGAACCGCGGCGGCCACGACCCGCGCAAGGTGTACGCTGCCTACCACGAAGCGACCCACAACGCCAACGGCAAGCCGACCGTGATCCTCGCCAAGACCGTCAAGGGCGAAGGCATGGGCGGCTCGGGCGAGGCGCAGAACACCTCGCACCAGCAGAAGAAAATGGACATGGAAGACATCAAGCGCTTCCGTGACCGCTACGGCATCCCGCTGTCCGACGAAGAAGTCGAGAAGGTGCCGTTCTACCTGCCGCCGGCCGACAGCCCGGAAATGCAGTACCTGCACGCCCGCCGCAAGGCGCTGGGCGGCTACCTGCCGCAGCGCAAGCCGGTGACCACGCCGCTGGCCGTGCCGGAACTGTCCGCTTTCGACGCGCTGCTGAAGGATTCGGGCGAGCGCGAGTTCTCGACCACGATGGCCTTCGTGCGCATGCTGAACGTGCTGGTCAAGGACAAGCAGATCGGCAAGCAGATCGTGCCGATCGTGCCGGACGAATCGCGTACCTTCGGCATGGAAGGCATGTTCCGCCAGCTCGGCATCTGGAGCCACGTCGGCCAGAACTACGTGCCGCAGGACCACGACCAGCTGATGTTCTACAAGGAGTCGACCGACGGTCAGGTGCTGCAGGAAGGCATCAACGAGCCGGGCGCGATGTCCTCGTGGATCGCCGCCGCGACCTCGTACGCCAACCACGGCATCCCGATGGTCCCGTTCTACATCTACTACTCGATGTTCGGCTTCCAGCGTATCGGCGACCTCGCCTGGGCCGCCGGCGACCTGCGCGCCCGCGGCTTCCTGCTCGGCGGTACCGCCGGTCGCACCACGCTGAACGGCGAGGGCCTGCAGCACGAAGACGGCCACAGCCACATCCAGGCCGGCCTGATCCCGAACTGCGTGACCTACGACCCGACCTTCGCGTACGAGCTGGCGGTGATCGTCCAGGACGGTCTGAAGCGCATGTACGGCGAGAAGCAGGAAGACGTCTTCTACTACCTGACGGTGATGAACGAGAACTACGCGCACCCGGCGATGCCGGAAGGCGCCGAGGCCGGCATCATCAAGGGTCTGTACAAGCTGAAATCCGTCGGCGACGGCGCGCTGCGCGTCAAGCTGATGGGTTCGGGCACCATCTTCAACGAAGTGATCGCCGCCGCCGACCTGCTGGCCGCCGACTTCGGCGTCGCGTCCGACATCTTCAGCGCCACCTCGTTCAACGAGCTGCGCCGCGACGGCATGGAAGCTTCCCGCTGGAACCTCCTGCACCCGACCGAGGCGCCGAAGAAGCCGTACGTCACCGAGGTGCTCGAAGGCTTCGAAGGCCCGACCATCGTCGCGACCGACTACATCCGCAACTACGCCGACCAGGTGCGTGAATACGTGCCGGGCCGCTACGTGGTGCTGGGCACCGACGGCTTCGGCCGCTCGGATTCCCGCCAGAAACTGCGCGAGTTCTTCGAGGTGAACCGCTACTACGTCGCCGTCGCCGCGCTGAAGGCGCTGGCCGACGAAGGCAAGATCCCGGCCGCCAAGGTGGCCGAGGCGATCGCCAAGTACGGTATCAACGCGGACAAAGTGCCGTCCTGGAAAGCCTAATCACGTGAGCTGACCGAAACGGGGAGACAACCTCCCCGTTTCGCACGAGGAAACACAATGAGCCAGATCATCGAACTCAAAGTACCGGACATCGGCGGCCACGAGAACGTCGACGTCATCGAGGTCTTCATCCAGCCGGGCGCCACCGTGTCCGTCGACGACTCGCTGATTACCCTGGAAACCGACAAGGCGACCATGGAAGTGCCGGCCGAGGTCGCCGGCATCGTCAAGGACCTGCTGATCAAGGTCGGCGACAAGGTCTCCGAAGGCAGCGTGATCGCCCGCGTCGAAGTCGCCGGCGCCGCTGCCGCCGCCCCGGCCCCCGTCGCCGAGGCCCCGAAGGCCGCCGAAGCCGCTCCGGCTCCGGCCGCCGCGCCGGCCGCCGCCGCGCGCGTCGAAGTGACCGTGCCGGACATCGGCGGTCACGCCGGTGTCGACGTGATCGAAGTGGCCGTCAAGGTCGGCGACGAGATCGCCGTCGACGACAGCCTGATCACGCTGGAAACCGACAAGGCGACCATGGAAGTGCCGTCGACCGCCGCCGGCCGCGTCGTCGAAGTGAAGGTCAAGGTGGGCGACAAGGTGAGTCAGGGCGACCTGATCGTCGTCGTCGAAGGCGCCGGCTCGGCCAACGTGGCCGCTGCTCCGGCCGCTGCCGAGGCACCGAAAGCCGCTCCCGCTCCGGCCGCCGCGCCGGCGCCGGTTGCCGCCCCGGTCGCTGCCGCGCCGGTTGCCGCCGCCGCGATCGACGAAGCCAGCTTCGCCAAGGCCCACGCCGGTCCGTCCGTGCGCAAGCTGGCGCGCGAGCTGGGCGTCAACCTCGGCCAGGTCAAGGGCAGCGGCCGCAAGGGCCGCATCGTCGACACCGACGTGAAGGCCTTCGTGAAGGGCGTGCTGACCGGCCAGATCACCGGCGTGGTGCCGGGCGTCGCCGCACCGGCCGCCGCCGCTGGCGCCGGCCTCGACCTGTTGCCGTGGCCGAAGGTCGACTTCGCCAAGTTCGGCCCGGTCGAGACCAAGCCGCTGACCCGCATCCAGAAGCTGTCGGGCGCCAACCTGCACCGCAACTGGGTGGTGATCCCGCACGTCACGTTCAACGACGAGTGCGACATCACCGAGCTGGAAGACTTCCGCAAGCAGATCGGCAAGGAGTGGGAAAAGTCGGGCCTGAAGCTCAGCCCGCTGGCCTTCATCATCAAGGCCGCCGCCGAGGCGCTCAAGGCCTTCCCGACCTTCAACGCCTCGCTCGACGGCGACAACCTGGTGCTCAAGCAGTACTACCACATCGGTTTCGCCGCCGACACGCCGAACGGCCTGGTCGTCCCGGTGATCAAGGACGTGGACAAGAAGGGCCTGAAGGAAATCGCCCAGGAACTGACCACGCTGTCGGGCCTCGCGCGCGAAGGCAAGCTCAAGCCGACCGACATGCAGGGCGCCACCTTCACCATCTCGTCGCTCGGCGGCATCGGCGGTTCGAGCTTCACGCCGATCATCAACGCGCCGGAAGTCGCGATCCTCGGCGTGTGCAAGTCGCAGGTCAAGCCGGTGTGGAACGGCAAGGAATTCGCGCCGCGCCTGATGTGCCCGCTGTCGCTGTCCTTCGACCACCGCGTGATCGACGGCGCCGCCGCGGCCAAGTTCACCGTCCATCTGGGCAAACTGCTGGCGGACATCCGTCGTCTCGTTCTGTGAGGCGTGGGCGGGGCGTGAAGCCCCGCCAACGTTGGCCGAGCCCCGGCGTGCGCCGGGGCCGGCCCCTCACTGCCTCGTCAGGAATAAAGACAACATGAGCCAACTGATCGAATTGAAAGTGCCGGACATCGGCGGTCACAGCGGTGTCGACGTGATCGAGGTGTTCGTCAAGGCAGGCGACACCGTCGCCGTCGAAGAGTCGCTGATCACCCTGGAAACCGACAAGGCGACCATGGAAGTGCCGGCCAGCCACGCCGGCGTGATCAAGGAAGTGAAAGTGTCCGTCGGCAGCAAGGTCTCCGAAGGCGACGTGATCGCCCTCGTCGAGGCTGCCGGCGCCGCCGCCGAGGCGCCGAAAGCCGCCGCCCCGGCCCCGGCCGCCGCGCCGGTCGAAGCACCCAAGGCCACGCCGCAAGCGGCTACCCACGCCGGCGGCGCCGACTTCGAGTGCGAAATGCTGGTGCTCGGCGCCGGCCCCGGCGGTTACTCCGCCGCGTTCCGCTCGGCCGACCTCGGCATGAAGACCATCCTCGTCGAGCGCTACGCGACGCTGGGCGGCGTGTGCCTGAACGTCGGCTGCATCCCGTCGAAGGCGCTGCTGCACAACGCGGCCGTGATCGACGAGGTCGCGCACCTCGAAGCGAACGGCATCAAGTTCGGCAAGCCCGAGATCGACATCGACCAGCTGCGCGGCTACAAGGAAAAGGTGATCGGCAAGCTGACCGGCGGCCTGGCCGGCATGGCCAAGGCGCGCAAGGTCGACATCGTGCGCGGCATCGGCACCTTCATCGACCCGCACCACATCGCGGTCGACCTGACCACCGGCAGCGGCAAGGACCTGAAGAACGAGCGCGTCGTCGTCAAGTTCCAGAAGGCGATCATCGCCGCCGGCAGCCGCGTCGTGAAGCTGCCCTTCATCCCGGAAGACCCGCGCATCGTCGACTCGACCGGCGCTTTGGAACTGAAGTTCGTGCCGAAGAAGATGCTGGTCATCGGCGGCGGCATCATCGGCCTCGAGATGGGCACCGTGTACTCGACGCTGGGCGCGCGTCTCGACGTGGTCGAGATGATGGACGGCCTGATGCAGGGTCCGGACCGCGACCTGGTCAAGGTGTGGCAGAAGATGAACGAACACCGTTTCGACAACATCATGCTGAACACCAAGACCACCGCCGTGGAAGCCCGCGAAGACGGCATCTACGTGACCTTCGAAGGCGAGAAGGCGCCGAAGGAACCGCAGCGTTACGACCTGGTGCTGGTCGCCGCCGGCCGCGCGCCGAACGGCAAGAGCATCGGCGCCGAGAACGCCGGCGTGGTCGTCACCGACCGCGGCTTCATCCCGGTCGACAAGCAGATGCGCACCAACGTGCCGCACATCTTCGCGATCGGCGACATCGTCGGCCAGCCGATGCTGGCGCACAAGGCGGTGCACGAGGCGCATGTCGCCGCGGAAGTCGCCCATGGCGAGAAGGCCTACTTCGACGCGCGCGTGATCCCGGGCGTGGCCTACACCGATCCGGAAGTGGCATGGGTCGGCATGACCGAGGCGCAAGCCAAGGCCGAAGGCATCAAGATCGAGAAATCGGTGTTCCCGTGGGCCGCTAGCGGCCGCGCGATCGCCAACGGTCGCGACGAGGGCTTCACCAAGCTGATCTTCGACGCCAATACCCATCAGGTGATCGGCGGCGGCATCGTCGGCACCCACGCCGGCGACATGATCGGCGAGATCTGCCTCGCGATCGAGATGGGCTGCGACGCGACCGACATCGGCAAGACCATCCACCCGCACCCGACGCTGGGCGAGTCGATCGGTATGGCCGCTGAAGTCGCGCACGGCAGCTGCACCGACCTGCCGCCGCAGCGCAAGAAGTAAGCGGCAGCGTCAGGCAAGCAAAACGGCGGGGATCTCCCCGCCGTTTTTTCGTGCGCGCCCGGCCCGGCGGGGTGAAGCGCGCTTGCCCGTGCCGGGCCGGAAATGCCAAGCGAATTTTGCCGTCGCGCGCCGGATTCTTTACCATGGGGCCGGTCTGCGACACGAAGCCGAACATGCCGTCGATCCCTTCCCTGAGGCTGCTGGCGCTCGCCGCCGTCCTCGCCGTTTCTCCCGTCCACGCCGCGCTCGACTACACGGTGCGCGTCGACGCGCCGTCCGGGCTCGCCGAGCTGCTGACGAGCCACCTCGAACTGATCACCCGCCGCGACGACCCGGACATGGACGAGGCGCTGCTGGCCGCGCTGCTCGAGGCGACGCCGGGCGAGGCGCGCGCGTTGGCCGAGACCGCCGGCTACTTCAAGACCCAGGTCAAGGTCGACAAGGACGGCGACCAGGGCTACGTCGTACGCGTCGACGCCGGCGAGCCGGCGCTGATCGCCGACGTCACCGTGGTGCTCGACGGCCCTGTCCGCCAGGAGCCCGACTACCAGCAGCGCTTCGCCGCCGCGCTCGAGGCCTGGTCGCTGCCGCTGGGGGCGCCGTTCTCGCAGGGCGACTGGACCGACAGCAAGCGCGCGGTGCTGCGGCTGCTGACCGCCGACCGTTTCCCGTTCGCACGGCTGGCCGACAGCCGCGCCGAGGTCGACCCCGACAGCGGCCGCGTCGAGCTGACCGCGCGCTACGACAGCGGCCCGCGCATCGAATTCGGGCCCTTGAGCGTCTCCGGGCTCGAACGCTACCCGCAGCGCATCGTCGAGGGCCTCGCCGACTTCCGCGACGGCGACCCCTACCGGCTGGCCGACCTGATCGGCCTGCAGAACGCGATCGAGCAGGATCCGCACTTCGCCGGCGCGGTGGTCAGCGCCGACTTCGACGCGGTCGCGAACGGCCGCGTGCCGGTTCACGCGGCGGTTACCGAACAGCCGCGCCAGAAGGTCGAGCTCGGCCTGCTGTACTCGAACAGCGACGGCCCCGGCGTGCGCGCCGGCTACGAACACTACAACCTGTTCAAGCGCGCGCTGACCGGCTCGCTGTTGGCCGATATCAAGGAAAACCAGCAAAAGTTCGCGGTCGGCCTCGGCTTTCCGCGCAACCTGTCCGGCTATTCGCACAGCGTCAACCTGTCTTACGAGGACAGCCTGGTGCAGGGCCTCGATACCGAGACGCTGTCGGGCGGGCTGTGGCGCATCCGCCAGCGCGGCGACATCAGCGCGCGCTACGGCGTCGAGTTCGAGAGCGAGCGTCGCACGCTGGGCGGCGTCGAGAGCGACAAGCTGTTCGCGACCATGCTCAGCTACGTCTGGACGCGGCGCGCGCTCGACAACCCGCAGCGCCCGCGCAGCGGCCACCTGCTCGAGGGGCAGCTGACCGGCACGCTCGGCGGCGCGCTGTCCGACACCTCCTTCGTGCGCGGTTATGGCCGCGCCGCCTATTACTGGACACCCGACCGCCGCTTCGGGACCGTCGTCGTGCGCGGCGAGCTCGGCGAGGTATGGGCGGCCGACTCCGACCGGGTGCCGTCCAGCCGCCTGTTCCGCACCGGCGGCGCCGCCTCCGTGCGCGGCTACGAATTCGAGAGCCTCGGCGTGGCCGGGCCGAACGGCTCGGTCGACGGCGGCCGCGTGCTCGCCGTCGCCAGCCTCGAATACCAGCTCCCGCTCACTCGCACCGTCTCGGGCGCGCTGTTCTACGACGCCGGCGACGCCGCGCAGAACTGGGCCAGCTTCGACGCGGCCGGCGGCTACGGCGTCGGCGTGCGCTGGGCCAGCCCGGTCGCGCCGTTCGCGCTCGACATCGCCCGCGGCGACCGCGACGGCAAGATCCGCTGGTATCTCGGTCTGGGGGTGGCCTTCTGATGGACGACACGCCGATCCGCGACGACGCGCCGCCGCCGACCCCGCCGCAGGGCGAGACGCCACCGCCCGCGCCGCGCCGGCGTCGCGTCGTCCGCACCGCGCTCGTCGTCGGCTTCCCGGTGCTCTCGGCGCTGCTCGTCGCGCTGGCGTGGCTGACGGCGACGCCGGCCGGCTTCGCGACGCTGACGCGCCATCTGGACACCTTGAGTGGCGGCCGGCTCGCGGTCGCCGAAGGGCGCGGCACGCTGTGGGACGGCTTCGAGCTGTCCGGCCTCGTCTGGCAGAGCGAATACGAGCGCGTCGAGCTCGACCGCGTCGCGCTCGACTGGCGGCCGCGCGCGCTGTGGCGCGGCGAGCTGTGGGTCGAGCGGCTGGCGCTCGGCCACCTGAAGTCGACCGCGCTGAAACCGTCGCCGACGCCGCCGGCCGGCGCGCCCGACAGCCTCGGGCTGCCGCTGGCGGTGCGGCTGGACGCGCTGACGCTGCAGAGCGTCAGCCGGGACGGGCAGGCGCAGTTGTTCGACGTCGAGGCGGCCTACCGCTACCGCGACGACGTCCACCGCGTCGAGCTCAAGCGGCTCGGCAGCCCCTGGGGCAGGGCAGGGGCGACGCTGTCGCTCGGCGCGGTGCGGCCGTTCGCCTTGTCGGGGCGGCTGACGGCCGACGGCGAACTCGAGGGGCGCGCGGTCGCCGCCGCGTTCACCTTGTCGTCCGACCTGCTGTCGCCGCGGCTGGCCGGGACGGTGACGGGCGAAGGCCTGTCGGCCGAGGTCGACGGCCGGCTCGCGCCGTTCGCGCCGCGCGTCTACCACAAGGTGCGCGCACTCGACGTGCGCGTCGGCGGCGTCAACCCGCGCGCGCTGAATCCCGCCTGGCCGGCCGCCCGCCTCAACCTCGCGCTGCTGCTGCGCCCGGCCGACGGCGACGCGCTCGTGGGCGGCGTCACGGCGAGCAACCTCGAACCGGGCGCGCTGTCCGCCGACCGGCTGCCCTTCGACCTCGTCGCCGGCCGGGTCGCCGTCGACGACGCGGGCTTCACTGTCGAGGACGCGCTGGTGCAGCTGCTCGCCGGCCGCGTGAACGTCGCCGGCCGCGTGGCGGGCGACGCGCTCGACTTCACGGCGACCTTGAGCGACGTCGGCCTCGCCGCGCTGCACGAGAAGGCGCCGGCCGACACGGTAGGCGGACGGATCGCCCTGGGCGGCTCCGCCGCCGCGCCGCGCGTGGCCTTCGCGCTGGCCGGCCGCACGCTGTCGGCGGACGGCCGGCTGGCGCTGTCCGGCGGCGGTGCGCCGCGCACGCTCAAGCTCGAGGCGCTGCGCCTCGGTACCGGCCCGGTCGGCGGACGCGGTGAGCTGGCGCTGGCCGGCGAACTCGGTCTCGACGGCCCGCAGCGCTTCGCGCTGGCCGGCAATCTGCGCGGCGTCGACGTCGCGCGGCTGATGAAGGGCCTGCCGACGAGCGAGCTGAACGGCAAGTTGTCGGCGAGCGGCAATCTGGCCGCGCCGCTGTCGGCCAAGCTGTTGCTCGAGCTGGCCAACAGCCGGCTGTCGGGGTCGCCGCTGGCGGCGCGCATCGACGCGGCCTTGCTCGGCCAACGTCTGACCCGGCTCGCGGCGCGCGTCGCGTTGGCCGAGAACCGTTTCGACGCCAACGGCCGCTGGGGCGCGCCCGGCGACGCGATCGCCGTCAAGCTCGACGCGCCGGCGCTGTCGCGCATCGGCCCGGGCTTCGCCGGTTCGGCGCGCGGCGAGCTGACGCTGTCGGGCAGCAGCGCCGCGCCGCAGCTCGCGGCGCGCCTGCGCGTCGACGGCCTGGCGGCTCCCGGCGGCGTGCGGGCGCAGCGGCTCGACCTCGACGGCGACGTGCGCGTCGGCGGCAACGCGCCGTTCAAGCTCGCGCTCGCGGCCAGCGACGTCGCCGTGCCGGGGCAGACGATCGACACGCTCCGCGTCGACGCCGACGGCAACCGCGGCGCGCACCGTATCGAGGCGGCCGGCGCGCTCAAGCTGCAGGGGCGGCCGCACACGCTGGCGCTGTCGGCCAACGGCGGGCTCGCGCCCGACGCGCTGGTGTGGCGCGGCACGGTCGAACGCCTCGCGCTGTCCGGCGAGCTCGGCCTGCGCCTGTTGAGCCCGGCGAAGGTTTCCGCCGCCGCCGACGCGGTGTCGCTGTCGGCGACGCGCTTCGCGCTCGCCGGCGGCACGGTGCGGCTCGACGCCTTCGACTGGCGCGCCAGCGGCGCGGTCCGCACGCGCGGCGCGCTCGACACGCTGGCGCTCGCGAGGCTCGAGCCGTGGCTGAAGCTGCCCGTCGAACAGAACCTGGTGTTCGCCGCCGACTGGGACCTGACGCTCGGCGCCGGCGCGCGCGGCACGCTCGCGCTGCGCCGTCAGGCCGGCGACGTCGTCGCGCCCGGCCGCGACGGTCGCAAGGCCGTGCTCGAGCTGGGCAAGAGCGAGTTGGCCGTGCGCCTCGCCGGCGGGCGTGCGCTGGTCGATGTCGCCGTCGAAAGCCGCTTCGCGACCGTCGACGGACAGCTGAGCCTCGCCGCGCCGACCGGCCTGCCGCAGATGAACGCGCCGATGAACGGCCGCGTGCGGCTGGCGGTGGCCGAGCTGGCGCGGCTGACGGCGCTGACCGGGCCGGGCATGACGCTCAGCGGCGCGGTCGCCGCCGACCTGCTGGTGTCGGGCACGCCGGCCGCGCCCTTGTGGCGCGGCAGCGTCGCCGGCAGCCGGCTGGGCTTTGTCGACAGCAAGAGCGGCCTGAAGCTGGAAGACGGCGTGCTCGCCGCGCAGATCGACGGCCGCGAGATCCGGCTCGAGCAGCTGCGCTTTGCCGGCGGGCGCGGCGAGGTGGTCGCCGCCGGGCGTTTCCGCGCCGGCGACGCGGGCGCCGAGGCGAACGCGAAGATCGAGTTCCGCCAGTTCGCGCT
The DNA here is from genome assembly GCF_004345725.1 of Crenobacter luteus. Classification (GTDB taxonomy): domain Bacteria; phylum Pseudomonadota; class Gammaproteobacteria; order Burkholderiales; family Chromobacteriaceae; genus Crenobacter; species Crenobacter luteus. Next base: position 85,331 of record NZ_SLXG01000006.1, on the reverse strand, counting down.
GCTGAGCAGTCGCGAGCGGCGGCTGGTGGTGTCGGGCGTCAGCGAGATCGCGCTGACGCCGCAGGGCGTGCTCGTCAGCGGACGGCTGCGCGCCGACCGCGGCCGCATCGACCTGCCGAAGGAAGGCGCGCCGACGCTGTCCGACGACGTGGTGGTCAAGGGGCGCGACAAGGCGCCGGCCGACGGCGCGCCCAGCCTGCCGATCACGCTGGCGCTCGACCTGGACCTCGGCGACCGCTTCCGGCTGAGCGGCCAGGGCCTGAACGTGTCGCTGACCGGCACGGTCCGGCTGGCGGCCAAGCCCGGCGAGGCGCCGACCGCGCTCGGGCAGGTCCGCGTGGTCGAGGGCCGCTACAAGGCTTACGGCCAGGACCTCGACATCGAGCGCGGCGTGATCACCTTCGCCGGCCCGCTCGACAACCCGAGCCTGTCGGTGCGCGCCAAGCGCCGGCTGTCGCCGGTCGGCGCCGGCGTCGAGGTGACGGGGACGGTGTCCGCGCCGAATGTGCGGCTGATCGCCGACGAGGCGATGAGCGACAAGGACAAGCTCGCCTGGCTGGTGCTCGGGCGCGCCGCCAGCACCGGCGGCGGCGACGACGTCGCGCTGGCGGCCAGCGCCGGCGCCTTCCTCGCCGGCAACATCAACGACCGCGTCGGCCTGTTCGACGACCTGGGGCTGAGCAGCCGCGGCGAGAAGACCTACGCCGACGGCCGCGTCAGCCCGGCCGAGCAGATCCTCGTCGTCGGCAAGCAGCTGACGCGCGAGCTGTTCGTCGGCTACGAGTACGGGATACGCAGCGCCAAGCAGGCGTTCAAGTTCTCCTACCAGTTCAGCAAGAGCTGGTCGGTCGTGCTGCGCGCCGGCAACGTCGATTCGTCGGTCGAGACCCGCTTCACGCGGCGCTTCGACTGAGGGCGGGACAGCCCGACGTTGGCCGAGCCTGACGGCGCCGGGTGCTTGCGCTACAATGGCGGCCGGAAGCCAACCAGACAGTCGCCGCATCCTTTGGTGGATGGGGAGGAAAGTCCGGGCTCCACAGGGCGGGATGCCGGCTAACGGCCGGACGCCGCGAGGCGATGGAAAGTGGAACAGAGAGCGGAACCGCCGATGGCCCCCGAACGCGCGAGCGGAGCGGGAACAAGGCACAGGCAAGGGTGAAAAGGTGGACCCTTTCGGGGGCGGCCGGGGAAACCCGGCCCGGTAAGAGCGCACCGCGGACGTGGCAACACGGACGGCAGGCTAAACCCCATCCGGAGCAAGACCAAATAGGGGTGCGATGGCGTGGCCCGCGCTGCACCCGGGTAGGTTGCTTGAGCCTGTCGGCAACGGCAGGTCTAGAGGAATGACTGTCCACGACAGAACCCGGCTTACCGGTTGACTTCCCCCTCACACGACGGCGGACGCCCCACGCGGGCGCCCGCCGTTTTCACGTTCAGGGCGATTATTTCCGGCTATCGGCCCTGCCTAAAAAATAATCAAAAAGGTTTTTACCGGCCGCGCGAAAAGCTATACAATGGCGGCCCTTTTCGACCGCAAAGCCATCTCCAGACCCATGCGCATCGGGCCTTACACGCTGAAGAACCGGTTGATCGTCGCGCCGATGGCCGGCGTCACCGACCGCCCGTTCCGCATGCTGTGCAAGCGGCTGGGCGCCGGCATGGCGGTGTCGGAGATGATCACCTCGAACAAGGCGCTGTGGACCACGCCCAAGACGCTGCGGCGCGCCAACCACGACGGCGAGGTCGAGCCGGTCGTGGTGCAGATCGCCGGCGCCGACCCGGCGCAGATGGCCGAGGCGGCACGCCTGAACGTCGCGCACGGCGCGCAGATCATCGACATCAACATGGGCTGCCCGGCCAAGAAGGTGTGCAACGTCGCCGCCGGTTCGGCGCTGATGCAGCACGAGGACCTGGTCGCGCGCATCCTCGACGCGGTGGTCAGGGCGGTCGATGTGCCGGTGACGCTCAAGACCCGCACCGGTTGGAGTCGCGCCAACAAGAACGTGATGAAGATCGCGAGGTTGGCCGAGGATGCCGGCATCGCCGCGCTGGCGCTGCACGGGCGTACGCGCGAGGACATGTACAAGGGCGAGGCCGAGTACGACACCATCGCCGCGGTCAAGCGTGCGATCGCGATCCCGCTGGTGGCCAACGGCGACATCGACAGCCCGCAGAAGGCACGCTTCGTGCTTGAAAAGACCGGCGCCGACGCGATCATGATCGGCCGCGCCGCGCAGGGCCGGCCGTGGATCTTCCGCGAGATCGACCACTATCTGAATACCGGCCAGTTGCTGCCGCCGCCGCGCGTCGACGAGATCCGCGACGTGCTGCTGGAGCATCTGGACGAGCTATACCGCTTTTACGGCGAATACTCGGGCTGCCGGGTCGCGCGCAAGCATATCGCCTGGTACACCCGCGGGCTGGCCGGTGCGAACGCGTTCCGGCAGGCGATGTACCAGCTCGAGAGCACCGAGACGCAAAGGGCGGCGGTCGCGGCCTATTTCGACCGCCTCGCCGAGAGCGGAGAACGCCTCAGCTACCTTGACGAGGGGGCGGCCGGGGATGTGGACAACTAAAACGCTGACACCAACAACAACCATGCAAAGCAACGACCATATCGCCCAGACCATCCGGCTCGCGATGGAACAGTACTTTCGCGACCTGGACGGCGAAACGCCGTCGGCCATCTACGACATGGTGCTCGCCTGCGTGGAAAAACCGTTGATCGAGGTGGTGCTGACGCAGACGCAGGGCAACCAGACGCGGGCGGCCGAGTTGCTGGGGCTGAACCGCAACACGCTGCGCAAGAAGATGAAGAATTACGACCTGATCTGACGCCGAAAGGGCCGCCGCGAGGCGGCCTTTGGCTTTTTCGGGTGTCGCTTCACGCAAAGTTTTTCGATATTGAAGTTTTAAATCAACCAGACTGGAACGCAGAATCATGAGCAAGATCCAACGTGCCCTCCTCAGCGTGTCGGACAAGACCGGCGTCGTCGAATTCGCGCGCGGCCTCGCCGCGCAGGGCGTCGAGCTGCTGTCGACCGGCGGCACCGCCAAGCTGTTGGCCGACGCCGGCATCGCCGTGACCGAGGTGTCCGACTACACCGGCTTCCCGGAAATGCTCGACGGCCGCGTCAAGACGCTGCACCCGAAGGTGCACGGCGGCATCCTCGGCCGCCGCGACCTGCCCGAGCATGTCGCCAAGATGGCCGAGCACGGCATCGGCAACATCGACCTCGTCTGCGTCAACCTCTACCCGTTCGAGGCGACCATCGCCAAGGCCGACTGCACGCTGGAAGACGCGATCGAGAACATCGACATCGGCGGCCCGACCATGGTGCGCTCCGCCGCCAAGAACTGGGCCCACGTCGCCATCGTCACCGACGCGGCCGACTACGAGGCGCTGATCGCCGAGATGGCGGCCAACGGCGGCGCGCTGGCGAAGGCGACCCGCTTCAAGCTGGCCAAGAAGGCGTTCACCCACACCGCCGCCTACGACGGCGCGATCTCGAACTACCTGACCAGCCTGACCGAGGACTCGATCGAGGGCGTGCCCGAGCAGTTCGCCTTCCCGAACCGCCTGAACGCGCAGTTCGTCAAGGTGCAGGACATGCGCTACGGCGAGAACCCGCACCAGGCCGCCGCCTTCTACCGCGACCTCGACCCGGCGCCGGGCAGCATCGCCCACTACAAGCAGCTGCAGGGCAAGGAACTGTCGTACAACAACATCGCCGACGCCGACGCGGCGTGGGAAGCGGTCAAGACCTTCGACGCGCCGGCCTGCGTGATCGTCAAGCACGCCAACCCGTGCGGCGTCGCCGTCGCGGCCGACCCGCTGACCGCCTACCGTCTGGCGTTCGCCACCGACACCACGTCGGCCTTCGGCGGCATCATCGCCTTCAACCGCGAAGTCGACGCCGAGGCGGTCGAAGCCGTCACCGGCCAGTTCCTCGAGGTGCTGATCGCCCCGGCCTTCACCGACGAGGCCAAGGCCCTCATCGCCGCCAAGAAGAACGTGCGCGTGCTGGAAGTGCCGCTGGTCGCCGGCGCCAACCGCTTCGACATGAAGCGCGTCGGCGGCGGCCTCTTGGTGCAGACGCCCGACCTGAAGAACGTCGGCGCGGGCGAGCTGCGCGTGGTGTCCAAGCGAGCCCCGACCGAGCAGGAAATGGCCGACCTGATGTTCGCGTGGCGCGTCGCCAAGTACGTGAAGTCGAACGCGATCGTGTTCTGCAAGAACGGCCAGACCGCCGGCATCGGCGCCGGCCAGATGAGCCGCGTCGATTCGACCCGCATCGCCGCCCGCAAGGCGCAGGACGCCGGTCTGAGCCTCGCCGGCGCGGTCGCCGCGTCGGACGCGTTCTTCCCGTTCCGCGACGGCATCGACGTGATCGCCGAGCAGGGCATCAAGGCGATCATCCACCCGGGCGGTTCGATGCGCGACGAAGAAGTGTTCGCCGCCGCCGACGAGCACGGCATCGCGATGGTGCTGACCGGCACCCGCCACTTCCGCCACTGAGACCGGTTGGGGAAGCGATGAAGATCCGGCCCGAACGGCCCGAGGACGGCGCGGCAATCCGCGCCGTGCTGTGCGCCGCGTTCGCCGAGCAGCCGAGGAGCCGCCACGACGAGCACCTGCTGGTCGACGCGCTGCGCGCGGCCGGCGCGCTCTCGCTCGGCCTGGTCGCCGAGGAGGGCGGCGAGGTGATCGGCTACGTCGCGTTCAGCCCGGTCACCGTCGCCGGCGTAGCCTGCGGCTGGTACGGGCTCGCGCCCTTGGCGGTGCGGCCCGACCGGCAGCGCCGCGACGTTGGCCGAAGCCTCGTCAAGGCCGGCCTCGCCGCCTTGCGCGAAGCGGGCGCCGCCGGCTGCGTGCTGCTGGGCGAGCCCGGGTACTACGGCCGTTTCGGCTTCGCGCGCCGCGTCGGGCTGACGCTGCCGGGGGTGCCGCCGGCGTTTTTCCTCGCGCTGGCCTTCGAAGATTCGCAGCCGGTCGGCGAGGTGGCGTACCATCCCGTTTTTGACCGCTGCAAGTGAGCTGACAGGAGTTCTCACCGCATGAAAGTTCTCGTTATCGGCGGCGGCGGCCGCGAGCACGCCATCGCCTGGCGTCTGGCGCAGTCGCCGCGCGTCTCCAAAGTGTTCGTCGCGCCGGGCAACGCCGGCACGGCGCTCGACAAGCATCTGACCAACGTACCGGCCAACTCGGTCGAAGAATGGCTGGCGTTCGCCAAGGCCGAAGGCGTCGCGCTGACCGTGGTCGGCCCCGAGGCGCCCTTGGCCGCCGGCGTGGTCGACGCCTTCCGCGCCGAGGGCCTGAAGATCTTCGGCCCGACGCGCGAAGCCGCGCAGCTGGAAGCGTCGAAGGATTTCGCCAAGGCGTTCATGAAGCGCCACGGCATCCCGACCGCCGACTACGAGACCTTCTCCGACGTCGCGGCCGCGCACGCCTACATCGACAGCAAGGGCGCGCCGATCGTGATCAAGGCCGACGGCCTGGCGGCCGGCAAGGGCGTGGTCGTCGCGATGACGCTGGAAGAAGCGCACGCCGCGGTCGACGACATGCTGTCCGGCAACAAGCTCGGCGACGCCGGCAGCCGCGTGGTGATCGAGGAATTCCTCACCGGCGAGGAAGCCAGCTTCATCGTGATGGTCGACGGCGACAACGTCCTGGCGCTGGCCACCAGCCAGGACCACAAGCGCCTGAAGGACAACGACGAAGGCCCGAACACCGGCGGCATGGGCGCCTACAGCCCGGCGCCGGTGGTGACGCCCGAGGTGCACGCGCGCGCGATGCGCGAGGTGATCCTGCCGACCGTCGAGGGCATGAAGGCCGACGGCCTGCCGTACACCGGCTTCCTGTACGCCGGCCTGATGATCAGCCCGGACGGCACGGTCAAGACGCTGGAATTCAACTGCCGCATGGGCGACCCGGAAACCCAGCCGATCATGGCGCGCCTGAAGTCGGACCTGTCGGTGCTGGTCGAGCACGGCATCGCCGGCACGCTCGACAAGGTCGAGGCCGAATGGGACCGCCGCGTCGCGGTCGGCGTCGTGCTCGCCGCCGAGGGCTACCCGGAAAACCCGAAGAAGGGCGACGTGATCGACAACGTGCCGGACAACACCGACGACATGCTGGTGTTCCACGCCGGTACCGCGTTCAACGACAAGGGTCAGCTCGTCACCAGCGGCGGCCGCGTGCTGTGCACCGTCGGCCTCGGCGAGAGCGTCAAGCAGGCGCGCCTGGTCGCCTACCGCCTCGCCGACCTGATCCAGTTCCCCGGCAAGCAGCTGCGCCGCGACATCGGCAACAAGGCGCTGGCGAAGAAGTAAGCGGGCGCCTGTCGCGCTGTCCGCCAACCTGGCCGAGCCCGTCACCGGGCTCGGCCAAGTTTTTTGCCGCGACGCGCCCAACGGGGAACCTGCGCCGCGTCGGCGTGTTCTGAGCCATTTTGGGCTGACCGGCGCGCCGTGCGGTGCGATAATCCCGTCCCATGCGTTTTCTCAGACAGTTACCCCGCGCCGCGCTGCTGCGCCGCGCCCGCGCCCGCCTCAAGGCCGGCGGCGTGATCGCCTATCCGACCGAGTCCTGCTACGGCCTCGGCTGCAACCCGCTCGACGCGCGCGCCTTGCGCCGCGTGATCGCGCTGAAGGGCCGACCCAACCACAAGGGCCTGATCGTGATCGCGGCCAGCCTCGAGCAGTTGCGCCCGCTCGTCGCGCCCTTGTCGGCCGACGACGAGGCGCGGCTGATGGCGCGCTGGCCCGGGCCGGTCACCTTCCTGTTGCCGGCGTCGCGCCGCGTGCTGCCGCTGCTGCGCGGCCGGCACAAGACGCTGGCGGTGCGCATCCCCGACCACGACGGCGCGCGCCACCTCGCCGCCGCGCTCGGGCCCTTGGTGTCGACCTCGGCCAACCCGGCCGGCCAGGTGTCGCTCAAGAGCGCGCGCGCCTGCCGCGCCACCTTCGGCGAGCGGCTGCTGACGTTGCCGGGCCGCGTCGGCGGCCGGCGCTCGCCGTCCACCATCATCGATTTCGCCAGCGGCCGCGTGCTGCGCTGACCGCCGGCCTGTAAAGGGGACCACCGTGCAAGAACCGTTGTCTATCGTGCAGCTCATCCTCGACGCCAGCCTGATGGTGAAGCTGGTGATGGCCGGGCTGATGCTGCTGTCCGTGCTGTCCTGGGGGTTGATCCTGCAGAAGATGGCGCTGCTGCGCCGCGCACGCCGCGAGGCCGAGGCCTTCGAGCGCAACTTCTGGAGCGGCGCCGACCTCAACCGCTTGTACGAGGACGCCGGCCGCCGCGACGGCGCGCCCGGCCTCGAGAAGATCTTCACCGCCGGCTTCGGCGAATTCCTCAAGCTGCGCCGCCAGGGTGCCAGCGCGTTGTCCGACGTGATGGACGGCACGCGCCGCGCGATGCGCGCCGCCGCGCAGCGCGAGCTCGACGAGCTGGACGCGCACACCTCCTTCCTCGCCACCGTCGGCTCGGTCAGCCCCTACATCGGCCTGTTCGGCACCGTGTGGGGCATCATGCACGCCTTCATCGGCCTCGGTAACGCCGGCCAGGCGACGCTCGCCACCGTCGCGCCCGGCATCGCCGAGGCGCTGATCGCGACCGCGATCGGCCTGTTCGCCGCGATCCCGGCGGTAGTCGGCTACAACCGTTTCTCCTACGACGTCGACCGGCTGGCGACGCGCTTCGACACCTTCATGGAGGAGTTCTCCAACATCCTGCAGCGTCTGGCGACCCGCCCGGGCGCCTGAGCGCCGGCCGTCGTCCGCGCGGGCGGCGGCCATGTCATTGCCATTGCCGCCGCTCGGCGGCACACTGCCCCCTTTTCCGCAATGTCGTCCGTCGCCGGCCCAGGCCGGCGGCGGGAACGGGTGCCCGCTTCGTGACTCCTTCCTCCCCCCTGCGCCCGCTGCTGGTCGGCGCCGCGACCGCCGCCATCGCCGCCGTCGCCTGCCTCGCCTTGCTGACCGGGCAGGCGCATCTGCAACAGCGCGAGGCGCTCGAGCGCCAGCGGCACCTGACGCGCAGCCAGCTGGCGGTGACCGCCGAGCGGCTCGAGTCGCTGCTGAAGATGGCGGCGGTGCTGTCGAACGGCCTCGCGGCCCACGTCGTGGCCGAGCCGGCGCTCGACCAGGCCGGCTTCGAGCGTTATATCGCCGAGGCCGCGCGCGGTCAGGACGATTTTCGCAGCGTGTTCCTGCTGCGCGACAACGTGCTCAGCCACGCCTGGCCGTACCGCGACAACCGCCGCGCGCTCGGCGTCGACCTCGCGCGCCACCCGGCGCAGGGCGCCGCGGTGCGCGAGGCGATGCATACCCGCGCGCCGGTGCTCGACGGCCCGGTCGCGCTGATCGAGGGCGGCAGCGCGATGATCCTGCGCACGCCGGTCTACCGCGCCGGTCGCTACTGGGGGCAGATCTCGACCTTGGTCGATACGGCGCGGCTCGAGCGCATCGTCGGCCACGCGCGCGACGCGACGCGCATCGCGCTGGCGACGCGCCAAAGCCGCTTCGCCGTCGGGTTGTTAGCCGGCGACGCGGCGGTGTGGCGCGCCGAGCCGCTGACGCGGCGGCTGCGCTTCGGCGCCGAGGAGTGGGAGCTGGCCGCGGTGCCGGCCGGCGGCTGGGTCGCGACCGGCTTCGCGCCGGCGCCGCGCCACGTCGGCCTGGCGGCGGCCTTCGGCCTGTTGTGCGGGCTGGTCGGCGCCGCGGTGCTGCGCCTGCGCCAGGGGCGGCAGCGCCTGGCCGCCGAGGCGGCCGAGCGCGAGCGCGCCGAACGGCGCCTGTCCGACAGCGAGACCCGCTACCGCGCGGTGATCGAGGCGATGAGCGAGGGGGTGGTCATCCTCGACGACGCCGGCGCGGTCGTCTCGTGCAACCCGGCCGCGTCGCGCATCCTCGGCCTGGACGAAGACGAGCTGCTCAGCCTGGCGCTCGACTCGATCGACTGGGAGGCGGTCGACGAGGAGCGGCGCACGCTGCTGCGCGCGGCCTGGCCGGCGGCGGTGACCCTGGCCGAGGGGCGCGCCGTCTACGGCCGCGTGCTCGGCCTGCGGACCCGGCCGGACGCGCCGCTGCGCTGGCTGGCGGTCAACAGCGTGCCGCTGCGGCTCGACGGCCGGCGCGCGGTGCTGACGACCTTCACCGACCTGAGCGAGGTGCAGCGCGAGGCGCAGGAGCGGCGCGCGCTCTTGGACGGCGTCGCCTACGCCGTGGTCGCCACCGACGAGACCGGCGTGATCCGCACCTTCAACCCGGCGGCCGAGGCGCTGTTCGGCGTCGCCGCCGCCGACGCGGTCGGCCGGCTGACGCCGCTGGCCTTCCTCGGCCGCGGCGAGCTGGCCGCCTACTGCGGCCGTGCCGACCCGACGCCGGTCGCCTTGCTGGACGCGCACGCGCGCGAGACGGGGGCGCGCGACTGGCGCTACCGCCGCCCCGACGGTCGCGTGCTGACTTACAGCATGCGCGTGACCGCGATCGCCGACGACGGCGGCGAATGCCTCGGCTACGTCGGCGTCGGGCACGACGTGACCGAGAAAAGGTTGGCCGAGCGCTCGCTCAGGCTGTCGGCGCAGGTGTTCGACGCCAGTTCCGAGGCGATCGTGATCGCCGACGCCGACTGGCGCATCGTCTCGGCCAACCCCGCCTTCACCCGCATCACCGGCTACCGCGCCGACGAGCTGCCGTCGGGCCTGCCGGCGCTGCTGGCGACCGGCCGCCACCCGCCGGCCTTCGTCGGCCTGATCGGCGAAATGCTGGCGCGCGAAGACGGCTGGCAGGGCGAGGTGTGGAACGCGCGCAAGAGCGGCGAGGCTTTCCCGCAGTGGCTGTCGCTGTCGGCGGTACGCGACGACGAGGGCGAGATCGCCCACTACGTCGCGGTGTTCACCGACATCAGCCGGCTCAAGGCCGACGAGGCGCGCATCCGCTTCCTCGCCCACTACGACCCGCTGACCGAGCTGCCGAACCGCGCGCTGCTCGAGGAGCGCGCCGCGCAGGCGCTGCTGCTGGCGCAGCACCGCGGCCACCACCTGGCGGTGCTGTTCATCGACCTGGACCGCTTCAAGGCGGTCAACGACTCGCTCGGCCACAGCGCCGGCGACTGCCTGCTGCTCGAGGTCGCGCGCCGGCTCAAGCGCGTCGTCGGCGACACCGACACCGTCGCACGCCTCGGTGGCGACGAGTTCATCATCATCGCCGGCGAGCTCGAGGGCCGCGAGGCGGCGCGCGCCTTGGCCGAGGCCTGCATCGCGGCGCTGGCCGACCCGGTGACGGTGCAGGGCCACGCGGTGCACACCTCGCCGTCGATCGGCATCGCGCTCTACCCGGACGACGCCGACAGCGTCGCCGACCTGGTGCGCCACGCCGACGCGGCGATGTACCGCGCCAAGGCCGACGGCCGCAACACCTGCCGTTTCTTCGAGTCGGCGATGAGCGAGGACACGCTGTCCAACATCCTGCTCGAGACGCGCCTGCGCCGCGCGATCCCGAACGGCGAGCTGCGCGTCCACTACCAGACGCAGCACCGGCTCGCCGACGGCGCGCTGACCGGCTACGAGGCGCTGGTGCGCTGGCAGCATCCGGACGACGGCTTCTTGATGCCGGCCGCCTTCATCCCGCTGGCCGAGGAGACCGGCCTGATCGTCGAGCTGGGTTTCTGGGTGATCGATGCGGTGCTCGCGCAGCAGGCGGCGTGGCGGGCCGAGGGCCGGCCGCTGGTGCCGGTGGCGGTCAATATCTGCGCCGCGCAGCTGCGGCGCGCCGACTTCCTGCCGCGCGTGCGCGGCGCGCTGGCGCGCCACGGCGTCGAGGGCAGGTATCTGGAGCTGGAGGTGACCGAGTCGATGCTGATCGACGAGCCGGAGGCGGTGATGACGCTGTTGTCGGCGCTGCGCGAAGACGGCGTGACGGTGGCGATCGACGACTTCGGCACCGGCTACTCGAATATGGCCTACCTGAAGCGGCTGCCGATCGACACGCTGAAGATCGACCAGTCCTTCGTGCGCGACCTGCCGGTCAGCCGCGAGAACCAGGCGATCGTGCGCGCCATCATCCAGCTGGCCGACGCGCTGCAGATGACCACCCTGGCCGAGGGGGTCGAGAACGAGGAAACGCGCCGCTGGCTGGTCGACGCCGGCTGCGACCTCGGCCAGGGCTACGGCTTCGCGCGCCCGGTGCCGGCGGAGGCGCTGGCTACCGTCGTCGCGGCCTGACTCAGGCCTCGTCCGGCCCCAGCGGCGGCAGCCGCGGCGGGACCGGGGTGTCGACGACGATCGAGGTCTTGGTGTCGCCGTACTGCATCAGCTTGCCGATCAGGTCCTGCAAGGCCGGCATCGCCGGCAGCGCGGCGCGGATCAGCAGCGCGCTGGTGCCGGTGATGGCCACGCATTCGACCACCTCGGGCATGCCGCGCACCCGGTCGAGCACGGTGCCGTACTCGCGGTGCTTGACCGTCAGCTCGATCATGCACTGGATGGGCATGCCGATCCGCGCCGGGTCGATCGCGACGTGGTAGCCGGTGATCACGCCGGCGCGCTCGAGCTTCTCGACGCGGTCGGCCACCGCCGGCGCCGACAGGTTCACCCGGCGTGCCAGTTCGGCGAAACGGATGCGCGCGTTTTCCGACAGCGCGGCCAGGATCTTGCGGTCGTATTTGTCCAGTTGCATTTCGAAAGTGCCCGGGGTCCAATCCCTTGGAAAATAAGACAAAATGGCGATCAAACCAATCGATCATTATTATGGGCTCGTGGTCGATTGTATACAATACACGCCATCTCGAAGCCTGTCCGGAGCTTGTTGCCTCTTGTTTCCCGGCGGCCTCGATTGGGGCTGTTGTCTCTGGCTGCGCGTTCTGCCTACCGGTGCAATGGTTCTGGCGATCTCTTTGTCCCTGGTCTTTAGTCAGGTTTGACCAAACGACCTTCCGGGTCCGCTCTGCCGAGCGGGCCCGTTTTTTTTGCGCTCTCGCGCCGTTCGCGGCGCGCCTCGCGCGCGCTGGCTGTCGCGGTGCAAAACATGTCATATTTCTGTAACCGCCCGTTTTTATCCTTGCCACAGTTTCTAAACGGGGTCACACCATGCCTGCCAACATTCTGCTGGTCGAAGACGAGCCTGCGATCCAGGAATTGATCGCCTTCAACCTCACCCAGGCCGGCCACCACGTGCTGCGCGCCAGCACCGCCGAGGCCGCGCTGACGCTGGTCAAGAACGCCTTGCCCGACCTGGTGCTGCTCGACTGGATGCTGCCGGGCGCCTCGGGCGTCGACATCGCCAAGAAGCTGAGGGCCGACGAGCGTACCCGCCACGTGCCGATCATCATGCTGACCGCGCGCTCGGACGAGCAGGACAAGATCGCCGGGCTCGAGAGCGGCGCCGACGACTACATCACCAAGCCGTTCTCGCCGCGCGAATTGCTGGCGCGCATCAAGGCGGTGCTGCGCCGCCGCGCGCCGCAGATGACCGACGACGCGGTCGAGGTCAAGGGCCTGCGGCTGGATCCGGTCACGCACCGCGTGTCCGGTCACGAGAACACCATCGACCTTGGCCCGACCGAGTTCCGCCTGCTGCACTTCTTCATGACCCACCCGGAGCGCGTGCATTCGCGTTCGCAACTGCTGGACCAGGTGTGGGGCGACCATGTGTTCGTCGAGGAGCGCACCGTCGACGTGCACATCCGCCGCCTCAGGAGCGCGCTCGAGCCGACCGGCCACGCGAGTCTGATCCAGACCGTGCGCGGCACGGGCTACCGCTTCTCGACCCAGGCGTGAACCATCTTGCGTGAATTCCTGCAGCGCACCCTGATCGGCGCCCTCGTCGTCGCCTTCCTGTCGCTCCTGGTGTGGGGCGCGCTCGGCGCGGTCGAGGCCTTGTCGCTGGCGCTCTTCTGCGTCCTGCTGTGGCTGGCCTTCCACCTCTACCACATCGCGCTCTTGCTGCGCTGGCTCCGGCACCCGGGCTCGGAGCGCGTGCCGGACGGCTTCGGTTCCTGGCATATGGTGTTCATGACGCTCTACCGCCAGGCGCGCGCGCAGAGCCAGAACAAGAAGAAGCTGACCAACGTGCTCGAGCGTTTCATCAGCGCCGGCGAGGCGATGCCCGACGGCGTGGTGGTGCTCGACGAGCACGACCGCATCGAGTGGCTGAACCCGTCGGCGGTCGAGCATCTGGGCCTGAACCGCAAGGAGGACGTCGGCAACCAGATCCTCAACCTGGTGCGCCAGCCGAACTTCCACGCCTACATGGCGGCCGACAACTTCTCGCAACCGTTGATCCTGCGTTTTGTGCAGCCGTCCGAGCGCGTGCTGGCGATCCAGCTGGTGCCGTTCGACTCGACGCGCAAGCTCTTGTTGTCGCGCGACATCACGCAGCTGGAGCGCGTGCAGACGGTGCACCGCGACTTCGTCGCCAACGTCTCGCACGAACTGCGGACGCCGCTGACGGTGATCGGCGGCTTCCTCGAGACCTTCGCCGACATGGACGAGCCGGACCCGGCGATGCTCAAGCAGTTCATGCCGATGATGCTCGAGCAGACGCGGCGCATGCAGAGCCTGGTCGAGGACCTGCTGACGCTGTCGCGGCTCGAGAACAGCCCGAAGGCGGTGCCGAACGAGAAGGTCAACATGGACGAGCTCTTGGCGACCTTGCGCACCGAGGCCGAGGGTCTGTCGCAGGGCCGGCACAGGATCGTGTGCGAGCAACGTTCGCGCCGCTGGCTGTGGGGCAGCGAGAACGAACTGCACTCGGCATTCGGCAACCTGGTGTCGAACGCGATCCGCTACACGCCCGAGGGTGGCACGGTGACGCTGGCGTGGCGCGACTGCGGCCAGAAGGCGGTGTTCTCGGTGTCCGACACCGGCATCGGCATCCCGCGCGAGCACATCCCGCGGCTGACCGAGCGCTTCTACCGCGTCGACCGCGGCCGCTCGCGCGGCAACGGCGGCACCGGGCTGGGGCTGGCCATCGTCAAGCATGTGCTGGCGCGTCACCACGCCAAGCTCGAGATCGCCAGCGAGCCGGACAAGGGCAGCACCTTCAGCGCGGTGTTCGGCGCCGAAAGGTTGGCCGAGGCCGAGAGGCTCGGCCAACCTTGACGGCAAACGCCTGTCGAAGCCGAGGGGGCTCCGGCTTGGCCGGCCGCGCCGCCCGCGTTACGATGACAGGACAATAACGACCGCCACCGGGATATCGCCATGAACCGTTTGCAAGCCATCCGCCCGTTCGGCCAGCGCATCTGGCTGGACAACCTGTCGCGCGAACTGATCGCCTCGGGCGAGCTCGCCCGCCTCGTCGCCGAGGACGGCATCGCCGGCGTCACCTCGAATCCGACCATTTTCCACAAGGCGATCAGCGGCGACGCGCGCTACCAGGACGAGCTCGTCGCGCTGAAGGTGCGCGCGCTGTCGGCCGAGCAGGCCTACGAGGCGCTGGTGGTGCCCGACGTGCAGGCCGCCTGCGACCTGTTGGCCGAGCAGTACCGCGCGACCGACGGCGCCGACGGCTACGTCAGCCTCGAGGTGTCGCCGCTGTTGGCCGACGACGCGGCCGGCACGCTCCAGGCCGCGCGCCGGCTGTGGGCCGCCGTCGCCCGTCCGAATCTGATGATCAAGATCCCGGCCACCCCGGCCGGCGTCGTCGCGCTGTCGCACCTGATCCGCGAGGGCGTCAACGTCAACGTCACGCTGCTGTTCAGCCTCGCGCAGGTCGAGGCGGTGTGGAGCGCCTACATCGCCGGCCTGTCGGCGCGCCACGACGACGGCGCGCCGATCGCGCATGTGCGCGCGGTCGCCAGCTTCTTCCTGTCGCGCATCGACAGCGCGATCGACGCGTCCTTGCCGGCCGCCTTGCAGGGCCGTGGCGCGATCGCGCTGGCGAGGACCGCGTACGCGCGCTACCGCGAGCGCTTTGACGGCGCCGAGTTCGCCGCGCTCCGTGCCGCCGGCGGCCATCCGCAGATCCTGCTGTGGGCGAGCACCGGCACCAAGAACCCGGCCTACCGCGATACCTTGTACGTTGAAGAGCTGATCGGCCCGGAGACGGTCAACACCGTGCCGGACGCGACGCTGGCCGCCTTCCGCGACCACGGCGTGGCGGCCGACGCGCTGTCGGGCGCCGACTTCGCCGCCGAGCGCCAGACGCTGGCCGACATCGCCGCCGCCGGCGTCGACTGGGAGGAGCTCGGCGCGCGGCTGCAGCGCAACGGCCTCGCGCTGTTCGTCGAGTCCTACCAGGCGCTGCTGAAGCTGACCGCCTAGGGCTGCGCGCCCTGAGGTGACAAGGGGACGGCTAGCCGT
This sequence comes from Crenobacter luteus, assembly GCF_004345725.1. GTDB lineage: Bacteria > Pseudomonadota > Gammaproteobacteria > Burkholderiales > Chromobacteriaceae > Crenobacter > Crenobacter luteus. Next base: position 70,026 of record NZ_SLXG01000006.1, on the reverse strand, counting down.
CCCCTTCGTGTTTGCGGCGGCGCGACCGCAGCCACGGCAGGTAGACGAGCGCGTTGACGGCGAGCACGGCGATGCCGAGCGCGAGCTGGTGGCCGGCGGCGAGGCCGTCCGGGTAGATCAGCGCGACCAGGTAGTGTTCGACGAAGCCGCCGGCGTAGCCCGCGTCGCCGGCGGCGCGGCGCAGCGCGTTCTCCAGCGGCGTCAGCGGGCAGACGCCCTGCGTCAGCTCGACCGTCACCCCCCAGGCGACGGCCGGCAGGTGCAGCCAGGCTAGCCTCGGCCAACGTCGCACCGCCAGCCCCCCGAGCAGCACGAAGACGATGAAGGCGAGGTGGACGACGAGCACCGCGTCGGCGGCGAGCCGCCAGCCCATCGCGTTCAGCCCTGGCGGCGCGCCGCCATCCGCCGGCCGGCGGCGGCCATCTCGTCTTCGGACAAGTGGCGCGCGGCCAGCGGGAACAGCCACGCCTCCTCGAACGCGGCGTGCGCGCGGTAGCCGTCGACGTAAGCCTCGACCAGCCCGACCGGCAGCGCCACCGCTTCGCCGGCGGCGACGCGTTCGAGCGCGACGCGCAGAACCTGCCATTGCGCGACGAAGCGCGCGTGTTCGTCCCGCAGCCGCGCGAGCGCCCCGGCCGCCTCCGGCGCGCGCGCGGCGATCAGCGGGAACAGCTCGTCTTCTTCGTCGCGGTGGTGCTGCGGCCCGGCCTGGTCGAAGTAGCGCAGCACGGCGCGCGCCGCGTCGGCCGCCTCGGCGTCGGCGCCGTGCGCGGCCAGGTGGGCCGGCAGCGCGGACAGCATGGTGCAGAAACGGCGGATCTTGTCGTGGCAGGCGGCGAGCATTTCCAGCGGCGCGTCGAAGGACGGCGCGGGGCGGGGCAGGGCATCGGTCAGCGGCATGGCGGCGGCTCTACAAGGTTGATGAGCCCAGTGTAAGCCTTTGCCGCGTCGCCGCCAGCGTCTTGCGTCAAGCTTGGCCGAGGCGCCCCGCGCGCGCCCTTTTGCGTTACGCTGTGGGCTGTCCGTTCAATCCGCCCGACTCCCATGAAAGACATCGCCCAAGACATCGGCCGCGCCACCGTCGACGCGGTGGTCGCCGACTTCTACACGCGCGTGCGCGCCCACCCGCGGCTGTCGATCCCGTTCGCGCGCGTCGCCGACTGGCCGCGCCACGAGGCGCACATCGCGCATTTCTGGTGGACCAGCCTCGGCGGCGAGCGCTACCTCGACGTCGACTACCGCGTCGGCCCCAAGCACGTCGAGGTCGGCGTCACCGACGCGCTGCTCGACGACTGGCTGGCGCTGTTCGCCGCGACGCTGGCCGACCACCTGCCCGACGAGCTGGCCGCGCCGTGGTACGAGCGCGCCGCGCGCATCGGCCAGTCGCTGCTGTTCCTGGCCGCCTTCGCCGGGAATCCGCACGGCGGCGCCCCGGGAGGGCGGGCATGAGCCTGACCCTGAACGCCGCCGGCTGGGTCGAGCCGGCGCGCCACATCGCCAGCCCGAACTGCGACGACTACCCGGACGGGGCTCGGCCGACCTTGCTGGTGGTGCACAACATCAGCCTGCCGCCGAACCAGTACGGCGGGCCGGGCGTCGAAGAGCTGTTCACCAACACGCTCGACCCGGCCGAGCACCCGTACTACGCCGGCATCGCGCACCTGAGGGTGTCGGCGCACTTCTTCATCCGCCGCGACGGCGAGCTGGTGCAGTTCGTGCCGGTCACGCGGCGCGCCTGGCACGCCGGCGCGTCGAGCTTCGGCGGCCGCGAGCGCTGCAACGACTTCTCGCTCGGCGTCGAGCTGGAAGGCTCCGACTTCGAGCCGTTCAGCGACGCGCAGTACGAACGCTTGGCCGAGCTGGCCGCGCTCTTGCGCCGCGAGCTGGGCCTCACCGACGTCGCCGGCCATTCAGACATCGCGCCGGGCCGCAAGACCGACCCCGGCCCCTTCTTCGACTGGCGCCGCATCCGGCCGCTGTTCGAGGCCTAGGCCGGCCCGGGCCGGCACGGTTGGCCGAGCCGGCAAACGAAAAGACCGCCCGGGGGCGGTCTTTTTTGCGTCGTGCGCGCGCTCAGAGTTCGATCTGCGCGCCCAGTTCGACGACGCGGTTGGTCGGGATCTGGAAGAAGTCGGTCGCCCTGAGCGCGTTCTTGCTCATCCACACGAACAGCTTCTCGCGCCAGCGCGCCATGCCGGGGCGGGTGGTGGAAATCAGCGTCTCGCGCGACAGGAAGAACGACGTTTCCATCAGCTCGAACTCGAGGCCCTGCGTCGCGCAGTCGGTGATCACGTCGTGCACGTCCGGCGTTTCCTTGAAGCCGTAGAAGGCCTCGACGCGCCAGAACGACGGCGACATGCGCGTCACCTTCACGCGCTCGGCCTCGGGCACGTAGGGCTCGTCGATCGTGCGCATCGTCATCAGCACCACGCGCTCGTGCAGCACGCGGTTGTGCTTGAGGTTGTGCAGCAGCGCGTGCGGCACGCCCTTGGTGGTGCTGGTCAGGAATACCGAGGTGCCCTCGACGCGCGTCGGCGGGTAGGCCTCCAGGCTTTCGACGAAGCCCTCGAGCGGGATTGCCTGCTCGTTGATGCGCTCGAGCAGCAGCTCGCGGCCGCGGCGCCAGGTCGTCATCAGCGCGAACATCAGGATGCCGATCACCACCGGCAGCCAGCCGCCGTGCCAGATCTTGAGCACGTTGGCCGAGAAGAACGGCAGGTCGATCGCGAGGAAGCCGGCCAGCACCGGCGCGACCACATAGGCCGGCCAGTTCCAGTTCCGCAGCGCGACGGTCGCCGACAGGATGGCGGTGATCACCATGGTGCCGGTCACCGCGATGCCGTAGGCGCCGGCCAGCGCGCTCGAGCTCTGGAAGCCGGCGATGACGACGATCACCGACGCCAACAGCGCCCAGTTCACCATCGGGATGTAGATCTGGCCGATCTCCATGTCCGAGGTGTGCAGGATGCTCATGCGCGGCAACAGACCCAGCTGCACCGCCTGGCGCGTCAGCGAGAACACGCCCGAGATCACCGCCTGCGACGCGATCACCGTCGCCAGCGTCGCCAGTACGACCAGCGGCAGCAGCGCCCAGTCCGGCGCGAGGTGGAAGAAGGGGCTCTTGACCGCCTCCGGGTCGGCGAGCATGAGCGCGCCCTGGCCGAAATAGTTCAGCGTCAGCGCCGGCAGCACGTAGAAGAACCACGCCAGCCGGATCGGGCGGCGGCCGAAGTGGCCCATGTCGGCGTACAGCGCCTCGGCGCCGGTGATCGCCAGCACCACCGAGCCGAGCGCCAGGAAGCCGAGCGTCGCGTGTTCGGCCATGAAGTGCACGCCCCAGTAGGGGTTGAGCGCGGCGAGCACGCCGGGGTTCTGCAGGATGCCGTGCACGCCGAGCGCGGCGAGGCTGGCGAACCACACCATCATCACCGGGCCGAACAGCCGGCCGACGCTGGCGGTGCCGTGGCGCTGGATCAGGAACAGCGCCGTCAGCACGACGATGGCCAGCGGCAGCACGTAGGGCTTGAACGCCGGCGTCACCACTTCCAGCCCCTCGACCGCCGACAGCACCGAGATCGCCGGAGTGATCACCACCTCGCCGTAGAAGAAGCCGCCGCCCATCAGCCCCAGCAGCAGCAGCGGCCAGCCGACGCGCGCCGGGACGTGGCGGCGCGCCAGCGCCATCAGCGTCAGGATGCCGCCCTCGCCCTTGTTGTCGGCGCGCAGCACGAAGGCGATGTACTTGACCGATACCACCAGGATCAGCGCCCACAGCACCAGCGACAGGATGCCGAGCACGTTCTCCTCGGTCGGGTCTATGCCGAGGTGGCCGCCGAAGCATTCCTTCAGCGTGTACAGCGGGCTGGTGCCGATGTCGCCGTAGACCACGCCGAGCGCGGCGAGGGTCAGGCCGGCGAGCGCCTTCTTGTTCTGCGCGTCAGAACTCATTGTTGTGGCTTTCCTTGTCGAGGGTGCTGCGTTGCAGCAAGGCCCGTTGAGGCAGCGCGAAGCTTACTCCTCGGCCGCCCGCGGGCCAAGTCCCGCGCGGCGCGGGCCGCAACGGCAGCGGGGCGTCGGCGAGCCGGCGTTTTCGCCATGTCCGCTTGCCGCTACAATCAACCCCATTTGCCCGAATTCTGATCGTAAGGACCCTCCGCCATGCGCGCCTCGCAGTTTTTCCTCTCCACCCTGAAAGAAGCCCCCGCCGACGCCGACATCGTCAGCCAGAAACTGATGCTGCGCGCCGGCTTCATCCGCAAGGTCGCCGCCGGCGTCTACACCTGGATGCCGATGGGGCTGAAGTCGCTGCGCAAGGTGGAAAACATCGTCCGCGAAGAGATGAACCGCGCCGGCGCGATCGAGCTGAGCATGCCGGTGGTGCAGCCGGCCGGGCTGTGGCAGGAAACCGGCCGCTGGGACAAGATGGGCGACGAGCTGTTGCGCTTCAAGGACCGCCACGAGCGCGACTTCGTGATCCAGCCGACCTCCGAGGAGGTCGTCACCGACATCGCGCGCAGCGAACTGAAGAGCTACCGCGCGCTGCCGAAGAACTTCTACCAGATCCAGACCAAGTTCCGCGACGAGCGCCGTCCGCGCTTCGGCGTGATGCGCGGCCGCGAGTTCACCATGAAGGACGCCTACTCCTTCGACCGCGACGCCGAAGCCGCCGGCCGTAGCTACGACAATATGTTCGCCGCCTACTGCAAGATCTTCGACCGCCTCGGCCTGAGCTACCGCGCGGTGGCGGCCGACACCGGCGCGATCGGCGGCGACCGCTCGCACGAATTCCAGGTGATCGCCGACACCGGCGAGGATGCCATCGTCTACTGCCCGGACTCCGACTACGCCGCCAACATCGAGTTGGCCGAGGCGGTGGCGCCGGCCGGGACCCGTCCGGCCGCCACGGCACCGCTGACCAAGGTGCACACCCCGGCGGTCAAGACCATCGCCGAGCTGGTCGACTTCCTCAAGGTCGACATCAAGCAGACCGTCAAGGCGGTGGTCGTCGAGGGCGAGGAGGGCGAGGCGGTGCTGATGCTGGTGCGCGGCGACCACGAGCTGAACGAGATCAAGGCCGAGAAGGTCGCCGGCGTGAAAAAGCCGCTGAGCTTCGCCAGCCCGACGCTGATCCGCGAAGCCTTCGGCGCGCAGCCGGGCTCGCTCGGCCCGGTCGGCTTCAAGGGTCGCGTGATCGCCGACCGCACCGTCGCCGCGATGGCCGACTTCGTGATCGGCGCCAACGAGGACGACCAGCACTACACCGGCGCCAACTTCGGCCGCGACTGCGCCGAGCCGGAGGTGGCCGACTTGCGCAACGTGGTCGCCGGCGACGCGTCGCCGGACGGCAAGGGCGTGTTGGCGATCCAGCGCGGCATCGAGGTCGGCCACGTGTTCTACCTCGGCACCAAGTACTCCGAGGCGATGGGCGCGACCTTCCTCGACGAGGACGGCAAGCCGCGCTTCTTCGAGATGGGCTGCTACGGCATCGGCGTGACCCGCATCCTCGGCGCGGCGATCGAGCAGAACCACGACGACAAGGGCATCATCTGGCCGGACAGCATCGCGCCGTTCACCGTGGTGCTGTGCCCGGTCGGCTACGACCGCAACGAGGGCGTCAAGGCCGCCGCCGACCAGCTTTACGCCGACCTCGCGGCCGCCGGCGTCGACGTCGTCCTCGACGACCGCGGCGAGCGCCCGGGCGCGATGTTCGCCGACTGGGAACTGATCGGCGTGCCGCACCGCGTCACCATCGGCGACCGTGGCCTCAAGGACGGCAAGGTCGAGTACCAGCACCGCCGCGACGCCGCGGCGACCGCCGTCGCCGTCGGCGACGCGCTCGGCTACGTGCTGGCCCGGCTGGGTCGCTGAGCGTGCCGCGCCGCGCGCTGCTGGCCGCCTGCCTCGCCGTCGCGTTCGCCGCGCCGGCGTGGGCCGGCGCGCAGCGCGAGGAAGCGCTGTCGGCCAACGTCGCGTCGGCGATGTCGCGCTCGGTGTCCGACGTCAACGCGCCCCGGCTGGTGTTCGACGACGCGCGCGAGGGGCAGGCGTGGTTGGCCGAGATGTCGCGCCGGCTCGAAAAGCGCGTGCCGGACGCGTGGTTCCGCGAGCGGCTGCTGACCGCGATCCACTACGAGGCGACGCGCGCCGGGCTCGACCCGCAGCTGGTGCTCGGCCTGATCCACGTCGAGTCGGGCTTCAGGAAGTACGCGATCAGCCCGGTCGGCGCGCGCGGCCTGATGCAGGTGATGCCGTTCTGGCTGCGCGCGATCGGCACGCCGCAGCACAACCTGTTCGACCTGACGACCAATCTGCGCTACGGCTGCACCATCCTGCGCCACTACCTCGACATCGAGAAAGGCAACCTGTTCCGCGCGCTCGGCCGCTACAACGGCAGCCTCGGCCAAGCGCAGTATCCGAACCTGGTGCTCGGTGCGATGCGCGCGCACTGGCAATGGACGCCGCCGCCGCACCTGCAGCGCGCCACGCTGGCGCGCTGAGCGTTGGCGATCAGCAAAAACGGCCGGGATTTCCCGGCCGTTTTTGCTTTACTGACGATAGGGTTCATTCCTCGTCGTGGCTGTCGTGCGCCAGCAACAGTTTTTTCAGCAGCGTGGCCATCTGGCGGCGCTCGTCGGCGTCCAGCGGCGCGAGCATCTCGGCCTCGGCCGCCAGGTGGAACTCGGCCGCCTCGTCGACGACGGACAGGCCCTTCTTGGTCAGCGTCACCAGCACGCCACGGCGGTCGCTCGGGTCCGGCAGGCGCGCGATCAGCCCGTTGGCCTCGAGCCGGTTCAGCCGGTTGGTCAGCCCGCCCGACGAGATCAGCACCATGCCCTGCAGCTGGTGCGGCGGCAACTGGTAAGGCTTGCCGGTGCGGCGCAGCGCGGCGAGCACGTCGAATTCGCCGACGTTCAGTTCGTAGCGCGCCAGGTCCGCCAGCACGCGGCGGGTGATGAAATATTCCATGCGCACGATGCGGCCGATCACCTCGGTCGTCGACGCGTCGAGGTCCGGGCGCTCGGCCTGCCACAGCGCGACGATGCGGTCGATCTGGTCGCGCGCGGTTTCGGCGTCGGGGACATCGGTGCGGACGGCGTTGGCCGGGGGCAGGGAAGAAAGGGTCACAGGCTTATCCATTATCAGGGTTTGCTTCACGAGTTCCACGATGTCCCGGAACCCGTCGCGGCGGGGCGCCGCGTGTCGGCCCGGCGGGCGCGGGCGCGCGGGTTCTGACAGCGGTCGCTGTCGTTCTTGTTGTCCGCGGGACAAAAAGCTTGATCTAAAGATTCTTTATCGTAAGAATTTTGATATAAAGCTACTTATCGGTCCGGCAGTTCCTATTATGCACCGGCCGCGCGGCTGCGCGGCCATGGGAATTGCCCTAAGTCCGCGCGCCGGCGTGGATTTTTTCCGTCTGCCGGCGAGCGGGCCGGGCAGGACCCGCGGCGCAGACGACACCGGAAACCGCCCATTCAGGAGAAATCGAGATGCTTACAGCCATTCGCGGCGCGATGCTCACCTTCAAGGACGACCCCTTCGCGAAGGACATGAAAGACTGCATGGTCTACGAGTCCGACGCCATCGTCCTCATCGAGGACGGCAAGATCAAGGACGTCGGCCCCGCCGCCGACATGCTGAAGAAGGTGCCGGCCGGCGTCGAGATCGACAGCTACAAGGACAGCGTGATCGTCCCCGGCTTCATCGACACCCACGTCCACTACCCGCAGACGCAGATCATCGGCGCCTACGGCGAACAACTGCTGGACTGGCTGAACAACTACACCTTCATCGCCGAGCAGCAGTTCGCCGACAAGAACCACGCCGACGAGGTCGCCGACGTGTTCCTGAACGAGTGCCTGAAGAACGGCGTCACCAGTGCAACCGTCTACTGTACCGTCTACCCGCAGTCGGTCGACGCCTTCTTCGAGGCGGCCGAGGCGCGCAATATGCGCGTGCAGGCGGGCAAGATCACCATGGACCGCTTCGCACCCGAGGCGCTGCTCGATACCCCGCAGCGCGCCTACGACGAATCGGCCGCGCTGGCGAAGAAGTGGCACGGCCGCGGCCGCGCCGAATACGTGATCACGCCGCGCTTCGTGCCGACCTCGACGCCCGAGCAGCTCGAGATGGTCGGCCAGCTGGCGCGCGACTTCCCGACGGCGCTGATCCAGTCGCACGTGTCCGAGAACGTCAACGAGGTCGCGTGGGTCAAGGAGCTGTACCCGGAGTGCAGCAGCTACACCAACGTATACGAGAAGTACGGCCTGATGCGCGAGCGCGCGATCTACGGCCACGGCATCCACCTGACCGAGGAAGAGCTCGAGATCTTCCACGCCACCGGCGCGGCGGTCGCGCACTGCCCGACGTCGAACTTCTTCCTCGGCTCGGGCGCGTTCAGCGTCAAGAAGGCCAAGGAAAGCCGCCGCCCGATCCGCGTCGGCCTGGCGACCGACCTGGGCGCCGGCACCAGCTTCTCGATGCTGCAGACGCTCAACGAGGCATACAAGGCGGCGCAGCTGAACGGCTACCCGCTGTCGGCCGGTCACGCCTTCTACCTCGCTTCGCGCGGTTCGGCCGAGGCGATCGGCATCGACGACAAGGTCGGCTCGATCGAGCCGGGCAAGGAAGCCGACCTCGCGGTGATCGACCTCTACTCGACGCCGATCATCGCCTACCGCATGAAGTACGCGAAGGACTTCGAAGAGGCGCTGTTCATCCAGATGACCATGGGCGACGACCGCGCGATCGCCGCGACCTACGTCGCCGGCAAGAAGGTCTACGCGCGCGCAGCCTGAGCGGCGCGCCGCCGCACCGTCGCTCTCGTCGTTGCGACCGCCCGCCACGGGCGGTCGCTTTTTTTTGACGCTCAGCGGCTCGGCCGACGTTGGCCGAGCCGCGGGAGCCGGGACGCGGACGGCGCGGGACGGGCGCTCAGCCGCGGGGTTTTTTCGGTGTCAGCACTTGGCGCGTGCCGGCCAGGCGGTCGTGCAGGAAGCGTCGCTCGGGGTCCAGCCACGCCGACAGCGGCAGCAGCAGCCACCACAGCAGCGCGATCGCCAGATGTTGGCCGAGGCTACCGTCGTGGCGGGCGAGGCCCAGGTAGGACAGCGCCGGCAGGCCGACGTAGAGGCCGAGCGCGATCGCGAAGCGGCGCAGCGCGCCGCGCCAGCGCAGCGTCAGGCCGTCGGCGTCGACCAGCCGGATGCGCCAGGTCTTCATCGCCACCGTTTGCCCGCCCCTGACCCAGCACCAGCCGAAGTAGGCGAACAGCACCGTAGCGAAAAAGCCCTGCGACAGCAGGGTGGCGAACAGCGAGGGGCCGAGCGCGGTCAGCAGCGGCGTGATCAGCGCCGAGGCGACCAGCAGCAGCGCGCCGACCAGCAGGCTTTCGTAGGCGAGACTGGCGAGCCGGCGCGCGAGGCCTGCGTCGGGAAGCGGAGCATTCATCGTGAGGATTCGCAAAAAATAACAGCGATTCTAGCGTGGGCGCGCCGCGGCAATAAGCGGGCCGTGGGCGAAGAAAAATGCCATAAGAATTAAATTTCCCGATTCAAGCGGATAGCCCGCAAAACGGGGCCCGGACGAGGGGGAAAACCCCTGCTTCTTATGCGTTTTGCGTTTGCACAAAAAGGCTTGACCGGGCTTTCCCTGTTAGGCTAATTTCATTCACTAAAACCTAACAAACATCAAATCAAGAGGCAATGATGCAGATATCGGGCGCGGAGATCGTCGTCCGCAGCCTGCAGGAAGAAGGCGTCGAATTCGTCTTCGGTTATCCTGGTGGCGCGGTTCTCGAAATATATGATGCCATCTTTAAACAGAGCGCATTCAAGCATGTCCTGGTACGCCACGAGCAGGCCGCCGTGCACGCCGCCGACGCGTACTCGCGTTCCAGCGACAAGGTGGGCGTCGCGCTGGTGACTTCCGGTCCGGGTGCGACCAATGCGATCACCGGCATCGCCACCGCCTACCTCGACTCGATCCCGATGGTCATCATCACCGGTCAGGTGCCGACCCCGGCGATCGGCCTGGACGCGTTCCAGGAAGTCGACACCGTCGGCATTTCCCGTCCCTGCGTGAAGCACAACTTCCTCGTCAAGGACATCGCCGAGCTCGCCTCGACCATCAAGAAGGCGTTCTACGTCGCCAAGACCGGCCGCCCCGGCCCGGTACTGGTCGACGTACCCAAGGACGTGCAGCAGGCGCTGGCCGAGTTCCACTACCCCGACAGCGTCAGCGTCCGCTCCTACGTGCCGGTGACCCGCGGCCATCCGGGCCAGATCAAGAAAGCCGTCAACCTGCTGCTCGAGGCGAAGCGCCCCTACGTCTACGTCGGCGGCGGCGCGGTGCTCGGCGGTGCGTCCGACGAGGTCCGCGAACTGGTGCGCTCGCTCGGCCTGCCCTGTACCAACACGCTGATGGGCCTGGGCGCCTTCCCGGGCGACGACCGCCTGAACCTCGGCATGCTCGGCATGCACGGCACCTACGAAGCCAATATGGCGATGCAGAACTGCGACGTGCTGATCGCGATCGGCGCGCGCTTCGACGACCGCGTGATCAGCGTGCCGTCCAAGTTCACCGCGGTGCCGAAGAAGATCGTGCACATCGACGTCGACCCCTCGTCGATCGCCAAGCGCGTCAAGGTCGACGTGCCCATCGTCGGCGACGTCAAGCTGGTGCTGCGCGAGATGCTCGACCTGCTCAAGCAGACGCCGCAGCGCATCGACGCCGACGCGCTGGCGTCGTGGTGGAAGCAGATCGACGACTGGCGCGCGCCGAACTCGCTCAAGTACACGTTCTCCGACGAGCTGATCAAGCCGCAGTACGTGGTCGAGACGCTGTACGAGGTGACCGGCGGCAAGGCCATCATCACCTCCGACGTCGGTCAGCACCAGATGTGGGCCGCGCAGTACTACAAGTTCGCCGAGCCCAAACAGTGGCTGAACTCGGGCGGCCTCGGCACCATGGGCGTCGGCCTGCCGTACGCGATGGGCGCGCAGCTGGCCAACCCGAACGCGCAGGTGGCGTGCATCACCGGCGAAGCGTCGATCCAGATGAACATCCAGGAGCTGTCGACCTGCCGCCAGTACCACATCCCGGTGAAGATCGTGAACCTGAACAACCGCTACCTCGGCATGGTGCGGCAGTGGCAGGAGATCTTCTACGGCAACCGCTATTCCGAATCGTACATGGACGCGCTGCCCGACTTCGTGAAGTTGGCCGAGGCCTACGGCCACGTCGGCTTCAAGGTCGAGAAGCCGTCCGACGTCGAAGGCGTGCTGCGCGAGGCGTTCAGCGCCAAGCTGAAGGAGCGCCTGGTGTTCCTCGACTTCCTGACCGACCAGTCGGAAAACGTCTATCCGATGGTGGGCAATGGCAAGGGTCTCGACGAGATGGACCTGCCGGCACATATGCGCGACAACGGCGGCAACGCCGGCGAACGCGACTACGGCAACCTGAGCTGATCGAGGACATCCATGCGACACATTCTTTCCATCCTGCTGGAAAACGAAGCGGGCGCGCTGTCCCGCGTGGTGGGCCTGTTTTCGGCTCGCGGTTACAATATCGATTCGCTGACGGTGTCGACGACCGAAGACCCGACGCTGTCGCGGATGACCATCGTCACCCACGGTTCGGACGACGTGATCGAGCAGATCACCAAGCAGCTCAACAAGCTGATCGAGGTGGTCAAGGTGATCGACCTGAACGAGTCCGAGCACATCGAGCGCGAGCTGATGCTCATCAAGGTGCGCGCCACCGGCAAGGACCGCGAGGAGATGAAGCGGATGGCCGACATCTTCCGCGGCCGCATCATCGACGTGACCGAAAAGACCTATACCATCGAGCTGACCGGCACCAGCGACAAGCTCAACGCCTTTATCGAGGCGGTCGACCGTGCAGTGATCCTGGAAACGGTCCGCACTGGTGCTTCCGGCATCGGCCGTGGCGAACGAATCCTGAAAATCTGATCGAAGGGGGCGGCGGCGTGCCGCCCCGAGCAAAAGGAATTGCGAAATGAAAGTGTTTTACGACAAAGACGCCGACCTCTCCATCATCAAGGGCAAGCAGGTCGCCATCGTCGGTTACGGCTCGCAGGGTCACGCCCACGCGCAGAACCTGAAGGAATCCGGCGTGAACGTGATCGTCGGCCTGCGCCGCGACGGCGCGTCGTGGAAGAAGGCCGAAGCGGCCGGCCACAACGTGCAGGAAGTCGCCGACGCGGTGAAGAGCGCCGACGTGGTGATGATCCTGCTGCCGGACGAGTCGCAGCCGGAAGTGTACTACCGCGACATCGAGCCGAACCTGAAGCAGGGCGCCACCCTGGCTTTCGCCCACGGCTTCAACGTGCACTACAACCAGATCGTGCCGCGCGCCGATCTCGACGTGATCATGGTCGCGCCGAAGGGCCCGGGCCACACCGTGCGCTCCGAGTACCTGAAGGGCGGCGGCGTGCCGACCCTGATCGCCGTCTACCAGGACAAGTCCGGCCTGGCCCGTGACATCGCGCTGTCCTACGCGGCGGCCAACGGCGGCACCAAGGGTGGCGTGATCGAGACCAACTTCCGCGAAGAGACCGAGACCGACCTGTTCGGCGAACAGGCCGTGCTGTGCGGCGGCGCCGTCGAGCTGGTGAAAGCCGGTTTCGAGACCCTGGTCGAAGCCGGTTACGCGCCGGAAATGGCCTACTTCGAGTGCCTGCACGAGCTGAAGCTGATCGTCGACCTGATGTACGAAGGCGGCATCGCCAACATGAACTACTCGATCTCGAACAACGCCGAATACGGCGAGTACGTGACCGGTCCGGAAGTGGTCACCGCCGCCACCAAGGAAGCGATGAAGAAAGCGCTGTACCGCATCCAGTCGGGCGAGTACGCGAAGATGTTCATCCTCGAAGGCAAGACCAACTACCCGTCGATGACCGCCCGTCGCCGTCTGAACGCCGCCCACCCGATCGAGCAGGTCGGCGCGCAGCTGCGTGCGATGATGCCGTGGATCGCCAAGAACAAGCTGGTCGACCAGTCGAAGAACTAAGCCCGACGCGGGCATGCAAAAAGCCGGGAGCAGTTCCCGGCTTTTTTGCATCCGATTGCTTCGCTCCGTTCAGTCGGCCATCGCCTCGCCCATGCGTACCGCGCGCGCCGGCGCCCAGGCGTCGTTGAAGCGCAGCTCGCCCTTCGGAAACAGCAGCACCACCGTCGAGCCGAGCAAAAAGCGGCCCATCTCGTCGCCTTGTCTGAGAACGATGTCGCGGTCGCGGTAGTCCCAGTGACGCACCGCGGCGCCGCGCGGCGGGTTGACCACGCCGTGCCATACCGTTTCCATGCTGCCGACGATGGTCGCGCCGACCAGCACCAGCGCGAACGGGCCGTGCGGAGAGTCGAACTCGCAGACGACGCGCTCGTTGCGCGCGAACAGGCCGTCGACGCCGCGCGCGGTGGCCGGGTTGACCGAATAGAGCTCGCCCGGCACGTAGCGCATCGCCACCAGCCGGCCGTCGCACGGCATGTGGATGCGGTGGTAGTCGCGCGGACTCAGGTAGAGGGTCGCGAACAGGCCGTCGTCGAAGCGGCGCGCCTCGGCCTCGCTGCAGGCCAGGAGCGCGCGGCTGCTGTAGGTCTTGCCCTTGGCCTGGAAAATCTGGTCGCGTTCGATCGCGCCGAACTGGCTGATCGCCCCGTCCACCGGGCAGACCAGCCGGGCCTCGGCCAACGGTCGCGCGCCGGCCTTCAGCGCGCGCGTGAAAAAGGCGTTGAAGGTCGGATAGGCGAGCGGGGAGGATTCGGCCGCCTCGTTCATGTCTACGTCGTAACGGGCGATGAAGCGGCGTATCATCCATTGCGTCAGCGCGCCGGCGCGTCGGCGGGCGACAAAGCCGAACAATCGGGTGATCAGGAGCTTGGGCAGCGCATGCTGCAGCTGGACGAAAAGGCGCTCGGACAAGATGGTTCCCGGATTTCGGTCAAAACGGCAAATTATAGCCTACCACCGCTCGTGCCGGCGGGCCGGTCGGGCGTGGTTGCGCGCTCGCCGCCGCGCTCGCGTTACAATGGACGGCTTGTCATTCCAACCGCAGCGGCGCCATCGCGCCGTTGCCCCCTGTGGAAAGTGAAGATGCAGACTCCCGATACCCTCGGCAGGGAAAAGCCCACGCTCCGGCGCCAGGGCATCTATCTCTTGCCCAACCTGTTCACCCTCGCCGCGCTGTTTGCCGGCTTCTACGCGGTGGTGCAGGGCATGAACAAGAACTTCGAATACGCGGCGGTCGCGATCTTCGTCGCGATGATCCTCGACGGCATGGACGGCCGCGTCGCGCGGCTGACGCACAGCCAGAGCGCTTTCGGTGCCGAGTTCGACAGCCTTTCCGACATGGTCAGCTTCGGTGTCGCGCCGGCGCTGGTGGCCTACGAGTGGATGCTGACCGGCATGGGCAAGCTCGGCTGGATGGTCGCCTTCATCTACTGCGCGGCCGCCGCGCTGCGGCTGGCGCGCTTCAACACCATGATCGGTATCGCCGACAAGCGCTGGTTCATCGGCATGCCGAGCCCGGCCGCTGCCGCGCTGGTGGCGGGCCTGGTGTGGATCTGTCACGAGTACGGCTACAACGACCTGGCGATCCTGCCGTGGGTGGCGCTCGGCTTCACCGCCTTCGCCGGCGTCTCGATGGTGACCAACGTGCGCTTCTGGAGCTTCAAGGAGCTGCACGTGCGCCGCAAGGTGCCGTTCGTCGCGCTGCTGCTGGTGCTGCTGGCCATCCTGGTGCTGGCGTCCAAGCCGGCTCTGGTGCTGTTCGGCTTCTTTGTCTGCTATGGCGCGTCGGGTTACGTGATGGCGTTGTGGGAGATGCTGGGGCGGAGGCGCAGACCGGTCTGATCGGACAAAATGTCTACATTGGACGCGAAAGCGACAAGGGTCTATGCCCCTGTCGCTTTTTTTGTCGAAAATGGTTTGACGTGCTGTCCGATTTTTCGTACGCTGGCTGCAATACAAGTAAGGAGCGAACTGTGCAATTGGACATCGACAAGCTGGTCGCGGATTTTGGCGGGCCGGGCGCCCTGGCCGACGCGCTGAACGCGGCGTTTCCCGACGAGCCGGTGTCGCGCGCCGCGATCTACAAGTGGCGCGAGCGCGGCAGCCTCCCGCTGATCCAGCTGAACAAGCTGGCGCAGCTGGCCGCCAGCCAGGGACGACCGTTCGACTTCAATACCTACCTGACGGGGGCCGCGACGACGGCGACCGCGACAAAGAGAGAGCCCGCCATGAGCGACCGTTTGTACATTTTCGACACCACCTTGCGCGACGGCGAGCAGTCGCCGGGCGCCGCGATGACCAAGGAAGAGAAGGTGCGCATCGCGCGTCAGCTGGAAAAGCTCGGCGTCGACGTCATCGAGGCCGGCTTCGCCGCGGCGAGCCCGGGCGACTTCGACGCGATCCGCGCGATCGCCGAGGTGATCAAGGAATCGACCGTCTGTAGCCTGGCGCGTGCCAACGAGCGCGATATCCGCGCCGCCGGCGAGGCGATCGCGCCGGCGCCCAAGAAGCGCATCCACACCTTCATCGCGACCAGCCCGATCCACATGGAGCACAAGCTGCGCATGAGCCCGGACCAGGTGGTCGACGCGGCGGTCAAGGCGGTGAAGATCGCCCGCGAATACACCGACGACGTCGAATTCTCGGCCGAGGACGCGCTGCGCTCCGATATCGACTTCCTCGCCCGCGTGTTCGGCGCAGTGATCGAGGCCGGCGCGACCACGCTGAACGTGCCGGACACCGTCGGCTACGCGGTGCCCAAGGTGACCGAGGCCTTCTTCCGCGAGCTGATCGCCAAGACGCCGGGCGGCGACAAGGTGATCTGGTCGGCGCACTGCCATAACGACCTTGGCATGGCGGTGTCCAACAGCCTCGCCGCCGTGCTCGGCGGCGCGCGCCAGGTCGAGTGTACCGTCAACGGCCTCGGCGAGCGCGCCGGCAATGCGGCGATGGAAGAAATCGTGATGGCGGTCAAGACGCGCCGCGACATCTTCAACGTCGACACCCGCATCGACACGACGCAGATCGTGCCGAGTTCGAAGCTGGTGTCGACCATCACCGGCTACCCGGTGCAGCCGAACAAGGCCATCGTCGGCGCGAACGCCTTCGCGCACGAATCGGGCATCCACCAGGACGGCGTGCTCAAGCACCGCGAGACCTACGAGATCATGAGCGCCGAATCGGTCGGCTGGTCGACCAACCGCCTGACGCTCGGCAAGCTCTCGGGTCGCAACGCCTTCCGCTCCAAGTTGGCCGAGCTCGGCATCCACCTCGACAGCGAAGAGGCGCTGAACGCCGCCTTCGCGCGCTTCAAGGAACTGGCCGACAAGAAGCGCGAGATCTTCGACGAGGACCTGCACGCGCTGGTGTCCGACGAGATGATCACCATCGAGCAGGAACACTACAAGTTCGTGTCGATGAAGGTCGCGACCGAAACCGGCGAGCCGCCGCGCGCCCAGATCGTGTTCGTCGACAGCGGCAGCGAGAAGCGCGCCGAATCCGAGGGTTCCGGCCCGGTCGACGCCGCGTTCAAGGCGATCGAATCGGTGGTCGGCAGCGGCGCCGAACTCGAACTGTATTCGGTGAACGCGATCACCAAAGGCACCGAATCGCAAGGTGAAGTCACGGTGCGTCTGGCCAAGAACGGCCGCATCGTGAACGGCCAGGGCGCCGACACCGACATCATCGTCGCGTCGGCCAAGGCCTACCTCTCCGCCCTCAACAAACTGGCGGGCGAGGCGCGGGTCAATCCGCAAACCCAGGTTTAAGCGCTTACCCGCGCGGTCGATCTGACAAAGCCGCCGCCCCGCGCGCGATCCGCCGGGCCGGCCAGGGCAGCACCCACAAGGCGCTGCCCTTCGGTGCGTCCGGCGCTTTCGCCTCAGGACAAGGCCCACCGCACAGGCGGCGGGCCTTGTCGTTTCCGGGGGGGCACGCGTGTTGGCCAGGACTGGCCCGGCCGTTTCGGGCAGATGCGGTATGCGCCGGGCGGTTCGTCTCTGGCGCGCGTGCGCGACGTGCCGCGGCCGTGCCCGGCTTCCCGCGCGGGTAAAATGCAGCGGATGCGGGCGTTGCCGTCCGTAAAGATGGTCTGTACCGTCCGGGCGATGACCGGACGGCAAGAACGAAGAAGGGGATGCGTTTCATGAGCCAAGGCTATTTCATCACCGGCACCGATACCGAGATCGGCAAGACGCACAGCGCGGTCAAGCTGATCGAACTGTGGCGGCGCGACGGACGGCGCGTCGCGGCGATGAAGCCGGTCGCCTCCGGCTGCGAGGTGTTGCCCGACGGGCGCTGGGTCAACGACGACGTCGAGCGGCTGGTCGCCGCCACCGGCCAGACCGACCGCGACGCGATGAACCCCTACCGCTTCCTGCCGCCGGTGTCGCCGCATATCGCCGCGCACGAGGCCGGCGTGAAGATCTCGCTCGAGCTGATCGCCGAGCATTATCAAAGCTTGGCCGAGCACGCCGACGTGGTGCTGGTAGAGGGGGCCGGCGGCTGGCTCGCGCCGCTGTCCGACACGCTGTTCATGGCCGACCTCGCCGCGCGGCTCGACCTGCCGGTGATCCTGGTGGTCGGCATGCGGCTGGGCTGCATCAACCACGCGCTGTTGACCGCGCGCGCGATCGAGACCTCGGGCCTCACGCTGGCCGGCTGGGTCGCCAACCGCGTGGTGCCCGAGCAGGCCGCCTACGCCGACAACCTGTCGACGCTCAAGCGTCATATCGCCGCGCCGTTGCTACTCGAGATCCCGTACGGCGGCTAGCGTATGGCATGGCGCCGGATAGTATTTTCAAAAATTTATAATGGTTATTTGAATAAATGTCTTTTTGAAAAGACAAATGGTATGCCGCACTTTAGCGCTGCGCAGCGGCGGCTCGGCGCCGCTGTCGCGGCGCACCCGACGTCGTTTGTGGCTGTTGACGACGAACGATCACCCCGCTGCCCTGTCAAGATGATGAAAAAGGCGTGATGGCGCGCCGGAAGGGCATGACGTCGGCAATGTACGGGTAAAACTTTGCATTGCTTGATATGAAGAAATGCGGAGGCGGGCGCGACCGACAGTCGGCCAAGCCTTTGTTACAATTCGGTTTTGACCGAATGCGCTATCCCGCCCCGCCATGAACGAACTCAAGCAGAAAATTCTCACCGACGGCCGCCTGCTCGACGGTTACATCCTCAAGGTCGACAACTTCCTGAACCATCAGCTGGACGTCGGTCTGCTCGAGCGCGTCGGCGCGGCTTTCGCCGAGCGCTTCGCCGGCGTGAAGGTGGACAAGATCCTCACCATCGAGGCTTCCGGCATCGCGGTCGCCTGTATGGCGGCGCGCCACTTCGGTTATCCGCCGGTGGTGTTCGCCAAGAAGACCCAGAGCCTGAACATGGACCCGGACGCCTACGAGGTCGACGTGTTCTCGTACACCAAGCAAACCACCTACAAGGTGCGCGTGTCACGCCGCTACCTGTCGGCCGGCGAGCGCGTGCTGATCATCGACGACTTCCTCGCCAACGGCCACGCGGCGCGCGGCCTGATCGACATCGTCAGGCAGGCGGGCGCCGAGCCGGTCGGTCTGGGCATCGTGATCGAGAAGGGTTTCCAGGACGGTCGCAAGGTGGTCGAGGAATGTGGCGTGCGCATCGAGTCGCTGGCCATTCTCGAGTCCTTCGACGGCGGCAAGGTCAACTTCGCCTGAGCGCGCCCCGCCCGCACAGCAACGGCACCCCGACGGGTGCCGTTTTTCGTTTCCGCGCTGTTGCATGAAGCTGAACTCGGGGTTGGCCGAGCCGTCGGTCCGTGCTATTGCGGCGCGCGGACCCGGAAGACCTCGCGGCCGCCCACCGAGCCGAGCAGCGGGTTGCCGGTGCCAGCCGGCGCGTTGACGTCGCCGCTCATCACCGCGGCTTCGCCGCTGCGCGTGGTGCCGCTGCAGTTGACGGTCCCGGCCGTCGCTTCGAGCACCTGGCACTGCAGCGGCCCGGCGAGCGGGTAGCCTGCCTGTTCGAACCATTGCGCGCCGTAGGCGCCGGCGTTCTTGGCGACGGTCGACGACATCATCGTGGCGCAGCCGCCCAGCAGGACGAGGCTGCCGCACAGGGCGAGGGAAGGGATGCGTGGCATGGCGGTCTCCATGGCGGGGCGGTCGGCGATGCTGCGGTGCAAATCGTTCTGCGCTTGTTTTATCGAGCTTAAAGCCTAGTATCAGAACAGCCCGTCGTCATTAACGATGTCATGAACGGGTAGTCCGTCGATCCGGTTGGGCCCGTCTGGGCCCGTCACAAAGCGGGGAACGTCCATGTCTTTGCTACGCGCATTCATGGTGGGGCTGACCGTCGCGTCGACCGGCGCTCACGCGGTGCAGCTGAACCTGCCTGCGCCGGTCACCGAGATCGCGCGCGACGTCTACGACCTGCACACCTTGCTCCTCGTCATCACCGCCGCGATCTTCGTCGTCGTGTTCGCGGTCATGTTCTATTCGCTGTTCCGGCACCGCAAGGCCGCGGGCCACAAGGCGCGGCTGTTTCACGAGAACACCACCGTCGAAGTGATCTGGACGGTGATTCCCTTCCTGATCCTGGTCGGCATGGCCTGGCCGGCGACCCGCGTGATTCTCGACCAGAAAAGCACGCGCGGCGAGGACATGACCATCAAGGTTACCGGCTACCAGTGGAAGTGGCGCTACGACTATCTCGACGAGAAGGTCGGCTTCATGAGCCACCTGGCGACGCCCAGAACCGCGATCGAGAACGGCTCGGCCAAGGGCGACCACTATCTGCTCGAAGTAGACGAGCCGCTCGTCGTGCCGACCGGCAAGAAGGTGAGGCTGCTGCTGACCGCCAACGACGTGATCCACGCCTGGTGGGTGCCGGCGCTCGGCATCAAGCAGGACGCGATCCCCGGCTTCGTGCGCGACACCTGGTTCAAGGTCGACCAGCCCGGCATCTACCGTGGCCAGTGCGCCGAACTGTGCGGCAAGGACCACGGCTTCATGCCCATCGTCGTCGACGCGCGCGCGCCGGCCGACTACGAGCAGTGGCTGGCCGCGAAGAAGGCCGCCGCCGCGGCCGGCGCCGGCGATCCGGACAAGGTCTGGAGCTTGGCCGACCTGATGGCGCGCGGCGAGAAGGCCTACCTGCAGAATTGCGTCGCCTGTCACCAGGCGAACGGCAAGGGCATTCCCGGCGCCTTCCCGAGTCTGGTCGGCACGCCTATGGTGACCGGCGACCTCGCCGCGCACATCGATATCGTGCTGCATGGCAGCAAGAAGAATCCGGCGATGGCTGCCTGGGGGCCGCAACTGTCCGACACCGACCTGGCCGCCATCATTACCTACGAGCGCAACGCCTGGGGCAACAACACCGGCCAGCTGGTGCAGCCCAAGGACATCCGCGCCGCGCGCGGCGGCAAGGGCTAGGCGGCGCCCCGACCCAAACGCAACCCGGTTTCGAGGAGTGTCTATGGCAGTCGTTACCGATACCGAACAAGGCCACCACGCGCGTCCGCGCGGCTGGTCCCGCTGGCTGGCCGCGACCAACCACAAGGACATCGGCACGCTCTACCTGTGGTTCTCGTTCACCATGTTCCTGACCGGCGGCGTAATGGCGCTGGGCATCCGCGCCGAGCTGTTCCAGCCCGGCCTGCAGTTCTGGCAGCCTGACCTGTTCAACCAGCTGACCACGCTGCACGGGCTGATCATGGTGTTCGGCGCGATCATGCCGGCCTTCACCGGGATGGCGAACTGGCTGTTGCCGCTGATGATAGGCGCGCCGGACATGGCGTTCGCGCGGATGAACAACTGGAGCTTCTGGCTGCTGCCGCCGGCGGCGCTGCTGCTGATCGTCTCCTTCGCGGTGCCGGGCGGCGCGGCGTCGGCGGGCTGGACGCTGTACGCGCCCCTGTCCACCCAGATGGGCATGGGCATGGACCTGACCATCTTCGCGATCCACATCATGGGCATCAGCTCGATCATGGGCTCGATCAACATCATCGTCACCATCCTGAACCTGCGCGCGCCGGGCATGACGCTGATGAAGATGCCGATGTTCGCGTGGGCCAGCCTGATCACCGCCTACCTGATCATCGCGGTGATGCCGGTGCTCGCCGGCGTGGTGACCATGGTGCTGACCGACCGCCACTTCGGCACCCACTTCTTCAACGCCGCCGGCGGCGGCGATCCGGTGCTCTACCAGCACGTGTTCTGGTTCTTCGGCCATCCCGAGGTCTACATCATGGCCTTGCCGGCCTTCGGCATCGTCAGCCACATCCTGCCGACCTTCGCGCGCAAGCCGCTGTTCGGCTACGCGTCGATGGTGTACGCGACCAGCTCGATCGCGCTCTTGTCGTTCATGGTCTGGGCCCACCACATGTTCACCACCGGCATGCCGGCGACCGCGCAGTTGTTCTTCATGTACGCGACGATGCTGATCGCGGTGCCGACCGGCGTGAAGGTATTCAACTGGATCGCGACGCTGTGGCAGGGCAGCATCAGTTTCGAGACGCCGATGCTGTTCGCGATCGGCTTCGTCTGCCTGTTCACCGTCGGCGGCCTGTCCGGCGTGACGCTGAGCGTCGCGGCGGTCGACATCCAGCTGCAGGACAGCTACTACGTCGTCGCCCATTTCCACTACGTGCTGGTCGCCGGCGCGCTGTTCAGCCTGTTCGCCGCCGTTTACTACTGGTTTCCGAAGATGAGCGGGCGCATGTACAGCGAGCGGCTCGGCAAGCTGCACTTCTGGTGGTCGCTGGTGTGGTTCAACGTCACCTTCTTCCCGATGCATTTCCTCGGTCTTGCCGGCATGCCGCGCCGCATTCCCGACTACGCGCTGCAGTTCACCTCGTTCAACGAGATCGCCAGCGTCGGCGCCTTCTGCTTCGGCCTCGGCCAACTGATCTTTCTCTACAACATCCTGTGGAGCCTCCGGCGCGGCGACCCGGCGCCGGCCAAGCCGTGGGAGGGTGCCGACACGCTCGAGTGGCAGCTGCCGTCGCCGGCGCCTTATCACAGTTTCGTCGAGGCACCCGAGCTGGAAGTTGGCGAAAACGGCGCGATCCGCGGCATGAAGGGCGGGGTGCACCACTAGGAGAGGAAATATGCGCGCCGATACGAGACGCTCGGCCAACCTGGCGCTGCTGAAGAAGCTCGCGCTGATCGCGCTGTTGATGTTCGGTTTCGCCTGGGGGTTGATCCCGATCTACCGCGTGATCTGCGAGGTGACCGGGATCAACCAGTTGCAGCGCGCCGACGCGGTCGGAAAGGCGGCGCGGGGTGCGGCGGCGGCCGAAGTGCTGCTGACCTTCGACGCTACGGTGCAGGCCGGCCTGCCGTGGCAGGTGCGGCCGCTGACCGGCCAGCTGCGCGCCCGGCCGGGCGAGTTCGTCAAGGTCGAGTATGAGATCGTCAACGCCGGCGCGCGCGAGGTGGTCGGCCAGGCGATTCCGCGCTACCTGCCGGCGGCGGCCGGCGAGTACGTGAAGAAGCTCGACTGCTTCTGCTTCAAGCAGCAGGCCTTCGCCCCGGGCGAGCGGCGCCGCTTCCCGGTGGTGTTCTTCGTCGATCCGGCCCTGCCCGAGGCGGTACGGGAAATCACCCTGTCGTACACGGTGTTCGACGTGCCGGGCAAGGGAGCCTGAGATGGGCGGGATCGGTTTCTGGCCGGCGCTCAAGGCGGTGTTATCGGCGGCGTTCGGCGTGCGGCGCGGCGCCGCGGTGCGCGAGGACGCGAAGCTGAGCCCGCTGGCGATCGTCGCGGCCGCCTTGTTCGCCGTCGCGATCTTCGTCGGCATCCTGCTGCTGTTGGTGAACTGGATCAGTTGAGCCGCGCCGCCCGGTCCGACGCCGGGCACGCGACGCGCCAAGGAGGGACGTATGGAAGGCACGCGGCAAACCCACTACTTCGTACCCGATCCGTCGTACTGGCCGCTGGTCGGCGCGATCGCGCTGTTCTGCCTGGGGCTCGGCGCGGCGCTGGCGATCAACGGCGTCGCGCTCGGCGGCGGCCTGCTGGTCACCGGCGCGAGCATTCTCGTCTACATGCTGTTCGGCTGGTTCGGCGACGTGATCCGCGAGAGCCTCGCCGGCCGCTACCACGGCAAGGAAGACCACTCCTTCCGCTGGGCGATGGGCTGGTTCATCTTTTCCGAGGTGATGTTCTTCGCCGCCTTCTTCGGCGTGCTGTTCTACGTCCGAGTGATTTCCGTGCCCGAACTGGGCAACTTCAGCCACAAGCTGCTTTACCCGGACTTCGAGGCCGCCTGGCCGTTGTCGACCGGGCCGGGGATCACCGCGCCTTACGAGGCGATGTCGGCCTGGGGGCTGCCGGCGATCAATACGCTGATCCTGTTGTCGTCGGGCGTGACGGTGACGGTCGCGCACTGGGGGCTGGTGAAGGGGAAACGGGGCCAACTGGCCTGGGGGCTGGGCGGGACGGTGCTGCTCGGCACCTTGTTTCTCGTCATGCAGGGCTGGGAGTACGCGCACGCACTGCACGAGCTGAACCTGACCTTCGCCTCGGGCGCTTACGGCATGACCTTCTACATGCTGACCGGCTTCCACGGCCTGCATGTGCTGCTCGGTACGGTCATCCTGTTCGTGGTGTGGATGCGCGTGCTCAAGGGGCATTTCGACGCCGAGCACCACTTCGCCTTCGAGGCGGCGGCGTGGTACTGGCACTTCGTCGACGTGGTGTGGTTGCTGCTGTTCGTATTCGTTTACTGGCTATAGCGCGTGCGGCGCCCACCAGCCGGACAGCATGCCGACCAGCAGCAGGACGAACAGGCCGAGCGACAGGCCGACGCGCAGCGTCAGCGTCCTGACGGCGCGCGTCGAACCGGGCCGGCCGCGTATCACGCCGGCCAGCCCCCAGAACAGGGTAATGACGATGGCTAACAGCAACAACCCGGTCAAAGCCTGCATCGTTCAACCTTTCGCGTCCTTGGTGTCGCTTCAGTGTAGGGCGCCCGCCCGTGCGGTGCAGCCCTTGCGCATGGCCCGGCCCCGACGCCGGGGCGTCTCCCGCCCGGCGAGGCCGGCGCAGCCGGCTCGCGCCGCCTCGCCTCGCGCCGCGCCGCGCCGCCCGCTCGCCTGGTTGTGGCTGCTCGCCGTACTGCCCTTCCTGCTCGCGTTCTGGCAGTGGCAGCGCGCCGAGTCGCGCGCCGAGGTGTTGGCGCGTTACGAGGCCGCCTCGCACGCGCCCGCCGGCGCGCTGCCCGCCGATCCGGCGGCCGAGCCCGACTACCGGCGCGTTGCCGTCGCAGGGCAGGCTGTCGGGCCTGCACTCTGGTTGACGAACGCCTGGCTCGGGCGCGAACCGGGTTTGCGGCAGTTCCAGGCCTTCCGGCTGGCCGATGGCTCGACGTTGCTGGTTGAGCTGGGCTGGCAGCCCCAGCATGCGTCGCGTCGCGCACTCGGCTTGCCCGACGGAGCGACCGGGCGCTGGCTGCCTCTGCCGGCGCGTTTGACCTTGCCCGGGGCGCGACTTGCGTACGAGGGGTTGACCGACGCGATCGACCCGGTGGGCTTGGCCGAGCGCCTGGGCCAGCCGTTGCGCGCGGGCATGGTGACGCTCGAAAACCCGCCCGGACCGCTCCGGCCGCGCCCGACAAGACCGCCGTTCTCGCCGGACCGCCATTATGCGTATGCGTTGCAGTGGCTGCTGATTGGACTATGTCTGGTAGTAGGGTGTGCCGTTTTGGGGAGGCGCCGTCATGAGTCTGCGTAATCTCGCACGTCTGAAGCTGCTGCTGCTGGCGCTGTTCTGCGCAAGTCCGGTGCTCGGCTCCTGGGTCGCCTATCAGGCTCGCCTGCCGGCGCCGGGCAAAACGGTCGGCCTGCTGCTGCCGACGCAACCCTTCGCTGTCGCCGGCGCGCCGGCGTGGCCGAAGGGGCAGTGGGTGCTGGCCGTCGTCGCCGGCGTGTCGTGCGATGCCCGCTGCGAGGAGAGGCTGTTCGCCGCCCGCCAGTGGCACCGGGCACAGGGCGAGGCCGCGGCGCGGATGCAGCGCGTCCTGGTCGGCGAGCCGGGCGGCCCGGCGCTGGAGGGCGTGAGGAGGGTCGCCGGCGGCGCTGCGGCGGCGGCGCTGGAAGGGGGCGTCTACCTGGTCGACCCGCTCGGCAACCAGGTGATGTTCTACCGCGACGGCGTCGCGCCGACGGCGGCGATCCGCGAAGTCGCGCGCTTGTTGAAGACCAACAACGGGCTCGGTTGAGCTTGGCCGAGCCGGTAAGGGGGAGCGATGCAGGCAAGACGCGTCTTGTGGCTGGCGCTGGCGCTGGCCTTGATCGTGGTGCCGCTTGGCGCCTACGTGCGGCTGTCCGACGCCGGGCTCGGCTGTCCGGACTGGCCCGGCTGCTATGGCAAGCCGACACCGCTCGCCGCCGCCGCGGAGATCGCGCGCGCGATGGCGCTCGACCCCGACGGGCCGGTCAGCCACGCCAAGGCCTGGAAGGAAATGATCCACCGCTATCTGGCGGCGGGCCTCGGTTTCGTCATCCTGTGCGCGACGCTGCTCGCCTTCGCGACGCGTCGCGACCGGCTGCCGGCGTCGGTCCTGCTGGCCTTGGTCGTGTTCCAGGGCCTGCTCGGCATGTGGACCGTCACGCTGCTGCTGAAGCCGGCGATCGTCACCGCCCACCTCGTCGGCGGCATGGCGCTGGTCGCCGCGCTCGCCTGGTGCGTATCGCGCGGTGATGACGGCGTCGCCGTCGCGCCGTGGTACCGGCGACTCTTGGTGCTGGCGCTCGCCGCGGTGGGCGCACAGATCGCGCTGGGTGGCTGGGTGTCGACGCACTACGCCGCGTTGGCCTGTCAGGGTTTCCCGAGCTGCAACGGCGAACTGGTTCCTGCCTCGATGCGTTTCGACGGCGCCTTCCATGGCTTGCGCGGCTTCGGCGAGCCGGCCGGCGGCGTGCCGCTGGAGATCGGGCAACTGGTCGCGATCCACTGGGCGCATAGGTTGGGCGCCGTGCTGGTGTCGCTCGCGCTATCCATTGTCGTCGTGCTGGGCTGGCGCTGGCCGGCGTTGCGCGCGAGGCTGGCCGCGCTGACGCTGGTCTGGGCGGTGCAGGTCGGGCTCGGCGTCGCCAACGTGCTCTTGCAACTGCCGCTGCCGCTGGCGGTGGCGCACAACGCGGGAGCGATGCTGCTGCTGCTTTTGTCGGTGCATCTGCTCGCCGCGACGCGGAGCGTGCCGGCGTCCGTCCGGTTCGGCTGGAAGTGGAAGAGGGAGGCGATATGAGTGTGGTGACCGTCGACGCAACGGGGCGGGCGCCGGCCTGGCGTGCCTTGTGGCCGCTGGCCAAGCCCAAGGTGGTGCTGCTGATCGTGTTCTGTGCGGTGATCGGGATGTGCCTGGCGAGCCCCAGCCTGCCGCCGCTGTCGCTGTTGCTGCCGGCGACGGCCGGCATCGCGCTCGTCGCCGGCGCGGCGGCGATGGTCAACTGTCTGGTCGAGCGTACCGCCGACGCGCTGATGCGCCGTACCGCCCACCGGGCAACCGCGCGTGGCGAGGTCGGCGCCGCGCTGACGCTGTCGGTGGCGCTCGTGGCCGGCAGCGCGGGCATGGCGCTGCTCTTCGTTTTCGTGAACGCGCTGACCGCCTGGCTGACGTTGGCGACCTTCGTCGGCTACGCGCTGGTCTACACGTTGCTGCTCAAGCCGAACACGCCGCAGAACATCGTGATCGGCGGCGCGAGCGGCGCGATGCCGCCCATCCTCGGCTGGGCGGCGGTGAGCGGCGAGGTCGGCGCGCCGGCGCTGGTGCTGTTCCTGATCATCTACACCTGGACGCCGCCGCACTTCTGGGCGCTGGCGCTCTACCGCCGCGCCGATTACGCGCGCGCCGGCCTGCCTATGTTGCCGGTCACGCACGGCGAGCGTTTCACCACGCTGTCGGTGCTGCTCTACAGCTGGCTTTTGGCCGGCGTCAGCCTGTTGCCGGTGGCGCTGGCGCACGCCGGCGCCGTCTACCTGGCCGCCGCGCTGCTGCTGAACGCCCGCTTCCTCTGGCTTGCCGCCCGTCTGCATCGCCAGTATGCTGATCCGCTCGCGCGGCGCACCTTCGTTTGGTCGATCTGGTACCTGACCTGGTTGTTCGCCGCCCTGCTCGTCGACCATTATCTGCCCTTGCCGCTTGCCTGATGCGTGTCCTGACCGCTGTCCTTTGTGCCGCCTTTTTCGCCCTCGCGCTGGGGGCCTGCTCGCCGTCCGCGCCGCCGCTCGAGCTGAAGGGCACCGACATCACCGGCGCCGAGCTCGGCGGCGACTTCGCGCTGACCGACCAGCAGGGCAAGAGGCGCGCGTTGTCCGACTTCAAGGGCAAGGCGGTCGCGCTGTTCTTCGGCTATACGCACTGCCCCGACGTGTGTCCGACGACGATGGCCGAGTACGCCGCGGCGCAGAAGGCGCTGGGCGGGGATGGCGCGGCGGTGCAGGTGCTGTTCGTGACCGTCGACCCCGAGCGCGACACGCCGGCGGTGCTGGCGCGCTACGTGCCGCACTTCGACCCGGGCTTTCTGGGCCTGACCGGGACGCCGGCCGAGGTGCGCGCGGTGACCGAGCGCTTCAAGGTCGTCGCGCAAAAACAGGGGGCTGGGGCCGACTACACCGTCGACCACAGCGCCGGCTCCTACCTGTTCGACCGCGACGGACGCTTGCGCGTTTACGTGCCCTACGGCACGCCGGCCGACGCGATCGCCCACGATCTTAGGCAGCTCTTGCGCTAAACGGAGAGCGCTTACGCTACACTAGCGGGGTTGAGCCACCCATCCCCCTGAAAGCCAGCATCGTGAATGAAGCGAGCCGCCCCGCCGCGCCGGGCAGCCTCGACCTGTCGAGGTACACCCTGAACGCGCCGGTAGAAATCGCCCATCATCTGAAAACCATCGCCCAGGCCGGGCCGATGGTGACCGTGTTTTCCAACCGGGGGCGGACCTTCATCCTGACGCGTCTGCTCGAGGTCGATGCCAAGGCCGGCGTGCTGGTTTTCGACTGGGGCAGCAATCCCGAGACCAACCGCCAGTTGCTCGAGAGCGAGCGCAACGTGTTCGTCTGCTCGCCGGAAGGGGTCAAGACCCAGTTCGTCACCGGCGCCGCGCGCGAAGTCCGTCACGAGGAGCGGCAAGCCTTCGCGGTCGACCTGCCCGAGCAGGTGGTCAAGTTGCAGCGGCGCGAATACTTCCGTATCCAGACGCCGGTCGCCCATCCGCTCGTGTGCCGGATCGACGACTTTCCCGGTGGCGCGGTCGAGCTGGCGCTGTACGACATCAGCCTCGGCGGCGTCGCCCTGTGGCTGCCCACCGCCGACGCGCCCGGCTTCGAGCTCGGCCAACGTTACGCGCGTTGCCAGATCGCGCTGCCGGGGGTCGGCGTGCTCGACGTGGCGCTCGAGGTGCGGCACCACCTGACGGTGCAACAGCGCAACGGCAACGAGGCCAAGCGCGTCGGCTGCTACTTCCTTGACCCGCGGCCGGCGATGGAAACCCTGGTGCAACGCTACGTGGCGCAGCTCGAACGCGAGCGCCGCGCGCTGTCGCGTTGACCGCAAGAAAACGATTAAAGACGCCATGACCATCACCATCGCGCTCTCCAAGGGGCGTATCTTCGAAGAAACCGTTCCGCTGCTCGCCGCCGCCGGCATCGTGCCGGCCGAGGCGCCGGAATCGTCGCGCAAGCTGATCATCGGCACCAACCGTCCCGACGTGCGCCTCGTTATCGTGCGCGCCTCCGACGTGCCGACCTACGTGCAGTACGGCGCCGCCGACCTCGGCATCGCCGGCCGCGACGTGCTGATCGAGCACGGCGGCGTCGGCCTCTACCAGCCGCTCGACCTCAACATCGCCAAGTGCAGGATGATGGTCGCGGTACCCGAGGGCTTCGACTACGACGACGCGGTGCGCCACGGCGCGCGGCTGAAGGTCGCCACCAAGTACCCGCAGATCGCGCGCGAGCACTTCGCCGGCAAGGGCGTGCACGTCGACATCATCAAGCTGTACGGCTCGATGGAGCTGGCGCCGCTGGTCGGCCTCGCCGATGCGATCGTCGACCTGGTGTCGACCGGCGGCACGCTGAAGGCGAACAAGCTGGTCGCGGTCGAGCACATCCTCGACATCAGCTCGCGCCTCGTCGTCAACCAGGCTGCGCTCAAGCTCAAATACCAGGCGATCCAGCCGGTGCTGGACGCCTTCGCCGGCGCCGTGCCGGCCTGACAAGATTTCATCATTAAGCGGAACGCGCCCATGCAACGCCTCTCCACTTCGCAAGCCGACTTCGACGCGCGCCTGAAGGCGCTCCTGGCCTTCGAGACCGCGCAGGACCCGGCGGTCGACGCCGCCGTCGCGGCGATCTGCGACGACGTCAAGGCCCGCGGCGACGCGGCCGTCGTCGAGTACACCAACCGCTTCGACCGCATGAACGCGCCGGACATGGCCGCGCTGACGCTGTCGCGCGACGAGCTGGCCGCCGCCCACGCGCGGCTCGATGCGGCCGTGCGCGACGCGCTCGAGGTCGCCGCCGCCCGCGTGCGCCGCTACCACGAGCGCCAGCTGGCCTCCTCGTGGAGCTACCAGGAAGAGGACGGCACGCTGCTCGGCCAACAGGTGACCGCGCTCGACCGCGTCGGCATCTACGTGCCCGGCGGCAAGGCCGCCTACCCGAGCTCGGTGCTGATGAACGCGATGCCGGCCAAGGTCGCCGGCGTGGCCGAGATCATCATGGTGGTGCCGACGCCGGACGGCGAGAAGAACGACCTGGTGCTCGCCGCGGCGTATATCGCCGGCGTCGACAAGGTTTTCACCGCTGGCGGCGCGCAGGCGGTGGCCGCGCTCGCCTACGGCACCGAGACCGTGCCGCAGGTCGACAAGATCACCGGTCCGGGCAACGCCTACGTCGCCGCCGCCAAGCGCCGCGTGTTCGGCGTGGTCGGCATCGACATGGTCGCCGGCCCGTCCGAGATCCTGGTCGTCTGCGACGGCCAGACCGATCCGGACTGGATCGCGATGGACCTGTTCAGCCAGGCCGAGCACGACGAGATCGCGCAGGCGATCCTGCTGGCGCCGTCCGAGGCCTACCTCGACGCGGTCGCGGCGAGCATAGCCAAGCTGCTGCCGACCATGCCGCGCCGCGACATCATCGAGGCATCGCTGACCAACCGCGGCGCGCTGATCGCGGTGAAGGACCTCGACGAAGCGTGCGAAATCGCCAACTACATCGCACCCGAACACCTCGAACTGTCGGTCGCCGAGCCGGAGGCGTGGCTGCCGAAACTGCGCCACGCCGGCGCGATCTTCATGGGCCGCTTCACGTCGGAGAGCCTCGGCGACTACTGCGCCGGCCCGAACCACGTGCTGCCGACCAGCCGTACCGCGCGCTTTGCGAGCCCCTTGGGCGTGTACGACTTCCAGAAGCGCACCAGCCTGATCCGCGTGTCCGAGGCCGGCGCGCAGACGCTCGGCCGCGTCGCCAGCCTCCTGGCGCACGGCGAGGGCCTGACCGCCCACGCCCGTAGCGCCGAGCTGCGGCTGAAGGACTGACGCCGAGCGCCGCTCGACTAGCCCGGGCGGACGCGGACGCGGTACGATGTTTGTTCGACAATAGACAGGGGCGCGGCGTGTCGCGCGCGCCCGGCGATGGCCCGACGCCCGATTCGGCCGACAACGATGATGCGATGAAACAGTCCGTAGAACAGCTGGTTCGCCCGGAAATCCTGGCGATCGGCGCCTATCACGTCGCCGACGCGACCGGCTTGATCAAGCTGGACGCGATGGAGAATCCCTACCGCCTGCCGGCCGAACTGAACGCCGAACTGGCCGCCACCTTGGCCGAGGTGGCGATCAACCGCTACCCGGACCCGTTCGGCGGCGGCGTCAAGGAGGCGCTCCGCGCCGCGTACGCGATTCCCGACGCCGCCGAGGTCTTGCTCGGCAACGGCTCGGACGAGCTGATCACGCTGATCACGCAGGCGCTGGCGCGCCCCGGCGCCAAGCTGATGGCGCTCGAGCCGTCGTTCGTCATGTACCGGATGAACGCGCTGCTGTCCGGGCTCGAATACGTCGGCGTGCCGCTGACCGCCGATTTCGGCATCGACCTGCCGGCGACGCTCGCCGCGATCAACGCGCACCGGCCGGCGGTGCTGTTCATCGCCTACCCGAACAACCCGACCGGCAACCGCTACCCGCGCGAGACGGTCGAGGCGCTGATCGACGCCGCGCCCGGCCTCGTGGTGATCGACGAGGCCTACCAGGCCTTCGCCGACGACAGCTTCATGAGCGACGCCGGCCGCCGCGACAACCTCTTGGTGATGCGCACGCTGTCGAAGATCGGCCTGGCCGGCATCCGCCTCGGCTACGCGGCGACGACCCCGGCGTGGGCGCGCGAGCTCGACAAGGTGCGCCCGCCGTACAACGTCAACGTGCTGACCCAGGCGGTGGCGCGCTTCGCGCTCGAACACCGCGCGGTGTTCGACGAACAGGCCACCATCCTGCGCGCCGAGCGCGCCAGGTTGGCCGAGGCGCTCGCCGCGCGCCCCGGCTTCACCGTCTTCCCGTCGGAAGCGAACTTCGTCACCGTGCGCGTACCCGATGCGCCGGCGCTGTTCGCCGGCCTCAAGGCCGCCGGCATCCTGATCAAGAACCTGCACGGCGCGCACCCGCTGCTCTCGCACTGCCTGCGCTTCACCGTCGGCAGCCCCGCAGAGAACGACGCGGTCCTCGCCGCGCTCGCCCAACTGAGCTGAAGCCATGCGCACCGCTACCGTTACCCGCAACACGCTGGAAACCCAGATCACCGTGTCGATCGACCTCGACGGCACCGGCAAGAGCCACTTCGACACCGGCGTGCCCTTCCTCGACCACATGATCGACCAGATCGCCCGCCACGGCCTGATCGACATCGACATCGTCGCCCGTGGCGACCTGCACATCGACGCGCACCACACCGTCGAGGATATCGGCATCACGCTCGGCCAGGCCTTCGCCAAGGCGATCGGCGACAAGAAGGGCATCCGCCGCTACGGCCACGCCTACGTGCCGCTCGACGAGGCGCTGTCGCGCGTGGTGATCGACCTGTCCGGTCGCCCCGGGCTGCAGTACCACATCGACTTCACCCGCGCGGCGATCGGCGGCTTCGACGTCGACCTGTTCTCCGAATTTTTCCACGGCTTCGTCAACCACAGCATGGTGACGCTGCACATCGACAACCTGCGCGGCGTGAACAGCCACCACCAGGCCGAGACGGTGTTCAAGGCCTTCGGCCGCGCGCTCAGGATGGCGGTCGAGTTCGACGAACGGATGGCCGGCGTCACGCCGTCCACCAAGGGGACGCTGACAGCATGAAAGTCGCGGTGATCGACTACGGCATGGGCAACCTGCACTCGGTGCTCAAGTCCATCGAGGCGGTGAACGAGGTCGGCGCGGACATTTTCCTGTCGCGCGACCCGGACGCCATCGTCAAGGCCGACAAGGTGGTGTTTCCCGGTCAGGGCGCGATGCCCGACTGCATGCGCGAGCTGAACGGCTACGGCCTCGGCGACGCGGTGCGCGAGGCGACCCGGACCAAGCCTTTCTTTGGCATCTGCGTCGGCGCGCAGCTTTTGTTCGAGCACAGCGAGGAGGGCGACACGCCCGGCCTCGGCCTGTTCGCCGGCAACGTCGTCCGTTTCCAGAGTGGCCTCGTCGACGCGCACGGCGAGCGCCTGAAGGTGCCGCACATGGGCTGGAACCGCGTGTTCCAGACCCGGCCGCACCCGCTGTTCGCCGGCATCGAAGACGGCGAGCGCTTCTACTTCGTGCACAGCTACCGCTTCGCGCCGGCCGACCCCAGTCTGACGTTGGCCGAGAGCGAATACCCGGACCGTTTCGCCTGCATCGTCGGGCGCGACAATGTGTTCGCCACGCAGTTCCACACCGAAAAGAGCCACCTGGCGGGTCTTCAGATGATGAAGAACTTCCTCGCCTGGGACGGCGCTGTTTAACCTTCTACGACGCAACGCACCATGCTGCTGATCCCCGCTATCGACCTCAAAGACGGTCAATGTGTCCGCCTCAAGCAAGGCGTGATGGACGACGCCACCGTATTCTCCGACGACCCGGTCAAGGTCGCGCTGCACTGGCGCGAGCAGGGCGCGCGCCGCCTGCATCTGGTCGACCTGAACGGCGCGTTCGCCGGCAAGCCGAAGAACCTGCCCGTGATCCGCGACATCCTCGCCGAGGTCGGCGACGACATGCCGGTGCAGCTCGGCGGCGGCATCCGCGACCTGGACACGATCGAGAAATACCTCGACATGGGTCTCAAGCACGTGATCATCGGCACCGCCGCGGTGAAGAACCCCGGCTTCCTGCACGACGCGTGCGACGCGTTTCCGGGCCAGGTCATCGTCGGCCTCGACGCCAAGGACGGCATGGTCGCGATCGACGGCTGGGCCAAGGTCACCAACCACAACGTGATCGAGATGGCCCGCCGTTTCCAGGACTACGGCGTCGTGTCGGTGATCTACACCGACATCGGTCGCGACGGCATGATGAACGGCGTCAACATCGACGCCACCGTCAAGCTGGCGCAGGCGCTGACCATCCCGGTGATCGCGTCGGGCGGCCTGAGCAACCTCGACGACGTGCGCGCGCTGTGCGCGGTCGAGGACGAGGGCATCGAGGGCGCGATCACCGGCCGCGCGATCTACGAAGGCAGCATCCAGTTCGCCGAGGCGCAGTCGCTGGCCGACGAACTGTCGGCCGACTGAGCCGGCGAGGGCGAGCTTGGCCGAGCCCGTGGCGGCTCGGCCAAGCCGCGCCTTATTGAGGAAGAGAAGTCTATGGCACTGGCCAAACGCATCATCCCCTGTCTCGACGTGACCGCCGGTCGCGTCGTCAAGGGCGTCAATTTCGAAGGGCTGCGCGACGCCGGCGACCCGGTCGACATCGCGCGCCGCTACAACGACGAAGGCGCCGACGAGCTGACCTTCCTCGACATCACCGCCAGCTCCGACGACCGCGACCTGATCCTCTCCGTGATCGAATCGGTCGCCTCGCAAGTGTTCATCCCGCTGACCGTCGGCGGCGGCGTGCGCAAGGTGGACGACATCCGCCGCTTGCTCAACGCCGGCGCCGACAAGGTGTCGATCAACACCGCCGCGGTGAGCAACCCGCAGCTGGTCAAGGACGCGGCCGACCGCTTCGGCAGCCAGTGCATCGTCGTCGCGATCGACGCCAAGGCGGTGACGCCCGAGAACGACCGCTGGGAGATCTTCACCCACGGCGGCCGCAAGCCGACCGGGCTCGACGCGGTCGAGTGGGCCAAGAAGATGCAGGAGCTGGGCGCCGGCGAGATTCTGCTGACCAGCATGGACCGCGACGGCACCAAGATCGGCTTCAACCTGCCCTTGACGCGCGCGGTGTCCGACGCGGTCGACATCCCGGTGATCGCCTCGGGCGGCGTCGGCAAGCTGCAGCACCTGGTCGACGGCGTCAAGGAGGGCCACGCCGACGCGGTGCTGGCCGCCAGCATCTTCCACTTCGGCGAGCACACCGTGCGCGAGGCCAAGGAGGCGATGCGCGCCGCCGGCATCGAGGTGAGACTGTGACGGAAAGGTTGGCCGAGATGAGCGACAACGACTGGCTTGACGAGGTGAAGTGGGACGACAAGGGCCTCGTCACCGCGATCGCGCAGGACGCCGCCACGCAGCGCGTGCTGATGGTCGCGTGGATGAACCGCGAGAGCCTGCGACTGACCGCCGACACCGGCGTCGCCCATTACTGGAGCCGCTCGCGCAACAGGCTGTGGAAGAAGGGCGAGGAGTCCGGCCACCTGCAGACGGTCAAGGAGTTGCGCCTCGACTGCGACGGCGACGTGATCGTGATGCAGATCGAGCAGGCCGGTGGCATCGCCTGCCACACCGGCCGCGAGAGCTGCTTCTACCGCCGCTTCGAGAACGGCGGCTGGGTGGTCACCGACGCGGTGCTCAAGGACCCGGACGCGATCTACGCGCACGGCCACCGGCACTGAGCGCGCCGCGGCCGGTCGCACGCCGTTACGAAGCGGTAAATTTGCTGACATACAATACGGCGTTGGCCGAGCCCGACAAGCGGGGCCGGCGCCGCCGAAAGGGAGCGAAATGGACGCGGATCTTCTGATCAAGACGCTGGGCGACACGCTCGAGGCCCGCCGCCAGGCGGCGCCGGAGAGTTCCTACGTCGCCTCGCTGCTCAACAAGGGCGAGGACGCCATCCTCAAGAAGGTGATCGAGGAGGCCGGCGAGGTGCTGATGGCGTCCAAGGACGGCGACAAGCTGCCCCTGGTGCGCGAGGTGGCCGACCTGTGGTTCCACAGCATGGTGCTGCTGACCTGGCACGGCCTGCGCGCCGAGGACGTGCTGGCCGAGCTCAAGCGCCGCGAGGGCATCTCCGGCATCGACGAGAAGAACGCGCGGCCGCAGGGCTGACGCAAGGAGACGACGATGAGCGACTGTCTGTTCTGCAAGATCGCGGCGGGCGAGATCCCGGCGAACAAGGTGTACGAGGACGACGACTTCCTCGCCTTCCACGACATCCGCCCCAAGGCCGAGGTGCACTTCCTGATCATCCCGAAGGCGCACGTCGCCTCGCTGGCCGACTGCGGCCCCGAGCACGAGGCGATGCTCGGCCGGCTGCTGGCGCTGGCGCCCAGACTCGCGCGCGAGCAGGGCATCGGCGCCGGCTTCCAGACCCGCATCCACACCGGCGTCGCCGGCGGCCAGGAAGTGTTCCACCTGCACCTGCACGTGCTCGGCAACCGTCCGTGACGCGCCGCCCCGGCGCACTTTCGCGCGTCGGGCCTGGTCAAAAGACTGCAAACCGGGACGGGCGCGACGCGCCCGCCCGACGAGATGAGGAATGAATCATGGGTAGTTTCAGCCTGACGCACTGGCTGATCGTCTTGCTGGTGGTGGTGCTGATCTTCGGCACCAAGAAGCTGCGCAACATCGGTCAGGACCTGGGCGGCGCGGTCAAGGGCTTCAAGGAAGGCATGAAGGGCGACGACGAGAAGCCCGCCGACCCGCGCGTGATCGACGCCGAGTCGGACAAGAAGTAAGACCGCCGCGACGTGTTCGAGATCAGTTTCGGTGAACTGCTGCTGATCGGCGTCGTCGCGCTGGTCGTGCTCGGCCCCGAGCGGCTGCCCGCGGTCGCCCGCACCGCCGGCGCGCTGCTCGGCCGCCTGCAGCGCTTCGTCGCCAGCGTGAAGTCGGACATCCACCGCGAAACCGAGGCCGCCGGTCTGATCGGGCTCAAGGGCGAGCTTCAGGACGCCGCGCAGGTCTTCCAGCAGCGCCTCGAGGCCGAGATGCGCGAGGTGCGCGAAGCGAGCGCGCAGGTCGAGCGCGAGATCGCCGCCGCGCGCGGCGCGCCGGACGCGGCCGACCTCGCCGTCGTCGAGGCCGCCGAAGAGGCCCGGCAGGCCGCGCTGTTCGCCGCCGCGCCCGACGCGCCGGCCCCCCACCCCGCCGCCGAGGTCGACGAGAACCAGCTCGACCTCTTCGGCGATTCCGATCCGCCCGCCAAGTCGTCCCGCGCATGAACGAACAACCCTTGCTGGTCCACCTGATCGAACTCAGGACGCGGCTGGTGCGCGTCGTCGCCGGCGTGCTCCTCGTGTTCGCGGCGCTGTTCCACTGGTCGGGCGACATCTACCACCTGCTGGCCAGGCCGCTGCTCGACGTGCTGCCCGCCGGCGCGAGCATGATCGCGACCGACGTCACCGCGCCCTTCTTCGTGCCGATCAAGGTCACGCTCTTGGTCGCCTTCCTGGTCTCGTTGCCGAATACGCTGTACCAGGTCTGGGCCTTCGTCGCGCCCGGCCTGTACGCGCACGAGAAGCGGCTGATCCTGCCGCTGCTGTTTTCCAGCGTGGTGCTGTTCCTCGCCGGTATGGCCTTCGCCTACTTCCTGGTCTTCCCGGTGGTGTTCGGCTTCCTGTCGGCGGTGACGCCCGAGGGCGTCGCCATGGCGACCGACATCGACAAATACCTGTCCTTCGTGCTCGGCATGTTCGTCGCCTTCGGCGTGACCTTCGAGGTGCCGGTGGTGGTGATCGTGCTCAACCGCATGGGCGTGGTCAGCCTCGAGCAGCTGCGTCGCGCGCGCTCCTACGTGATCGTCGGCGCCTTCGTGATCGCCGCCATCGTCACGCCGCCCGACGTGCTGTCGCAGATCATGCTCGCCGTGCCGCTGTGGCTGCTGTACGAGTTCGGCATTGTGATGTCGGCCGTCATCAACCGTCCTTCCGCAGAAAAGACCGCATGACTTCCCGTTCGCTGTTCCATTACGGCGCGATCGCCAGCCTGATCGCGCTGATCCTCCTGTCGCTGGCCTGGGAGTTGGTGCTCGCGCCGCTGCGCCCCGGCGGCTCCTTCCTCGCGCTCAAGGCGGTGGTCCTGCTGCTGCCGCTGATGGGCATCCTCAAGGGCCGTGTCTACACCTACCAGTGGTCGAGCATGTTCATCCTCGCCTTTTTCACCGAGGGCGTGATGCGCGGCTGGGGCGATTCCGGCCTGTCGCAGCGGCTGGCCTGGCTCGAGGTCGCGCTGACGGTGGCCTTCTTCGCCTGCGTGGTGCTGTTCGTGCGCAGCGTGCGGATCGAGAACACCCGCGCCGCCGCGCGCCGCTAGGGTCGGCCGAGGCCTAGGCGTGAAAAACCCCGGTCCTGCGACCGGGGTTTTTTCGTCGCCGCCGCGCTCAGACCGCGAAGCGGTTCAGGCCGGCGTTCAGTTCGTCCGACAGCGCGGTCAGCTCGGCGGCCAGCGCGCGCGCCGCCTCGACCGCCTGGTGCGTGCTGTCGTTCATGTGTGCGATGCGCTCGACGTTCTGCGCGATGTCCTGACTGGCCTGCCCCTGCTCGCCGACCGCGCGCGCCATCTCGGCCGCCTTGTCGAGCGACTGCGCGCACAGCGCGTGGATGCGCGTCAGCGAGGCGGAGACCGCGCCGGCGCCGGCGACGCCCGAGTCGATGCGCTCGCCGGCCGCGTGCATGCTGTCGACCGCCGCGCGGGTGTCGTCCTGCACCGCGGCGATGCGCGACGAGATCTCGCCGGTCGCCTGGCTGGTGCGCTCGGCCAACTTGCGTACCTCGTCGGCGACCACGGCGAAGCCGCGGCCCGACTCGCCGGCGCGCGCCGCCTCGATCGCGGCGTTCAGCGCCAGCAGGTTGGTCTGCTCGGCGATGTCGCGGATCACTTGCACGATGTCGCCGATTTCGTTCGAGCGCAGGTTCAGCCGCTCGATCAGCGCGTTCGCTTCGCCGATCTCGGCGGCGATGCGGCGGATGTCCTCGGCGGTGCGCCCGGCCAGCCGGCCGCCCTCGTGCGCCTCGTCGCTGGCCTGGCGCGCCTGCGCCTCGACGCCGGCGGCGCCCTGCGCCATCACCTGCAGGCTGACGGTCATTTCCTCGATCGCGGCGGCGCTCGCCTGCGTCGCCTCGGTCTGGCGTGCCGAGCCGTCGGCGACCCGGCGGCTGATGTCGGACAGCTGGCGCGCGCCGTCGACCAGGTGGTCGGCGTGGCGGTGCGATTCGCGGATCAGCTCGCGCATGGTCGCGATCAGCGACGCGAGCGAGCCGGACAGGCGGCCGATCTCGTTGCGACCGCAGTCGGGCAGCGCGGTGTTCAGGTCGCGCGTCTGGGCCAGCGTCGCGCTGGCGGCGGCGATCGCCGACAGCGGACGGCGGATCGACGCGACCACCGCCCAGGCGAAGGCGCCGCCGAACAGCACCGCCAGGCCGACCAAGAGCTGCTGGGTGCGCCGCGCCGAGGCGGTCGCGGCGTCGATCTCGTCGCGCAGGCGGCCGACGGCGGCGCCGGCGTCGTCGGCCAGCGCCGACAGCGTGCCCTCCATGCTGCGCACCGCGCCCTTGTGCGCTTCGAACGCGACGTTGGCCGAGGCGGTGTCGGCGAGCTCGCCGCCCTCGATGCGGCGGTAGATCGCGGCGAAGCCCTGCTCGTAGGCGTCGACCCGCTCGCCCAGCTCGGCGATGCGCCGGGCGCTGTCGCCGCCGATCGGATGCGCGGCGGCGGCGGCGAGGCTGGCGCGGGTCTGGCCGACCGTCTCCTGCCAGCGGCGGTAGTAGTCGGCGCGCCGGCGCTCGTCGGCCAGGTTGATCAGCGCGTCCTTCTCGAAGCGGCGCAGGTCGCCGACGCGCTGGCGGGTGTCCTGGACCGCGCGGTAGAAGGCGAGGTCGCGCCCGACGACCGCGTCGACGGTGCTTTCGATGCGGCCCAGTTGCAGATGGTTGACGAGGCCCGAGGCCGCCAGGATGGCCAGCAGCAGGGCGAAGCCCGCGACGATGCGCGAGGCAATCGAGAGATTGCGCATGTGAGGGAGTCCGGTATGGGTGGTCGGGAGGGCCTTGTGCTGTGCGGGTCTGACGCCCGTAGGGTGCCGCGCGGCGCGCGGTCC
The DNA here is from genome assembly GCF_004345725.1 of Crenobacter luteus. Lineage (GTDB taxonomy): Bacteria > Pseudomonadota > Gammaproteobacteria > Burkholderiales > Chromobacteriaceae > Crenobacter > Crenobacter luteus. The sequence continues at coordinate 30,580 of NZ_SLXG01000006.1, read as the reverse complement.
CGGCCCGCGCGAGAAGCTAGCACAACTTCATGACGTCAATGTGACAAGCCGAGCGCCGAAAGTGTGTTGGCGGTGGTGTCGCGCGCGACGGTCTCGACCGGCACGCCGCGCAGCGTCGCCAGCAGCGCGGCGAAGGCGGCGACGTTGGCCGGCCGGTTCGGCCAGGCCTGCGCCCATTGCGGGCGGATGTCGGGCGAGTCGGTCTCGAGCACGATGGCCGAGGCCGGCAGCGTCGCCGCCAGCGCGCGGATGCGCCGGGAGCCGGCGTAGCTCATCGCGCCGCCGAAGCCGAGCCTGAGCCCCTGGCGCAGGAAGGCGTCGGCCTGCTGCGCGCTGCCGTTGAAGGCGTGCGCGATGCCCGACTCGACCCGTTCCTGGCGCAGGTATTTGAGCACGCGGTCCTGGCTGCGCCGCAGGTGCACGATCACCGGCAGGCCGTGGCGGCGCGCCAGTCTGAGCTGTTCGACGAACAGCGCCTCCTGCCGCGCCGCGTCGAGGCCGGGCAGGTAGAAGTCGAGCCCGATCTCGCCGACGGCGACCGGCCGGTGCGCGACGATCGCCGCCTCGAGTTGGCCGAGGTGGTCGTCGAGGTGGCGGTCGACGTAGATCGGGTGCAGGCCGAGGGCGACCAGACAGCCGTAGCGCGCGCGCATCGCCAGCGTGCTCGCGAAGTTGGCGACCGCGACCGCCGGCACGACGATCTGACCGACGCCGGCGGCGCGCGCCTCGTCCACCGCCGCGTCGCGGATCGCGTCCAGTTCGGGCGCGTCGAGGTGGCAGTGGCTGTCGATCAGGCCGCAATCGGGGCTGGCAGGCAAAAACATGTCATTGTCAAGTCAAAAAAAGGGGAAAATGGGGAATCCGTACAAGCCGAACCCTTTCCCGAACCCCGATGATAATGCGTTTGCGACCTCTGCTGCTGCTGGGCGGCGTGCTGTGGCTGGCGATGACGGCGCTGATCGCCGCCGCCTTCGTCAGTCGTGCCGTGCGGCACGCCGAGCAGATGTTCGAGCGCCACGTGCAGCAGATCGCCGACGGCGTCGGCCAGCGTGTGCTCGCCAACGAGGCGGTGCTCGACGCCTACGCCGCCTACACGCTGGTCGACGGCCCGTCGCCGGGCGAGGAGGAGCGGCTGTACACCCGCCAGATGATGCGCCGCTACCCGCAGATCGTCGCGATGGAGCGCGTCGAGCGCGTGCCCGGCGCCGAGCGCGGCCGCGTCGAGCGCTATCTGGCCGAGCGCTACGGCCCGGCCGTGACGCTGTTCGGCTTCGACCACCAGACCCGCCGCGTCGTCGAGCCGCTGCCGCCGCGCGACGAATATTTCCCGGTGCTGTTCGTCGAGCCGATGACGGTCGGCGGCGCGCGTGTGATCGGGCTCGACGTCGGCTACGCCGACTTCCAGCGCGAGACGCTGCTGGCGTCGGTCGACGCCGGCCACGCGGTCGCCTCGCGGCCCTATCCGCTGATCGAGGGCCAGACCGGCTACCTGCTGATGCGGCCGGCCGATACGGCCGGCGCGCCGCGCCGCTTCGTCGGCATGGTGGTCAACAGCGAGTTGTTCGCGCCGCAACGGGCCGAACTGCCCGACGGCATGCGCGTCAGACTGTGGCATTCGCGTTACGGCCCGGACGACCGCCACGGCCGCTTCTTCGACAAGGCTGCCAGCGCCGCGCGCAGCCCGCTCGAGACGCTGTTGTTCCCGCGCCTGACGGCGACGCGCCGCGTCGGCAGCGACAGCCAGCCCTTCATGCTCGACGCGAGCTGGCAGCTGGGCTGGTCGCAGCTGGGGGCCTTCGAGTGGGGGCTGATGGCGCTGCTGTCGGCGGGCCTTCTGGCGGCGACGGGCTTGGGCCTGTCCGGCGCGCTGCGCCGTCACGAGCGGCGGCGTGCGCGCGAGGACCACCTGTTCCGCCTCGCCAACTACGACACGCTGACCGGTCTGCCGAACCGTCTGCTGTTCTACGACCGCCTGCAGCATGCGATCAGCGGCCAGCCGCGCAGCGGCCGGCGGCTGGCGGTGCTCTTTCTCGACCTGAACCGTTTCAAGCCGGTCAACGACACCTACGGCCACGCGGCCGGCGACGCGGTGCTCAAGGTGCTGGCGCAGCGGCTGACCGGCGCGCTGCGCGCCGAGGACACCGTCGCGCGGCTGGGCGGCGACGAGTTCGTCGTGCTGCTCGAGCGCGTCGGCGGCAACGACGACGTCGATACGCTGGTCGTGCGGCTGAAAAACGTGGTCGGCCAGCCCATCGAGGTCGACGGCCGCAGCGTGGTGCTCGGCGTCAGCGTCGGCGTGGCCTACTACCCGGAGGACGGCCTGCTGATCGACGAGCTGCTCGCCGCCGCCGACCGCAAGATGTACGGCAGCAAGGGCAGGGCGGCGGCCGCGCGCTGACGGCGCGGTGGGCGAGCCCTTCCCGGCAAAGCGAAACGGCCCGCGCGGGGCCGTTTTTTGTGCGATGGCGCGTGCGCGTCGGCTCAGCTGATGCGCTCGATGTGCGCGCCGACCGCGCCGAGCTTCTTCTCGATGTGTTCGTAGCCGCGGTCGAGGTGGTAGATGCGGTCGACCACCGTCTCGCCGTCGGCGACCAGGCCGGCGATCACCAGGGACGCCGACGCGCGCAGGTCGGTCGCCATCACGTTGGCGCCGGACAGGCGCTCGACGCCGTGACAGATCGCGGTGTTGCCCTCGACCTCGATGCGCGCGCCCATGCGGTTCAGCTCCGGCACGTGCATGAAGCGGTTCTCGAAGATGGTCTCGGTGACCACGCCGGTGCCCTCGGCGATCGCGTTCAGCGTCATGAACTGCGCCTGCATGTCGGTCGGGAAGGCCGGGTAGGGCAGCGTGCGCAGGTTGACCGCGCGCGCGCGGCGCTTCATGTCGAGCGAAATCCAGCTGTCGCCGGCCTCGACCACCGCGCCGGCCTCGACCAGCTTGTCGAGGATGGCGTCCATGCTGCCCGCGTCGGCGTCGCGCAGCACGAGGTGGCCGCGCGTCGCGGCGGCGGCGACGAGGAAAGTCCCCGCCTCGATGCGGTCGGGCATGATCGCGTGTTCGCAGCCGTGCAGCGCATCGACGCCCTCGATCACGAGACGGTCGCTGCCGATGCCGGAGATCCTGGCGCCCATCTTGACGAGACAGTGCGCCAGGTCGGTCACCTCGGGCTCGCGCGCGGCGTTTTCGAGCACGGTGGTGCCCTCGGCCAACGTGGCGGCCATCAACAGGTTCTCGGTCGCGCCGACCGACACCATGTCCATCACCACGCGCGCGCCACGCAGCTTGCCGCGCGCCTTCACGTAGCCGTGCTCGATCTCGACCTCGGCGCCCATCGCGACCAGGCCCTTGATATGGATGTCGACCGGGCGGCTGCCGATCGCGCAGCCGCCGGGCAAGCTGACGGTCGCCTCGCCGAAGCGCGCGAGCATCGGCCCGAGCACCAGGATCGACGCGCGCATGGTTTTCACCAGTTCGTACGGCGCGAACAGCTTGTCGATGCCGGCCGCGTGGATGTCGACCACGCTGACGCCGTCGCACGACACGGCCGCGCCCATGCCCGCGAGCAGCTCCTGCGTGGTCGCCACGTCGCGCAGCATCGGCACGTTGGTGAAGCGCATCGCGTCGCCGGTCAACAGCGCGGCGCACAGGATGGGCAGCGCCGCGTTCTTGGCGCCGGAGACGCGGATCTCGCCGTTGAGCGGACCGTTGCCGCGGATCAGCAGTTTGTCCATGTCGGGGTCAGCCTTGCTGCTCGGCCCACTCTTCCGGGCTCAGGGTTTTCATCGACAGCGCGTGGATTTCGTCGCCGAGGCGGCCGGCCAGCGCCTGGTTCACCAGGCGGTGGCGTTCGACCAGCCGCTTGCCCGAGAACAGCGGGCTGACGATCACCGCGTCGAAGTGGGCGCCGTCGCCGGTTACGGTCAGGTGGGTGCAGACGAGGCCAGCCTCGATGTATTGCTTGACGAGTTCGGGGGTCACCATGGCAAAGGTCCTAGGGGAATGGTGGATAACGGTTTTTTTTAGTGTCGGAGTTTGTAGCCGGAGCCGATCATGCGCAAGGCGAGCGAGGCCAGCGCGACGAAGCTGGCGCCGACGACCGCGAGCGACAGCCACGGCGACACGTCGGCCTGGCCGAAGAAGCCGTAGCGGAAGCCGTCGATCATGTAGAACACCGGGTTCGCGTGCGACACCGCGCGCCACAGCGGCGGCAGGCTGGCGATCGAGTAGAACACGCCGGACAGGAAGGTCAGCGGCATGATGATGAAGTTCTGGAACGCCGCCAGCTGGTCGAACTTCTCCGCCCAGATGCCGGCGATGATGCCGAGCGAACCGAGCACGCCGCAGCCGAGCGCGGCGAACACCAGCGCCCACAGCGGGTGCGTCGGCCACGGCAGGCCGAAGGCGGCGGTGACGGCGAGCACGCCGGCGCCGACCAGCAGCCCGCGGCAGACCGCCGCCAGCAGGTAGGCGGCGGTGAATTCGAGCGCGGTCAAGGGCGGCAAGAGGATGAAGACGATGTTGCCGGTGACCTTGGACTGGATCAGGCTCGACGAGCCGTTGGCGAACGCGTTCTGCGCCATCGACATCATCGCCAGGCCCGGGATCAGGAAGGCGGTATAGCTGACGCCCGGGTAGGCCTCGACGTGGTTTTCCAGCACATGCGCGAAGATCAGCTGGTAGAGCAGCGCGGTCAGCACCGGCGCGGCGACGGTCTGGAAGGCGACCTTCCAGAAACGCAGCAGCTCCTTCCGGAACAGCGTGTAAAAACCGGTGAAGTTGATCATGCCGTCCGGCTCCCCCGCATCATGTTGACGAACACCGTCTCGAGGTCGGTCTCGACCAGCGTCAGGTCGCGCACCTCGAGTCCCGCCTCGCGCACCGCGGCGAGCACGGTCTCGAGCGCGGCCGGCTCGGCCAAGGCGAGCACCTGACGACCGTCCTCCTCGCGCGTTTTCAAGGCCTCAAGCGCGGCGGGCAGCGGGCCGGACAGCTTGAGCGCGACCTCGCGGCCGGCGCTCTGCGCCAACAGCTTTTCCTTCGGCTCGAGCGCGATCAGGCGGCCGCGCTTGAGCATCGCGATGCGGCCGCACAGCGTCTCGGCCTCCTCGAGGTAGTGCGTGGTCAGCACGATGGTGTGGCCGGCGTCGTTCAGTTCCTGCACGAAGTCCCACAGGCTCTGGCGCAGTTCGACGTCGACGCCGGCGGTCGGCTCGTCGAGCACGATGACCGGCGGCCGGTGCACCAGCGCCTGCGCGACCATCACGCGGCGTTTCATGCCGCCCGACAGCGCGCGCATATTGGCGTTGGCCTTCTCGGTCAGGCCGAGCTTGAACAAGAGCTCGTCGATCCACGCGTCGTTGCGCTTGATGCCGAAGTAGCCGGACTGGAACACCAGCGTTTCGCGCACGGTGAAGAAGGGGTCGAACACCAGCTCCTGCGGCACGACGCCGAGCGCCATGCGCGCGTCACGGAAGTCGTGCACCGTATCGTGGCCCATGACGCGGATGGTGCCCTCGTCCTGGCGCGCCAGGCCGGCCAGCGCCGAGATCAGCGTGGTCTTGCCGGCGCCGTTCGGGCCGAGGAGGGCGAAGAACTCGCCCTGCCGGACGGAAAAGCTCACGTCGTCCAGCGCGGTCAGCGTGCCGTAGCGCTTGGAGACGCCGACGATGTCGATCGCAGTGCTCATGCGGGAATAGGCCGGGGTGGCGGAAAAAGAGGCGGATTATAGCGCGTCGTGCGGTGCGCCGTCATCCGCGTCGAGCCAGCAGTCGCCCACGAAAACCCCTTGAAAATAAGGGCTTAGACAGGCGGTGCCGCAGTCGGGCAGCGGCAGGTTCCGCGGCGTCAGCAGCCAGATGTGGACGATGCCCTTGACCAGGGCCTGCAGACCGGCCGCGGCGTGGCAGGGCGTGGTGCCGGCGGAGAGTTGGCCGAGCCTTTGCGCTGCCTCGAAGGCGCGCGTCAGGTGGCCGTGGCAGCGTTCCTGCCCGCGCTCGTTTTCGACCTGGATCGCGTCCATCTCGCCGACCAGCTCGCAGCGCAGGTTGATGATGCCGATCACGCGGGTGATCCGCGCGTCGCCGGTGATCGTCGCCAGCACGCGGTTCACGTGGCGCCACAGCGCGCGCGCCGGGTTGACGGCCGCCTCGGCCTCGAGCGCATCGAACAGCGCGAAGAACGACGGCTCGATGCGCTGGCACATCGCGGTGAACAGGTCGACCTTGTTCTGGAAGTGCCAGTAGATCGCGCCGCGCGTGAGGCCGGCTGCCTGCGCGATGTCGGCGAGCGAGGTGCGGCTGACGCCCTTTTCCCAGAACAGCGTCTCGGCGGTATCGAGCAAAAGGCTGCGGGTCTGTTCGGCTTCTTCACGGGTGCGGCGAACCATGGCGGTCTCGATCTGTGTTGCAACGGGGGCGAAGTGTAGCGAGCCGGGGGGCGCTTGTGTCGCCCGGCGCGCCGTATCTTCGATGCAATCTTACATACATACGAGAATGTATGTAAAATCACCCCGTCCAGGGTAAGCAATCGTATTGGCCCGCGCGGCCTGTTGTAGTGAAATGACATATTCGGATCAAATAGATAAAGGAGAGCGGGTCGTGCGAAGCGAAGCGTTCAAAGTCGTGAAATCAGGGGGGCGCCTCGCCGCGCTGGTGGCGCTGGCGGTGGGCCTGGCCGCCTGCGGCAAGGAGGGCAGCCCCGCCGCCCAGGGCAATCCGCCGCCGGTGCCGGTCGCGGTGATCACCGCCGCGGCGCGCGATGTGCCGGTCGCCTTCGAGTTCGTCGGCCAGACGGCCGGCTCGCGCGAGGTCGAGGTGCGCGCGCGCGTCGGCGGCATTCTCGTCAAGCGCGCCTATACCGAGGGCAAGCCGGTCAGGGCCGGCGACCTGTTGTTCCAGATCGACCCGGCGCCGTTCCAGGCCGCGCTCGACCAGGCGCAGGGCGCGCTCAAGGTCGAGGAGGCGCAGCTGGCGCGCACGCGCCAGGACTACGACCGCATCCTGCCGCTGTTCAAGGAGAACGCCGTCAGCCAGAAGGACCGCGACGACGCGCAAGCGGCCTACCAGTCGGCGCAGGCCTCGGTCGCCGCCGCGCGCGCGCGGCTGAAGGAGGCGCAGATCAACCTCGGTTACACCCGCGTCACCGCGCCGATCTCGGGCATGACCAGCAAGGAGGTGCGCTCCGAGGGCAGCCTGGTCAGCACCGGCGGCGACAGCCTGCTGACCACGATCTCGCAGATCGACCCGATGTACGTGAACTTCTCGTTTTCGGACAACGACCTGCTGGCCTTCCGCCGTGACGAGCAGTCGGGCAAGTTGAAGCTGCCCGAGGGCAAGAACTTCGAAGTCAGCCTCAAGCTGGCCGACGGTTCGAGCTACGCCAAGAGCGGCCGGCTGAACTTCACCGACAACCTGGTCGATTCTTCGACCGGCAGCGTGCGCGCGCGCGCCGAGTTCGCCAACCCCGGCGGCGAGCTGCTGCCGGGCCAGTTCGTGCGCGTCTTCCTCAACGGCGCGCGTCGCGTCAACGCGATCCTGATCCCGCAGCGCGCGGTGCTGACCGCGCAGCAGGGCAAGCTGGTATGGGTGGTCGGCGCCGACAGCACCGTCGCGCCGCGACCGGTCACGCTCGGCACCGAGATTGGCGACCAGGTGCTGGTCGAGGCCGGCCTCAAGCCCGGCGACAAGGTGGTGGTCGACAACATCATCAAGCTGCGGCCGGGCGCCAAGGTCGCGGCGTCGCCGGCCAAGCCCGCCGCCCAGCCCGCGGCGCAGTCCTGATCGCGTCGCCAAGGAGAGCCCATGTTTTCCGCATTTTTCATCCGGCGGCCGATCTTCGCGTCGGTGCTGTCGATCGTCATCATGCTGGCGGGCCTGGCGGCCATCCGCGCGTTGCCGATCGAGCAGTACCCGCAGATCGTCCCGCCGACCGTGTCGGTCGCGGCCAACTACCCCGGCGCGTCGGCCGAGGTGATCGCCGACACCGTCGCCGCGCCGCTCGAGCAGGCGATCAACGGCGTCGACGACATGCTGTACATCCAGTCGTCGAGTTCGAGCAACGGCACGCTGAACCTGTCGGTGACGTTCAAGGTCGGCACCGACGCCGACCAGGCGACCATCAACGTCAACAACCGCGTGCAGTCGGCGCTCGCCAAGCTGCCCGAGGAAGTGCGCCGTCAGGGCGTGACGGTCAAGAAGCGTTCGACGTCCTTCCTGCAGGTGATCTCGATCTACTCGCCCGACAAGGCCTACGACACGCTGTTCATCAGCAACTACGCGGCCTTGAACGTGATCGACGAGCTGGCGCGCACGCCGGGCGTCGGCGAGGTGGTCAACTTCGCCGGCCAGGACTACTCGATGCGCGTGTGGCTGCGGCCGGACAAGCTCGCGCAGCTGAAGCTGACGCCGGGCGACGTCGCCGCGGCGATCCGCGAGCAGAACTCGCAGTTCGCCGCCGGCAAGGTCGGCGCCGAGCCGCTCGCCAAGACGCAGGAGTTCACCTACACGGTGACCACCCAGGGCCGCCTGACTGACGCCAAGGAGTTCGAGAACATCATCGTGCGCTCGAACCCTGACGGCTCGACCGTGCGCGTCAAGGACGTCGCGCGCGTCGAACTCGGGGCGCTGAACTATACCTTCTACGGCAAGCACAACGGCCGGCCGACCATCCCGATCGGCATCTACCTCGCGCCGGGCGCCAACCAGCTCGACACCGCGAAGGCGGTCGAGGAGACGATGGCGCGGCTGTCGAAGAGCTTCCCGCAGGGCCTGTCGTACGACATCCCGTACAACACGACGCGCTTCGTCGAGGTGTCGATCCACGAGGTGATCAAGACCTTGGCCGAGGCCATGGTGCTGGTGTTCCTCGTCGTCTACCTGTTCCTGCAGAACTGGCGTGCGACGCTGATCCCGTCGCTCGCGGTGCCGGTGTCCATCGTCGGCACCTTCGCCGGCATGTACCTGTTGGGCTTCTCGATCAACACGCTGACGCTGTTCGGCATGGTGCTGTCGATCGGCATCGTGGTCGACGACGCGATCGTCGTGCTCGAGAACGTCGAGCGCATCATGAGCCAGGAGGGCAAGTCGCCGGTCGACGCGACCTTCCAGGCGATGCGCGAGGTCAGCGGGCCGGTGGTCGCCATCGTGCTGGTGCTGTGCTCGGTGTTCATCCCGGTCGCCTTCCTCGGCGGCATCGCCGGCCAGATGTACAAGCAGTTCGCGATCACCATCGCGGTGTCGGTCAGCATTTCGGGCCTGGTCGCGCTGACGCTGACGCCGGCCTTGTGCGCGCTGATCCTCAAGCCCGGCCACCAGGCCTCGCACGCCTTCTTCGACAAGTTCAACGACTGGTTCGACCGCCAGACCGCCCGCTACACCGCCGGCGTGCGCTTCTTCATCAGGCGCTCGGCGCTGGGCATGCTGCTGTTCGCCGGTCTGATCGTCGTCTGCGTCGGCCTGTTCAGGCTGATCCCGACCAGCCTCGCGCCGGACGAGGACCAGGGCTACATCATCAGCGCGACTATCCTGCCCGACGCCTCGTCGATCAAGCGCACCGAGGCGGCGATGGACCAGATGGACGCGATGGTGCTGAAGAACCCGGCGGTCAAGGACGTGATGAGTTTCGCCGGCTTCGACATCCTGTCGGGCGCGAACAAGACCAACGCCGGCGCGACCTTCATCACGCTCAAGCCGTGGGACGAGCGCACCGCGCCGGAGCAGAGCGCGCAGTCGCTGGTCGGCCAGGTGTTCGCCATGGGCGCGCAGATCAAGGACGCCTTCGTGCTGGCGTTCAACCCGCCGCCGATCTCGGGCATGTCGAACACCGGCGGCTTCGAGGGCTATCTGCAAAGCCGCGCCGGCGGCGACGTGCACGCGCTCGGCGAGATGACGCAGAAGCTGGTGGCAGCCGCCGCCAAGCGCCCCGAACTGGCCGGCGTGCAGACCACCTTCAGCCCGAACGTGCCGCAGCTTTACGTGTCGCTCGACCGCGAGAAGGCCAAGGCGCTCGGCGTGCCGGTCAACGAGGTGTTCGACACGCTGCAGAGCACCTTCGGCGCGCTGTACGTGAACGACTTCAACAAGTTCGGGCGCATCTTCCGCGTGCAACTGCAGGCCGACGCCGACTTCCGCGCCAAGGCCGACGACATCCGCTTCATCTACGTGCGCTCGAAGAGCGGCGACATGATCCCGCTGTCGGCGCTGGTCAACATCGAGCAGAGCACCGGCCCGGAGACGCTGGAGCGCTTCAACGTGTTCCCGGCGGCCAAGCTGGTCGGCGGCCCGGCGCCCGGCTACAGCTCGGGCGAGGCGCTCGCCGCGATGGAAGCGGTCGCGCGCGAGGTGCTGTCCGACGACTACAGCCTCGCGTGGAGCGGTTCGGCCTTCCAGGAGAAGTCGACCTCGGGCTCGTCGGCGGTGGTGTTCGTGTTCGGCATGATCATGGTGTTCCTGATCCTCGCCGCGCAGTACGAGCGCTGGACGCTGCCGGTCGCGGTGCTGATGGCGGTGCCGTTCGCGGTGTTCGGCGCGCTCGCCGCCAACTGGCTGCGCGGGCTCGCCAACGACGTGTACTTCCAGGTCGCGCTGGTGACGCTGATCGGGCTGGCGGCGAAGAACGCGATCCTGATCGTCGAATTCGCCGTGCTGAAGATGGAAGAGGGGCTGGAGTTGGCCGAGGCGGCGATCGCCGCGGCGCGGCTGCGTTTCCGCCCTATCGTGATGACCTCGCTGGCCTTCGTGCTCGGCTGCGTGCCGCTGGCGATCTCGACCGGCGCCGGCGCGGCCAGCCGGCACTCGATCGGCACCGGCGTGATCGGCGGCATGCTGGCGGCGACCTTCATCGCCACCTTCCTGATCCCGCTGTTCTTCTTGCTGATCATGAAATGGACCGGCGGCGCCGAGCGCAAGACGCACGAGGCGAGCGCCGAAGAAGGGAGTGCCCCATGATGAAACGCTTGCTGCCGCTCGCGGCGGCGGTCGCGCTGAGCGCGTGCGCGGTCGGCCCCGATTACCAGCGCCCCGGCGTCGAGCTGCCCGATAGCTGGACGAGCGCGCCCGCCGCCGGACCCGGCGCCGCCGAGGCCGCCGCGCTCGACGCGCGCTGGTGGGAGCGCTTCGGCGACGCCGAGCTGTCGCGGCTGATCGACGAGGCGCTGGCGCACAACCGCGACCTCGTCGCCGCCGCCGCGCGCGTCGACGAGGCGGCCGCGCTGTCGAGCCAGGCGCGCGCGGCGCTGTTGCCGCGGCTGGACGCCAACGCCGGCTACAGCCGCGGCCGTCGCTCGGCCGAGACCAGCACGCCGGGCTCGCCGCTGGTGTCCGACGTGCGCAGCGCCAATGCGGTGCTGTCGTGGGAGGCCGACCTGTGGGGCGGCCTGCGCCGCGGCAACGAGGCGGCGCGCGCCGAGTTCGCCGCCAGCCGCTACAGCCGCGAGGCGTCGCGGCTGGCGATCGCCGCCCAGGTCGCCGACAGCTACTTCCAGCTGCGCGCCTTCGACGCTCAGTTGCAAATCGCGCGCGACACGCTCAACACGCGCGAGCAGACGCTGAAGCTGCAGGAGCGCCGCTTCAAGGGCGGCGTGACCTCGGCGCTCGACCTGCGGCAGGCCGAGGCCGAGGCCGCGGCGGCGCGCGCCGCGGTACCGACGCTCGAGCAGTCGGTCGGCCAGACCGAGCGCGCGCTGTCGGTGCTGGTCGGCAAGAGCCCGCGCACGCTGGCGACGCCGCCGGCGCGCGGCAAGACGCTGGCGGCGCTGGCGATCCCGCCGGCGGTGCCGGCCGGCCTGCCGTCCGAGCTGCTGGCGCGCAGGCCTGACCTAGCCGCCGCCGAGGCGCGCCTGGTCGCCGCCAACGCGCGCATCGGCGAGGCGCGCGCCGCCTACTTCCCGTCGATCAAGCTGACCGCGCAGACCGGCTCGGAGAGCCTCGCGCTCGCCAGCCTGTTCAGCGGGCCGGCGCGCACCTGGGCCTTCGTCGCCAACCTCGCGATGCCGGTCTTCGACTTCGGCGCGACGGCGGCCCGCGTCGACGCCGCGAACGCGCGCCAGCGCCAGGCGCTGGCCGGCTACGAGAAAGCGGTGCAGGACGCCTTCCGCGAGACCTTCGACGCGCTGCAGGCGCAGGGCACCAGCGCCGACGCCGAGGCGGCGCTGGCGACGCAGGCGCGCGCGCTGCGCGACACGCTGCGTCTGGCGCGGCTGCGCTACGACAACGGCTATTCGAACTACCTCGAAGTGCTCGACGCCGAGCGCGGCGTCTACCGCGCCGAGCAGGCGCTGATCGACGCGCGGCTGACGCGGCTGCGCGCGGTGCTGGCGCTGTACAAGGCGATGGGCGGCGGCTGGCAGAACGGCGACGCGACGCCGGGCTGAGCCGGCGGCGTCAACGACAGAGGGCCGTCCCGCGAGGGGCGGCCCTTTTTGCGTTCCGGCTCGGCCAACGTTGGCCGAGGATCAGCGCGCCGCCGTGGCGTCGTCGCGGCGCGTCAGCCGCCAGTAGCGCGCGTGCCGCTCGGCGGCGCGCCCGAGCGCGTCCGGCGCGTCGCTGTGCCATTCGAGGGAGCCGTCGCGGTCGCTGCGCGCGACGCGGACGCCGAGCCCGTCCAGCCGCGCGAGCACGCCCGGATGCGGATGGCGGTAGCGGTTGCGGTAGCCGACGCCTATCCACGCCCAGCGCGGCGCGACGGCCGTCAGCAGCGCCGCGCTGCCCGAGGTGCGGCTGCCGTGGTGCGGCACGACCAGCACCGTGCTGTCGAGCGCGCCGCCGTGCTTCTCGACCAGCGCCGCCTCGCGCTCGGCCGGCAGGTCGCCGGCGACGAGCAGCGCGGCGCCGTCGCGCGCGGCGACGCGCAGCACGCAGCTTTTCGCGTTGTCGCCGGCGTCAGGCGGCGCGCCGGGGGTCAGGAAGGCGAAGCGCACGCCGTCCCAGTCCCATGCGAGCCCGTCGGCGCAGTGTGCGGCCGCGAGCGGCAGCGCCCGCGTCGTCTCCGGCTGGCCGGCGTAGAGCCGCGCGACCGGCAGTTGTGCGACGAGGCTCGCCGCCGCGCCGTCGTGGTCGGCGTCGTGGTGCGACAGCACCAGCGCGTCGAGCGCGTCCACGCCCCAGCCGGCGAGCGCCGGCGCGAGCGTCCGAGCGGCCTCGCCCGCACCGGTGTCGTACAGCAGCGCGTGGCGGCGCGTCTCGACCAGCAGCGCCAGCCCCTGGCCGACGTCGACGAGGCGCGCGCGGAAGTGGCCATCGTCCGGCGCCGCCGGACGGTAGGCGAGCAGCGGCACGACGCAGGCGAGGCCGAAGACGCGGCCCGGCACCGCGGGCGGCGCGAGCGCCCAGGCGGTGCCGGCCAGCGCGAGCGCGACGAGCGGCCACGGCGCGGCGGCGAGCGTGACGGCCGGCAGCCGGGAGGCCGCGTCGACGGCGGCGAGAAAGCCCTCGGCCAACATACCGGCCGCCACGAGCGGCGCGTCGAAGGGCAGCGCGAGCGCCGCGAGCGCCAGCGGCGTCAACAGGCCGGAGACCAGCGGGATCGCGACCGCGTTGGCCAGCGGCGAGACCCACGGCAGGCTGCCGAAAAAGGCCGCCAGCGGCGCGACCGACGCCAGCGAGGCGGCCCACTGCGCGTCGGCGAAGCCCCTTGCCTTGCCGCGCGGCGCGCGCCGTCCGACGTTGCGCGCGAGCAGCGCGCCGACGAGGCCGAACGACAGCCACAGGCCGGGTGCGAGCGCGGCGAAGGGGTCGATCGCGAGCACCGCCGCGAGCGCGAGGCTCCACGCCGACCACGCCGACAGGCCGCGCGCGGCGACCAGGGCGAGGCCGAAGGCGGCGAGCATGTAGAGGCTGCGCTGCGTCGGCACCGACCAGCCGGCCAGGAGCGCGTAGCCGCAGGCCGCCGCGAGGCCCGCCAGCGTCGCGAGCACGCGCGGCGGCGCACGCGGCGACGGACGCAGGCAGCCGAACCGGTAGGCGAGCGCGCCGACCAGCGCCGCCAGCAGCGTCACGTGCAGGCCCGAGATCGACACCAGATGGGTGAGGCCGGTCGCGGCGAACTGCCGCCACTGCGCGGGCGCGATCGCCTGCTGCTGGCCGACCGTCAGCGCGCCGACGAGCGCGGCGGCCGGCGTGTCGCCGAGCGTCGCGCGGATGCGTTGCCACAGCGCGTCGCGCACGCGGTCGACGCGCGCGAGCGGGTCGCGGGCGTCGGCCAGCCGCTGCCGGCCCCGGCCGACGGTGCCGGTCGCCAGCAGCCCCTCCGACCACAGCCACGCCTCGGCGTCGAAGCCGGCGTCGTTCAGCGTGCCGTGCGCGCGCCGGAGCTTGACGGTGAGCCGCCAGCGGCTGCCCGGCGGCCAGTCGCCGCCGTGGTAGTCGGACAGCAAAAGCCGCGACGGCAACGGCGCCTCGGCCGTCTCGACGTCGAACACCAGGCGGCTGCCCCAGTCCCGCGCTTGCGCGAAGCCACGCACCGTCCCGGCGACGCCCAGCGGCACGCCCTCGAGCGCGGCGGGCAGCGCCTCGGCCAACCTCGTCTCGGCGCGCCACGCCGCCCAGCCGACGCCGAGCGCGAACAGCGCCAGCGCCGTGGCGGTCGTTTGCCAGCGCTTCGCCGCCGCGGCCGCCGCCACGGCGGCGCCGACGGCGAGCCGCCAGTCGGGCAGCGCCGGCAGGAAGGCGACGATCAGCAGGCCGGCGATCAGCGCGGCCAGCGGCAGGGGCGTGAGGCGCATGTCCGTATTATGAATATGGAATGACGCGCCGCCAGCGGCACGGCGTTGCCGCGCCGGCGCGCATCGCTTATCGTGCCGGCTCGAACGATGGAGCGCGCGATGGCCTTTCCCCTTTTCCTGTCCGATCCCGAGCGGCGCGAGCGCGCCGAGGAGCTGGCGCGCCGCTACGGCCTGCACGTCGTCGCGGCGCCGCCGGCGACCGGCTACTGGCTGGAGCTGACCGCCGCGCGGCTGGAACTCGCCGCCGCCGCGGGCCACGGCGCGGTGTTCGCCGACTTCGTCGACGGCGCGGCGCGCCACCGGCGCGAGTTCGGCGGCGGGCGCGGCCAGCCGGTCGCGCGCGCGGTCGGCCTCAAGGGCGCGGCGACGCCGAGCGTGGTCGACGCGACCGCCGGCCTCGGCCGCGACGCCTTCGTGCTGGCCAGCCTCGGCTGCGCGGTGACGCTGATCGAGCGCTCGCCGGTCGCCGCCGCCTTGCTCGACGACGCGCTCGAGCGCGCGTCGCGCGACGACACGACCGCGCCGATCGCCGCGCGGATGACGCTGGTGCACGCGGACGCCGCCGAGTGGCTGTCCACCTTGGCCGAGGACGCACGCCCCGACGTGGTGTATCTGGACCCGATGTTCCCCGACACCGGCAAGAGCGCGGCGGCCAAGAAGGATATGCAGGCTTTTCAGAGCGTGATCGGCGACGACCTCGACGCCGACAGGCTGCTGGTCGCCGCGGTCGCGGCGGCGAAGAAGCGCGTGGTGGTCAAGCGCCCGCGGTTGGGCGCGCCGCTGGCGGGCGTCGCGCGCAGCGGCGAGCTGCCGGGCAAGAGCACGCGCTTCGACCTGTACGCGCCGCGCCCGGTGCCCCTTGCGGGGCCGGGCGGGTAACGGTCTGTAAAAACAGCCGTTTACGACGGGTCGTGCGGGAAAACCCCAGGTCCTTTCCCCGCCCCGCGCGCGCTACCCTGCGGCCTTTTTTTCCGAAAGGCTCCGTTTTGAACGCCGTATTGCTGGCCGTGTTGGTGATGCTGATGCTGTCGCTCGCGCGCACCCACGTCGTGATCAGCCTGATCGTCGCCTCGCTGGTCGGCGGCCTCGCCGGCGGGCTCGACCTCGCCAAGACGCTGGCCGCCTTCAATAGCGGCATCACCGGCGGCGCGAGCGTCGCGCTGTCCTACGCGCTGCTGGGCGCCTTCGCCGTCGCGATCGCCAAGTCCGGCCTGCCGCACGCGCTGGCCGACCTCGCCGTCGCGCGCCTGTCGTCCGATTCGGGCAAGACGCGCCTGAAGTGGGGGCTGGTCGTCGTGCTGCTCTTGCTCAGCGTCGCCTCGCAGAACCTGATCCCGATCCACATCGCCTTCATCCCGCTGATCGTGCCGCCGCTCTTGTACGTGATGGCGCGCCTGAGGCTCGACCGCCGGCTCGTCGCCTGCGTGATGACCTTCGGCCTCGTCACGCCGTACATGTTTTTCCCGGTCGGCTTCGGCGAGATCTTTCTCCGCCAGATTTTGCTCGCCAACGTCGAGAAGGCCGGCATGCCGGTCGCCGGCGTGAACGTGATGCACGCGATGGCGATCCCGGCCGCCGGCATGGTCGCCGGGCTGCTGATCGCGCTGCTGTTCAGCTACCGCAGGCCGCGCCATTACGACCTCGGCCGCATCGAGGCGGCCGAGCGGCAGAAGGCGAAGGCGAGCCGCAAGTCGCTGGCGACCGCGCTGGCGGCGATCGCCGCCGCCTTCGCGGTGCAGCTTTACAGCGGCTCGATGGCGCTGGGCGCGCTGGTGGGCTTTTTGCTCTTCATCGCGACCGGCGCGGTCAAGTGGCAGGACGCCGACGGGCTGTTCTCCGAGGGCGTGAAGATGATGGCGACGATAGGCTTCATCATGATCGCCGCCGCCGGCTTCGCCGAGGTGCTCAAGGCGACCGGCGAGGTCGCGTCGCTGGTGAAGACGTCGGCCGCGTGGTTCGCCGGCAGCCGCGCGCTGGCGGCGTTCGCGATGCTGGCGGTCGGGCTGCTGATCACGATGGGCATCGGCTCGTCGTTCTCGACCGTGCCGATCATCGCGGCGATCTACGTGCCCTTGTGCGTCGCGATGGGCTTTTCGCCGCTGGCGACGGTGGCGATCGTCGGCACCGCCGGCGCGCTGGGCGACGCCGGCTCGCCGGCGTCCGACTCGACGCTCGGCCCGAGCTCGGGCCTGAACGTCGACGGCCAGCACGACCATATGTGGGACACGGTGGTGCCGACCTTCCTGCACTACAACCTGCCCTTGATGGCGGCCGGTTGGGTCGCGGCGATGGTGCTCTGAGCGGCGCGCGCGCGTAGAATCCGCGCATCGCACAGACTGGGGAGTCGGAACATGGAATCGCGCATCGACGAGCTCGAGGTCAGGCTCGCCTTCCAGGACGAGCTCTTGGACGCGCTCAACCAGACGGTCGCGCGCCAGCAGCAGGAGTTGTCGCTGCTGCAGGACCAGATGCGCATCCTCTACCGGATGCTGCAGAACCAGAGCCCGGACGCGGCAGGCAATGCGCCGCAGCACGAGATCCCGCCGCACTACTGAGCGCGGCGTCGCAACAAGGCTCGGCCAACCTGGCGAGGTTGGCCGAGCCTTTTATCGTCCGGAGCCGGGGGCGGGCGGCGCGTCAGCGCCGGCGCAGGCCGCGCGGTCGGGTCGACTCGCCTTCGATGTTGCGGCGGCGGATCACCGGCGGCGGCTCGGTGGCCGGCGCGACCGGCTCGGGCTCGGGCGCGTCGGCGGGGTCCGCCTCGCCGCAGCGCGCCAGCTCGGCCGGCGGCGCGACTTCGAGCGGCGCCGGCTTGCTGCTCATCCGGCCCGAGAACAGGCTGGCGCCGACGATCAGCGCGCCGCCGAGCCATTCGTTGGCGCTCATCGTCTCGCCGGCCATCGCGTAGGCCGACAAGGCGGCGAACACCAGCTCGGTCAGCATCAGCGTGATCACCTGGTTGGCCGGCAGGATCGCGAGGCTGGCTTGCGACACCACGCTGGTGCAGAACAGCGACACCGCCAGCAGGACGAGCACCGCCCAGTGCCAGGCGTCGATGGTCGCGACGCGCGCGAGCTCGCCGTTGGCCCCCGATAGCGCCAGGCCCAGCGCCGCGGTGCCGAGCCAGATCGTCGACGACTTGACCGGCGGCGGCAGCGCGCGCGCGTGGCGGCTGACCACCTGGCCGAACGCGAAGGCCATGCCCGAGGTCAGCGCCATCCATTCGTACGGCTCGGACAGCCAGGCGCCGCCGCCGGCTCCGGGCTGCCACAGGATGGCGACGACGCCGGCCAGCGACACCGCGATCACCGCCCAGCCGATCCGCGTCAGCGTCTCCTTCAGCAGCCACCACGAGAACAGCGCGCCCCACAAGGGCGAAGCGTAGAACAGCAACAGCGCGCGCATCACCTCGCCGTCGGTCATCGCCTTGGTGTAGCCGAAGTTGGTCCAGCCGAAGGCCAGCAAGAGGATCGCCAGATGCGGCGTTAGCCGCCAGTGCGCGCGGAACACGCGCCAGAACAGCGCCGCGCCGAGCAGCGACACCATGCTGTAGACGAGGAAGGACGACAGCTGCGGCGAGACGCCGGCCTCGGCGAGGAAGCGGAACGGCGCCCACATCAGCCCCCAGACGAGGGCGACCGACAGCACGCCCAGCGCGGCGAAGCGGGTCTGCGACAAAGTGGCTGGCAAAGACATTCAAGAAGGGGTAAAGGTCGGACGAGTCGCCCATTGTAGCGGAAGCGCGTCGCCCGGCCGACGGCGCGCCGCGCGCGGCTGGGACAAACGTTCAAGTTTGTCAGGACGCGTCGCAATTTCTTAAGATGGCCGTTTTGCCTCAACCGCCGGAGCCGCCCGTGAACCCCCATCTGGACGCATTGCAACCCTATCCCTTCCAGCGCCTGCGCGAACTGTTCGCCGGCGCGGTGCCGAACGCGGAGCGCTCCCCCGTCAACCTGTCGATCGGCGAGCCCAAGCACCCGGCGCCCGCCTGCGTGAAGGACGCGGTATCGGCCAACCTGTCCGGCCTGTCCGGCTACCCGGCCACCCAGGGCGGCGACGCGCTGCGCGCCGCGTGCGCCGCGTGGCTGCAGCGCCGCTACGGCGTCGCGGTCGACGCCGCGCGCGAGGTGCTGCCGGTCAACGGCAGTCGCGAGGCGCTGTTCGCGTTCGCGCAGGCGCTGATCGACGCGTCGGGCATTGAAAAGCCGGTGGTGATCTCGCCGAACCCGTTCTACCAGATCTACGAAGGCGCGGCGCTGCTCTCCGGCGCCGAACCCTACTACGTCAACACGCTGGCCGAGGGGCGCTTTCAGCCCGACTGGGCGTCGGTGCCCGAGGCGGTGTGGCGCCGCACCCAGCTGGTGTTCGTCTGCAGCCCGGGCAACCCGACCGGCGCGGTGATGTCGCTCGAGGACTGGCAGGCGCTGTTCGCGCTGTCGGACCGCTACGGCTTCACCATCGCGTCCGACGAGTGCTACTCGGAGATCTACTTCGACGCGGCGCCCTTGGGCGGCCTCGAGGCCGCCGCGAAGCTCGGCCGCGATTTTACGCGCCTGGTGATGTTCACCAGCCTCTCGAAGCGCTCGAACGTGCCGGGCATGCGCTCGGGCTTCGTCGCCGGCGACGCGAACATCCTCGCCGCCTTCCTGCGCTACCGCACCTACCACGGCTGCGCGATGAGCCCGCTGTTCCAGGCCGCCAGCGTCGCCGCGTGGAACGACGAGGCGCACGTCGCCGAGAACCGCGCGCTGTACGCGGCCAAGTTCGCGGCGGTCATGCCGATTCTCGCGCCCGTGCTAGACTTCGCCGCGCCCGACGCCGGCTTCTACCTGTGGGCGCGCGTCCCGGGCGGCGACGACGCCGCCTTCGCGCGCGGCCTGTTCGAAGCCGAGCACGTGACCGTGCTGCCGGGGCGCTTTCTCGCGCGCGACGCGCACGGCGTCAACCCGGGCGCCGGCTATATCCGCATCGCGCTGGTCGCGCCTTTGGCCGACTGCGTCGAGGCAGCCCACCGTATCGCCCGCTACGCGGCCCGTTAATCGCCAGGCAAAACTATAATCATGACCATTCCCGAACATCACCTCGCCAAAGGACTCAACAAAATGCACCCGATCCAAGCCCTGATCGAAGAAGCGTTCGAAAAGCGCGCCGACATCACCCCGGCCACCGTGTCGCCGGAACTGAAGGCCGCCATCGGCCAGGTCATCGACGAGCTCGACGCCGGCCGCCTGCGCGTGGCCGAGAAGATCGACGGCGAGTGGACCACCCACCAGTGGGTGAAGAAGGCCGTGCTGCTGTCGTTCCGCATCCGCGACAACGGCCTGCTGGACGACGGCGTGTCGCGCTACTTCGACAAGGTCGACACCAAGTTCCACGACTGGAACGAGAAGCGCTTCCAGGAAGCCGGCTTCCGCGTCGTGCCGGGCGCCGTCGCGCGCAAGGGCTCCTTCGTCGCCAAGAACACCGTGCTGATGCCGTCCTACGTGAACATCGGCGCCTACGTCGACGAAGGCACCATGGTCGACACCTGGGCCACCGTCGGTTCGTGCGCGCAGATCGGCAAGAACGTGCACCTGTCCGGCGGCGTCGGCATCGGCGGCGTGCTCGAGCCGCTGCAGGCCAACCCGACCATCATCGAAGACAACTGCTTCATCGGCGCGCGCTCGGAAGTGGTCGAAGGCGTGATCGTCGGCGAAGGCTCGGTGATCTCGATGGGCGTCTACATCGGTCAGTCGACCAAGATCTACGACCGCGAAACCGGCGAAGTCAGCTACGGCCGTATCCCGCCGGGCTCGGTGGTGGTGTCGGGCAACCTGCCGTCGGCCGACGGCAAGTACAGCCTGTACTGCGCGGTGATCGTCAAGAAGGTCGACGCCAAGACCCGCGCCAAGACCAGCATCAACGAGCTGCTGCGCGGCGTGTAAGCCGGCCTTCCGGGCAGCCTGTCGCGGCTCGGCCGACCCCGCACGCGGGGCCGGTCGAGCCGTTTGTCATTTTTCCGGGCGGCCGGATTGGCGCGGCGAGCGCAAAAACGGTAAAATCTTCGTATTTTCCGGCCCTTGCGCCGATTCCAACACGATAGAACGTGACCGAACCCTTCATCGAATTCCGCGGCGTCAGCTTCGCCTACAACGATCGTCCCATCCTGAAGGACCTCTCCTTCCGGGTCGAGCGCGGCCAGCTGGTCGCCATCATGGGCGGCAGCGGCAGCGGCAAGACGACGCTCCTGCGGCTGATCTCCGGCCAGGTCCGCCCGCAGCAGGGGCAGGTGCTGGTCGACGGGCGCGATCTCGCCCGCATGAGCCACGCCGAATTGTACGAACATCGCCGCCGCATGGGCTTTTTGTTCCAGTTCGGCGCGCTGTTCACCGACCTGACCGTCGGCGAGAACGTCGCCTTTCCGCTCAAGGAGCACACCGACCTGCCGCCGCGCCTGATCGACGACCTCGTCACGCTGAAGCTCAACGCGGTCGGCCTCCGGGGAACCGAGAAGCTGATGCCGTCCGAGCTGTCCGGCGGCATGGCGCGCCGCGTCGCGCTGGCGCGCGCGATCGCGCTCGACCCGGCGCTGATGCTGTACGACGAGCCGTTCACCGGCCTCGACCCGATCTCGCTCGGCGTGATCGCGCACCTGATCAAGAAACTGAACGACGCGCTCGGTACCACCGCGGTGATGGTGACGCACGACGTGCACAAGTCGCTCGACATCGTCGACTACGTGTTCTTCGTCGCGCAGGGCAAGATCATCGCCGAGGGCACGCCCGCCGAGGTGCGCGCGTCCGATTCGCCGTGGCTGCGGCAGTTCGTCGACGGCGCGCCCGAGGGGCCGGTCCACTTCGCCTACCCGGCGCCGACCTCGCTGGCCGCCGACCTCGGACTGGAGGCGGGCCATGCTTGATACCCTGCTCGCGCCGCTGCGCCACCTCGGCCACCTGTCGGTCAACGCGGTGTGGCGCCTCGGCTTCGCCTCGCGCTTCCTGCTCGCCATCCTGCGCTTTTCCGGCCAGAGCCTCGCGCGCTTCCAGCTGACGATACGCGAGGTCTACTTCGCCGGCGTGCTGTCGCTGATCATCATCGTCGTGTCCGGCCTGTTCGTCGGCATGGTGCTCGGTCTGCAGGGCTACAACACGCTGTCGCGCTTCGGCTCGGCCGACGCGCTCGGCGCGCTGGTCGCGCTGTCGCTGCTGCGCGAGCTCGGCCCGGTGCTGGCCGCGCTGTTGTTCGCCAGTCGGGCCGGCAGCGCGATGACCGCCGAGATAGGCCTGATGAAGGCGACCGAACAGCTCGAGGCGATGAACGTGATGGCGGTCAACCCGATCGCGCGCGTCGTCGCGCCGCGCTTCTGGGCCGGCGTGATCTCGATGCCGGTGCTCGCGGCGATCTTCAACGTGATGGGCATTTTCGGCGGCTATCTGGTCGGCGTGGTGATGATAGGGCTGGACGACGGCACCTTCTGGTCGCAGATGCAGAACGCGGTCGACCTGCACAGCGACGTCGTCAACGGCCTGATCAAGAGCCTGGTGTTCGGCGTCGCGGTGACGCTGATCGCCGTGTTCGAGGGCTACGACGCGACGCCGACCGCCGCCGGCGTGTCCGGCGCCACCACCCGCACCGTGGTCACCTCGGCGCTGGTCATCCTCGCGCTCGACTTCGTGCTCACCGCCTTCATGTTCTAGGAACGAGAGAATGAAAAGAACTACCATCGACTTGTGGGTCGGCGTTTTCGTCGCGCTGGGCATCGCCGCCGTCGTCTTCCTGTCGCTCAAGGTCGCCAACCTGGTGCCGGCTTCGGCCGAGCAGACCTACCCGCTGGTCGCCGAATTCGACAACATCGGCGGCCTGAAGGCGAAGGCGCCGGTGAAGTCGGCCGGCGTCGTCGTCGGCCGCGTCGCCGCGATCGAACTGGACGCGCAGAGCTACCGCGCCAAGGTCACGCTGCAGATCGACAAGCAATTCCAGTTCAGTCGCGACGTCAGCGCCGAGATCCTGACCTCCGGCCTGCTGGGCGAGCAGTACATCGGCCTGACCCAGGGCGGCGACCCGGACAATCTCGCCGCCGGTGGCCGCATCACGCTGACCTCGTCGGCGGTGGTGCTCGAACAATTGATCGGCAAGTTCATGACGAGCTTCGCCGAAAAGGGCGACGGCAAACCCGCCGCCGCCCAGTAAACCCGATTCGTATCCGCCAAGGTGACAATATGCTGAAGACCCTGAATTCGCTGATCCTCAAGCTGGCCCTGCTGGCCGGCCTGTCCGCCCCGGCGCTGGCCGCCAACGACAGCCCGGTCGAGATGGTGCGCGAAACCTCGCGCCAGGTGCTCGACCTGCTCAAGAAGGACGACGGCAAGAATACCCGCCAGGTGCGCGCGCAGGTCGAGGCGCTGGTGCTGCCGAACTTCGACTTCAAGCGCATGACCGCCTACGCGATCGGCCAGGGCTGGCGCCAGGCCGACGCCGAGCAGCAGGCCGAGCTGACCCGTCAGTTCCAGTCGCTGCTGGTGCGCTCGTATTCGAGCACGATGAACCGCTTCAAGAACGCGCAGGTTGACGTCAAGCCGAACGCGGTGGTCAGCCCGGACGGCCGCGAAACCACGGTGAAGTCCGAGGTCAGCCTGCCCAACAGCGGCGACAAGAAGCCGGTGGCGATCGACTACACCTTCTACAAGAGCCCGCAGGGCTGGAAGGTCTACAACGTGTCGGTCGAGGGCCTGAGCCTGATCACCACCTACCGCAACCAGTTCAACGACGAGATCCGCAAGGGCGGCGTCGACGGGCTGATCAAGTCGCTGCAGGACAAGAACGCCGCGCTGGTGGCCAAGGGGGCGTGATGCTGGAAGCAGCAGGCGAGGGGCGCTGGCGCCTTCGGGGCGAATTGACGATGCGGCAGTGCGCCGCCCTGTCCGCGCCGCTGGCGGCCGCCGCGCGCCGCGGCGGCGAGGTCGACCTGGCCGGCGTGACCGCTGCCGACTCGGCCGCGCTCGCGCTGCTGCTCGAGGCGCGCCGCGCGGCGCGCGAGGCCGGGCACGACCTGGCGTTCAGCGGCGTGCCGTCGGGCATGCTGACGCTGGCCCGCCTTTACGGCGTCGAGGCGCTGCTCGAAAGGAGCGCCCGGTGAGCGCGCGCCGACTGCTGGCCGTCGCCGGGCTCGCCGTCCTGCTGCTGGGCGGCTGCGCGAGCGCGCCGGCCAACCCGCACGATCCGTTCGAGCCGTTCAACCGCGCGGTCTACCGCTTCAACGACACCGCCGACCGGGCGGTGGTCAAGCCGGTGGCCGAGGGTTACCGCGCGATCGCGCCGCAGCCGGTGCGCACCGGCGTCGGCAACTTCTTCAACAACTGGCTCGACGCCTACAGCGCGATCAGCAACCTGCTGCGCGTCGACGTCCAGAAGGCGCTGAACGACATCATGCGCGTCAGCCTCAACACGACCTTCGGCCTGGCGGGTTTGCTCGACGTCGCGACGCCGGCCGGGCTCGTCAGCAACAAGAACACGCTCGGCGACACCTTCGCCAGCTGGGGCTGGAAGCACAGCAGCTATCTGGTGCTGCCCATCCTCGGCCCGTCGACGGTGCGCGACGGCCTCGGCGCCGCCGCCTATTTCGCCGCCGATCCCTACCGCCACGCCTTCGGCACCGAAACGCGCGCCACCGTCGCCGGCGTGCTCAACGGCGTCAGCACCCGCGAACGCTACCTCGGACTCGAGGAAACGGTCGACGAGGCGGCGCTCGACCCGTACTCCTTCGTGCGCGACGGCTACCTGCAGCTCAGGGCGCGCGAGATCGGCGTCGCGCCGCCGGCCAGCCGCGACGACGACCTCGACCTCGACCAGCTGATGGAGGAATCGACGCCGCCGGCCGGCGCGAGCGACGGCGCGCAGACGCCGGGTCGCGCCGGCGTCGTGTCGGTGTCCGACGCGGGCGCCGCCGCATCGCGCTAGACGTCGTCCTGCCCAAGCGAAAACGGCTCGGCCAACCCTGAAGGTTGGCCGAGCCGTTTTTTCGCGTCGCGCCGACTCAGGCCGCGCCGTGCAGGTGCTGGTAGAGCGCGGCGTACTCCTCGGCCAGTTTGTGGCGGGCGTCGAGGAACACCATCGGACGCGCGAGCTGGTGCGATTCGCGGATCTTTACCGAGCTCGACAGCCGGACCGGCAGCACCGGCAGGCCCTCGTCCTCGAGCTCGGCGACCAGTTGCGCCGGCAGGCTGGCGCGCGGCTGGAACTGGTTGACGACGATGCCCTCGATCGCGAGGCGCGGGTTGTGGTCGGCGCGGATCTCGCCGGCGTTGTCGAGCAGCTTGTACAGCGCCTGGCGCGAGAAGCTGTCGCAGTCGAACGGGATCAGGCAGCGGTCGGCGGCGATCAGCGCCGAGCGGGTGTAGAAGTTCAGCGACGGCGGGGTGTCGATCCAGATCTCGTCGAACTCGGCCGCGAGCGCGTCGAGCGCTTCCTTGAGCTTGAACATCTTGTAGCGCGCCTCGAGCTTGCCCATCAGCTCGTCGAGTTCGGCGTGCGACGGCATCAGGAACAGGTTCTCGAACGGCGTCGCGACGACGAAGTCGCGCGGCGCCTTCTGGTACAGGCTGATGGTCAGCTGGTCGGCGAAGAAACCGGCGACGCCGGAGGTCGCGTCGCCGTCGCTTGCGCCGAGCAGGTAGCCGCTGGCGTTGCCTTGCGGGTCGAGGTCGACCACCAGCACGCGGCGGCCGGTCTTGGCGGCCGCCGCCGCGAGGTTGACGGCGATGGTCGACTTGCCGACCCCGCCTTTCTGATTGAACACCACTCGTTTCATCGCACGTCCTGTCTGAGGGAGGGCGGGTCCGGTCACAGCGCCGGGTTGCCGCAGACGAACTGCATCTGCTGGAAGCTGGCCGAGTTTTGCACCACCGGCATCGCTTTTATCTGTGCGTCATTATATGTGTAGCTGGCGGTCTGGCGGCCGTTTTCGTCGAACAGCGCGACCGACAGCAGGCGGAAGGTGCGCGCGTTGCAGTCGATCTGCCAGCTGTTGATCGAATACTTGTGCGGCGGCGTCGACAGGAAGTTTTCCTTCTTCGGGTTGAAGATGGTCTTGCGGTCGCGGAAGGTGACGAGGCCGCCGCGACGCTGGATCGAGCGCTCGTCGAGCTCGTTGAGGATGTTGCCGTTCGGCGATACGCCGAGGTTGTGCCAGTTGGCGTTGGCTTCCGGCTTGCCGGGGGCCGGCTTGGACGCAGGGGTGCTGGCGCAGCCGGCGACGAGGGCGGCGGCGGCAGCCGACAGCAGGATTCGGTACAGCATGGACGGTCTCCTTGAACTGGCGCCAGTGTCGCACGATTGGCGCCGCAGATGAACCCGGCGGCGCGGGGAGGGCGGCGCGCGCGCGCTTGGCGTACAATCGTGGCCTCGCCCGTAAAGCCTTCCCATGCAAGACGCCCTTACCCTACTGAATCAGGTCTTCGGCTACCCGGCCTTCCGCGGCCAGCAGGCCGACATCGTCGCCCAGGTCGCCGACGGCGGCCACGCGCTGGTGCTGATGCCGACCGGCGGCGGCAAGAGCCTGTGCTTCCAGATTCCGGCGCTGCTGCGCGACGGCGTCGCCATCGTCGTCTCGCCCTTGATCGCGCTGATGCAGGACCAGGTCGCCACCTTGCAGGAGCTCGGCGTCGCCGCCGCCTGCCTCAATTCGGCCACGCCGCCGGACGAGGCGCGCCGCATCGCTTTCGACGCCAAGGCCGGCGTGCTGAAACTGCTGTACGTCGCGCCCGAGCGCCTCGTCACGCCGCGCATGCTCGACTTCCTCGACGGCCTGCCGCGGATCGCGCTGTTCGCGATCGACGAGGCGCACTGCGTCAGCCACTGGGGGCACGACTTCCGCCCCGAATACCAGCAGCTCGGCCTGTTGGCCGAGCGCTTTCCCGAGGTGCCGCGCATCGCGCTGACCGCGACCGCCGACCAGCAGACGCGCGCCGACATCCTGCACTACCTGAAGCTCGACGCGGGCAAGACCTTCCTGTCCAGTTTCGACCGCCCGAACCTGTTCTACCAGGTGGTGGAAAAGCACAACGCGAAGAAGCAGCTGCTCGACTTCATCTGTCGCGAATACGCCGGCGCGTCCGGCATCGTCTACTGCCTGTCGCGCAAAAAGGTCGAAGACACCGCCGAATGGTTGGCCGAGCAGGGCATCAACGCCTTGCCCTACCACGCCGGCCTGTCGCACGAGATTCGCGACACCCACCAGCGCCGCTTTCTGCGCGAGGACGGCATCGTGATGGTCGCCACCGTCGCCTTCGGCATGGGCATCGACAAGCCGGACGTGCGCTTCGTCGCCCACCTCGACCTGCCGAAAAGCCCGGAGAACTTCTACCAGGAGTCGGGCCGCGCCGGCCGCGACGGCCTGCCGGCGGCCAGCTGGCTGTGCTACGGCCTCAACGACCTGGTGCAGCTGGCGCAGATGATCGAGGGCGGCGAAATGTCCGCCGCGCAAAAGCAGGTCGAGCTGGCCAAGCTCGACGCGATGCTCGGCTTCTGCGAAACCGCCGCCTGCCGCCGCCAGCACATCCTCGCCTTCTTCGGCGAGAGCCGCGAACCGTGCGGCCATTGCGACAACTGCGTCAGCCCGCCGATCACCTTCGACGCGACCGTGCCGGTGCAGAAGCTGTTGTCGGCGGTCTACCGCAGCGGCCAGCGCTTCGCCGCCGGCCACGTGGTCGACATCCTGACCGGCGCCGACACCGAGCTGATCCGCCAGACCGGCCACGACAAGCTGCCGACCTACGGCGTCGGCCGCGACTACAACAAGCGCGCCTGGCGCGGCTTCATCCGTCAGCTGGTCGGCAAGAAGCTCTTGGAGGTCGACATGAGCCGCGGCCAGCGGCTGCTGCTGACCGACGCCTGCCGGCCGGTGCTCAAGGGCGAGGAGAAGGTCTTCCTGCGCCCGCCGGTCGACGACGCGCGCGCCAAGACCGTGCACGCGGCCGAGCGCTGGCTGCGCACCGAGCGCGAGGAGCGGCTGTGGCAGGCGCTGCGCGCGTGGCGCAAGGAGACCGCCGACGCGCACAACGTGCCGGCCTACGCGGTGTTCAACGACCGCACCTTGCGCGAGCTGGTCGAACAGTGCCCGGACTCTCTGCCGGCGCTGGCGCGCATCTACGGCCTCGGCGAACTCAAGCTCGCCCGCTACGGCGACGCCCTGCTGGCGCTGTTGGCCGAGGCGCGCGAAGCGGCCGGCTGATTCTGCTACCATCGAACGCTGCTTAAAGATAACAACGACAGGAGTCCCGTCATGGCCGTCAACCTTCCCGCCCTCGACCCCGCCAAACTGTTCCCGGTCGCCGGCGTCGAGCTGTCCGTCGCCGAGGCCGGCGTCAAGAAGCCGAACCGCAAGGACGTGCTGGTGATCCGCCTCGACAAGGGCAACACCGTCGCCGGCGTGTTCACCCAGAACCGCTTCTGCGCCGCGCCGGTGCAGATCGCCAAGCGCCACCTCGACGCCGGCGTGCAGATCCGCGCGCTGGTGGTCAACACCGGCAACGCCAACGCCGGCACCGGCGAAGACGGCCGCGCGCGCGCGCTGGCGGTGTGCCAGGCGGTGGCCGACGAGATCGGCTGCGAGGTCGAACAGGTGCTGCCGTTCTCGACCGGCGTGATCCTCGAGCCGCTGCCGGCCGACAAGATCGTCGCCGCGCTGCCGACCCGCCGCGCGGCGGGCTGGGCCGACGCCGCCGAGGCGATCATGACCACCGACACGCTGCCGAAGGCGGCGAGCCGCCGGATCGAGATCGACGGCCACACCGTCACCGTCACCGGCATCGCCAAGGGCTCGGGCATGATCCACCCGAACATGGCGACCATGCTCGGCTACCTGGCCACCGACGCGGCGATCACCCGCCCGCTGCTGCAGCAGCTGGTGAAGGAAGTCGCCGACCAGTCGTTCAACTGCGTCACCGTCGACGGCGACACCTCGACCAACGACAGCTTCATGCTGATCTCGACCGGCAAGAGCGAGCTGCCGCTGATCAGCGAAGCGAACGACGCCTACCAGGCGGTCAAGGCGGCGTTGCTGGAGGTGGCCGTCGAGCTGGCGCAGGCGATGGCGCGCGACGGCGAGGGCGCGACCAAGTTCATCACCGTCACCGTCGAGGGTGGCCGGTCGCGCGACGAGTGCAAGGCCGTCGCCTACGCGATCGCCAAGTCGCCGCTGGTCAAGACCGCCTTCTTTGCGTCCGACCCCAACCTCGGCCGCATCCTGGCGGCGATCGGCTACGCCGGCGTCACCGACCTCGACGTCGACCGCCTCGAGCTCTACCTGGGCGACGTGCTGGTCGCCCGCGACGGCGGCCGCAACCCGGAATATAAAGAGGAAGACGGCCAGCGCGTGATGAACGAGGCCGAGATCACCGTGCGCGTCGTGCTCGGCCGCGGCGAAGCGGCCGCCACCGTATGGACCTGCGACTTCTCCTACGACTACGTGCGCATCAACGCCGACTACCGCAGCTGATCCGTTCGGCAAAGGCTGGGCCGAGGCTCGGCCAAGCCGTCGATCGAAACCACAACAGGCCGGGCGCATGCCCGGCCTGTTGCGTTGTGCGGCCGGGCTAGATCCAGCCGGCGCGCCTGAAGCGTCGCCACAGCAACACGTCCAGCCCGAGCATCGCCGCCAGCGCCAGCGGGTAGCCGTAGGTCCAGCGCAATTCCGGCATCGCCTCGAAGTTCATCCCGTAGATGCCGGCGACCATGGTCGGCATCGCGAACAGCGCGCCGTAGGCGGCGAACTTCTTGGTGATCGCCGAATCATCGAGCGAGATCAGCGACAGATTCACCTGGATCGCGGTATTCAGCATGTCGCGCAGCGCTTCAACCTGCTTCACGATCCGCTCCAGGTGGTCGTAGATGTCGCGGTAGTACTCGTGCATGCCGACGCACACCTGCGGCACGCGGCCGCCGAACAGCTTGTGCACCGTCTCCAGCAGCGGCGTCGTGCTGTGTTGCACCAGGGTCAGCTTGCGCTTGAGCGCGTACAGCGCCTCGATGTTGTCGCGCGCCGAGTTCTCCTTGGTGAACATGCCGTCCTCGATCTGCTCCAGCTCCTGCTCGAGCGCGTTGATCACCGGGAAGTAGCGGTCGACCGCCGCGTCCATCAGCGCGTACAGCACGAAGCCCGAGCCGAACTTCAATAGATGCGGTTCGCGCTCGCAGCGGTCGCGCACGTTCAGGAAGCCGACGTTCGAGCGGTTGCGTACCGACAGCACGTAGTTGGCGCCGACGAAAATGTCGACCTCGCCGACCCGGACCTGGCCGGCGGCGCCGATCTCGAGCAGATGGACGACGACGAACAGCATGTCGCCGTACTCCTCCATCTTCGGACGCTGATGGCCGTTATGCGCATCCTCGACCGCCAGTTCGTGCAGGCCGAATTCCTCGCGCATCGCCTCCAGCTCGACGACCTCCGGGTCGCGCAGCGCCACCCAGACGAAACAATCGGGCCGTCGCACGTAGTCGCGGATCGCGGTTTGCGGAATATCCGCCAGTTTCCTGCCGTCCTGGTAGGCGGCGCAATTGATCAGCATGCGGCTTCCTCCTTCTGCCCGCCCCAGCGGCGTTTGAATGCCCACGGGCGCGTTGTCTGTTAGAACGGGTTTTCCGGCAAAAGCAGAGTTGGCGTCAAGGTTGGCCGAGCCGCAGGCTCGGCCAACCCTGGGGGAGGAGGGTGGCGCAGGCGGGGCGACAAAATAGTTGATATGGATAAGTCTTGTTGAATCAGCGACTTGTTGGCGTTGTTTTTGATCGTGGTGATTATTTCAATATTTTTCGCGCCAAAGGTGTTGACGTCGCGGGAGGGGGTGGGTATAGTTCGCCTCCTCGCTGCAGCGCAAACGAAACAACGCGAC
>NZ_SLXG01000005.1:31283-133604 GCF_004345725.1 Crenobacter luteus | reverse complement strand
CGCCGAGGGATGGAAAGTCGCGAGAAACTGGGCCGGCACCGCTGGGTGGTCGAACGTACCCACGCCTGGTTTGCCGCGCTCGGCAAGCTGCGCATCCGCTTCGAAAGACGGCTGGATACGCATTACGCCTTGCTCAAGCTGGCTTGTGCCTTGATCTGCTTACGCTTTGTCGAGCGGTTTTGTTAGCGGCTCTGAAAGCGGGCGGCTCGACCATAGCAAAGTCCGGACGCAGCGAATGCGGTATTATGCAAAGGGTGGCTTGGGCCACCCTTTTTCATGCACGCTCGCCGTCTTGCTCTTGCCGAACGCGACAATTTTTATGCTTTTTGCAAAACTGTCTTGCGCAAGCCTTCGCTGAGCGGATAATTCGGTATCGAGCCGCCCGAAACGGGCCGCCGTTGGCTGTGTATGTCCCTCCGACACAAAGACCTGGATGCCATGCTGGATTTCTTCTCCCGTTCCCCTCGCAAAAAAAGCGATCCGCTCGCCAGCGCCGACGCTGCAAAACGCTGGGTCGACGCGCAGCGCGAAGAACTCGGCTCGGCAGTGCACGGCCGGGTTGCCGCGCTCGTTGCCGAGTTCAACGAGACGGATGCGGAGTCCCTGGATTCTTCAACGCTGGAAGCCCTGCTGGCGCTGAATTTCGAGACCCATGGTTTGCACGAGCAGCTGGGCGAGCAGTATCTGATGAATACCCGCATGCCCCGTGCGCTCGAGAGCCAGCTGCGCGGCCAGATACTGCATTACGGCAAACAATTCCTGAACGCCTACGAACGGTTTCTTGCGCTCGACCTGCAGAGCGAGGACGGCGTGAGGGTTTATGCGCTGCTGCCGCTGGTGCTGTCCCGCATGCTGCATTATCTCGGCGAGTACGCGCGCTGGCAGTTTTACCGGCATTACGCGCCCGATGACGCATTCTGGCTGAATGCGAACCGGCTTTTCCTTTTTGCGGAAGATCAGGGCATCGATACCGTCCCCGTCCATCTGTTCGGAGCGGTCGGCGAATCCGCCGGTACGACGGTGCAGGACCAGTTCCTGATCCTGCATATGCTGTCGCTGTTGTCTGCCGGAAATCTGGGCATCCGCCAGCTGCATTTCGCCTACGAAGTGCTTGGTCGTCTGTCGAACCGGCTGACGATCCGCCGCGACTTCAGCGAGGAGGCCAGCTTCATGATTGCGCTGGACCGTGGGCGCCCGGCGGCGCGTTGCAACTCGGCCATCGGCAGCGCGCACGGACGCTACTGGAGCACCGCAGAATTCCTCGACGCGCTGTACGGCTGGCTTGCGGCGCTGGAGGCTGGCCGGCCGCCTGCCGAGCTCAAGGCCTTGCTCGAGCCCGGCATCGACGCGGGCCTGCTGCGGCTGCTGTGCCGCGAGTGGGCGGTGAAGTCGGTCCGTTTCGAGCGTGCCGAACGCGTCAGCGTGGCCGACCGGCAGATCGAGGTCGCCTACCGGCTGACGCTGCTGCACCGCCTGATCCGGCAACCCGACGAGCAGTTGCAGATGCGCGGCACGCAGAGCCATCCCGATAACTACAACGACATGAGCGACATCCGCATTTACGGCTTCGTGACCGGGCGTCGCAAGGATCGTGCGGCCGGTGCGGCGGCGGTGCCCGAGGTGGCCGCCCCGCACCACGACCTGTCGCGCTGGAGCGTCGAAAACGTGAGCCTGACCGGGCTGGGCGTATCGCTGGATGCGCAGGGCAACGAATGGGTGAGCCTCGGCGCGCTGGTCGGTTTTCGCAGCCAGGAGAAGCCGGACTGGTCGCTGGGCGTGGTGCGTCGTATCCGGCGCCTGAACCGGGAGCGCGTGTTTCTCGGCATCGAGACCTTGAGCGAGCGGCCGGTGGCCGCTTCGCTGCGTCCGCTGGACGGTCGAACCGACATGAGCCTGCCGTCCGACCAGCTGTGGCACGGCGGCCAGATCGGCATCTTCGTGCCGACCAGGCGGGAGGGGCGGTCGCTGAACGCGCTGCTGTTGCCGCTGGCTGCCTATACGCCGGGCAAGCAACTGGTGATGAGCGCGCGCGGCAAGCATTTCCAGATCGGTCTGTCGGCCCTGCTCGAGAAGGGCAGCGACTGGTGCCTGGCCGAGGTCGAGCTGGTGAGGCCGCTGGAGCACGCGCCGCGCCCCTGAGCGGCCCTGGTTTGCGAACGACAAAAAACCCCGCGTCGGCGGGGTTTTTGCATGGTGCCGTGCGCCGGTTCAGCGCAGGCGGCCGAGCACGCCGTAGATCGGCGTCAGCATCGCCTCGCCCAGGCGCAGGCTGCGCTGGCCGTTCCAGCCGAAGTCGTCGTCCGGCAGGTTGGCGTTGTCCTTGAACGGCATCTCGAGCGTGAAGGCGAGGCAGTTGAAGGTGTGACCGACCCACGCGGTCGCCAGCGTCATGTTGGCGTCGCCGAACTGGTCCGGCGTGTAGCCGAACTCGGTCTGGAAGTCGGGGCTGGCCAGGAGGAGCTGCTGGCGGAAGCGCTCCTGCAGCTCGGCCAACCTTTCATCGAACGACGGGATGCCGTCGTTGCCGGCGAGAAAGACGTAGGGGATGGTCTCGTCGCCGTGGATGTCGAGGAACAGGTCGACGCCGGTTTCCTTCATCTTCTCCCGCACGTAGTACACCTCGGGGCTCTTTTCGAGCGACGGCGACTGCCACTCGCGGTTCAGGTTGGTGCCGACCGCGTTGGTGCGCAGGTGGCCGCGTACCGAGCCGTCCGGGTTCATGTTCGGGACGATGTAGAAGGTCGCGTGGTCGAGCAGCGCGCGCGCGGTGGCGTCCTGCGGGTCGAGGAGGCGCGACAGCAGCCCCTCGACGAACCATTCGGCCATCGTCTCGCCGGGGTGCTGGCGGGCGATGATCCAGACTTTCAGGTCGGACTCGACCTCGTGGCCGATGGTCAAGAGGTTGAGGTCGCGGCCGTCGAGCGTACTGCCGAGGTCGGACACCTGGCACAGGCCCGAGCCCTGCGCCTGGCCGATCAGGTTCAGGTGTTGCTCGTGCGAGTAGGGCTCGAAGTAGGCGTAGTAGACGCTGCCGGCCAGCGGCGTGTGTTCGATGACGAGCACGCCGTCCTCGTAGCGGGTCGGCACGCGGAACCAGTTGGTGCGGTCGTAGGAGGCGACCGCCTGGTAATCCTGCCAGCCTTCCGGGTAGGCGCACTCGTGGGCATTCAGCAGTTTCAGGGTGCAGGGCTGGTAGGCGGCGCCCTGCAGGCGGAAGTAGAACCATTGCGCGAAATCCGAGCCGTTGTCCTTGCGGATCTTGAGCTGGATATCGTCGTAGCGGTCGAGCGAGACGACTTCGATATTGCCGGCGTCAAACAGGCTGCTGATTTTCATGCGTTCAGGATTGTCCGTTGGGGGCGATGCCCGGATTGTACTCCGGGCGCAAAAAAACCACACCCGGTAACGGGGTGTGGTTTCGTCTCGGTCGGCGCGATCAGCCGCGCTTGGCGGTGGTCGCCTTGACCGCTTCGGTGGTTGCCTGGCCGGCGGCCTTGAAGCTCGCGTCGGCGAACTGGCCGGCTTGCTGGGCGGCCTTGGTGAAGGTGCTCACCGCAGCGGTGGCGGCGGCGAGGGTGTTCTTCAGGCCGACCACGGCGACGTCGGCGCCCGGGGTCTGCTGGGTCTTGGCGAAGGTCTCGACCGACGAGATCAGCGCCTTGTTGAAGGCGTCGACGTTCTCCTCGACCAGGCTCGACAGTTCGGTCTGGGCCTGGGAGACGATCTCGTAGGCGCTGCGCGAGCCGGCGACGGCCTGTTCGACCGACTGGCTGGCGATCTGGTTGACGCGCGAGAACACTTCCTGCGGGTCGGACACGCCAGCCAGGTCGCGGGCCGCTTTGACGTTGCCTTCCAGCGATTGTTTGGACAGCTCGAGATTGAGCTTGACGAGACGCTCGGCGCTGTCCAGCGAGATCTGGGCGAAACGCAGAGCGGACTCGACGCCGCTCAAGGACAGCTTGCTCAATTGCTCATTCGTGGCGAACATAGGCTTACCCTCTATTTTCCGGTGGTGACTGGCGGATCATCGTTATGGTGTCGATGCGCTTTTCCGCATTGCACAATGCAGGGGGAATGTAACACGTCCGTTTCGACCTACCTAGAGGCTTTGCTCTAGCCTGTTGCATTTATGGTAAATTCGCCGGAAGCGCCACACGCCGCAGACAATAAAACGGGAGTGTTACATGGGTGTTGAAAAGAGGGTCATCAAGAAATATCCGAACCGTCGGCTGTACGACACGGCGACCAGTTCCTACATCACGCTGGGCGACGTGAAGCAACTGGTGCTGGACAACGTCGACATCCAGGTCGTCGACGCCAAGACCCAGGACGACATCACGCGCAGCGTGCTCTTGCAGATCATCCTGGAAGAGGAAAACGGTGGCATGCCGATGTTCAGCTACGAGGTGCTGACCCAGTTCATCCGTTTCTACGGCCAGGCGATGCAGGGCATGATGGGCCCCTTCCTCGAGAAGAACCTGCAGATTTTCGCGCAGCTGCAGCAAAAGCTGCAGGAGCAGACGCAGACGTTGTACGGCGACAAGGGCGTGTTCAACAACTCGCTGTGGGGCGAGTACATGAAGTTCCAGGGCCCGGCGATGCAGAACGTGATGGCCAACTATATGGAGCAGAGCACCAGCCTGTTCCTCGAGATGCAGACGCGCATGCAGGAACAGACCAAGCAGCTGTTCACCACCGGCTTCCCGTTTCCCGGCTACGGCGACAAGGACGACGAGGACGGCGGGATGAAGCCCTGACGGAGGACGCCGCGGCGCTGACACGCACCGGCGTTTTCTCTTATAATTTCAGGCATTTGGCAGCCGGGGGTCCGGAAAGACCGCCGGCTGTCGTCGTTTTTTCGCACGTTTCATCAGTTCAAGGTTCGAGATACAGGTATGTCCCACACCGCACCGAAGGTCGGCTTCGTTTCGCTCGGCTGTCCGAAAGCGCTCGTCGACTCCGAGCAAATCCTCACCAAGCTGCGCGCCGAAGGCTACGAGATCGCGCCCAGTTACGACGGCGCCGACCTCGTGGTGGTCAACACCTGCGGCTTCATCGACTCGGCGGTCGCCGAGTCGCTCGACGCGATCGGCGAGGCGCTGAACGAGAACGGCAAGGTGATCGTCACCGGCTGCCTGGGTGCCAAGGGCGATGTCGTCAAGGAGGTGCACCCGTCGGTGCTGGCCGTCACCGGTCCGCACGCGTCGGACGAGGTGATGAACCACATCCACGCCCACCTGCCCAAGCCGCACGACCCCTTCGTCGACCTGGTGCCGGCCGCCGGCATCAAGCTGACGCCCAAGCACTACGCCTATCTGAAGATTTCCGAGGGCTGCAACCACCGCTGCACCTTCTGCATCATCCCGTCGATGCGCGGCGACCTCGACAGCCGCCCGATCCACGACGTGCTGCGCGAGGCCGAGAACCTCGCCAAGTCCGGCGTCAAGGAAGTGCTGGTGATCTCGCAGGACACCTCGGCCTACGGCGTCGACGTCAAGTACAAGACCGGCTTCCACAACGGCCGCCCGGTCAGGACGCGCATGACCGAGCTGTGCGAGGAACTCGGCCGCCTCGGCATCTGGGTGCGCCTGCACTACGTCTACCCGTACCCGCACGTCGACGAGGTGATTCCGCTGATGGCCGAGGGCAAGATCCTGCCTTACCTCGACATCCCGTTCCAGCACGCGAGCAAGAAGATCCTCAAGGCGATGAAGCGCCCGGCCAACGCGGACAACGTGCTCGAGCGCATCAAGAAGTGGCGCGCGATCTGCCCGGATCTGGTGATCCGCTCGACCTTCATCATCGGCTTCCCCGGCGAGACCGAGGAGGATTTCCAGGAGCTGCTCGACTTTCTCGAGGCGGCGCAGCTCGACCGCGTCGGCTGTTTCACCTACTCGCCGGTCGAGGGCGCGGCCGCCAACGAGCTGGCCGACCCGGTACCGGAAGAGGTCAAGGAAGAGCGCAAGGCGCGCTTCATGGAACTGCAGGCGAAGATCAGCGCCGCCAAGCTCGCCGCCAAGGTTGGCCGAACGCTGACCGTGCTGGTCGACGAGATCGACGACAAGGGCGCGGTGTGCCGCAGCTACGCCGACGCGCCGGAGATCGACGGCTTGGTCTACCTCGGCGACGACGAGGGCCTGAAGGTCGGCGACTTCGTCGAGGTGCGCATCACCGACTCGGACGAATACGACCTGTGGGCCGAGCGCGTCTGAGCGCGGCCGGGTCGCGAACGGCAAGGGGGCTCCGGACGGGGCCCTTTTTTGCGCACGGGTAATCCCTTGGCTTTGGGTGGGGCCGGCTTGCGCACGGTTTGTCCACGATCAAGGCGGACGACGATTGAATGCGGTGGGATGACGAAAAGTTAAGGAAATTCAATATAATTGCCCGATGTATTTTCACCTCGTTGACTAAAGCGCTTCCATGCCCCCTCTGTTACAGCCCATCGAACAGATCGCCAGCGCCGACATCCTCGCCTGTACGCCCGACACCCCGCTGAACGAGGCGGCGCGCCGGATGGCCGAGCAACGCCGTGCGGCCATCGTCGTGCTCGGCGACGACGGTCGCGCGCTCGGCATCTGGACCGAGGCCGACGCGCTGCGGCTCGACCCGGGCGATACGGCGCGGCTGGCCTGCCCGGTCAGCGAGTGGATGAGCCGCTCGGTGCTGACGCTCGCCGCCGACACCTCGATCCACGACGCGACCTCGCTGTTCCGCGCGCGCGGCCTGCGGCACGCGCTGGTCGAGCGCGACGGCCGCTACGTCGGCTTCGTGTCGCTGTCCGACATCGTGCTGAACCAGGGGGCGGAATCCTTCCTCAGCGTGCGCCGCCTCGACAGCCTCGCGGTCGCGCCGCCGCTGCTGCTCGACGGCGCCGTGCCGGTGCGCGAGGCGCTCGCCGTGCTGCGCGAGCGGCGCTTCGACGCGCTGGTGGTGTGCTGCGCCGACGGCGGCTACGGCATGTTCACGCTGCGCGACGTGCTGTTCCTGTTGGCCGAGCCTTGCGCGCAGGAGGCGACGCTGGAGACGCTGTGCTCGCGGCCCTTGCTCGCGGTGCCCGGCGCCACCAGCCTCTTGCAGGCGCGCCAGCTGCTGGCCGAGCGCCAGATCCGCCATCTGGCGCTGCGGGCGCCGGACGGCTCGATCTGCGGCGTGGTCGGCTTCGCCGACATCCTCGCCGGCATCGAGCAGGAGTTCCTGCTCGAGTTGCACACCGCGCTCAAGGAGCGCGACGCGGCCTTGCTGCGCTCGCGCCAGAGCCTGAGGCTCGCCGACAAGGTGTTCGAATCGACGCTCGAGGGCATCCTGATCACTGACGGCGACGGCACGATCCTGTCGGTCAACCCGGCCTTCACCCGCATCACCGGCTACGCCGCCGACGAGGCGATCGGCCAGACGCCGGCGCTGCTGAAATCGGGCAAGCAGTCGCCCGACTTCTACCGCGAGCTGTGGACCACGCTGAAGCGCGACGGACAATGGCAGGGCGAGGTGGTCAACCGGCGCAAGAACGGCCTGTTGTACACCGAGCACCTGAGCATCACCGCGATCAGCGACGAGAACGACGCGCTCGGCCACTACGTCGCGGTGTTCTCCGACATCACGCGCCGCAAGCAGGCCGAGGAGCGCTTGCACTTCCTCGCCAACCACGACGCGCTGACCGGCCTGCCCAACCGCACGCTGTTCCTCGAAAGGTTGGCCGAGGCGATCGCCGCGGCGCAGGCGGGCAAGGAGCGGCTGGCGCTGTTCTTCGTCGACCTGGACCGTTTCAAGCTGGTCAACGACACGCTAGGCCACGCCGCCGGCGACGAGCTCCTGGCGCGCATCGGCGCCGACCTGCGCGAGGCGATGCCCGAGGGCGCGACCGTCGCAAGGCTGTCCGGCGACGAGTTCACCGTGCTGATTCCCGGCATCGCCGGCGTGGAGGACGCCGCCCGCCACGCGCAGCGCGTGCTCGAGGCGGTCGCCGACGAGACCGAGCTGGCCGGCGAGGAGGTGTTCGTCACCGCCAGCGTCGGCGTCAGCCTCTACCCGGACGACGGCGTCGCGCCCGAAACCCTGCTGACGCACGCCGACACCGCGATGTACCGCGCCAAGGAGCGCGGCAAGAACACCTTCCAGTTCTACACCGCCGAATTGAACGTGCGCGCGATCGAGCGGCTCAAGCTCGAGTACGCGCTGCGCCGCGCGCTGGCGCAGGACGAGTTCGAACTGTGGTACCAGCCCAAGGTGTCGCTGGCCACCGGCGCGCCGGTCGGCGCCGAGGCGCTGCTGCGCTGGCGCCACCCGGAGCTCGGCATGGTGTCGCCGGCGCAGTTCATCCCGATCGCCGAGGAGAGCGCGCTGATCGGCGCGATCGGCGAGTGGGTGCTGGCGACCGCCTGCCGCGACACGCGGCGCTGGGTCGCTGAGGGGCTGTTCGCCGGCCGCATGGCGGTCAACCTGTCCGGGCGCCAGCTCAAGCTCGGCGGCCTGGTCGACACGGTGCGCGCCGCGCTGGCCGACTCGGGGCTCGAAAGCGACTATCTGGAGCTGGAGGTCACCGAAAGCGTCGCGATGGACGACGCCGATGGCGGCCAGGTCGGCATGCTCGACGAATTGCGCGCGCTCGGCGTGCAGCTGTCGATCGACGACTTCGGCACCGGCTACTCGAGCCTCGCCTACCTCAAGCGCCTGCCGGTGCAGGTGCTGAAGATCGACCGTTCGTTCATCGCCGACCTGTCGCACGACAAGGACGACGCGGCGATCACCACCGCCATCGTGTCGATCGCCAAGAGCCTCGGGCTGGCGGTGGTCGCCGAGGGGGTGGAGGAGGCCGCGCAGCGCGACTTCCTCGCCGCGCTCGGCTGCGACGCGGCGCAGGGCTATCTGTTCGGCAAGCCGATGCCGGCCGCGCACTTCGAAGCCTACCTCGCGGCGCAGCGGCGCTGACGGTCTCAGTCCCCGGTGCGCTCGGCGTCGGTCTCGCGCTGTTCGGCGGCGAGCTCCTCGCGGCTCGCGGCGACCGCGCCCTCGATCAGCAGTTGTTCGAGCAGCTTGCTGCGCGACGCGATGTGGTGGTCGAAACGCCAGTCGCGCAGCAGCTCGAGCGCGAGGTCGAAGTAGCGCATGTCGATCTCGTACAGCGCCTTCAGGTCGAAGGCGCGCCCCAACTCGAGCGCGCCGGCCAGCTCCTTGAGCACTTCGACCTGCTCCGGGTTCTCGCCGGATTCGATCAGTTTGCGGATGCGTTTGGCGGCGTTCATGGTGTTTCTCCTTTGGCGGACGGTGCAGAAGGGGGCAAGCATCTTTGTGTATAGCCGCGCGAGTGCGGCAGCGCCTTGACGCGGCTCAAGACGAAGTCGCGCGTCGGCCGACGGCGGCGCGCATGAAAAAACCGGGCGAATCGCCCGGTTTTTTTTGCGTCGCCTCAGGCGCCCAGCACTTCGAGTCCGCCAAGGTAAGGACGCAGCGCCGTCGGCACCGTCACCGAGCCGTCGGCGTTCTGGTAGTTCTCCAGCACCGCGACCAGCGTGCGGCCGACGGCGAGGCCGGAGCCGTTCAGCGTGTGCACGTAGCGGTTCTTGCCGTCCTCGTCCTTGAAGCGGGCCATCATGCGGCGCGCCTGGAAGTCGCCCATGTTCGAGCAGGAGCTGATCTCGCGATAGGTGTTCTGCGCCGGCAGCCATACCTCGAGGTCGTAGGTCTTGGTCGCGCCGAAGCCCATGTCGCCGGTGCACAGCGTGACGACGCGGTACGGCAGCTCGAGCGCCTTCAGGATCGCTTCGGCGTGGCCGACCATGTCTTCCAGCGCCTCGAACGAACGGTCCGGGTGGACGACCTGCACCATCTCGACCTTGTCGAACTGGTGCTGGCGGATCATGCCGCGCGTGTCGCGGCCGTAGGAGCCGGCTTCGGAGCGGAAACACGGCGAGTGCGCGGTCAGCTTGATCGGCAGCTCGGCGGCCTTGAGCACCGATTCGCGCACGGTGTTGGTCAGCGTGATCTCGGAGGTCGAGATCAGGTACTGGTCGACCGTGCCTTCGTCGCCGCCGCGCGTGACCTTGAACATGTCCTCGGCGAACTTGGGCAGCTGGCCGGTGCCGTACAGCGCGCTGTCGTTGACGATGTACGGCGTGTACATCTCGGTGTAGCCGTGCTTGAGCGTGTGCGTGTTCAGCATGAACTGCGCGAGCGCGCGGTGCAGCTGCGCGATGGGGCCGCGCAGCACGGTGAAGCGCGCGCCCGACAGCTTGGCGCCGGTCTCGAAGTCGAGACCGAGCGGCGCGCCGACGTCGACGTGGTCCCTGACCTCGAAGTCGAACGAACGCGGCACGCCGACGCGGCGCACCTCGACGTTGCCTCCCTCGTCGTCGCCGACCGGCACCGATTCGTGCGGCAGGTTGGGGATGGTCAGAAGCCAGGCGTCGAGGCGGGCCTGCACCGTTTCGAAGGCGATCTCGGCGGCTTTCAGTTCGTCGCCGAGGTTGGCCACCTCGGCCATGATCGCCGACACGTCGTCGCCCTTGCGCTTGGCTTCGCCGATCTGCTTGGAGGTGGCGTTGCGCCGCGCCTGAAGCTCCTGCATGCGCGTCTGCAGCGCCTTGCGCTCGCCTTCGAGGCTGGCGAACGCGTCGGTGTCGAGGGTGTAGCCGCGGCTGGCGAGGCGGTCGGCCACGGCGTTGAGGTCGGAGCGGAGCAGTTGGATGTCGAGCATGGTTGTCCGTGCTTATTTGATGTTGATGAGGTGGCGTCCGTCGGCGATCAGCCAGATCTTCGCGTACGGACTGTCCGAAAAATCGCGCCCGGCCAGGTAGTCGCGCCACATCGGCGCGCTGATGCCGGCGTCGGCGTTGCAGATCAGCAGCCAGCAGGGCTTGAGCGTATAGGCCGCGAACTTGGCGTTCTTGTCGGCGATCGCGGCATCGAGCCGCGCGCGCCGCGCGTCCAGGGTCGGCGCCGGCAGGCCGCGGTCGGGCGGCGGCACCGAGCCGTTGAGCTTGGCGGCCGCCTGGCCGCTCGCGTACAGGTGGGTGACTTCGAGCCCGACGAAGTGCCAGGCGAAGATTCCGGTCAGCACGCGCAGGCTGTAGTCGGGCGCCTCGCGGTGCGGCCCGAGCTGGTAGCGTGGCGGATGCTCGTGCCGGTTCAGGTGTTCGACCAGCGTGCGCGCGGCGCGCGCCTCGATCCGCCACTTCTGGTGGTCATGTCCCTTTCGATGCTTCTTCATCGAGTCGGCGCAAAAATGCCAGTTTCTCGCCTATCTTCGCTTCGAGTCCGCGGTCGGTCGGCTCGTACCAGCCAAGACCTTCCAGCCCCTCGGGCAGGTAGGTCTCGCCGGCGGCGTAGGCGTAGGGTTCGTTATGGGCGTAGCGGTAGTCGTGACCGTAGCCCAGCTCCTTCATCAGACGGGTCGGCGCGTTGCGCAGGTGGACCGGCACCGGGCGCGATTTATCCTGTTTGACGAAGGCGCGTGCCTCATTATACGCCTTGTATGACGCGTTGCTCTTGGCGGCCACCGCCAGGTAGATCACCGCCTGGCCGAGCGCCAGCTCGCCCTCCGGGCTGCCGAGCCGCTCGTAGGTGTCGGCCGCGTCGAGCGCGATGCGCATCGCGCGCGGGTCGGCCAGGCCGATGTCCTCCCACGCCATGCGTACCAGCCGGCGCGCGATGTAGCGCGGGTCGGCGCCGCCGTCGAGCATGCGCGACAGCCAGTAGAGCGCGCCGTCGGGGCTGGAGCCGCGCACCGACTTGTGCAGCGCCGAGATCTGGTCGTAGAAGGCGTCGCCGCCCTTGTCGAAGCGGCGCGCGTTGACGGTCAGCACTTCGGCGAGGAAGCCGGCGTCGACTCGGCCAAGCTTGCGCGCCAAGGCCGCGGTGCGGGCTTGTTCGAGCAAATTCAAGAACCGGCGCGCGTCGCCGTCGGCGTAACCGGTCAGCGTGTCGATCGCGTCGTCGGCGAAGTCTAGCCCGGCCAGGCTGCCCTTGGCGCGCGCGCGCGCCAACAGTTCCTTCAGTTCGTCGTCGGAGAGGCTTTGCAGCACGTAGACCTGCGCGCGCGACAGCAGCGCCGGGTTGACCTCGAACGACGGGTTCTCGGTGGTCGCGCCGATGAAGGTGAACAGGCCCGATTCGACGTAGGGCAGGAAGGCGTCCTGCTGCGCCTTGTTGAAGCGGTGCACTTCATCCACGAACAGGATGGTCGCGCGACCCGAGGAGGCGAGCGCGGCTTGCGCGCGCTCGACCGCCTCGCGGATGTCCTTGACGCCGGCGAACACCGCCGAGATCGGGATGAACTCGGCGTCGAAGGAGCGGGCGAGGATGCGCGCCAGCGTGGTCTTGCCGACGCCGGGCGGGCCCCACAGGATCATCGAGTGCGGCACGCCGGCCTCGACCGCCAGCCGCAGCGGCTTGCCCGGCCCGATCAGGTGCCGCTGGCCGACGACCTCGGCCAACGTCGTCGGGCGCAACGCCTCGGCCAGCGGTTTCTTCGGCTCGGTGTGGAAAAGGTCGCTCACGTCGGCAGTCTGTCCAGTCGGTCGGGGCTCAGTCGCCGTTCATCACGTCCACGCCGGCCGGCGGCGTGAAGCGGAACTGGCTGGCGGCGATCGCCGGGTTCTTTTTCAGGTTGGAGAAGGCGATGCGCGTGACGTTGCCGAAGCTGTCGGTCAGCTCCATCTGCCGAAGCTGGTTGGCGGCAAAGCCCATCCGGATCGCGGCGAAGCCGTTTTCTTTGTTCTTCGGGCTGGCGGCCAGCCACTCGAGCCCGCCCTGGCGGCCGGTCTCGCGCAGGCTGTAGTCGCGCTCGATCGCGTTGTTGCCGGCGAGGAGGGCGGCCGGGCTCGAGCCGAGCGCCGCGTCGAGCGACTTCTTCGTCACCTGCGCCAGTTCCTGGTCGTACACCCACAGCGTCTTGCCGTCGCCGACGATCAGTTGCTGGTACGGTTTGCCGTAGCTCCAGCGGAACTTGCCCGGGCGCGAGATTTCCAGCGTGCCGGACGCGGTTTCCTGACGGCCGCCGCCGGTGACGGTCTGCGTGAAGTTGGCCGAGAGGGTCTTGGTCGAGGCGACGAAGGCCTTCAGTTGCGCGACGGCGGCCGCGTGGGCCAGCGTCGGCAGCGACAGCGCGAGCGACAGCGCGATCAGGGTCTTTTTCATCCGGGTATCCTTGTTGCGCCTCACGAAAACCGGTTGGTGATCGGGTAGCGCCAGTCCTTGCCGAAACCGCGCTGCGTGATGCGCGGGCCGACCGGCGCCTGGCGGCGCTTGTACTCGTTGATTTTCAGAAGCCGCACCACCTTCTTCACGTCGGCCTCGGCGTAACCCTCGGCGACGATCTCCTCGGTGGAGCGGTTGTCTTCCACGTAGCGCGCCATGATGGCGTCGAGCACATCGTAGGGCGGCAGACTGTCTTGGTCGACCTGGTCGGGGCGCAGTTCCGCCGAAGGCGGCCGGGTAATGATTCTTAACGGAATCACCTCGGATTGCGCGTTGCGCCATTCGCACAACTGGTAGACCAGCGTCTTGGCGACGTCCTTGAGCACGGCGAAGCCGCCGGCCATGTCGCCGTACAGCGTCGCGTAGCCGGTGGTCATCTCCG
The DNA here is from genome assembly GCF_004345725.1 of Crenobacter luteus. Lineage (GTDB taxonomy): Bacteria > Pseudomonadota > Gammaproteobacteria > Burkholderiales > Chromobacteriaceae > Crenobacter > Crenobacter luteus. The sequence goes on along the minus strand of NZ_SLXG01000005.1, from coordinate 120,031 downwards.
ACTTGTTGCCGGTGGTCAGCACCAGCTTGCCGCTCTTGTTCGACAGCGCCATCAGGAGCACGCCGCGGATGCGCGACTGCAGGTTCTCCTCGGTGGTGTCGACGGCGAGGCCCGCGAAGTTGGGCGCGAGCGCGGCCATGAACGATTCGTACATCGGCCAGATCGCGATCTCGTCGTACTTCACGCCGAGCCGGGCGACCATGTCGCGCGAGTCGTCGACGCTGATGTCGGCGGTGTAGCGGCTCGGCATCATCACCGCGTGCACCTTGTCGGCGCCCAGCGCGTCGACCGCGATCGCCAGCGTCAGCGCCGAATCGACGCCGCCGGACAGGCCCAAGAGCACGCCCGGGAAGCCGTTCTTGCCGATATAGTCGCGCACGCCGGTGACCAGCGCCTGGTAGACGCTCTCGACCGGGCCGGGCAGGGCAGCCTGTTTGCCGGCCACGAAGTCGCCGCCCGCGAAGTCGACCAGCAGCAGCTCGTCGGCGCAGGTCGGCGCCTGCGCGACCACTTCGCCCGCGCGGTTCATCGCGAACGAGGCGCCGTCGAACACCAGCTCGTCCTGGCCGCCGACGAGGTTGACGTAGGCGATCGGGAGGCCGGTTTCCTGGCAGCGGTAGCGCACCGTGTCGTGGCGGGCCTCGATCTTGTTGCGGTGAAACGGCGAGGCGTTCAGCACCAACAGCGCCTCGGCGCCGGCTTCCTGCGCTTCTGCCGCCGGCTCGACCGACCAGATGTCCTCGCAGATCACCACGCCGAGCTTGACGCCCTTGTGCTCGAACACCAGCGGCGACGCGCCCGGCGTGAAATAGCGGCACTCGTCGAACACCTCGTCGTTCGGCAGCAGCATCTTGTGGTACTGGCCGAGCCGGTTGCCGTCGCGCAGCACCGTCGCCGCGTTGAAGCGCTCGTTGCCGAGCTTGACCGGGTGGCCGACCACCAGCGTGATGCCGTCCAGCTCCAACAGTTCGTCGAGCGCGTTCGATACCGCGCGGTAGAAGTGGTCGCGCAGCAAGAGGTCTTCGGGGCTGTAGCCGGTCAGCGCCAGCTCCGGCGTGACCAGCACGTCGGCGCCGGCGGCCATCGCGTCGCGCGCGAGATCGAGGATTTTCCGGGTGTTGCCGGCGATGTCGCCGACGACGGGGTTGAACTGGGCCAGGGCAAGTCGCATCTTGGAGGCTATCGACACTGAATAGTGGGAATGCCCGGATTTTACCGCAGCGCCGGGCTTTGCAGGCAAAGGAGTGGCGGGTGGGGATTTCCGGATACGACGCGGTGTCCGCGATCGAAGCTTGGCCGAGCCCCGAAGGGCCGGGCGGCCTGTTCGTCGGCGCGGCGTGGCTCTCGGCGCTGGAGGCGAGCGGCGCGGTCGGGCGGGGCAGCGGCTGGCGACCCTTGCCGCTGTTCGACGCCGTCGCGCGGCTCGCCTGCCCGGTCTACCTCAAGGGGCATTCCTACGGCGAATACGTGTTCGACTGGGCTTGGGTCGAGGCCTACGCGCGCGCCGGGCTGGCCTATTACCCCAAGCTGGTGGTCGCCTCGCCGTTCACGCCGATCGCCGGACCGCGCTTTCTCGGCGACGCGGCCGGCCGCGCCGCGCTGATCGGCGCGCTCGAAGCGCTGCAGGACGAATACGCGATCGGCTCGGCGCACGTGCGTTTCCGACCGGGGACGAGGCGCAAACCTTGGCCGAACGCGGCTGGCTGCTGCGCGACGGCGTGCAGTTCCACTGGGCCAACCGCGGCTACCGCGACTTCGACGACTTCCTCGACACGCTGTCGCGCGACAAGCGCAAGAAGATCCGCCAGGAGCGCCGCCGCGTCGTCGACGCCGGCGTGACGGTGCGCGTGATGGACGGCCACGCGGCGACGCCCGACGACTGGGCCTTTTTCGCCGCCTGCTACGCGAACACCTACCGCGAGCACCGCTCGTCGCCGTATCTCAACCGCGACTTCTTCGACAGGGTTGGCCGAGCGCTGCCCGGCGCGGTGCGGCTGGTCGTCGCCGAGCGGCACGACCGTCCGATCGCCGCCAGCTGGCTCCTCGCCGACGGCGGCCGGCTGTACGGCCGCTACTGGGGTGCGACCGAGCCTGTCGACTGCCTGCACTTCGAGCTGTGCTACTACGTCGGCATCGAGATCGCCATCGCCGAACGGCTGGCGGTGTTCGAAGGCGGCGCGCAGGGCGAGCACAAGCTCGCGCGCGGCTTCGAGCCGGTGTTCACCCGCAGCGCGCACCGTATCGCCGACCCGCGCTTCGCCGACGCCATCGCCGCCTGGCTGCGCCACGAACGCGCCGGCGTCGCCGCCTACCACGCCGACTGCCTCGCGCACCGCGCCTATCGCTTATCTGGATGACAAGCTTGCAATCGGCCGGATGCCCCTATATACTGCGCGCCTCTGCTGACGCAGCGGACCCTTCCACGGAGAGGTGGATGAGTGGTTTAAGTCGCACGCCTGGAAAGCGTGTTCAGGGTAATACCCTGACGGGGGTTCGAATCCCCCCCTCTCCGCCAGATTTTGAAAAGCCCGCCTTATGGCGGGCTTTTTCGTCGTCGCCCTTGCGTCGGGGTGCCCGGGGATGGCCTCATCCTTTTCCCGCGTCGCTCTGCGACGTGGCTCGTCGCTGCCGGCTCCTTGGGCTATCGTCGAAGCCAGCGCCTGCCGCCGGTTTGCGCTACAGTGACGCTCCTCCGTCGTCGTCGCGAAAGTCTCCGCATGTCTGCCATCGAACCCGATTTTCTCCCGCCCGAAGTGGAAAGCCTGACGCTGGGCGAGCTCGCCTGCTGGCGGGTGCGCACCGGTTCGGCCGAGCTGCTGCTGGCCCGGCAGGGCGCGCAGATCCTGGAATACCGCCGTCACGGCGAGCCGCCGCTGATCTGGCTCAGCGAGCAGGCCGCGTTCCGGCGCGGCGAGGCGGTGCGCGGCGGCGTGCCGGTCTGCTGGCCCTGGTTCGGCGACCTGGGGCGCAACCCGGCCGAGGTTGCTGCGCCGCGCCCGGACGACGCGCCCTTCCACGGCCTCGTCCGTACGCTGGACTGGACCCTGGTCGAGGCCGTCGCCGACGCCGACGGGGTCGCGCTCGCCTTCGAGCTCGCGCCGCAGGCCTTGCCCGGCTGGCCGCCGGCGACCGCGCTGCGCCTGGCCATCCGCGTCGGCGAGCGGCTCGAGCTTGCGTTGAGCAGCCACAACCGCGGCACGGCGCCGGTGGTCATCAGCCAGGCGCTGCACAGCTATTTCGCCGTCGGCGACGTCGAGGCGGTCCGGGTCGAGGGGCTGGAAGGGTGCTCCTATATCGAGACGCTGGACGGCTGGCAGCGCCGCCGCCAGGACGGCGCGCTGTCTATCTCCGGCGAGACCGACCGCATCTACCTGGACCTGCCGCCGCGGCTGACGCTGGTCGACGAAGCCTGGCGACGGCGCCTGGTGCTCGAGGCGAGCGGCTCGCGTTCGGCCGTGCTCTGGAACCCGTGGCTCGACAAGGCGCGCCGGCTGTCGCAGTTCGCCGACGACGCGTGGCGACGCATGCTGTGCATCGAGACGGCCAACGCGATGGACGACGTCGTCCGTCTCGCGCCGGGCGCGCGTCATACGCTGGGCCTGACGCTCACGAGCGCGCCGCTTTGATCGTGGGGCGCGACGCGGTCAGCCTTTCGAGTGGCCGCGTCTTTCTCAACAATTGCTAATAGTTATTTACACCTGCCGACCGACCTTCCGCGTTACGATCGGCACATTGTCAAAGCCGCGAGACGTAACGCGATGAAAAGAAAACTGTTTGCCTCCCTGTTCCTGACGCTTTCCCTCGCCGCCGGCGTCGCCCACGCCGGCAGCGGCTCGACCATTCTCGGCGGCGCGCTCGGCGGCGCGGCCGGCGCGGCGATCGGCGAATCGGTCGGCGGCCGCAACGGTGCCGTGATCGGCGGCGCGATCGGTGGCGCCACCGGCGCGGCGATCGGCCACGACTACGGCCGCAAGCCGGAAACCCGCTACGTATACAAGAAGAAACGCCACGGCCACCACAAACGCTGGCACCGCCACCACTGAGCGGCGGCGTGCACGAAACGGCAAGCGGGGGACGAGGTCCCCCGCTTTTTATTGTCGGAGCACCAATCTGGCCGTTTCTTTATCTATGAAATAGATATTACATATCTGAATAAAAGGTAAAGAAAACGGTCTAAAGCGTTATAACCGCTTCGGTTAGCATCCTCGAATCAAAAGCGAATAAGACGCGAGGAGCGCGATAGTGGAGTTGGGATACGTGGTCGCCGGCCTGGTGGTCGGTTTCATCGTGGGTTTGACCGGGGTCGGCGGCGGTTCGCTGATGACCCCGATCCTGCTGTGGTTCGGCATCAGCCCGGCCACCGCGGTCGGCACCGACCTGCTGTACGCGGCGATCACCAAGGCCGGCGGCGTCGTCGCCCACCATCGCCAGAAGCATATCGACTGGAAGATCACCGGCTGGCTGGCCGCCGGCAGCGTGCCGGCCGCCGCGCTGACCCTGGTCGGCCTGTCGCTGCTGACCTTCGATACCGAGGCGGTCAACGGGCTGATCCGCTTCACGCTCGGCCTCGCGCTGATCCTGACTTCGCTGGCGCTGCTGTTCAAGCCGCAGATCCTCAAGTGGGTGTCGGCTCATCGCCCGGTCCGCGCCGACGCGCCGCCGCCGGTCGCCGCCACCGTCGCCACCGGCGTGCTGCTCGGCGTGCTGGTCACGCTGACCTCGATCGGCGCCGGCGCGCTCGGCACCGTCGCGCTGTTCGCGCTGTTCCCGCTGCTGCCGACCGCGCGCCTGGTCGGCACCGAGATCGCCCACGCGGTGCCGCTGACGCTGGTCGCCGGCCTCGGCCACGCCAGCATGGGCAATATGGACTACCACCTGCTGGGCAACCTGCTGCTCGGCTCGCTGCCGGGCATCTGGATCGGCTCGCACCTGACCCGCCAGTTGGCCGAGCGCTGGCTGCGCCCGATGCTCGCCTGCATGCTGGTGCTGGTCGGCGCCAAGCTGGTTTTCTGACCGCCGCGAGGCCGCGTGCCGCGACGCGACAACCCCGGTCCTGCGACCGGGGTTTTTCGTGCCCGGTACTTGGGGTGGAACGCTACCGCGCGTTACCATGTTGCGCCGCAAGGCGGAACCATACGACAAGGGGCTCAACAATGGACAAGCACTACCCGGTGGTCGCCGAGGGGCGCATCGTGATGCGCTGGGGCGACATGGACGCGGTCGGCCACGTCAACAACACCACCTATTTCCGCTACCTCGAGCAGGTGCGGCTCGACTGGCTCGAGTCCTTCGGCTACTCGATCGACCCGGCCGGCACCGGTCCGGTGCTGGCGTCAACCGGCTGCAGCTTCCGCAAGGAGCTGGTCTACCCGGGCACGCTGCGCATCACCATCGAGCTGGAAAAGCTCGGCAAGAGCAGCCTGAAGATGCGCCACCGCTTCTTCCGCGAGGAAGACCCGCACACCGTCTACGCGACCGGCGAGGTGGCGCTGGTGTGGGTCGACTACGCGAGCGGCAAGCCGGTGCCGGTGCCGGACGACATCCGCGCCGCGCTGGCGATCCACGCCGACGCCTTGCCGGCCTGAGCGCGCCTTGAGCGCGACGAAAAAGCCCCGCGCGATGCGGGGCTTTTTCATGCGTCGGCCTTGAGCGGGCGCAGGGGCGGGCAGGCTGGGCCGGAGCCGGTCGCGCGGCGGCGGACGGGGCAGGGCGCGTCTTGTCCGGACGCTCAGGCCGAAGCGGGCTTGCGCGGCTTGCCGCGCATCAGCGCGCGGATCGCGAAGCGGTTCGGCGACAGCGCGTCGACGAGCGCGCGCGACACCGGCATCGGCTCGTTCTCCAGATAGGCCGCGACGATCTCGGCGCACAGCGGCGCGGTGACCATGCCGCGTGCGCCGTGGCCGGCGTTGACGAACAGGCCCGGCAGCCACGGCGCCGGGTCGGTCAGCTTGAGCGTCGCGTCGTTGGCGAGCGCCGCGTAGACCTCGGCCAACCTTGCCGCGTCGGCGAGCGGGCCGACCAGCGGCAGGTAGTCGGGCGTGGTCGCGCGCAGCGCCGCGCGGCCGGGCAGCGTCTCGACGTTGGCCGAGCTCGCCGCCAGCGCGCCGGCGAGCGCGGGCGCGAGTTTTGCGAGCATGTCGAGGTTGCCGCGGTGCTCGTCGGGCGACAACGCGTTGTCGGTGCGCTCGAAGTTGAAGCTCGCGCCCAGCGTGTGCCGGCCGCGCCGGGCCGGCGCGATATAGCCCTCGCCGCACAGCACGGTTGTCAGCGGCGCGGATTCGGAGGCCGGCAGCTCGCTGACCTGGCCGCGGATGGTTTTCAGCGGCAGGTGGGCGGTCGCCGCGTGGGTTTTCGTGTCGGCCGCCTGGCACAGCACCACCGCGTCGGCCTCGGCCAAGGTGCCGGCCGCGCCGTGCGCGATCCAGCGGTTTTCCCGATATTCGAGTTCGAGCACGCCGTTCGCGGCGCGCACGTCGACGTTCGGGTGGGAGGCGAGCGCGGCGACCAGCGCCGGCGGGTGCAGCCAGCCGGCCTCGGGGAAGAACAGCCCGTCCTGATCCAGCGCCACGCCGGCCAGTTCGCCCGCCTCGGCGGCGCTCACCGCCCGGGCGAAGGTCTCGGGCAGGCCGGCCGCGGCCAGGCCTCGCAGGCGTTTGGCCTCGGCGTCGTCGTAGGCCAGCTGCAGCACGCCGCAGGCCTGCCAGTCGTCGGGCGCGTCGGCCAGGTGGGTGTCGAGCACGCGCCGGCTGTAGCAGAGGCCCGCGAGCAGCAGCCAGGTCAGCGGCGTGAAGTGCGGCGACAGCTTGCCGTACAGCACGCCCTGCGGGTTGCCCGAGCCTTCCTGCGCTAGCGCGTCGTGCCGCTCCAAGAGAGTCACGCGCCAGCCGCGCGCGGCGAGGCTGGCGGCGGTGGCCGCGCCGGCGACGCCGCCGCCGACGACGATCGCGGTCCTGTCCCGCGCGAAGAGCGCGGGGCGGCTATACCACGGCGCGCGCCACGCGGCCTCGGGCGGCGCGGTCAGCACGCCGCGGCTCATCTCGCGCTTGTGGCCGTAGCCGGCCACCTTTTCGACCGCGAAGCCGGCGTCGCGCAAGCCGCGCCGCACGAAGCCGGCGCTGGTGAAGGTCGCGAAGCTCGCGCCGGGCGCCGACTTTTGCGCCATCAGCGCGAACAGTTCCGGCCGCCACATCTCGGGGTTTTTCGACGGCGCGAAGCCGTCGAGGAACCAGGCGTCGACTTCGCCGTCGAGTTCCGGGTAGCGCTCGAGCGCGTCGCCGACCATCAAGGTCAGCGCGACGCGGCCGTTATCGAATACGAAACGGTGAAAGCCGGGCGGCAGGCTGCGGTACTGTGCGAGCAGTTGGCCGGACAGCTCGGCCAACTCGGGCCACAGGGCGAGGGCGCGGATCAGGTCGTCGCGCGACAGCGGGAATTTCTCGACGCTGACGAAGGCCAGCCGCGCGGTATCGGGCGCGTGCTCGCGAAAGCTCTGCCAGGCGGCGAGGAAGTTGAGGCCGGTGCCGAAGCCGGTTTCGCCGACGGTGAAGACCTCGCCGTCCGCGAGCGCGGCGAAGCGCTCGGGCAGCCGGTTGTGGTCGATGAACACGTGGCGGGTTTCGGCCAGGCCGCTGGCGCGCGAGAAGTACACGTCGCCGAAGGTTTCGGAGAAGGGCTGGCCGTCGTGCCAGGCGAGGGTGGCGGTGGAACTCATGGTGTCGGGCGTGAAGGTTGGCCGAGCCTCAGGCGGGCAGGGCGGCGGCGGCCTCGGCCAGCGCGGCCGGCGCGAGGCTTGGGAGCGCGAGCGTCGGCGCGGCGGCGAGCGCCGGGTAGGAGCGCGTCATCGAGCGCCAGTAGAGCGGGTCGTAGTGGCGGCTCAGCAGCTGCTCGACCAGCTCGGCGAAGCGGCCGGCGCGCGCCAGCTCGAACCAGCCGGCCAGCACCTCGTTCGGGTACAGGCCCTTGAGGAAGCCCAGCTGCCTGACCAGCGACTCGGGGTCGGCGAGGTAGAAGGCGTAGTCCTCCTGCAAGAAGCGCACCCGCTCGGCGAGCGGCACGTCGACGAGCAGGCAGTCGGCCGCGTGCATCGCGGCGAACAGCGCGTCGGGCAGCGCGACGTTGCCGATCTTCTTGCTCTCGGACTCGATATAGACCGGGCGCGCCGGGTCCAGCCGCTGGAGTTCGGCCAACAGCAGCGAATCGAAGCCCTTTTGCGCCGGCTGCGGCGCGTCCGGCAGCTTGCCGAGCACCGAGCCGCGGTGGCGCGCCAGCCCTTCGAGGTCGAGCACCTGGCGGCCGGCGGCGGCCAGCGCGGCGAGGAAGCGGCTCTTGCCCGAGCCGGTCGGCCCGCAGACCACGGTGAAGCGGAAGGCGGCGGGCAGGACGGCGAGCCGTTCGAGCACGTCGCGCCGGTAGGCCTTGTAGCCGCCCTCGAGCTGCTGCGCGCCCCAGCCGATCTGCGCGAGGATGGTCGTCATCGCGCCGCTGCGCTGGCCGCCGCGCCAGCAGTAGACCAGCGGTTTCCAGTTCTTCGGCCGGTCGTGTAGCACGGTGTCGAGGTGGTGCGCGATATTGCGCGCGACGATGGCGGCGCCGACCTTGCGCGCCTCGAACGGCGAGACCTGCTTGTACAGCGTGCCGACGCGCGCGCGTTCCGCGTCGGAAAACACCGGGCAGCTGATCGCGCCGGGGATGTGGTCCTCGGCGTATTCGGCCGGCGAACGCACGTCGATGATTTCGTCGAAACGGGCGATCTGTGCTACGTTAGCGGTCTTGAAAAGCATGGAAAATCGGGGAATCGACGATGTCGGAAGTGAAGTTGACGCAATTGTCTCACGGCGGCGGATGCGGCTGCAAAATCGCGCCGTCGGTGCTCGAGGCCATCCTCGGCGACGCGCGCGAAAAGGGCGTGTTCCCGAACCTGATGGTCGGCACCGAAACCAGCGACGACGCGGCGGTCTACAAGCTCAACGACGCGCAGGCGCTGATCGCGACCACCGACTTTTTCATGCCCATCGTCGACGATCCGTTCGACTTCGGCCGCATCGCCGCGACCAACGCGCTGTCCGATATCTACGCGATGGGCGGCAAGCCGATCATGGCGCTCGCCATCGTCGGCATGCCGGTCAACACGCTGCCGGTCGAGACCATCCGCAAGATCCTCGAAGGCGGCGAGGCGGTGTGCCGCGCGGCCGGCATACCGGTAGCCGGCGGCCACTCGATCGACGCGCCCGAGCCGATCTACGGCCTCGTGGGCATGGGCCTCGTCCACCCGGACAAGGTCAAGCGCAACAGCGACGCGCGCGCGGGCGACGTGCTGATCCTCGGCAAGGGGCTGGGCGTCGGCGTGCTCGCGCAGGCGATGAAAAAGGGGCTGCTCGACGACGCCGGCTACGCGGCGCTGGTCGCGTCGACCACGCAGCTGAACACCGTCGGCGCCGAACTGGGCGATTTGGCCGGGGTGCACGCGCTGACCGACGTCACCGGCTTCGGCCTCTTGGGCCACCTGCTGGAAATCTGCCGCGGCGCCGGCGTCGGCGCCGAGGTCGATGTCGCCGCCGTGCCGGTGATCGCCGAGGCGCTGACCTTGGCCGAGCAGGGTATCGGCCCGGGCGCGATCGAGCGCAACCTGGCGAGCTTCGGCCACGCGGTCGACTTCGCCGCCTCGGTGCCCGACTGGCAGCGCCGCGTGCTGGCCGACGCGCAGACCAGCGGCGGCTTGCTCGCCTCGGTCGCGCCCGAGGACGCCGACGCGGTGCTGGCGCGCTTTCACGCGGCCGGCTTCGGCTACGCGCGCGTAATCGGCCGTCTCGTCGACGGCGCGCCGCGCGTTGCGGTGCGATAAATCGGGTAAAATGCGCGCCTACCCCTCGTCATGCCGCCGGGTTCCCGGCGGCGCATTGAAGCGAACAATATGAGCGACAATCACGCCAAGCCGGCCGCCGACGCGGTCGAGGTCAAGCACTTCATCAAGACCATCATCGAGAACGACCTGGCCTCGGGCAAGCACGACCGGATCGTCACCCGTTTCCCGCCGGAGCCGAACGGCTATCTGCACGTCGGCCACGCCAAGTCGATCTGCCTGAACTTCGGCATCGCCGAGGAGTTCGGCGGCGTCTGCCACCTGCGCATGGACGACACCAACCCGGAAAAAGAGTCCGACGAGTACGTGCAGGCGATCAAGGAAAGCGTCGAGTGGCTCGGCTTCAAGTGGGACGGCGCGGTGCGCTTCGCCTCCGACTACTTCGACGCGCTGTACGACTACGCGGTCGAGCTGATCGAGGCCGGCAAGGCCTTCGTCTGCGACCTGAGCGCCGACGAGATGCGCGAATACCGCGGCAGCCTGACCGAGCCGGGCCGCGAGAGCCCGTACCGCAACCGCTCGGTCGAGGAGAACCTCGACCTCTTCACCCGCATGAAGAACGGCGAGTTCCCGGACGGCAGCAAGACGCTGCGGCTGAAGATCGACATGGCCAGCGGCAACATCAACCTGCGCGACCCGGCGATCTACCGCATCCGCCGCGCGCACCACCATCGTACCGGCGACAAGTGGTGCATCTACCCGATGTACGACTACACGCACTGCATCTCGGACGCGCTCGAGGGCATCACGCACAGCCTGTGCACGCTGGAGTTCGAGGACCACCGTCCGCTGTACGACTGGGTGCTCGACAACATCAGCATCGGCTGCCACCCGCGCCAGTACGAGTTCTCGCGCCTCGAGCTGATGTACGCGCTGACCTCCAAGCGCAAGCTCAACCAGCTCGTCACCGAAGGTCGCGTGTCCGGCTGGGACGACCCGCGCATGCCGACCATCGCCGGCATGCGCCGCCGCGGCTACAGCCCGGCCGGCATCCGCCTGTTCGCGCAGCGCATCGGCGTGTCCAAGAGCGAGAACGTGATCGACTTCCCCATCCTGGAAGGCGCCGTGCGCGACGCGCTCGAATCGGAGGCGCCGCGCGTGATGGCGGTGCTCGACCCGATCAAGGTCACGCTGAGCAACTTCGACGCCGCCGTCACCGCCAGCCGCAGCGCGCCGTTCCACCCGCACCACCCGGAATTCGGCGAGCGCGAGGTGCCGATCGCGCGCGAAATCTACATCGACCGCGACGACTTCGCCGAGGTGCCGCCGCCGAAATGGCAGCGCCTGACCGCCGGCGGCGAGGTGCGGCTGCGCTACAGCTACGTGATCCGCTGCGACGAGGTGATCAAGGACGCCGACGGCCGCGTGATCGAGCTCAAGTGCTCGATCGACCACGACACGCTGGGCAAGAACCCGGAAGGCCGCAAGGTCAAGGGCGTGATCCACTGGGTGAGCGCCGAGCACGCGGTCGCGGCCGAGGTGCGCCTCTACGAGCGGCTGTTCACCGAGCCGCGCCCGGACGCGGTGCGCGGCGCGGACGGCGAATACGTCGAGTTCCTGCAGTTCCTGAACCCGGAATCGCTGAAGGTCGTCACCGGCTACGTCGAAGCCTGCGTGAAAGACGCGGCGCCCGAGACGCGCTTCCAGTTCGAGCGCGTCGGCTACTTCGTCACCGACCGCCACGACCACCAGCCGGGCGGCAAGGTGGTGTTCAACCGCACCGTCGGCCTGAAGGACACCTTCAAAGCGGCCTGACGGTTCCCCCGCGGGGCTCGGCCAACCTGGTGCGTCCAAAGGTTGGCCGAGCCTGTTTTCCGGGCGCGCCGGCCGACGCCGGGCGCCGTGTTACACTGCAACGTTTTCCAGTCCCCCGAATGGCGACCGCACCGATGCTGACCCTGTTCAACACCCTGTCCCGACAGAAAGAAGTCTTCCAACCGATCGAAGCCGGCAAGGCGCGCATGTACGTATGCGGCATGACGGTCTACGACTACTGTCACCTCGGGCACGCGCGGGTGATGGTGGTGTTCGACATGGTCGCGCGCTGGCTGCGCGCGTCGGGCTACGACCTGACCTACGTGCGCAACATCACCGACATCGACGACAAGATCATCCGCCGCGCCGCCGAGAACGGCGAGTCGATCGGCGCATTGACGCAGCGCTTCATCGACGCGATGAACGAGGACAGCGACGCGCTCGGCATCGTCCGTCCCGACCACGAGCCGCGCGCGACCGAGCACGTGCCGGGCATGATCGCGATGATCGAGCGGCTGATCGCCAACGGCAAGGCCTACCCGGCGTCCAACGGCGACGTCTACTACGCGGTGCGCGAGTTCGACGGCTACGGCAAGCTGTCGGGCAAGAGCCTCGAGGACCTGCGCGCCGGCGAGCGCGTCGACGTTGACCCCAACAAGCGCGACCCGCTCGACTTCGTGCTGTGGAAGGCCGCCAAGCCGGGCGAGCCGAGCTGGCCGAGCCCGTGGGGCGAGGGCCGTCCGGGCTGGCACATCGAGTGCTCGGTGATGAGCGAGAAACTGCTGGGCGAGCACTTCGACATCCACGGCGGCGGCGCCGACCTGCAGTTCCCGCACCACGAGAACGAGATCGCCCAGTCCGAGGGCGCGCACGGCCACGGCTTCGTCAACTACTGGCTGCACAACGGCTTCATCCGCGTCGACAACGAGAAGATGTCCAAGTCGCTCGGCAACTTCTTCACCATCCGCGAAGTGCTGCAGAAGTACGACGCCGAGGTGGTGCGCTTCTTCATCCTGCGCGCGCACTACCGCAGCCCGCTGAACTACTCCGACGCGCACCTGGACGACGCCAAGCATTCGCTGACCCGCCTCTACACCGCGCTCAAGACCACCCAGCCTGCCGACGTCGCGATCGACTGGGCCGAGCCGCACGCGGCGCGCTTCAAGGCGGCGATGGACGACGACTTCAACACCGTCGAGGCGATGGCGGTGCTGTTCGAATTGGCCGGCGAGGCGAACAGGAGCGGCTCGGCCGCTCAGGCGGGCCTGTTGAAGTCGCTGGGCGCCGTGCTCGGCCTGTTGCAGCGCGACCCGGTCGAATTCCTGCAGGGCGGCAGCGTCGAGGGCGAACTGTCGGCCGACGCGATCGAGGCGCTGATCGCCGCGCGCCGCGCGGCGCGCGCCGCGAAGAACTGGGCCGAATCGGACCGCATCCGCGACGAATTGACCGCCGCCGGCGTCGTGCTCGAGGACGGTCCGCAGGGCACCACCTGGCGCCGCGCGTAAGGGCGGGCGGGACGGGCCCGCGCCCGGCTTGCCAAGCGGCGGGCTTGGGCGGATAATGGCGCGTTTCAGTAGCACAGGCAAAACCCCTGTGCCCGTTTGCATAAGGAAAAGCGATGAAAGCTGGTATCCACCCGAACTATATCGACGTCAACGTGACCTGCTCCTGCGGCAACAAGTTCGTCACCAAGTCGACCATGGGCAAAGAAGCCTTCCACGTGGAAGTGTGCTCCGAGTGCCACCCGTTCTACACCGGCAAGCAGAAGATCGTCGACACCGCCGGCCGCGTCGACAAGTTCAACCAGAAATTCGGCGGCTTCTTCAAGCGTTGATCCGCTCGAACCGCTACGCAAAAGGCAGCCTCGGCTGCCTTTTTTGTTGCCATCGTTTGCCGCGTGCGCCGCGCGCGGGGCGCGCGGTTATCATATCGACATGCTGACTTTCTCTCCCGACCGCGCCGGCCTGCCGCAGCCGACCGAAAAACCGTGGCTCCTCCTGTTGCTGACCTTCGTCTGGCTGTGGCCGGGCATCCTCGGCCACGACCCGTGGAAGCCGGACGAGCCCTTCGTCCACGCGGTCGTCGCGCACATGCTCGGCAGCGGCGACTGGCTGACGCCGACGGTGAACGGCCAGCCCTACCTCGACGCGCCGCCGCTGTATTACTGGGTCGCCGCCGCGTTCGCGCGCGTTTTTTCGCCGTGGCTGTTGCCGCTGCACGACGCGGCGCGGCTGGCGACGCCGCTGTTCATGGCGATCGGGCTGACCTTCGCCGGCATGGCCGGGCGCGAGCTGATCGGCCGTCGCCACGGCCGCAGCGTGGTGCTGATCCTGATCGGCTGCCTCGGCCTGCTGGCCACCGGCCACCAGATGACGCCGGCGGTGGCCGGCTTCGCCGGCTTTTCGATTGCCTTCTACGCGCTCGCGCTGTCGCCGCGCGCGCCCGGGCTCGCCGGGGCGCTGCTCGCGGCCGCGCTGGTGGTCACCTTCCTGTCGACCAGCCTGCTCGAAGTCGCGCTGCTGGCGATGACGGCGCTGATGCTGCCGGCCTTCTCGGCCTGGCGCAACAAGGGCTACGCGCTCACGCTCGCGCTGGCGCTCGCGCTGGCCTTGCCGGCCTCGGCGCTGTGGCCGTGGCTGTTCGCGCAGGCCGAGCCGGGCGCGTTCGCGCAATGGTGGCACGGCAAGGCGCTCGGCCCGCTCAACGGCTTCGGCCGTGTCGGCTTCTTCCACGAGTTCGGCTACTACCCGAAGCTGGTGATCTGGTACACCTGGCCGGCCTGGCCGCTGGCGGCCTGGACGCTGTACCGCAGCCGGCGCTTCGACGAACCGGTGCTGCAGCTGCCGCTGTTGTGCTTCGCGGTGACGCTGATCCTGTTGACGCTGTCGGACCGCCAGCACGCGACCTACGCCCTGCCGCTGCTGCTGCCGATGGCGACGCTGGCGGCGGTCGAGCTCGATACGCTCAAGCGCGGCGCGGCGGCTTTCCTCAACTGGTTCGGCCTGATGACCTTCGGCTTCTTCGGCCTGCTGATCTGGGCCGGCTGGGCGGCGATGAACTTCGGCTGGCCGGCCAAGTTGGCCGAGCGCGCCGCCTACTTCAGCCCCTACTACCAGCCGCAGGTGTCGTGGCCGGCGGTGGCGGCCGCGCTCGGGGCGACCGCCGTCTGGCTGTGGGCGGTCACGCGCCGCCACCTGCGCGGGCGGCAGGCGGTGACCAACTGGGCGGCCGGCATCACGCTGTTCTGGGGGCTGGCGCTGACGCTGTGGCTGCCGTGGCTGGACGCCGCCAAGAGCTACCGGCCGGTGGTCGAGCGGATGACGGCGGCGTTGCCTGCCGAGGCGCGCGCCGCCTGCATCGCGACCGAGGAGAACAACCGGCTGGCGCGGCTGTCGTGGCGCTACTACGGCGGTCTGGAGCTGACGCCGTTCGCGCGCGGCGCCGAGCCGCCGTGCGACTGGCGGCTGGCGATCCGCAGCCGGCGCCAGGCTCTGGCCGAACCCGGCTGGCAGGTGGTCTGGCAGGGCGGGCGGCCGCGCGACAAGGACGAGCGCTACGTGCTGCTCGGCCGGCTGCCGCGCTGAGGCGGCCGGCACAACAAAAACGCCCCGCGATCCGCGGGGCGTCGTGCTTTTCGGGCGGGCGTGTTACTTCCAGGCGCCCGGCTTCAGCTTGGCCAGCAGTTCCGGGTAGGCCTTGACGTCGAACACCGGCTCCTTGACGCCGGCCTTGAGCTGGCGTTCGAAGTCCTTCTGCACGATGAACACGTACTTGGACAGCAGCACGATGGCGGCGAGGTTGATCAGCGCCATCAGGCCCATCGACAGGTCCGCCATGTCCCACACCAGCGGCAGGCTGCCGACCGAGCCGAAGAACACCATGCCGAGCACCATCAGCCGGAACACCAGCAGCACCGTCGGGTGCTTCTTGATGAACTCGACGTTGCCCTCGGCGTACGCGTAGTTGCCGATGATCGACGAGTAGGCGAACAGGAACATCGCCACCGCGAGGAACTCGCCGCCCCAGCCGCCGACCTGCGATTCGATCGCCTTCTGCGTCAGCTGCACGCCGCTCAGACCGGTGCCGTGCACGTCGGACAGCAGGATGATCGCCGCGGTGCAGGTGCAGATGACGATGGTGTCGACGAACACGCCGAACATCTGCAGCACGCCCTGGGTCGCCGGGTGGCGGGTGGTGGCGGTCGCCGCCGCGTTCGGCGCCGAGCCCATGCCGGCCTCGTTCGAGAACAGGCCGCGCTTGATGCCGAGCATCATCGCCTGGCTGACGGCGTAGCCGGCTGCGCCGCCGGCGGCCTGCTCGAGGCCGAAGGCGCTACGGACGATCAGCGCGATCACGCCGGGCAGGTCGGTCAGGTGGACCGCGACGATGTAGACCGTCAGCGCGATATACATCAGCGCCATCACCGGCACCATCCACTCGGCGACGCGGGCCACCGAGCGCACGCCGCCGAAGATGATCGGCGCGGACAAAATCACCAGCGCGACGCCGACGGCGGTCTTGTCCCAGCCCCAGGCGCCTTCGGTCGCGGCGGCGATCGAATTCGCCTGCACCGCGTTGAACACCAGGCCGAAGGCGAGGATCAGGCACAGCGCGAAGGCGACGCCGAGCCAGCGTTGGCCGAGGCCCTGCTGGATGTAGTAGGCCGGGCCGCCGCGGAAGGTGTTGTCGCCGTGGCTGACCTTGAACAGCTGCGCGAGCGTCGACTCGGCGAAGGCGCTGGCCATGCCCAAGAGGGCGGTCATCCACATCCAGAACACCGCGCCGGGGCCGCCGACCGCGATCGCGATCGCGACGCCGGCGATGTTGCCGGTGCCGACGCGGCTGGCGAGGCCGGTGGCGAAGGCCTGGAACGGCGAAATGTCGCGCGCGCTCTGGTGGGCGCGGCCGCCCATCATCTGGCGGAAGCCCTGCGGCAGCAGGCGCAGCTGCGCGAGGCCGGTGCGGGCGGTGAAGTAGAGGCCGGCGCCGATCAGCAGGTAGATCAGCACATTGCCCCACAGGAGGCCGTTGGCCCAGTTGACGAATTCATGCAGGAATTCCATGTAGCTCCTTGATGCGCGGTTGGTATTGCATGGCCGGTTTGGCGACCGGTCTGGGAGGGGCGGCCGCACGATCGGTGCGGGCGCGCGCCACGCCGTGCGGCGCCGCGCCCGGCCGGGTGGGCCGGGGCGCGGCGGCACGGGCATGGAGGGTGGGGAAGGGCGGCGGATCGGCCCCCGCCCTTCCGTGGGCTGCATGATAGTGAGCTTGGCGCGCGGCCACCGTCGGGGATCGCCCGTGTTGTCGTGGGTGCGACTTTTTTTGTCGCATATGCGAAAGATCGCGCCGGGTTTCCGTCAGCGGGCGAGCGCCGGCAGATTCTCGAACAGCTTGAGCGCCTCGGGATTGGCCAGCGCCGACACGTTGCTGACCGGTTCGCCGTGAATGACGTTCTTCACCGCCAGTTCGACGATCTTGCCCGATACGGTGCGCGGGAGGTCGGCGACCGCGACGATCCTGGCCGGTACATGGCGGGGGCTCGCGCCGTCGCGGATTTTCGCCTTCAGCCGCGCGATCAGGTCGGCGTCGAGCCTGGCGCCCTCGGCCAAGCGGACGAACAGCACGACGCGCTCGTCGTCCTGCCAGCGCTGGCCGACCGCCAGCGCCTCGACGATCTCGTCGAAAGCCTCGACCTGGCGGTAGATCTCGGCGGTGCCGATGCGCACGCCGCCGGGGTTGAGCACCGCGTCGGAGCGACCGTAGATGACGAGGCCGCCGCGCCCGGTGAGCTCGGCCCAGTCGCCGTGGCACCAGACGCCGGGAAAGCGGTTGAAGTAGGCCTTGCGGTATTTCTCGCCGTCCGGGTCGCGCCAGAAGCCGACCGGCATCGACGGGAAGGGGCGGGTGCACACCAGCTCGCCCTTCTCGCCGACGACAGGCCGGCCGTGCTCGTCGTAGACGTCGACCGCCATGCCCAGGCCGCGGCACTGCAGCTCGCCGGCGTAGACCGGCAGGCAGGCGTTGCCGAGCGCGAAGCACGACACGATGTCGGTGCCGCCCGAGATCGACGCGAGGTTCAGGTCGGCCTTGATATGCCGGTACACCCATTCGAAGCTTTCGGCGACCAGCGGCGAGCCGGTCGAGAACAGCGCGCGCAGGTGGGCGAGCGGCCACTCGCGGCCCGGCTCCAACCCCGACTTGCGCAGCGCGTCGAGGTACTTGGCCGAGGTGCCGAAGTGGCTGCAGCCGGCCTCCTCGGCGTAGTCCCACAGCGCGCGGCCGCCATCGGCGAACGGCGAGCCGTCGTACAGCATCAGCGTCGCGCCGCTGGCGAGGCCGCTGGCCAGCCAGTTCCACATCATCCAGCCGCAGGTGGTGAAGTAGAACAGCGTATCGCCTTCGTGCAGGTCGGCGTGCAGCTGGTGCTCCTTCAGGTGCTGCAACAGCGTGCCGCCGTGGCCGTGCACGATGCACTTGGGTTTGCCGGTGGTGCCGCTCGAATAAAGGATGAACAGCGGGTGGCGGAACGGCACGCGCTCGAAGGCGAGCGGCGCCGGCTCGAACGGCGCGAGCCACGCGTCGAGCGCGACGCCGTTCGGCAGCCGCGCCGCCAGCGCCGCCGCGTCGCCGAGGTAGTCGACGACGATCAGGCGCGACAGCGACGGCAGGCCGCGGGCGATGGCGGCGAGCTTGTCGGAGACGTCGATGCGCTTGCCGTTGTACAGGTAGCCGTCCGGCACGAACAAGAGCTTCGGTTCGGTCTGGCCGAAGCGGTCGAGCGCGCCGTCGACGCCGAAGTCGGGCGAGCACGAGGTCCAGACCGCGCCGAGGCTGGCGGCGGCGAGCATCGCGGCGATCGTCTCGGGCAGGTTGGGCATGAAGCCGGCGACGCGGTCGCCGGGCTTGACGCCGGCGCCCGTCATCGCCTGTTGCAGCCGGGAGACGAGCTGGTTCAGGGCGCGCGCGCTCACGCTGCGGCGGATGTCGGCCTCGCCGCGAAAGTGCAGCGCCGGCGCGTCGTCGTTGCGGCGCAGCAGGTTCTCGGCGTAGTTGAGGCGCGCGTCGGGGAAGAAGCGCGCGCCGCGCAGGCTGTCGCCCGCTTCAAAGGCGACGCTCCCCTTGTCGCCGATCACGCCGGTGTAGTCCCAGACCAGCGACCAGAACGCGCCGGGGTCGGCGATGCTGAAGCGCCACAGGCTGTCGTAGTCGGGGAAATGGCCTTGCGTGACGCTTTCGGCGAGGCGGGTGAAGGCGGCCAGATGGCTGGCGGCGACGCGGCCGGGTGACGGCTGCCAGAGCGGTTGGGGCGCGGCGGCTTGCATGCGGTCTCCTTGCGGGGCGGCGCCGGGGCTGGGCGGCGCGAAACGGCGTGGTCGGGGCTCAGTGCGGCGCGAGCGCGTGCGCGACGCGCGAGGCCGGCGCGCGGCCCAGTCGTTGCGAGATCCAGTGCGCGACCTCGACGAGGCGGGCCAGGTCGACGCCGGTCTCGACGCCGAGGCCCTTGAACAGCCAGACCAGGTCCTCGCTGGCGACGTTGCCGGTGGCCCCCCGAGCATACGGGCAGCCGCCGAGGCCGGCAACCGAGCAGTCGAATGTCATCACCCCGGCGCGCCAGGCGGCGTAGACGTTGGCCGAGGCCATGCCGTAGGTGTCGTGGAAGTGGCCGGCCAGCTGCGCGACCGGCACGCGGTCGGCGACCGCGTCGAGCATCGCCAGCACGGTGTTGGGCGTGGCGACGCCAATGGTGTCGCCGAGCGAGATCTCGTCGCAGCCCATCTCCCACAGCGCGCCGGCGACCTCCTCGACGCGCTCGGGCGCGATCGGCCCTTCGTACGGGCAGCCGGCGACGCAGGAGACGTAGCCGCGCACCAAAAGGCCGGCGTCGAGCGCGCGGCGCACCACCGCCTCGTAGCGCTTGAGGCTCGCGTCGACGTCGGCGCCGATGTTCCGCTGGCTGAAGGTGTCGCTCGCCGCCGCGAACACCGCGATCTCGCGCGCGCCGGCGGCCAGCGCCGCGTCGAGCCCGCGCTCGTTCGGCACCAGCACCGGGTAGCCGATCGGGCTGTCCAGCTTAAGCCCGGCGAGCACGGCGGCGGTGTCGGCCATCTGCGGCACCTTGTCGGGCGAGACGAAGGCGCCGGCCTCGATGCTGCTGAAGCCGGCCTCGGCCAACCTTTCGATCAGCGCGCAACGCTCGGCCACCGTCAGCCGTGCCGGCTCGTTCTGCAGGCCGTCGCGCGGTCCGACCTCGACCAGTTTCACCCTTGCTGCGGTCATCGTCGTCATCCGTCAGGGTCTCAGTTTCAGGCTAGACCCCGGCCCTTGAAATCGCTAAATCCTCGCCCAAGATAGGGATTAACCCGATACGAGGAGGATGTCATGCGTTTCGACAAACTGACCACCAAATTCCAGCAGGCGCTGGCCGACGCGCAGAGCCTGGCGCTCGCGAACGACAACGCCTACATCGAGCCGCAGCACCTGCTGCTGGCGATGCTCGACGACGCCGACGGCGGCGTCGCCAGCCTTCTGGCGCGCGCCGGCGTGAACCTTGCCGGCCTCAAGGCGGCCTTGAAAGGCGCGATCGACCGTCTGCCGAAGGTGCAGGGCACCGGCGGCGAGATCACTGTGTCGCGCGAGCTGGGCAACCTGCTGAACCTGACCGACAAGGCCGCGATGAAGCGCGGCGACGCCTTCATCGCCAGCGAGCTGTTCCTGCTGGCGCTGAGCGAGGACAAGGGCGAGGCGGCGCGGCTCTTGCGCGAGAACGGCGGCGGCGCGGCGGCGGTCAAGGCCGCGATCGACGCGGTGCGCGGCGGCGAGGGCGTGCAGAGCGCCGACGCCGAGGGCCAGCGCGAGGCGCTGAAGAAGTACACGCTCGACCTGACCGAGCGCGCGCGCGCCGGCAAGCTCGACCCGGTGATCGGCCGCGACGACGAGATCCGCCGCGCGATCCAGGTGCTGCAGCGTCGCACCAAGAACAACCCGGTGCTGATCGGCGAACCGGGCGTCGGCAAGACCGCCATCGTCGAGGGCCTCGCGCAGCGCATCGTCAACGGCGAGGTGCCCGAATCGCTGAAGCACAAGCGGCTGCTGGTGCTCGACCTGGCGGCGCTGCTCGCCGGCGCCAAGTACCGCGGCGAGTTCGAAGAGCGGCTGAAGGCGGTGCTGAGCGAACTGGCGCGCGACGAGGGCAGCACCATCATCTTCATCGACGAGATCCACACCATGGTCGGCGCCGGCCGCGCCGAGGGCGCGATGGACGCCGGCAACATGCTCAAGCCGGCGCTGGCGCGCGGCGAGCTGCACTGCATCGGCGCGACCACGCTCGACGAGTACCGCAAGTACATCGAGAAGGACGCCGCGCTCGAGCGCCGCTTCCAGAAGGTGCTGGTCGACGAGCCCAGCGTCGAGGACACCATCGCCATCCTGCGCGGCCTGCAGGAAAAGTACGAGGTGCACCACGGCGTCGACATTACCGACCCGGCGATCGTCGCGGCGGCCGAGTTGAGCCACCGCTACATCACCGACCGCTTCCTGCCGGATAAGGCGATCGACCTGATCGACGAGGCCGCCAGCCGCATCAAGATGGAGCTCGACTCCAAGCCGGAGGCGATGGACAGGCTCGACCGCCGGCTGATCCAGCTCAAGATCGAGCGCGAGGCGGTCCGCAAGGAAACCGACGAGGCGTCGCAGAAGCGCTTCGCGCTGATCGAGGAGGAAATCGCCAAGCTCGCGCGCGAGTACGCCGACCTCGACGAGATCTGGAAGGCCGAGAAGGCCAGCGTGATGGGCAGCCAGAGCATCCGCGAGGAGGTCGAGCGGCTGAAGGTCGAGATGGAGGAGCTCAAGCGGCGCGGCGACTGGCAGAAGTTGGCCGAGCTGCAGTACGGCAAGCTGCCGGCGCTCGAGGCGCAATTGAAGGCGGCCGAGGCGGGCGAGGGCGGCAAGACGCCGATGCGGCTGTTGCGCACCCAGGTCGGCGCCGAGGAGATCGCCGAGGTGGTCAGCCGCGCGACCGGCATCCCGGTGTCCAAGATGCTGCAGGGCGAGCGCGACAAGCTCTTGCACATGGAAGACGTGCTGCACCAGCGCGTGGTCGGCCAGGACGAGGCGGTGCGCGTGGTCGCCGACGCGATCCG
This sequence comes from Crenobacter luteus, assembly GCF_004345725.1. Classification (GTDB taxonomy): domain Bacteria; phylum Pseudomonadota; class Gammaproteobacteria; order Burkholderiales; family Chromobacteriaceae; genus Crenobacter; species Crenobacter luteus. Next base: position 98,278 of record NZ_SLXG01000005.1, on the reverse strand, counting down.
GCGCAGTCGCTCGGGCCTCTCCGACCCGAACAAGCCGTACGGCTCCTTCCTGTTCCTCGGCCCGACCGGCGTCGGCAAGACCGAGCTGTGCAAGACGCTGGCGAACTTCCTGTTCGATTCGGAAGAGCACCTGGTGCGCATCGACATGTCCGAATACATGGAAAAGCACTCGGTCGCGCGGCTGATCGGCGCGCCGCCCGGCTACGTCGGCTACGAGGAGGGCGGTCAGTTGACCGAGCAGGTGCGCCGCAAGCCGTACAGCGTGATCCTCCTGGACGAGATCGAGAAGGCGCACCCGGACGTGTTCAACATCCTGCTGCAGGTGCTCGACGACGGCCGGCTGACCGACGGCCAGGGCCGCACGGTCGACTTCAAGAATACCGTGGTGGTGATGACCTCGAACGTCGGCAGCCAGGCGATCCAGACCATGGAAACCGACGACTACCAGGTGATCAAGCTGGCGGTGATGGCCGAGGTCAAGGCGCAGTTCCGTCCCGAGTTCGTCAACCGCATCGACGAGGTGGTGGTGTTCCACGCGCTCGACGACAAGCACATCAAGTCGATCGCTCGCATCCAGCTGGCGCGTCTCGAGGCGCGGCTGGCCAAGATGGAGCTCGGCTTCGCGATCAGCGAGGCGGCGCTCGACGAGCTGGCGCAGGCCGGCTTCGACCCGGTGTACGGCGCGCGCCCGCTCAAGCGCGCGATCCAGAGCGAGATCGAGAACCCGCTCGCGCGCGCGATCCTCGCCGGCAAGTATCCGCCGAAGGCGACCGTCACCGTCGACGCCGAGGGCGGGCAGCTGGTGTTCCGCTGAGCCGGCACACCTGGCGCGAAAAACCCCCGCAGCGCGCGGGGGTTTTGTTTGACCGTCTACCAGCGGTCGCGCCGCTCGTAGCGGTAGTCGCGGTCGCGCCGGTCGGGGCGACGGTCGTAGCGGTCGCCGTGCGGGTAGCGCTCCGGCGCGACGACGACGGTGCGCCGCTCGTGGTAATGGTGGCGCGGCACGACGACGCAGCCGGCGAGGCTGCCGCCCAGCGCGATCGCCGCCAGCGCGAGGCCGATCTGACGTTTCATGGTGTCCTCCTTGTGCGGCGGAGCCGTTCGGGCTCCTGATCCGAGCTTAAGAGGCGGTGCACGCCGGCCAAAGCGCGCAATTGTTGGCGAAACGAGCGGTTTGCAAGTTTGTGTGAAGCGCCGCACGCCGGCGCGCAAAAACAAAACCCTCGTCGTCATGACGAGGGTTTTTGCATCGCTCCCGGCGCGTCAGCGGATGCCGGTCAGCTTGTGCGTCTGCAGTGACAGCTTCCACTGCGGGTGCGCGAGGCAGTAGGCGATCGCCGCCTCGGTGTTGGCGCGCTGGTTGAGGTCGTCGAGCGGCTGCAGGTAGAAGTGTTCGAAGTCGAGTTCGGCCAACGCGTCCGGCGCGGGCGCGTCGGTTTGCGGGTAGACGAGCTTCAGCTCGTGGCCCGAGGTCTGCACCAGCGGCGCGGTGCCCTTGGGGCTGACGCAGATCCAGTCGATGCCGGCCGGCGCGGCGATGGTGCCGTTGGTCTCGACCGCGACCTCGAAGCCGCGAGCGTGTAGCGCGTCGATCAGCGGAGCGTCCAGCTGCAGCAGCGGCTCGCCGCCGGTGCAGACGACGTAGGGCTTGCCGCCGACGCCGCGCCATTCGGCCGCGATCCGCTCGGCCAACGCGTCGGCGTCGGCGAACTTGCCGCCGTCCGGGCCGGTGCCGACGAAGTCAGTGTCGCAGAAGCGGCAGACGGCGGCGGCGCGGTCCTGCTCGCGGCCGCTCCACAGATTGCAGCCGGCGAAGCGGCAGAACACCGCCGGGCGGCCGGCCTGGCCGCCTTCGCCTTGCAGCGTGTAGAAGATTTCCTTGACGGTGTAGCTCATCGCGCGTCCCTCAGGATCAGCCGGGCGCCCTCGTGCGGGTTCTCGAACAGGTCGACGCCGGACAGCTCGGGCAACAGCGGCGACAGCCGCGCGGCAATCCACGCGGCGATGCCCGCGCAGTCGGTGCGCGCAACGCCGGGCAGCGCGTCGAGCGGATTGTGGTCGAGCTGCTTGTAGAGCGGCTTGAACAGCGATTTGACCTCGCCGAAGTCGCGCAGCCAGCCGCTGAACTCGTCGATGGCGCCGGACAGGTACAGGCGCACGAGGTAGCTGTGGCCGGTGTAGTTGCCGGCCGCGTCGAACGGCACGGCCGCCTCGAAGCGCTGCTCCTTCCAGATCGTCAGGCCCTGCGCGTCGCGGCGGCTGCCGGCGGTGTGCGTCTCGAACACCTCGACCTTGCAAAGCCCCGGCAGCGGCTCGGCCAACCTTTGCCACAACCAGTCGGCCAGCACCTCGCTGGTCGGATTTTCCAGCCCGGCGATCTCGTTCAGGTATTTGTGCTGCAGCACGTCGAACTGCGGCTGCCAGGCGTCGACGATGTCGCCGACGTCCTCGGCGGCGACGAGGCGCACCTTGAAGCCGTGGCCGTGCAGGCGGCCGCACTGGTGGCCGGGCGGCACATGCGGCAGCTGGTGCGCCGCCTCGAAGCCGGTGGCGAACCAGTGGTGCAGCGTGCCGTCCTCGGCCAGCTCGACGCCGCGCTCGGGCGCCGAGCGCAGCGTGAGCGCGCAAGGTTGGCCGAGCTCGGACAGCGTGGCGGCCAGGTGGCGGGCGAGCGCGGCGTCGCCGGCGTCGGCGAGCATCGCCGACAGGTCGCGGTAGTGCAAGGGCGCGCACGCCTCGGTCAAGTGCGCGCGCAATTCGGCGTGGTCGGCGACGCGGCTCTCGGCGGTGACGAAAAAGCTGTGGCCGTGGCGGCCGACGCCAGGCAGGGTGCGCGCGGCCTCGAAGCCGCGCGTCGCGAGGTGGAGGGTGCGCATCGTTTACGCTCCGGCGCCGGTGCGCACGACCAGCGGGTCGGCCACGCCGGCTTCGAGAAAGCCCTTGGCGCGCAGCTCGCACGATGCGCACACGCCGCACGGCGGCACCGCGCCGTTGTAGCAGGTGTGGCTGAAGGCGAGCGCTTCCATCGCGCCGACCTGCTGGGCGAGCTTCACCGTCTTGGCCTTGCTCATGAACATCAGCGGGGCGTGCAGTTGCACGCGGCTGTCCATGCCGAGGCGGATCGCCAGTTCGAGCGCCTTGAGGGTGTTTTCGCGGCAGTCGGGGTAGCCCGAGTAGTCGGTCTGCGCGACGCCGGTGACGACGTGCTCCATGCCCTTCTGCCACGCCAGCGCGGCGGCGAAGGTCAGGAACACGAGGTTGCGGCCCGGCACGAAGGTGTTCGGCAGCGCGGTGTCGGCGTCGTCGCGGGCGCCCTGTTCGGGCTCGATGTCGGCGGCGGTCAGCGCGTTGCCGCCCATCGCGCCGAAGGTGTCGATCGGCAGCACGGTCTGCCTGACGCCGGCCATCCGGGCGATGTGGCGCGCGGCGGTAAGTTCGACGCGGTGGCGCTGGCCGTAGTCGAAGGTGACGGCCTCGACCGCGTCGCGGCCGAAGCGCTGGATCGCCCAGTAAAGGCAGGTGGTCGAATCCTGACCACCGGACAGGACGACCAGCGCCCGTTCGGTCTTGTTCGGAGTGCTCATTGCAGCGTCCTTCGAAAAACAGTCGAAGTGAAAGGGAAGGGCGCCGCCGCTCGAGTGATCGCGACGCGCCGAACCGACCATTTTACCGGGTTTGCCCGCAGGCGCCTACCGCGCCGGCGCGGTGGCTCAGCGTTGGCCGAGCCGGTCCGGGTGGCGGTGGCAGTCGACGAGGTGGTCGTTCACCACGCCGACCGCCTGCAGGTAGGAGTAGACGATGGTCGGGCCGACGAAGGTCATGCCGGCCTTTTTCAGCGCGCGGCTGACGCGCTCGGACAAGGGCGTCGAGCTCGGGCACTCGGCCAGGCTGGCCCAGCGGTTGACGATAGGTTCGCCGTCGACGAAGGCCCACAGCCAGTCGGCGAAGGTGCCGTGGCGCGCCTGCAGTTCGAGAAAGGCGCGCGCGTTGCCGAGCGTGCTCTCGATCTTGCCGCGGTGGCGCACGATGGCCGGGTCGGCGACGAGCCGCTCGACGTCGTCCGCCGTGAAGGCGGCGACGCGCGCGGCGTCGAAGCCGGCGAAGGCGCGCCGGTAGCCTTCGCGCTTTCTGAGAATGGTGAGCCACGACAGCCCGGCCTGCGCGCCCTCGAGCAGCAGCATCTCGAACAGCTGGGCGTCGTCGCGGCTGGGCACGCCCCACTCGCGGTCGTGGTAGGCGACGTAGAGCGGGTCGCTGCCGCACCAGGGGCAGCGGGGCAGGGAGTCGGTCATCGGAATCGGCCGCCTTAGCAGTTGTGGAACACGATGTCGCAGGCCAGGCCGGTCTTTTGCAGCGCGCGGCGCGTGGTCAGGTTGACGACCAGCGGGTTGCGCACGTTGGCCTTCAGCGGCGACAGCAACGGGTGGCCGTCCTCGCGCGCCTCGCCGTCCTTGTAGACCATCACCAGCAGCGCGGCGTCCTCGGCGCGCACGAGCGCGAGCGCGTCGAGTTCGGCGGCCGACAGTTCGATCTCGTAGCGGAGGCCCAGCGCGGCCGGGTCGACCACGCTGAACAGCACGTCCGCCTGGTCGAGCGACTGCATCCAGAACACGCGCGGCGCATCCTGGCCGTCCTCGTGGAACAGCTTGAAGCGACGGCAGGCCTCGAAAGCCGGCAGGCCGTGCGGGAACTCGATGACGGTGGATTCGTCCACCTCGACCGGGCCGAGCAGGCTGGAATTGAACAGCATGGCGTCTCCTTGGAAAGCTGGGCCCGCCCATTATGCATGAGAAGCCGCGGCGCGTTTCGCTTACAATGGCCGCCGATGCCCGAAACCGACCGTCTGCTCTATCCCCGTCTATACGCCGCGCTGCGCGAGCCCGACCCGGCCGCCAAGTGCGCCGCTGTGCGTGCGCTGCGGCGCGACTGGCTCGCCGGCCGTCTCGAACGCGACGACACGGCCGGCGCGCCGGCGCTGTCCGCGCCGGGCCGTCCGGCGCGGCCCGAACTCGTCGATCCGCGCCGGGTGCCGCGTCGCGGCATCGCCAGCCGCGAAGGGCACGGCGCGCTGATTCACGCGATCGCGCATATCGAGTTCAACGCGATCAACCTCGCGCTCGACGCCGCCTGGCGCTTCGCCGGCCTGCCCGACGACTACGTCGGCGACTGGCTGCGCGTCGCCGACGAGGAGGCCCGTCACTTCGGCCTGCTCGCCGACAGGCTGGCGGCGCTGGGCTATGCTTACGGCGACTTTACCGCGCACAACGGCCTGTGGGACATGGCCGACAAGACGCGCCACGACGTCTTGCTGCGCATGGCGCTGGTGCCGCGCATTCTCGAAGCGCGCGGCCTCGACGTCACGCCCGGCATCCAGAAAAGGTTGGCCGAGGCCGGCGACGCCGAGACGGTCGCGTTGCTCGACGTGATCTATCGCGACGAGATCGGCCACGTCGAGATCGGCAACTACTGGTTCACCTGGCTGTGCGACGCGCGCGGGCTCGAGCCGCTCGCGACCTTCCGCGCGCTGCTCGCCGAGCACGACGTCTCGGCGCTGTCCGGCCCGTTCAACTGGCCGGCGCGTCGCGCCGCCGGCTTTACCGAATTCGAACAAAAGATGCTCGAGGACTTCGCCGCGCGGCGACGTCGCCCGGGCGCATCCGCTTGAAAGGGGCCCCGAAGATGTTCGACCACTTCCAGAAACGCCTGCGCGGCGACCGCCGCCTCGCCGTGCTCGCCCTCGTGCTGTTCACCGCCTGCTTCGTGCTCGGCTCCTTCGTCACGCAGACGGCGATCGACGCCGGCGAGGGCGTGTTCGCCATCGTCGGCATCGTGCTGATGGCCGGCGGCCTGATCGGCCAGCTCGTCACGCTGGCGACGCTGTTCCGGCCGCGCTGAGCGGTGCGCGCCCTGTAAAATCAAATACTTGTGCCGGTTGGTTTCGGGCGTGTCGCCTTGACGCTGTCGCGTGCCGGGGCGCATAATCGCGCCGCGCCAGGCTCGCGGCAGACGGGCCGGCTTTGCGACCCTGCGCGGGTCGTTTCCCATCCGACCGAAAAGAGTGACACGCATGGACGACCAGGCATTCCTGCAAGCGCTCGAATCGCGCGCGCTGCCGGTTTCCGCATTCAACCACCGGGCCCACCTGCTGGCCGCCTGGGCCTACTGCCGCCGCTACGGCGGCCGCGAGGCCGCGGCGCGCTGCGCCCACTCGCTGTCGCGCTACGCGATGGCCAAGGGCGTGGCCGACAAGTACCACCACACGCTGACGATGGCGCTCCTGGCCATCCTGTACACCCGCGTCGCCGAGCGTCCCGAGCTGCGCGACGACTGGGACGCCTTCTGCGCCGCCTGTCCGGACATCGTCGACGACGCGCGCAGCGCGGTGCTCGCCTACTACAGCGCAGAGCGGCTCGACCACGACAGCGCGCGCCGTGCCTTCGTCGAGCCCGACATCCAGCCGCTGCCCACCGGCGGCCTGTTGCACTGAGCGTGCACGCCTTACACAAGACACCCACCTGATGAAATCACCGGAACTCCTCCTGCCGGCCGGCAACCTCGACAAGATGCGTGCCGCCTACGACTTCGGCGCCGACGCCGTCTACGCCGGCCAGCCGCGCTACTCCTTGCGCGCGCGCAACAACGAATTCAAATTGGAAGAATTGCGGATCGGCATCGCCGAGGCGCACGCGCGCGGCAAGCAGTTCTTCGTCGCCAGCAACATCCTGCCGCACAACGCCAAGCTCAAGACCTACCTTGCCGACATGGAGCCGGTGATCGCGATGAAGCCGGACGCGCTGATCATGGCCGACCCCGGCCTGATCATGATGGTGCGCGAGAAGTGGCCCGAGGTGCCTATCCACCTGTCGGTGCAGGCCAACACCACCAACCTGATGGGCGTGAAGTTCTGGCAGAAGATCGGCCTGAGCCGCGTGATCCTGTCGCGCGAGCTGTCCTTGGACGAAATCGCCGAGATTCGCCAGGAATGCCCGGACATGGAGCTCGAAGTGTTCGTGCACGGCGCCTTGTGCATCGCCTACTCGGGCCGCTGCCTCTTGTCCGGCTACTTCAACCACCGCGACCCGAACCAGGGCACCTGCACCAACGCCTGCCGCTGGGACTACAAGGTGCACAACGCCGCCGAGGACGACGCCGGCGACGTGCAGGTGATCCAGTTCGACTTCAACAAGGCGCTGGAGGAAGCGAACCAGAGCTTCGCCGCCTGCGGCGGCGCCGAGCGCCACCCGCTGGCCGACCGCACCTACCTGATCGAAGAGGGCAGCCGCCCGGGCGAGATGATGCCGATCATCGAGGACGAGCACGGCACCTACATCATGAATTCGAAAGACCTGCGCGCGATCGAGCAGGTCGAGAAGCTGGTGAAGATCGGCGTCGATTCGCTGAAGATCGAGGGCCGCACCAAGAGCCTGTACTACGTCGCGCGCACCGCGCAGGCCTACCGCCGCGCGATCGACGACGCGGTCGCCGGCCGCCCGTTCGACTACTCGCTGCTGGCCGACCTCGAGGGCCTGGCCAACCGCGGCTACACGCCGGGCTTCCTCGAGCGTCACCAGACGCAGGAATACCAGAACTACCTGACCGGCCACTCGCAGGCGAAGAAGAGCCAGTACGTCGGCGAGGTGCTGGAGGTCGACGGCGAAGGCTGGGCGCTGATCGACGTCAAGAACCGCTTCGCGGTCGGCGACAAGATCGAGGTGATCCACCCGTCCGGCAACAAGGTGGTCGAACTGACCACGATGACGCGCGACGGCGCGGCGACGCAGGTCGCGCCGGGCAACGGCGTCAAGGTGAAGATCCCGGGCATGGCCGGCATGGAAAAGGCGCTGATCGCGCGCCTGTTCTAAGCGGCTCCCCGACGGGCTCGGCCAACCTTGAGTGAGGCAAGGTTGGCCGAGCTTTTTTGTGCGCGTGCGCACCGCGCCCTGGCTCTTGCCTTCCCGGTGCGCCGCCGCCGGCGCATCGGACCGTCCCGCCCCGATTTGCCCCGGTCGGGGGGCTGGTCTTACAATCTTGGATTGACCCAGACCGCCCCCCGCGGGCGACGCTTAACGAATTCGTGCCGGATGCTTGTCGTGTCCGGCCTTTTGATTTTCCGGGACCTTCATGACCATCCAGCAACTTCTCAACGAGCGCGTCGCCGCGGCGCTGGCCGCCGCCGGCGCGCCGGACGCCCCGGCGGTGCTGCAGCCGGCGTCCAAGCCCGAGTTCGGCGACTACCAGGCCAACGGCGTGATGGGCGCCGCCAAGAAGCTCAAGATGAACCCGCGCGAACTGGCGCAAAAGGTCATCGACGCGCTCGACCTTAACGGCATCGCCGACAAGGTCGAGATCGCCGGCCCGGGCTTCATCAACATCCACCTGACGCCGGCCTTCCTCGGCGACAAGCTGGGCAAGGCTCTCGCCGACGCCAGGCTCGGCGTCGCCGCGCCGGACGTGCAGAAGGTGATGGTCGAGTACTCGTCGCCCAACCTCGCCAAGGAAATGCACGTCGGCCACCTGCGCTCGACCATCATCGGCGACGCGATCGCGCGCGTGCTCGAATTCGTCGGCCACGACGTGACCCGCGCCAACCACGTCGGCGACTGGGGCACCCAGTTCGGCATGCTGGTCGCGTATCTGGTCGAAAGCCGCAAGGCCGGCGACGCCGAGATGGCGCTGTCCGACCTCGAGGAGTTCTATCGCAAGGCCAAGGTGCGCTTCGACGAGGACGCCGCCTTCGCCGACACCGCGCGCGACTACGTGGTCAGGCTGCAGGGCGGCGACGCCGAAGTGCGCAAATTGTGGGAGCAGTTCGTCGAGGTGTCGCTCGAGCACTGCGAGGCGGTGTACCGCAAGCTGGGCGTGTCGCTGACGCGCGAGAGCGTGCGCGGCGAGTCGGCCTACAACGCCGACCTGCCGGTGGTGGTCGCCGACCTCGCCGCCGCCGAGCTGCTGGTCGAGGACCAGGGCGCCCAGGTGGTGTTCATGCCGGAATTCAAGAATCCGGAAGGCGAGCCGATGGCCGTCATCATCCAGAAGAAGGATGGCGGCTACCTGTACGCGACCACCGACCTGTCGGCGGTGCGCTACCGCCACCGCGTGCTGGGCCTTAACCGCGTGATCTACGTCGTCGACGCGCGCCAGAGCCTGCACTTCCAGCAGATCTTCACGCTGGCGAAGAAGGCCGGCTTCGCGCCGGCCGAGATGCAGCTCGAGCACGTCGCCTTCGGCACCATGATGGGCGAGGACGGCAAGCCGTTCAAAACCCGCTCCGGCGGCACGGTCAAGCTGATCGAGCTCCTGGACGAGGCAGAGGAGCGCGCCTTCGCGCTGGTGTCGGAGAAGAACCCCGAGCTGGCCGAGGCCACCCGCCGCGACGTCGCGCGCGCGGTCGGCATCGGCGCGGTCAAGTACGCCGACTTGTCGAAGAACCGCACCAGCGACTACGTGTTCAACTGGGACACCATGCTCGCCTTCGAGGGCAACACCGCGCCCTACCTGCAGTACGCCTACACCCGCGTGCAGAGCGTGTTCCGCAAGGCCGGCGAGGTCGACGCCGGCGCCGCGATCCTGATCGCCGAGCCGGCCGAGAAGCAGCTGGCTGTCGCGCTGGCCCAGTTCGAGGACGTGCTCTACAACGTCGCCGACACCTGCCAGCCGCACCACCTGTGCGGCTACCTCTACAACGTCGCGACGCTGTTCTCGCGCTTCTACGAAGCCTGCCCGATCCTCAAGGCCGAGGGCGAGGTGCGCGCCAGCCGCCTGCAGCTGGCGGCGCTGACCGCGCGCACGCTGAAGACCGGCCTGGACCTCCTGGGCATCGCGGTGGTCGACGCGATGTAAGCGTATCGAGCCCCAGGCCACAAACGGCACGCCCTCCGGCGTGCCGTTCTGTTTTGCGCACGGGTTCGCGGCAGGGCGATGGCGCCGCGGATACGGCGGCTTGCGAGCCGGCGTTGGCGGCCCGCCCGCGCATGGGCGAGGCGAGCCGGTCGGGCAGCGTGATTTTCCGTAAAGAAAAACGCCCCGCGGCAGCGGGGCGTTGCGTGATGCGGCAAGAGGGGGCTTAGGCGCGTTCGATCGCCAGCGCCACGCCCATGCCGCCGCCGATGCACAGCGTGGCCAGACCCTTGTTGGCCTCGCGGCGCAGCATCTCGTGCACCAGCGTGACCAGCACGCGGGCGCCGGACGCGCCGATCGGGTGGCCCAACGCGATCGCGCCGCCGTTGACGTTGACCTTGGCCAGATCCCACTCCAGTTCGCGGGTCACACCCAGCGCCTGGGCGGCGAAGGCTTCGTTGGCCTCGATCAGGTCGAGGTCCTGCACGCCCCAGCCGGCCTTGGCCAGCGCCTTGCGGGTCGCGCCGACCGGGCCCATGCCCATGATTTCCGGCGCGCAGCCGGACAGTGCGTAGCCGCGCACCACGGCCAGCGGCTTGAGGCCCAGTTCCTGCGCCTTGGCGGCCGACATCATCAGCACGGCGGCGGCGCCGTCGTTGATGCCCGACGCGTTGCCGGCGGTCACGGTACCGTCCTTCTTGAACGCGGCACGCAGCTTGGCCAAGCCCTCGACGGTCGCGCCGGCCTTGATGAACTCGTCGCGCGCGAAGGCGACCGGGTCGCCCTTCCTCTGCGGCACGTAGACCGGGACGATCTCGGCGTCGAACTTGCCGGCGGCCTGCGCGGCCTCGGCGCGGTTCTGCGAGGTCACCGCCAGTTGGTCCTGTTCTTCGCGGCTGATGCCGTATTTGGCGGCGATGTTCTCGGCGGTGATGCCCATGTGGTACTGGTTGTAGGCGTCGGTCAGGCCGTCGTACACCATGGTGTCGATCAGCTGCGCGTTGCCCATGCGGAAGCCGTCGCGCGAACCCGGCAGGATGTGCGGCGACAGGCTCATGTTCTCCTGGCCGCCGGCGATCACGATGTCGGCGTCGCCGTTGGCGATCGCCTGGGCGGCCAGGTGGGTGGCGCGCAGGCCGGAGCCGCACACCACGTTCAGCGTCGAGGCCGGGGTGGTGACCGGCAGGCCGGCCTTGATCAGCGCCTGGCGGGCCGGGTTCTGGCCGGCGCCGGCGGTGAGGACCTGGCCGAGGATCACTTCGGAGATCTGTTCCGGGGCCAGGCCGGTTTTTTCCAGCAGCGCCTTGATCACGGTGGCGCCCAGTTCCGGGGCGGCGATCTTGGCGAGCGAACCGCCGAAGTTGCCGATGGCGGTGCGGCTGGCTGCAACAATCACAACGTCTTGCATGGGGCTATCTCCGTCTTTCTAGTCAGTTGGCCGACCGTGCGGCCGTAGCACGCGCCCGGCAGAGCCGGCCGGGTCGCGGGTCCCGCCCCCTGGGGGCAGATTCGAGTATCGCACCCGTGCAAAGGGTGCGAGCGGGTTTTTGCGTTGCCTACCGGTTCAGTGCAGGTTGACCAGCGCCGGCGGCAGCGCCTTGGCGCGGACGTACTCGCCCGGCGCGGGGCAGATCGGCGGCAGCGCCTTGCTGCCGGCGGTCTTGGGCGCGGCGACCTTGTTGCCCGACTGCGGAGCAAGCCACGCGTCCCAGTCCTTCCACCAGCTGCCCGGCATGCTTTGCGCACCTTCGAACCAGGCGTTCGGATCGTCCGGCAGGGCGTCGTTCACCCAGTAGTTGCGCTTGTCCTTGGTGACCGGGTTGATCGAGCCGGCGATATGACCCGAGGCGCCGAGCACGAAGCGGCGGCTCGGCGAGCCGGCCAGGTATTTGAGGCCCGAGTAGGCCGAGGTCCACAGTACGATGTGATCCTCGCGCGCGGCGAACACGTAGACCGGGATGGTGATGGTCGACAGGTCGATCGGCACGCCGCACAGCGTGATGCTGCCCGGGCGGGTCAGCGCGTTGTTGAGGTAGAACTCCTTCAGGAAGAAGGTGTGCATCGGCATCGGCAGGTCGACCGCGTCGTTGTTCCAGAACAGGAGGTCGAACGGCGGCGGGGTCTTGCCCAGCAGGTAGTTGTTGACGACGTAGTTCCACACCAGGTCGTTGGCGCGCAAGGATGCGAAGGTGCGGCCCAGTTCCTTGCCGCTGACGATGCCGCCGCCGCCGTGGGCGATCTTGGCCTCGCGGGCGCGGATCAGGTTCTCGTCGAAGTAGACCTTGATGTCGCCGGCTTCGGAATGGTCGATCAGCGAGGTCATGAAGGTGGCCGAGTCGATCCAGTCGAGCTTCTTGGCCTTCATCACCGCCAGCGAGGTCGCGAGGATCACGCCGCCGATGCAAAAGCCCAGCGCGTTCATCGTCGGCTGGCGGGTGATGCTCTTGACCGCCTCGGCGCCGGCGATCACGCCCTGCTCGATGTAGCTCTCCCAGGTGAAGTGCTTCATCTCCGGCACCGCCGAGCGCCACGAGATCAGGAATACCCGGTAACCCTGGCCGACGAAGTGGCGCACCATCGAGTTCTCGGGCTGCAGGTCCATCAGGTAGTACTTGTTGATGCACGGCGGCACGATCAGCAGCGGCTTCTCGTACACCTCGCCGGTGGTCGGCGTGTACTGGATCAGCTCGATCAGCTCGTTGCGGAACACCACGTCGCCCGGCGTGACGGCGATGTTCTCGCCGATTTCGAAGTGGCTTTCGTCGGACATCGAGATGTGGCCCTTCTGCAGGTCCTCCATCATGTTCTTCATGCCCTCGACCAGGCTCTCGCCCTTGCTCTCCATCGCCCGCTTGATCACCTCGGGGTTGGTCAGGAGGAAGTTGGACGGCGCCATCGCGTCGACGTAGTGGCGGGTGACGAAGGCGAGGCGTTCCTTGCTTTCGCCCTCGAGCTGCGCCTTGTCGACCAGGTCGAGCATCCACTTCGAGGTCAAGAGGTAGCTTTGCTTGAGGAAGCTGTAGAACGGATGCTCGTTCCATTCCGGCGCGGCGAAGCGACGGTCGGCCGGCTTGGCTTCGGCCTCGCCGGCCGGCTTCTGGCCGAGAAAGCGCATCCACAGGTCCATCTGCTGCTGGTAAAGGTCGGTCTGCAGCGCGATGAACTGGTTGGCGTTGTTCATCATCTGCGACCAGGCCTGATTGATCGGGCTGTCGCTACCGGCAGTCTGGCCCAGGCTGATCGAATTCACGAACTGCTGCATCCACTGCTGGTTGGCGGCCGAGAGGCTGGCGAAAAACTGCTCCAGCGAAGCGGTCGAATCCTGACTCAAGATCGTCTCCTTTGCGGACCGGTACCGTTCCGGTCGACTGTCGAACAAACTAACAACAGTCTATGACAATTTCAATTCCTGTTGTGTGTTGCAGCGCAAAAAAATCGGCATCCCCGACGGCGCGGCAACGCCCGGGGGTGAGACGACGGCAGGATTGCGCGATAATCGGCCATCGACGGCCATCAGGGCCGCTCATCCGGAGATCGCTGTGACGAACGCCCCGCTCCTCGACGGCAGGCCCTGCCGCATCGCCAATCTGTTCTGCATCGGTCGTAACTTTGTTGCACACGCAGCAGAACTTGGCAATACGGTCGAACCCGAGCCGCTGGTTTTTCTGAAGCCGACCTCGGCGCTGCTGCTCGAGGGGGCCCCCATCGTGCTGCCCGGCTACTCGGGCGACGTGCACCACGAGTGCGAACTGGTGGTGCTGATCGGCAAGGGCGGCGACCACATCGCCGAGGCCGACGCGCTGTCGCACGTCGCCGGCTACGGCATCGGCCTCGACCTGACCGCGCGCGACGTGCAGAACGAAGCCAAGGCCAAGGGCCACCCGTGGACCAAGGCCAAGGGCTTTCGCGGTGCCGCCTGCGTCTCGGCGCTGGTGCCGGCCGCGCGGGTGGCCAACCCGCAGGCCTTGACCTTCTCGCTGAAGGTCAACGGCGAGATGCGCCAGCAAGGCGATACGTCGCTGATGTTGTTCGGCGTCGCGCGGCTGATCGCCGAGCTGAGCGAACGTTACGGCCTCTCCGACGGCGACCTGATCTACACCGGCACGCCGGCCGGCGTCGCGGCGCTGCGGCCGGGCGACACGCTGGAATTGACGCTAACCGGCCTGGTGTCGGCGCGCTGGGAGGTGGCGGCATGAGCCGGAAGGGGGCGAAGCCGGACGAGGACGACGGCAAGGTCAGGCTCGACAAGTGGCTGTGGGCGGCGCGCTTTTTCAAGACGCGCCAGCTCGCGCACGAGGCGATCGAGCTCGGTCGCGTGCTGGTCGGCGGCGAACGCGTCAAGGCGTCGCGCGTGGCGCGCGAGGGCGACGAGCTCTTGGTGCGCGTCGGCCAGCTCGAATACCGGGTGACCATCCTGTCCTTGTCGACGCAGCGCAAGGGCGCCCGCGACGTCGGCCTCTTGTACAGCGAGGACGACGCGTCGCGGCTGGCGCGCGAAGAGAAGGTCGCGCTGTTGAAGGCCGAGCGCGCCAGCTTCCCGTACGGCGACGGCAAGCCGACCAAGAAGGGGCGGCGCGACATCGCCGCCTTCCGGCAGAAGCTGCGCGATTGACTTCGCAGCGTTGGCCGAGGCTCGGCCAACCTGCTTGCGCACCCCGTCTTTCGACCTCCTCAACAATCCCGCTCAAACCGGCCCGCAACGCGGGCCGGGCCTCGTGAAGCCCGCCGCCGTGTCCTTGCTGCCGTTCTCGCGTTTCTACTTCTGCTATTTCGCCTTCCTCGGCCTGTTCAACCCTTACTGGCCGCTGTACCTCGCGCGGCTCGGCCTGTCGCCGTGGCAGTTGTCGGTGCTGGTGTCGCTGCTCGGCGTCGCGCGCATCGTCGCGCCGACCTTCTGGGGCGGACTGGCCGACCGGCTCGGCCGGCGCAATCCGGTGCTGCGCGCGACGACGCTGCTCGCCGCGCTCGCCTTTGTGCCGATTCTGTGGCTGCACGATTTCTGGCCCTTGTTCGCCTTGCTGTCCTTGTCGCACTTTTTCTGGGCGGCGTCGCTGCCGCTGGTCGAGGCCGGCGCGGCCGAGGCGACGCGCGCCGCGCCGGGTCGCTACGGCCGCACGCGCGTCTGGGGCTCGATCGGCTTCATGCTCGTGGCGCTCGCGGCCGGTTACGCGCTGACGACGGTGTCGCTCGCCGCGCTGCCGGCGCTGCTGCTCGCCGGCCTGCTCGTGCTGATGGCGGCCGCCTGGCGCGTGCCCGAGACCGGGGCTCGGCCAACGTCGGGCGCGCCGCCTGCCTCGCTGCGCGCGCTCATCGCGCGCCCCGGCCTGCCGGCGCTGCTGGCCGCCTGCTTCCTGATGGCGTTCGCGCACGGCCCCTATTACACCTTCTACTCGATCGCGCTCGCCGGCCTCGGCTACGGGCAGGGGGCGATCGGCGCGTTGTGGGCGCTCGGCGTGGTATGCGAGATCGTGTTGTTCTGGAAGCTGCCGACCCTGGTCGGACGGCGCGATCCGGCCGTGCTGCTGTTCGTGTCGCTGGCGGTCGCGGTGCTGCGTTTCGTGCTGCTGGCGACGGCGCTCGGCCAACCTGCGCTCGTGCTGCTGGCGCAGACCCTGCACGCCTTTACCTTCGGCCTGCATCACGCCGCGTCGGTCGCGCTTTTGCAGCGCATCGTGCCGCCGGCGCAGGCGGCGCGCGGCCAGGGCTTGTATCTGGCGGTGTCGTTCGGGCTGGGCGGCACGCTCGGCGGTCTCGTCGCCGGTGCGCTGTGGCCGGCCGGCGGCGCGGCGCTGGCCTACGGGCTGTCGGCGCTGGCCGCGCTGGGCGGTTGTGCGATCGTCTGGCGGGCGCGGCGCACGCTCGGGGCATGACGTCCGGGTAAGTCGGAACGGGCCTTGCGCAGTGCGGCAAACGCGACTTGTAAGGGGCAAACCGGTATGCAAGAATGACTTTTCCATTAAAAGTGCGGGGCTGGCGCGCGTGCGCCGCCGACCCACGCGCACCGAGATTCGCCATCAACCTGCATTGCTAGACCCATGACCGCCCAGACGCTCTACGACAAACTCTGGTCGAGCCACGTGGTGCACGAAGAAGCCGACGGCACCGTGCTCCTCTACATCGACCGCCATCTCATCCACGAAGTCACGAGCCCGCAGGCCTTCGAAGGCCTGAAACTGGCCGGCCGCCAGCCGTGGCGCAACTCCTCCATCGTCGCGACCGCCGACCACAACACGCCGACCGACCACTGGGACGAGGGCATCAAGGACCCGATCTCGCGCCAGCAGGTCGAGACGCTGGACGCCAACATCAAGCACTTCGGCGCGCTGGCCTACTTCCCGTTCAAGGACCGTAACCAGGGCATCGTGCATGTGGTCGGTCCGGAGCAGGGGGCGACGCTGCCGGGCATGACCGTGGTGTGCGGCGACAGCCATACCTCGACGCACGGCGCCTTCGCGGCGCTGGCGCACGGCATCGGCACCTCCGAGGTCGAGCATGTGCTCGCCACGCAGACGCTGGTGGCCAAGAAGTCCAAGTCCATGCTGGTCAGGGTCGACGGCCAGTTGCAGCCGGGCGTGACCGCCAAGGACATCGCGCTGGCGATCATCGGCAAGATCGGCACCGCCGGCGGCACCGGCTACGCGATCGAATTCGGCGGCTCGGCGATCCGCGCGCTGTCGATGGAAGGCCGCATGACGCTGTGCAATATGGCGATCGAGGCCGGCGCCCGCTCGGGTCTGGTCGCGGTCGACCAGATCACGCTCGACTACGTCAAGGGCCGTCCGTTCGCGCCGAGCGCCGAGCAGTGGGAGGCCGCCGTCGCCTACTGGAAGACGCTGGTGTCCGACGAGGGCGCGCAGTTCGACGCCGTCGTCGAGCTCAAGGCCGAGGACATCGCGCCGCAGGTCACCTGGGGCACTTCGCCGGAAATGGTCACCGACGTCAACGGCCGCGTGCCGAACCCGGCCGAACAAGCCGACCCGGTCAAGCGCGAGGGCTACCAGCGCGCGCTGAACTACATGGGTCTTGCCGCCGGCACCCCGATCCAGCAGATCGGCATCGACAAGGTGTTCATCGGTTCCTGTACCAACTCGCGCATCGAAGACCTGCGCGAAGCCGCCGCCGTGATCAAGGGCCGCAAGAAGGCCGACAGCGTCAAGCTGGTGCTGGTCGTGCCGGGCTCGGGCAACGTCAAGGCGCAGGCCGAGGCCGAGGGTCTCGACAAGGTGTTCACCGACGCCGGCTTCGAATGGCGCGAGCCGGGCTGCTCGATGTGTCTGGCGATGAACGCCGACCGCCTCGAGCCGGGCGAGCGTTGCGCGTCGACGTCGAACCGCAACTTCGAAGGCCGTCAGGGCCAGGGCGGGCGCACCCACCTGGTGAGCCCGGCGATGGCGGCGGCGGCGGCGATCGCCGGCCACTTCGTCGACGTGCGCACGTTCTGATCCCGCTTTCCGTTTTTCGCGGCGCGGCCGGGTAGGATTTCCGCCGTCGTCGCGCCGAAGACGGTCTCCGTCCGCTGACGGTCGGGGCCGGCCTCGGTGCGGCGGCGAGCGGGCCAGATCTCCGGTCGTGCGGGCGCCCCGGCAGCGGGCGTCCTCCGATACTCAGGAAGAGCACCATGGCAACCATCAAAACTCTGATCGCAGTGGCTTTGGCCGCGACGGCGCTGGCCGGCTGCAACACCGTCAGCGGCCTCGGCAAGGACCTGAAGGCCGGCGGCCAGGCGATCGAAAGGGCGGCACAATAATGAAGGCGTTTACCACCGTTAAAGGGCTCGTATGCCCGCTCGATCGCGCCAACGTCGACACCGACGCGATCATTCCCAAGCAGTTCCTCAAGTCGATCAAGCGCTCCGGCTTCGGCCCGAACCTGTTCGACGAATGGCGCTACCTCGACCACGGCGAGCCGGGCATGGACAACAGCGTCCGCCCGGTCAACCCCGACTTCGTGCTGAACTTCCCGCGCTACGCGGGCGCGCAGGTACTGCTGGCGCGCGAAAACTTCGGTTGCGGCTCCAGCCGCGAGCACGCGCCGTGGGCACTCGAGGACTACGGCTTCCGCGCGGTGATCGCGCCGAGCTTCGCCGACATCTTCTTCAACAACTGCTACAAAAACGGCCTGTTGCCTATCGTGCTGCCGGCCGACGTGGTCGACCAGCTGTTCCGCGAGACCGAAGCGAACGAAGGCTACGCGCTGACCATCGACCTGGCCGCGCAGACCGTCACCACGCCGTCGGGCGCTTCGTTCGGCTTCGACATCACCGCGCACCGCAAGCACTGCCTGCTGAACGGCCTCGACGAGATCGGCCTGACGCTGCAGCACGCCGACGCGATCCGCGCCTACGAGGCCAAGCGTCGCGCCGAGCAGCCCTGGCTGTACCGCTGAGCCGCGACGCATGGGCGTCGCCGCCCGCTCCGGCCCGCTCGCCCGCCTCGGCGGGCGCCCGCTCGTCGCGTTCGCGCTGATGGGGGCGGGCTTTTTCGGCTTCGGGCTGGCGACGCTGAACGTGATCGCGCTGTTGCAGGCGAATCTGCAGCTGGTCGCCGAGCACGGCTGGATGGCGTTGATGGACGGCGCCTTGCGCCAGTTCGTCGAGCTGATGGCCTCCGGCTACCTCGGCCTCGTGTGCTGGCTGTTGTTCAAGAGCTGCGAAAAGCTGCTGGTCGACCGGCTGACGGCGCCCGCGTTGGCCGAGCCCATCCAGAACATCGAATCGAAAGAATAAAGACATGAAGATTGCCATTCTCCCGGGCGACGGTATCGGCCCGGAAATCATCGCCCAGGCCCGCCGCGTGCTCGACGTGCTCGCCGCCGACGGCCTGGCCTTCGAAGCCGAAGAAGCGCCGCTGGGCGGCGCCGGCTACGACGCCTACGGCCACCCTTACCCGGAATTCACCCAGAAGCTGTGCCGCGAGGCCGACGCGGTGCTGCTGGGCGCCGTCGGCGGTCCCCAGTACGACACGCTCGACCGCCCGCTGCGCCCGGAGCGCGGCCTGCTGGCGATCCGCAAGGACCTGAACCTGTTCGCCAACCTGCGTCCGGCCATCCTGTACCCGGAACTGGCGAACGCGTCGACGCTGAAGCCGGAAGTGGTGTCGGGCCTCGACATCATGATCGTGCGCGAACTGACCGGCGACATCTACTTCGGCCAACCGCGCGGCATCCGCGTCAACGAGGCGGGCGAGCGCGAAGGCTTCAACACCATGCGGTACAGCGAGAGCGAGATCCGCCGCATCGCCCACGTCGCCTTCGGCATCGCGCAAAAGCGCAACAAGAAGCTGTGCTCGGTCGACAAGGCCAACGTGCTCGAGTGCACCGAGTTCTGGAAGGAGATCTTCATCGACGTCGCGAAGGAATACCCGGACGTCGAGTTGAGCCACATGTACGTCGACAACGCCGCGATGCAGCTGGTGCGCAACCCGAAGCAGTTCGACGTGATGGTGACCGGCAACATCTTCGGCGACATCCTGTCCGACGAGGCGTCGATGCTGACCGGCTCGATCGGCATGCTGCCGTCCGCGTCGCTCGACGCGAACAACAAGGGCCTGTACGAGCCGAGCCACGGTTCGGCGCCGGACATCGCCGGCCGTGACCTGGCCAACCCGCTGGCGACCATCCTGTCGGCAGCGATGATGCTGCGCTACACCTTCAACCGCGAAGCCGAGGCCCAGCGCATCGAGAACGCCGTCAAGACCGTGCTCCAGCAGGGCTTCCGCACCGCCGACATCTACGAGGCCGGCTGCCAGAAGGTCGGCTGCTCGGGCATGGGCGACGCAGTAGTCGCCGCGCTCAAGGCCTGATAAGCTGTCGGAAAGAATTCTCAAACATAATCAAGGAATTGCAATGCGAGTAGGGTTTGTAGGCTGGCGCGGCATGGTCGGTTCGGTGCTGATGCAGCGCATGCGCGAGGAGAACGACTTCGCCGTCATCGACGAGCCGGTGTTCTTCACCACCTCCAACGTCGGCGGCGCCGCCCCGGCGATCGGCAAGGACGTGCCGGCGCTGAAAGACGCGCGCGACATCGACGCGCTCAAACAGATGGACGCCATCGTCACCTGTCAGGGCGGCGATTACACGAGCGAAGTGTTCCCGAAACTGCGCGCCGCCGGCTGGCAGGGCTACTGGATCGACGCCGCCTCGACGCTGCGCATGGACGACGAGGCGATCATCATCCTCGATCCGGTCAACCTGAACGTGATCCGGGACGGCCTCTCCCGCGGCGTGAAGAACTACGTCGGCGGCAACTGCACCGTCAGCCTGATGCTGATGGCGCTGGGCGGCCTGTTCCAGAACGACCTGGTCGAGTGGACCACCTCGATGACCTACCAGGCCGCCTCGGGCGCCGGCGCGCAGAACATGCGCGAGCTGATCGCCGGCATGGGCGCGATCAACGCACAGGTCGCCGACAAGCTGGCCGACCCGGCCTCGGCCATCCTCGACATCGACCGCGGCGTGGCCGACTTCCTGCGCTCGGACGCCTTCCCGAGCCAGCACTTCGGCGTGCCGCTGGCCGGCAGCCTGATCCCGTGGATCGACAAGGACCTCGGCAACGGCCAGTCGAAGGAAGAATGGAAGGGCGGCGTCGAGACCAACAAGATCCTCGGCCGCTCGGCCAACCCGATCCCGGTCGACGGCCTGTGCGTGCGCGTCGGCGCGATGCGCTGCCACAGCCAGGCGCTGACCATCAAGCTGAAGAAGGACGTGCCGCTCGACGAGATCGAGGCGATGCTCGCCGCCGCCAACCCGTGGGCCAAGGTGGTGCCGAACACCCGCGAAGACAGCATGCGCGACCTGACCCCGGTCACCGTCACCGGCACGCTGACCGTTCCGGTCGGCCGCCTGCGCAAGCTCTCGATGGGCAACGACTACCTGTCGGCCTTCACCGTCGGCGACCAGCTGCTGTGGGGCGCGGCCGAGCCGCTGCGCCGCATGCTGCGCATCCTGATCGAACGCTGATCGCGCGCGCCTTCGGGCGCACGCTGACAACCCAAGGGCGCTTAACCGCGCCCTTTCTGTTTGGAGAAGAATTGATGAGTGCAAACCTGCAAATCGCCGTCGTCGGCGCCACCAGCCCGCTCGGCGCCGCGCTGCTCGAAAGCTTGGCTGAGCTCGTGCCGCCGTCGGTGCGCGTGTTTGCGGTCGACGCGGACGAGCGCGACGGCGAGACGGTCGAGTTCGGCCACCGCGAGCTGGCGGTGCAGCCGCTGTCCGAGTTCGACTTCGGCAACGTCGGCGCGGCCTTTTTCACCGCCGACGGCTTCGACGCGGCGCGCCGCGAAGCGCTCGACGCCGGCACCATCGTGCTCGAAGCGGGCGAGGCCGCGACGCTCGCCACGCCGGCGCTCGACGGCAACGTGATCGCGCTGCCCGACAGCGCCGTGCTGCCGCTGGCGCGCGCGCTGGCCGCGCTGGGCGGGCTGTCCGCCGTCACCGTGTCGGCCTACCAGTCGGCCAGCCGCTTCGGCCAGGGCGCGCTCGAGGAGCTGGCGGCGCAGACCACCGCGTTGTTTACCCAGCGCGACGCCGAGGTCGAGCACTTCCCGAAACGGCAGGCGTTCAACCTGCTGCCGCTGATCGGCGACGCGGAGGAGGGCGGCGCGAGCGCCGCCGAGCGCCAGTTGGCCGAGAGCCTGCCCGCGCTGCTCGGCCAAGCCCGGCTGCCGGTGTACGCCAGCGTCGTGCACGTGCCGATGTTCTTCGGCGCCGCCTGGTCGGTGAGCGTCGAGTTCGCCGGCGAGGCGCCGTCGCTTGCCGAGGTCAAGCAGGCCTTCCTCGCCGCCGGCCTGTGGCTGAACGCCGAGCCGGGCAAGGCCGACAGCACCGTCAGCCCGATGGACGTCGCCGGCACCGACCTGCTGGCCGCCGACCGCGTCCGCCTGAGCGGCTCGCGGCTGATGTTCTGGCTGACCGCCGATCCGGCGCGCGTCACCGCGAAAAACTGGTGCGAACAGTTTGCCAAGGCGATGCAAACTGGGTATTTTGCCTGACGCGAAGCCCCGCCTGGCGCTGGCAGGGCGGGGCACTTAAGATGGTCGGGCGGTCGACCGATGCGTTCGGAACGCCGCGTGCATGCTGACAACATCAAGAACAAAAGCCGGAAGGTGGATCGTGATAAGACAGGCACCCCTCAAACTCACCGTGCTGCTCGTGGCGGCCCTCTGTTCTGCCGGCGCGTCGGCAGGCCTGGGCCCGATCAGCGTGCGCTCCAACCTCGGCGAGACCTTTCGCGCCGACATTCCGCTGAGCGGGGTGGCCGCCGCCGAGTTCGACAGCGTACGGGTCGGACTGGCGGGCAACGAGACCTTCCGCGACCTGGGGGTCGACTACCCTGCGACGCTGTCGTCGTTGCGCTTCTCGCTGGTGCGCGGCGCCTCGGGGGCGGTGGTCAGGGTCACCTCGGTCAAGCCTGTCCGCGACCCCTTCCTGCGCTTCGTCGTCGAGGCGCGCGGCGGCACGACGCGCTCGGTGCGCGAGTACACCGTGCTGCTCGACCCGCCCGAGTACCGCGTCCGCGGCGGCCAGGACCTGGCGCTCGACGACGAGCTGCCGGCGCGCCCACGCGCGGCGCCGGCCGAACGCGCCGTCGCCACCGCCACGCCTGCCGGGCTGCTCGTGACGCCGGGCAGCACCCTCTACAGCCTGGCCGCCCGCGTGCAACCGCCGGGTGCCAGCCTCGACCAGACGCGCGCCGCGTTGCTGAAGCTGAACCCCGACGCCTTCATCGGCGGCGACCCGGACCGGCTGCGCGCCGGCGCGCGGCTCAAGGTGCCGTCCGCCGCCCGCATCCGCGCGCTGTCCGCCGCCGAAACGCGGCGCCTGCTGGCCGGCGGCGAGCCGGCGCCGGTGCCGGCATCGCCGGGCGGCGCGTCGTTCGTCCCGGCGGCGCAAGGCGTGTCGCCGCCGCCCGCCGCCGCGCCCGTGCCTGCCACGCCCGCGCTCGTCGCCCCGGTGGCCGCGGCGAGCGCGGGCGCCGCGCAGGCTCAGCCGGTGCTTGCCGACGAGGCGCTCGGCCAACTCGAAGCGCAGGTCGCCGAACGCGACAAGTCGCTGAAGGCGGCCGAGGCGCGGATCGCCGCGCTGGAGGCGAAGCTCAGGACGCTGCAGCAAGATGCGCCGCCGCCCGCGCCGGCGGCGGCGGAGGGCGGCGGCTGGCTGGACGCCATCGTCGCGCGTCTGCCGCTGATCGGCGGCGTCGCCGCCGGCGCCCTGCTGCTCGCGCTGGCCGGCCTGGGGCTGGCGCGGCGTCGCCGTGCGAGGCAGGTCGCCGACGCCGGGCTGGTGAGCCCTGGCCTGGCCGGCGGGGCGAGCACCGTGACCTCCCCTGTGTTGCGCGGCGCGACGACCGCCGGCGCGCCGAGCTTCATGTCCGACTTCACCCGCTCTTTCGGCGAGATCGACGCCGGCGAGGTCGACCCGGTCGCCGAGGCCGAGGTCTACATCGCCTACGGCCGCGACCAGCAGGCCGAGGAAATCCTCAAGGATGCGCTCGCCCGCGACCCGGCCCGCCACGAGGTGAGGCTGAAGTTGCTGGAAATCTACGCGGCGCGCGAGGACCGGGAGAGTTTCGAGCCGGTGGCGCGCGAGCTGCACCTGGCCTTCGACGGTCGCGGCCAGCAATGGGCCAAGGCGGCCGCGATGGGGCAATTGCTCGACCCGGAAAACCCGCTCTACCACAGCGGCGAGGTGCTGGCCACGCAGCCGCCCGATGCCGCCGAGTCCTTCGGCCCCATCGACCTCGACCAGGAACTGATGGCGGTCGCGCAGGCCGCACCGCCGCCACCTTCGGTGCCGGCCGCGACCGAGGCGGCGCCGACGGCGGCAGAGGAGGTGGCCGACCCGCTGCGCGCGGCGCTGTTCGGCGAGGACGACGTGCAGCCCGGCGCGGCGTCGAGCGGACCCGCCCCGGACGCGCTGCTCGACTTCGACCTTGACGCGCTGGTGGCCGCGCCGGCCGCCGAGACGGCGCCGCCCGCCGCCGAGGGCAAGGTCGACGACAAGCTGCTCGACTTCGACTTCCAGCTCGACGACGCGCCGCCGGCCAAGGCGCCGGACGCGGCGCCGCAGCAGGACGACGCGCTCGGCGATTTCGCCGCGCTGTTCCAGGACGACGCGCCGACATCGATGAGCGGCGTGTCGGCGGGCGACGATCCCTTGAGCACCAAGCTCGACCTGGCCAGGGTCTACCTCGACATGGGCGACAGCGAGGGCGCGCGCGAGGTGCTGACCGAGCTGGCCGGCGAGGCGAGCGGCCCCTTGAAGGACGAGGCCGAGTCGCTGCTGGCGAAGATCACCCCTTGACGGGACCGCAGTTGACGACGACCCGCCGGAAGGCGGGTCTTCGCGCGTCCGGGGCCGGCGATGGCTGAGGTTGTGGCCCGGACGGCCTTCCATCCCTCGGTCGCGCTGCTGCTCTGGCTCGCCGGTGCGATCGCGCTGCAGTGCCTGCCGCTGGCGGTTCTCGCACCGGCGGCGCTTTTGGCGGCGCTGGCGGTGACGCGCTTCGAGCGCCGCGCCGTGCCGATGAGCCTGCGGCGCATGCGCTGGCTGCTCGTCGCGCTCGTCGCGGTAATGGGCTGGACGCTGCCGGGCCGCGCGCTGTGGGACGCTACGTGGGCGCCGACGCGCGAGGGCCTGGCCGCCGGGCTCGCGCACGCGCTGCGGCTGCTGACGCTGGTGTGGTGGATGCGCGCGCTGTGGCTGACGCGCCCGCGCGACGCGCTGCTGTCCGGGCTCGTGGGCCTGGCGGCGCCGCTTTCCCGCGTCGGCGTGCCAATCGAGCGCGCGGCGCTGCGGCTGTGGCTGACGCTTTACTACGCCGACGCGATGTTGGCCGAGCCGCCCGGCCTCTCGCTCGCGCGCTGGCGCGCGCTGTGCCGGGACGACGTGGTCAAGGCGGGGCCCGATGCGGTAGAGTTGCGCTTTTGCCGCTGGCGCGCGCGCGACCTGTTCGCTGTGCTCGCCTGGGGCGCCGCGATGGGAGGGGTGGTGATAGCGTGGGCATGAGGATTGCGCTCGGAATCGAATACGACGGCCGCCGTTTCGCCGGCTGGCAGAGCCAGCCGCACGGCAACACGGTGCAGGACGCGCTCGAGCGCGCGTTGGGTCAGATCGCCGGCGCCAAGGTCGGCGTGGTCGCCGCCGGCCGCACCGACGCCGGCGTGCACGCGAGCCAGCAGGTGGTGCATTTCGACGCGCCGCTCGAGCGGCCGCTGAACGCCTGGGTGCGCGGCGTCAACCGCTTCTTGCCGCCCGAGGTGGCGGTGCTGTGGGCGCGGCCGGTATCGGACGACTTCCACGCGCGTTTTTCCGCCTTCTCGCGCTCCTACAGCTACTTCCTGCTCAACCACCCGGTGCGCCCGGCCCTGTCCGCCGGCCGGGTCGGCTGGTACCACTCGCCGCTCGACGTCGCCGCGATGCGCGAGGCGGCCGGGCTCCTGGTCGGCCGGCACGACTTCTCCAGTTTTCGCGCCGCCGAATGCCAGGCGAAGAACCCGGTCAAACAACTCTCCCGGCTCGACATCGTCGCGGCGGGCGGGTTGATCCGCTTCGATTTTTCCGCCGACGCCTTTTTGCACCACATGGTGCGCAACATCGTCGGCGCGCTGGTCTACGTCGGCAAGGGCAGCCTCTCGGCCCAAGGGTTGGCCGAGCTGTTGGCCGCGCGCGAACGCCGGCTCGCGCCGCCGACCTTCATGCCCGACGGCCTGTTCCTGACCGGCGTCGGCTATCCGGCCGAATTCGGCCTGCCGGCCTGCGCCGATTCGGCGCGCCTGACCTTCTGGAGTTGACCGTGCGACCCCGTATCAAGATTTGCGGCCTGACGCGGCCCGAGGACGCGCGCGACGCCGCGCGGCTCGGCGCCGACGCGATCGGCCTGGTGTTCTACGACAAGAGCCCGCGCAACGTCGACATCGCCGCCGCGCGCGCGGTGATCGCCGCCTTGCCGCCCTTCGTGTCGGTGGTGGCCTTGTTCGTCAATCCGGAGCGCGAGCGCGTCGACGAGATTCTGGCGGCGGTAGCCGTAGACATCCTGCAGTTCCACGGCGAGGAGACGCCAGAGTTCTGCGCGAGCTTTCACCGCCCGTATCTGAAGGCGGTCAGGGTAAAGCCGGGGGTCGATCTGGTAGAATGGGCCGATCGATACAAGAACGCCCGCGGCCTGTTGGCCGACGCCTTCGTCGAGGGCGCGCACGGTGGCACCGGCGCGACCTTCGACTGGCGCCTGATTCCGGACAATCTGCCGATCCCGCTGATCCTGTCGGGCGGGCTGACGCCCGACAACGTCGCCGACGCGGTGCGCCGCGTGCGCCCGGCGGCGGTCGACGTCTCCAGCGGCGTCGAGGCGGGCAAGGGAATCAAGGACGCCGAGCGGATGCGGGCCTTCATACAAGGAGTGACAGATGGATCGCTATGACATGCCCGACGCGCGCGGCCACTTCGGCCCGTACGGCGGGATCTACGTCGCCGAGACGCTGATGGCGGCGCTGGACGAGCTGAAAGCCGAATACGAACGCGCGAAGAACGACCCGGCCTTCTGGGAAGAGTACCGCTACGAGCTCAAGCACTACGTGGGTCGGCCGAGCCCGGTCTACCACGCCCGCCGCCTGTCGGAAAAACTCGGCGGCGCGCAGATCTACCTCAAGCGCGAAGACCTGAACCACACCGGCGCGCACAAGGTGAACAACACCATCGGCCAGGCGCTGCTCGCCCGCCGCATGGGCAAGAAGCGCGTGATCGCCGAGACCGGCGCCGGCCAGCACGGCGTCGCGTCGGCCACCGTCGCCGCCCGCTACGGCATGGAGTGCGTCGTCTACATGGGCGCCGAGGACGTCAAGCGCCAGGCGCCGAACGTCTACCGCATGAAGCTGTTGGGCGCGACCGTCGTGCCGGTCGAGTCCGGTTCCAAGACGCTCAAGGACGCGCTGAACGAGGCGATGCGCGACTGGGTGACCAACGTCGACTCGACCTTCTACATCCTCGGCACCGCCGCCGGCCCGCACCCTTACCCGATGCTGGTGCGCGACTTCCAGTGCGTGATCGGCGACGAAGCCAAGGTGCAGATGCCCGAGATGATCGGTCGCCAGCCGGACGTCGTCGTCGCCTGCGTCGGCGGCGGCTCCAACGCGATCGGCATGTTCTACCCCTACATCGACGTGTCGGGCGTGCGCATCGTCGGCGTCGAGGCGGGCGGCGACGGCGTCGCCAGCGGCCGCCACGCGGCGCCGCTGTCGGCCGGCAAGCCGGGCGTGTTGCACGGCTTCAAGAGCTACCTGATGCAGGACGAGAACGGCCAGATCGTCGAGACCCACTCGGTGTCCGCCGGGCTCGACTACCCGGGCGTCGGCCCCGAGCACAGCTACCTGAAGGACCTCGGCCGCGCCGAATACGACGCGATCAACGACGACGAGGCGCTCGCCGCCTTCCACGAGCTGTGCCGCAGCGAGGGCATCATTCCGGCGCTCGAGTCGAGCCACGCGCTCGCCTGGGCGATCAAGCACGCGCCGACGATGGGCAAGGACCAGGTGATCCTCGTCAACCTGTCCGGCCGCGGCGACAAGGACATCAACACCGTCGCCGGTCTCTCCGGCATCCAACTGTGAGACCGAGCATGTCGCGCATTGCCAACCGTTTCGCCGCCCTCGCGGGCAAGAAAGCCCTGATCCCCTTCATCACCGCCGGCGACCCGAACCCGGGCCTGACGGTGTCGCTGATGCACGGCCTCGTCGAAGGCGGCGCCGACATCATCGAGCTGGGCGTGCCGTTCTCCGACCCGATGGCCGACGGCCCGGTGATCCAGCGCGCGTCCGAGCGCGCGCTCGCGCACAAGGTCGGCCTGAAGGACGTGCTCGCCATGGTCGTCGAATTCCGCAAGACCGACGATGTGACGCCGGTGGTGCTGATGGGCTACCTTAACCCGGTGTTCGCGATGGGCTATACCGAATTCTCGAAGGCGGCCCGCGCGGCCGGCGTCGACGGCGTGCTGACCGTCGACTGTCCGCCCGAGGAGGCCGGGGAACTGGCCGCCGCGCTGAGCGCCGAGAGCGTCGACCCGATCTTCCTGCTGGCGCCGACCACCCCCGAAGCGCGCGTCGCCGAGGTGGCCCGTCTGGCGCGCGGCTACGTCTACTACGTGTCGCTCAAGGGCGTGACCGGCGCCGCGAATTTGGACATTGACGAGGTTGGGCGTAAAATCGCCGCCTTGCGCCAACACCTGAGCCTGCCCATCGGCGTCGGCTTCGGCATCCGCGACGGCGAAACCGCGCGTCGCGTCGCCGAGGTGGCCGACGCGGTCGTCGTCGGCAGCCGGCTGGTGCAGGAAATCGAGGCGGCGACGCCCGAAACCGCCAAGGAACGGCTGACCGCCCTGGTCGCCGGGCTGAAGTCCGCGATCGGCGCCTGAGCCATCCATGCCAAGGGGCCCCGTCGGGGCCCGTGTCACAACTGACGGGTTCGCGCACACGGCGCGAACGATGTTTTTTAAGGAGTCAGCATGAGCTGGTTGAACAAGCTCCTCCCGCCGAAGATCAAGCGCGACAGACGCGCCAGCAAGCCTTCGGCGGTTCCCGAGGGGCTGTGGAGCAAGTGCTCGGCCTGCGAGGCGGTGCTTTACTACACCGATCTCGAAAGCAATCTGCAAGTCTGCCCGAAGTGTAACCATCACCATCCGATCAGCGCGCGCGCGCGGCTCGACATGCTGCTCGACGCCGAGGGTCGCCGCGAGATCGGCGCCGAGGTCAAGCCGGTCGACATCCTGAAATTCAAGGACGGCAAACGCTATCCCGACCGGCTGGCCGCCGCCGCGGCCAGCACTGGCGAGGACGACGCGCTGGTGGTGATGCAGGGCAGCATCCACAACATCCCGGCCGTGGTCGCCGCCTTCGAGTTCAAGTTCATCGGCGGTTCGATGGGCTCGGTGGTCGGCGAGCGCTTCGTGCGCGGCGTGCAGGCCGCGCTCGAGGCCCGCGCGCCGTTCATCTGCGTGGCGGCCTCCGGCGGTGCGCGCATGCAGGAAGGCCTGAACTCGCTGATGCAGATGGCCAAGACCAGCGCCGCGCTGACCTGGCTGGCCGACGCCAAGCTGCCGTTCATTTCGGTGCTGACCGACCCGACCATGGGCGGCGTGTCCGCCTCGTTCGCCTTCCTCGGCGACGTGGTGATCGGCGAACCGGGGGCGCTGATCGGCTTCGCCGGTCCACGCGTGATCGAGCAGACCGTGCGCCAGACGCTGCCGGAAGGCTTCCAGCGCGCCGAGTTCCTGCTCGAGAAGGGCGCGATCGACATGATCGTCGACCGCCGCGAGCTGAAGGAAGAGGTCGCGACGCTGCTGGCCCTGCTGATGCAGGAGCCGGCGGTCGCCTGAGGCCGCCGTGCCGCCCCATCGCAAAAGCACCCCTGCGGGGGTGCTTTTTTCATGCCGCGTCCCGGGTGGGGCGCCATGTCATGCTACGACGGATGTTGTTTGCCGAACGTCGAGGCACGGGAAAGGGGCACGCGATGGCGTGTGCCCGTTTTTTGAGCGCCCGGTTTTTTTGCCATTACCGTCAATGGCTTGGCGCGACTATCCACAGTTTTCCCCCATGTTTGTGCCCGCCAGACGTGAATAAAACGCGGATTTCGCCATTTTTTTGCACGAAATTGCAAGTATCTGTCAAAAAAGCAGAATATGCGCTTACCCCAAGCTTATCCACACCCTTATCCTCATGTTCCTGTGGATAGGTTGCCAAACGAACGCGTCGATGTTGTCATGCGAACATCATCGCTGCGCGCGGTGGGGCGAATCGCGGCCTGGGCGCCGCCGGGCAAGCGGGCATGAAAAACGGCCGCGTTGCGGCCGTTCGGGGAGGGGCGGGGCTCAGGCCTCGGCTTCGAGCTGCTCGAGTTCCTCTTGCACATTCATCCAGTCTTCTTCGACCTCGGCCAACCTTGAGCCGATCTCGCCGAGCTGCTTCACCGCGTCGGCGAGCTTGGCCTTGTGGGCGTCCTGGTAGGCGTCCTCCGACGCGACGAAGCCCTCGAGTTCGGCCTTCTGCGTCGCTAGCGCGTCCAGCTCCTTCTCCAGCCTGGCGAGGCGGCCCAGCAGCGGCTTCTTCAGCGCCGACAGCCGCTGGCGCGCCTCGGCCTCGAGCCGTTTCTGTTCCTTGCGGTTGACGTTGGCCGAGAGCGCCTCGCCATTGGAGGGGGCGGCGGCCTCGGCCGCCTGCTCGATGCGCCAGCGCCGGTAGTCTTCGAGGTCGCCGTCGAAGGGTTCGACGCGGCCGGCGGCGACCAGCCAGAAGCGGTCGGTGGTCGCCTCCAGCAGCGCACGGTCGTGCGAGACGACGATCAAGGCGCCGGCGAAGTCCTGCAGCGCCAGCGTCAGCGCGTGGCGCATTTCCAGATCCAAGTGGTTGGTCGGTTCGTCGAGCAGCAACAGGTTGGGCTTCTGCCAGACGATCAGCGCCAGCGCGAGGCGCGCCTTCTCGCCGCCCGACATCGGGCCGACCGGCGCGAGTGCGGCGTCGCCGTGGAAGTTGAAGCCGCCGAGGAAGGTGCGCAGCTCCTGCTCGCGCGCGGTCGGCGCGAGCTTCTGCAGGTGCCACAAGGGCGATTCGTCCATGCGCAGCGTCTCGAGCTGGTGCTGCGCGAAGTAGCCGATGTTGAGCATCTGCGCGCCGACGCACTGGCCCGCCAGCGGCGAAAGCTCGCCGGCCAAAAGCTTCACCAGCGTCGACTTGCCGGCGCCGTTGACGCCGAGAAGGCCGATGCGGCTGCCGGCCTCGACCGACAGGTTGACGCGGTCGAGGATGACCTTGTCGCCGTAGCCGACGCGCGCGGCGTCGAGCCGCAACAGCGGGTTCGGCAGGTTGTCGGGCGTGGCGAACGCGAAGTCGAACGGCGAGTCGACGTGGGCGGCCGAGATGCGTTCGAGCTTCTCGAGCGCCTTGACGCGGCTTTGCGCCTGGCGCGCCTTGGTCGCCTTGGCCTTGAAGCGGGTGATGAACGACTCGAGGTGGGCGATCTGGCGCTGCTGCTTTTCGAACGCCGCCTGCTGGCGCGCCAGTTTTTCGGCGCGCATCGTCTCGTACTGGCTGTAGTTGCCGGTGTAGACGGTGAGCTGGCCGTCGGCGAGCTCGGCGATCTGGCCGCACACCGAGTCGAGGAAGTCGCGGTCGTGCGAGATGACGAGCAAGGTGCCCGGATAGCCCTTGAGCCAGTCCTCCAGCCACAGCACCGTCTCGAGGTCGAGGTGGTTGGTCGGCTCGTCGAGCAGCAATAGGTCGGAGCGGCACATCAGCGCCTGCGCGAGGTTGAGCCGCATGCGCCAGCCGCCCGAGAAGCTGGCGACCGGGCGGCGGATCGCCTCCGGCGCGAAGCCGAGGCCGGAGAGCAGCTTGGCGGCGCGCGCCTCGGCCGACCAGGCGTCGATGCGCGCCAGCTCCGCGTGCAGGTGGCCGATCGCCTCGCCGTCGTGCTTGTCCTCGGCCTCGGCCAAGCTTTGCTGCAGGGTGCGCAGCTCGGCGTCGCCGTCGAGCACGTAGTCGAGCGCCGGCGTGTCGAGCGCCGGGGTTTCCTGCGCGACGTGCGCCTGCGTCCAGTGCGCCGGCACGACGAGGTCGCCGCCGTCGGCGATCAGCTCGCCGCGCAACAGCGCGAACAGGCTCGACTTGCCGGCGCCGTTGGCGCCGACGACGCCGGTGTTCTGGCCGGGCAGGAAGCTGGCGGTCGCGCCGGACAGCAGCTCCTTGCTGCCGCGGCGCAGCGTGAGGTTTTTCAGTTGGATCATGGTCTGCGGCGTCGCCCCGGTTGCCCGGCGCGGCGCGAATCAAGGGTTCAGGCGGCGGGCAGCGCCGAGAGGTCCCAGCGCGGCTTGATGGTGAAGGCGCCGGCGGCGTGCGCGTGTTTCAGGCGCATCGCGCCGGCGAAGGCGATCATCGCGCCGTTGTCGGTACAGAGCGCCAGCGGCGGGTAGAACACCTCGAGGCGGCGGCGCGCCGCCGCGTCGTTAAGGCCGGCGCGCAGCTGCTTGTTGGCGCCGACGCCGCCGGCGACCACCAGCCGCTTCATGCCGGTTTCCTTCAGCGCCTTCAGCGACTTTTTCACTAGCACCTCGACGATCGCCTCCTGGAAGGCGTGGCAGATGTCGCAGCGCAGCTGTTCGGTCAGCTCGCCGTGCTCGGCCTCGACCTGGCGCACCAGCGTCAGCACCGCGGTTTTCAGGCCGGAGAAGCTCATGTCGAGGTCGGGCGAGTTGAGCATAGGGCGCGGCAGCGTGAAGCGGTGCGGCGTGCCGCGCTCGGCCAGGCGCGACAGCATCGGGCCGCCCGGGTAGTCTAGCCCCAGCAGTTTGGCGGTCTTGTCGAAGGCTTCGCCGGCGGCGTCGTCGAGCGTCTCGCCGAGGATCTGGTAGTCGCCGACGCCGCGCACCGCCATCAGCTGCGTGTGGCCGCCGGAGACGAGCAGCGCGACGAAGGGGAAGTCGGGGCGCGGCTCGGACAGAAGCGGCGACAACAGGTGGCCTTCGAGGTGGTGGACGCCGATCACCGGGATGCCGAGGCCGAAGGCCAGCGCGTTGGCGAAGCTGGCGCCGACCATCAGCGCGCCGCCGAGGCCCGGTCCCTGCGTGAAGGCGATCGCCGACAGGTCGGCGAGCGTCTTGCCGGCGTCGGCCAGGCAGGCGCGCGTCAAGGGCAGCACGCGGCGGATGTGGTCGCGGCTGGCCAGTTCGGGCACCACGCCGCCGTACTCGGCGTGCAGCGCCATCTGCGTGTGCAGATGGTGGGCCAGAAGCCCCTTGTCGAGGTCGTACAGCGCGACCCCGGTTTCGTCGCAGGACGATTCGATTCCGAGTACCAGCATGGCTTGCGTCTATCAAAGGCGAAAACGCCATTTTAGCGGTGATTCTTTATGACCCCAACCGGGGGTGGTAGTCTTGCCCTTTTTTGCTGGTTTGCAGGAAGGAGGAGGGGAGATGAAGGCACGACTCAAATGGGTGGAGGGCGTCTGCTTCATGGGCGAGACCGGTAGCGGCCACGCCGTGGTGATGGACGGCGCGCCCGAGGGCGGCGGCCGCAACCTCGGCCCGCGTCCGATGGAACTGGTCTTGCTCGGCACCGCCGGCTGCACCAGCTACGACGTGATCACCATCCTGAAAAAGGCGCGCCAGGACGTGCGCGACTGCTGGGTCGAGATCGAGTCGGAGCGCGCCGGTGAAGACCCCAAGGTGTTCACCAAGATCCACTTCCACTTCGTCGTCGTCGGCCACGGCGTCAAGCCCGAGTCGGTCGAGCGCGCGATTCACCTGTCGGCCGAGAAGTACTGCTCGGCGTCGATCATGCTGGCCAAGACCGCCCAGATCACGCACGACTTCGAGATCCGCGAAGAGGACTGAGGCCGCGCTCGCGTCGCAAACGCCACCGCCGCCGGTGGCGTTTTCTTTGCCGCTGGCAAAACTTGCCGCCCGTCTTGCCGGCGGCGGCAAGCGGGTGCCGGCAAGACGTTGCGGCGGGATAGCTTCACGATTGCCGCGCCAATTGCAAACAAACGTTAAGGATGGCTCGGCCAAGTTCGACGATGGGTTGGCACGTTTCATGCTTATGAGTTGCGTCCCGGGGAGATGAGATGCTCGACAAGATCGCCAAACACTTCGACTTCCAGCAGCGCGCGCTGGGCCTGCGCGCCTACCGCGCCGAAGTGATCGCCAGCAACATCGCCAACGCCGATACCCCGTACTACAAGGCGGTCGACTTCGACCTGGGGGCGGCGCTGAAGTCGGCCGAGGCTGCACAGCGGCGCCTCGCGCTCGCCGCAACCGACGCGCGTCACCTGTCCGGCCGCGCCGCCGGTGCCTCGGCCAACGGCGCCGAGCTGCAGTACCGCAGCGCGGTGCAGCCCAGCATCGACGGCAACACGGTCGACATGGACGTCGAGCGCGGCGCCTTCACCGACAACGCGATGAAGTACCAGGCGACGCTCACCTTCCTCAACCGCCGCATCGCCGGCCTGAACAACGCCATCAAGGGAGGCCAGTAAGCATGTCCCTGTCCAATGTGTTCGGCATCGCCGGTTCGGCGCTGACCGCGCAGTCGCAGCGCCTCAACCTGGTCGCGAGCAATATCGCCAACGCCGAAAGCGCGACCAGTTCGACCGGCGAGCCCTACCGCGGCCGCCACGTGGTGTTCACCGCGATCCCGGTGTCGGCGGCGCAACCGCAGGTCGCCGGCGTGCGCGTGACCGCGGTGGTCGAGGACGAGAGCCCGTTCAAGCTCAAGTACGACCCGGCCAACCCGCTGGCCGACGACAAGGGCTACGTTCGGCTGCCGAACGTCAACCCGGTCGAGGAGATGGCCGACATGATCTCGGCCGCGCGCTCCTACCAGACCAACGTCGAAATGATGAACACCGCCAAGACCCTGCTGCAGAAGACGCTGCAGCTGGGTCAATAAGTCCCCGATTCGAAAGGCACGCCATGGCCACCATCGACCAGAGCCTCCTGAACAAGATCAACGGCGCCACCGGCACGAGCGCGAGCGGCAAGGACGTCAACAGCGCCGACGCGATCCAGGACCGCTTCCTCAAGCTGTTCACCACCCAACTGCGCGCGCAGGACCCGCTGAACCCGATGGACAACTCGCAGATGACCGCGCAGATGTCGCAGATCAGCACCGTCACCGGCCTCGAGAAGCTCAACCAGTCGATGGCCAGCCTGACGCAGGCGCAGATGGCGGCCCAGTCGCTGACCGCGGCCGGCCTGATCGGCCGCAGCGTACTGGTCGCCGACAACGGTCTCACGCTCAAGGGCGGCGAGGTGCGCGGCGCGGTCGGCCTGACGCAGAGCGCCGACCAGCTCAGGATCGAGGTCAAGGACAGCAAGGGCAGCGTGGTCGACAGCTTCGACATCGCCCAGCCCGGCAGCGGGCTGACCTATTTCAACTGGGACGGCAAGAACGCCGCCGGCGAGACGCTGCCGGACGGCGAGTACAGCTTCTCGGTCAGCGCGACCAAGGCCGGCAAGGCGATCGAGGCGACCGCCTTGTCCTATCAGCAGGTCAGGAGCGTCGGCATCGACGGTCTGACGCCCAACCTCGCGCTGTCCAACGGCCGGCGCGTGACGCTGGACACCGTGGTGGAAGTGGCCGCCTAAGGCCGCGGTCGCGAATCAAAGCAGCAGGAGCGGAATATGGGTTTTCAGCAGGGTTTGAGCGGTCTGTCGGCGGCTTCCAAGCAACTGGACGTGATCGGCAACAACGTCGCCAACGCCAACACCGTCGGCTTCAAGGGCTCGCGCGCCGAGTTCTCCGACATCTACGCGGCGAGCATCTACGGCGTCGCGGCGACGCAGAGCGGCATCGGCGCCAAGACGGTCAACGTCACGCAGCAGTTCACCCAGGGCAACATCACCACCACCAGCAACCCGCTCGACCTGGCGATCGCCGGCAACGGCTTCTTCCGCGTCGATCGCGCCGGCGACGTCGCCTACATGCGCAACGGCCAGTTCCAGCTCGACCGCGACGGCTATTTCGTCAACAACGGCTTCAGGCTGACCGGCTACCAGGCCGACACCGACGGCAACATCATCGCCGGTCCGCCGGTCGACCTGAAGGTCAACGCCGCCAACATCGGCGCCGAACCGACCACCTCGCTGCTGTTCGGCGCCAACCTCGACGCCAAGCAGACCGCGCCGGCGGTCGCCTTCCCGGGCGCCGACCCGGCGAACCCCGACCCGAACTCGGTCAACCACTCGCGCTCGGTCACGCTGTACGACAGCCTCGGCGTCTCCCACCTCTTGACGCTCTACTACGTCAAGAGCGCGACCGACCCGCTGCAGTGGGACGTGTACACCCGCTTCGACACCGATCCGATCGCGGTTCCCGCCACGCCGCTGACCACGCTGACCTTCAACAACAACGGCACCTTCAACAGCGCCTCCGGCGCGACGGTGCCGGGCACGGTGACCTTCAACGCGCCGGCGCTGACCAACGGCGCCGCGCCGCTGGTCGTCAACGTCGACCTGAGCAAGACCACCCAGTTCGCCGGGCCGTTCTCGGTCAACACGCTGACCGCCGACGGCTACGCGGACGGCACGCTGACCGGCCTGGCGACCACGCCGGAGGGCGTCGTCGAGGCGCGCTTCTCGAACGGCCAGACCAAGGTGATCGGCCAGGTGGTGCTGACCAGCTTCGCGAACGTGCAGGGCCTGAAGCCTTCCGGCGACAACCGCTGGGTCGAGAGCTTCGAGTCCGGCCGCCCCAAGGTCAACACGCCGGGCAGCAGCAACGTCGGCCTCATCCAGTCGGCGGCGCTCGAGGATTCGAACGTCGACCTGACCTCGGAGCTGGTCAACATGATCACCGCGCAGCGCTTCTACCAGGCGAACGCGCAGACCATCAAGACGCAGGACGCCATCCTGCAGACGCTGATCAACCTGCGTTAAGCCGCATAAGGGGGCGATTCGTGGACCGCATGATCTACCTGGCGATGAACGGCGCCAAGCACGTCGCGTGGCAGCAGGCGACGACCGCGCACAACCTCGCCAACGTCAACACCAACGGCTTCAAGGCCGACCAGGTGTCGTTCCGCGCGCTGCCGGTCGTCGGCGACGGCTCGCCGACCCGCACCTACGTGGTCGACAACACCGTCGGCCACGACCTGTCGCAGGGCAGCCTGCAGCGCACCGGCAACGCGAACGACTTCGCGCTCGGCTCGCCGGGTTTCTTCGCGGTGCAGGGGCCGGACGGCCAGGAGGCCTACAGCCGCGACGGCGGTTACGAGGTCGACGCGGCCGGCATGATGCGCACCCGGAGCGGCCTGCCGCTGCTCGGCCTGGGCGGACCGATCACCGTCCCCGAGGGCTTTCGCGCCGAGCTCGGCCAGGACGGCACGGTGACGGCGGTGCCGCTCAACGGCGAGGACCGCGCGCCGCAGATCGTCGGCCAGATCAAGCTCGT
Source organism: Crenobacter luteus (assembly GCF_004345725.1). Classification (GTDB taxonomy): domain Bacteria; phylum Pseudomonadota; class Gammaproteobacteria; order Burkholderiales; family Chromobacteriaceae; genus Crenobacter; species Crenobacter luteus. Next base: position 61,517 of record NZ_SLXG01000005.1, on the reverse strand, counting down.
CAACCCGGGCGCGCGCGCGGTGTTCAAGGGCGAGGACGGGCTGTTCCGCCTGCACGCCGGCGGCGTCGCCGCGCAGGACGAGAACGTCAAGCTGGTGCCCGAGGCGCTCGAGGCCAGCAACGTCAACGCGGTCGACAGCCTGGTGCAGATGATCTCGCACGCGCGCCAGTTCGACCTCAACATCAAACTCATGCAAACCGCCGACCAGAACGCGCGCTCCGCGACGCAGGTGCTGGCGATGACGGCCTGACGGCCAGGAGAAACCGCACCATGATGCGCGCGCTGTATATCGCCAAGACCGGCATGGATTCGAGCCAGTTCCAGCTGGACATCGTTTCCAACAACCTCGCCAACGTCAACACCAAGGGCTTCAAGCGCAGCCACGGCGTGTTCGAGGACCTGTACTACCAGACGCTGCGTCAGCCCGGCTCGCAGCTGAGCAACGGCAACACGCTGCCGACCGGCCTGCAGGTCGGCACCGGCTCGGCGCCGGTCGCCACCGCGCGCATCCACTCGCAGGGCAACCTGGTGCTGACCTCGCAGTCGCTCGACCTGGCGATCACCGGCGACGGTTTTTTCCGCGTCCAGCGGCCGGACGGCACCATCGCCTACACCCGCAACGGCGAATTCCGCCGCAACGAGAACGGCGATATCGTCAACTCCTCGGGCTATCTGCTCGACCCGCAGATCAACATCCCGGCCGACGCGACCCGCATCAGCATTTCCGACTCGGGCATCGTCCAGTACTTCCTGCCCGGCAACCCGGACCCGCAGAACGCCGGCAACATCCAGTTGACGACCTTCGTGAACCCGCAGGGCCTTGAGAGCATCGGCGAGAACCTCTACCTCGAGACCGCCGCGTCGGGAGCGCCGCAGGACGGCGACCCGCAGACGGACGGCCGCGGCAAGGTCAGCCAGGGTTTTCTCGAGGAGTCGAACGTCAACGTGACCGAGGAGCTGGTGAAGATGATCGTCGCGCAGCGCTCCTTCGAGATGAACTCGCGCGCGATCAAGACCGCCGACGAGATGCTGCAGCGCATCGCCCAGCTTTAAGACCCGCATGAAACGACTCGCCGCCTTCTTCTGCCTTGTCGCGCTGTCCGCGTGCAGCGTGCCGCAGCCCCCCATCGTGCAGCAGCCGATGACGGCGCGCCCCCAGCCTCGGCCGGTCGCGCCCGTCAGCAATGGCGCGATTTTCCAGGCGGCCACTTACCGTCCGCTGTTCGAGGACAAGCGGCCGACCCAGGTCGGCGACACGCTGACGGTGACGATCGAGGAGCGCACCACGACCTCGAGCAGCGCCGAGACCAAGGGTTCGCGCAGCGCGTCGACGTCGAGCGGCATCGACGCGGGGATCAATCTGCCGTTCTTCTCCAACTTCCTCGAGAACAAGCTCGCCGGCGCCCGCTTCGGCGCCGAGGGCAGCGTCAACAACAACGGCAAGGGCAGCACCTCCGGCTCCTCGTCGTTCAACAGCTCGATCACCGTGACCGTGATCGAGGTGCTGGCCAACGGCAACCTGGTCGTCAGCGGCGAGAAGCAGATGAGGCTGAACGGCGACACCGAATTCATCCGTCTGTCCGGCGTCGTCAACCCGGTCGACGTCAAGCCGGGCAACCTCGTCTCGTCGACCAAGTTGGCCGACGCGCGCATCGAACAGGAAACCGAGGGCAAGCAGCGCCGCTACATCGAGCCGGGCTGGCTGTCGCGCTTCTTCCTGTCGGTGCTGCCGTTCTGATAGGCTTTCGCCTCCGGGCGAGCTCTGTCGCGACGCCCGCGTTTTGCAAGGAGAAGGCATGAAACGGCTCTGGCTCTGGCTGGTGCTGGCGGCGCTGGCGCTGCCGGCGCACGCCAACCAACGCATCAAGGAGCTGGCGACCGTCGGCGGCGTGCGCAGCAACCAGCTGCTCGGCTACGGCCTGGTCGTCGGCCTCGACGGCAGCGGCGACAAGCGCAGCTCGTCGCCGTTCACCGCCCAGTCGATGGCCAGCATGCTCACGCAGTTGGGCGTGCAGCTGCCGCCCGGCACCAAGATCGACTCGAAGAACACCGCCGCGGTGACGATCACCGCGAGCCTGCCGCCGTTCGCGCGCCGCGGCCAGGCGATCGACGTTACCGTCTCGTCGATCGGCGACGCCAAGAGCCTGCGCGGCGGCACCTTGCTGATGGCGCCCTTGAAGGGCGCCGACGGGCAGATCTACGCGATGGCCCAGGGCAACGTCGTCGTCGGCGGCGCCGGCGCCAGCGCCGGCGGCAATTCGGCGCAGATCAACCAGTTGTCGGTCGGCCGCATTCCGGCCGGCGCCACCGTCGAGCGCGAAGTGCCGACCGCGCTGGGCGGCAACGACGCGATCCAGCTCGAACTGCTCGAGGCCGACTTCACCACCGCCAACCGCGTCGTCGAGGCGATCAACCGCCAGTTCGGCGCCGGCACCGCGCAGGCGGTCGACGGCCGCTTGATCGAGGTGCGCGCGCCCTACGACGGCAACCAGCGCGTGCAGTTCCTGTCGCGACTCGAGAACCTCGTCGTCAAGCCGGCGGAAACCCTGCCGTTGGTCATCGTCAACGCGCGCACCGGGTCGGTGGTGATGAACCGGGCGGTCACGCTGGACGCGGTCGCGGTGTCGCACGGCAACCTGTCGGTCACCGTCGGCAACAACGACCGTGCCGGCAACCCCGACATCAATATCCGCACCGACCGCGGCGAAGTGGTCAACCTGCCCAAGAGCGCCAACCTCGCGCAGGTCGTCAACGCGCTCAACGCCGTCGGCGCGACGCCGCAGGACCTGGTCTCCATCCTGCAGGCGATCAAGGCGGCCGGCGCGCTCAGGGCCGAGCTGCAGATCATCTGACGGCCGGCCTCGGCCAAGTCCGCCAGCGGCCAGTCGGCCGCTTTTGCTTTTCTGGCCCGGATATTGCTTATATCGACCGGTCACGGAGCCGAACCCGCATGAACCCACTATCGAACGCCTCCTTTTCTTCCGCCGACGCCGCCCAGCGCTTGGCCGTCGACCCCGGCAGCCTGGAAGCGCTGCGCGCGCGCTCGGCGCAAGACCCCAAGTCGACCGTCAAGGAAGCCGCGCGCCAGTTCGAGGCGCTGTTCATGGACAAGCTGATGCAGGCGATGCGGGAGACCCGCTTCGACGGCGAGGACGACTCGCCCGAGATGGACACCTACAAGGGCCTGCTGGACCAGCAGCTGGTGCAGACCTTGTCCAAGACCGGCGGGCTCGGCCTGGCCGAGGTGCTCAGTCGCCAGCTGGCCAAGCTGGCGCGGGAGGAGGGCGGCGAGGCCGGGGCGGTGCGGCGCTTCTACGCCCAGCCCGAAGGGCTGAGCCTGCCTGCGGTCAGGAAGGCGCTGGCCGCCTACGGCGCGCCGGCTCCCGCGCCGGCGACGGAGGCAATTTCTGCCGCCGGCGCGGCCGACTCTGCCGCCGCGGGCAAGAGCTTGCCGGGCACGCCGCAAGCCTTCGTCGAGACGATGCTGCCGCACGCACGCGGCGCGGCGGCCGAGATCGGCGTCGCGCCCGAGCTGGTGGTCGCGCACGCGGCCCTCGAGACCGGCTGGGGGCGGCGCGCGATCCGGCATCCGGACGGCCGCGACAGCCACAACCTGTTCGGCATCAAGGCCGGCGGCAGCTGGAAGGGGGCGACGGTGGACGTGATGACCACCGAGTACGTCGGCGGGGTGGCGCAAAAGCGCGTCGAGACCTTCCGCGCCTACCCCTCGTATCAGGCCGCCTTCGACGATTACGCGCGGCTGCTGACCGACAATCCCCGCTACGGTCGGGCCCTCAACCAGGGGGACAACGCCGACGGCTTCGCGCGCGCGCTGCAGACGGGCGGCTACGCGACCGACCCGCGCTACGCGAAGAAGCTGGCCGACGTCGCCGGCGGACTGATCGGCCGCGGCAGCTGAGCCGGCGGCGAATCCGGCCTCAAGTTTTCGCCGGGGCGGCCGATAAAGGCATTCAGGAGAGAGGGTTATGGGTAGCGGAATTTTCGGAATCGGCATCAGCGGCCTCAACGCCGCGCGCGCCTCGCTGGAAACGACCAGCCACAACATCAGCAACGTCAATACCGCAGGCTACCACCGGCAGACGAACAGTCAGACGGCGCGCACGCCGTTCTTCGAAGGCTACGGCTTCGTCGGCCGCGGCGTCGACACCACCCAGGTATCGCGCGTCTACGACCGCTATCTCGAAAGACAGCTCAACGGCGCGATCTCGCTCGACAGCTACTACGGCACCCAGGAGAGCTTCCTGGCGCAGATCGACAACATCGTCGCCGACCAGACCGCCGGCCTGTCGCCGACGGTGCAGGATTTCTTCCGCGGCCTGCAGACCCTCTCGGCCAACCCCAAGTCGATTCCCGCGCGGCAGGACGTGATCAACCTGGCGCAAAGCCTCGCCGGCCGCATCCAGTCTTTGCACGGCCGCTTCGAGGACATCCGCCGCAGCGTCAACGGCCAGATCCAGAGCGTCACCGAGAACATCAACGCCTACTCGGAGCAGATCGCCAGCGTCAACCAGCGCATTCTCGCGTTGAACCAGGGCAGCGCCCGGGTGCCGAACGACCTGCTCGACCAGCGCGACCAGCTGGTCGCCGAATTGAACAAGCTGGTAAAGACCGACGTGATGCTGCAGCCGGACGGCAGCTACAGCGTGTTCATCGGCAACGGCCAGGGGCTGGTGACCGGGACCTCGGCCAACAAGCTGGTCGCGGTGCCCAACGCCGACGACCCCGAGCAGCTGGACGTGGCCTACGGCTACGGTGGCGGCGAGGTACGCATCCCGGAGAGCATGCTCGACGGCGGCCAGCTCGGCGCGCTGCTCAATTACCGCTCGGGCACGCTCAACCGCGTGCAGGCCGACCTCGGCCGGCTGTCGATCTCGATCGCCGACACGATGAACCGCCAGCACGCGCTCGGTCGCGACCTCGACAACCAGCCCGGTTCGGCGCAGCTTTTCAACGACCTGAATCCCTATCTGGACGGCGCCGCGCCGCCGTCGCCGCTGGTCGCCATCGACAACGCGCCGACCTATCTGCAGCTCAAGCAGCTGCGCGAGGCGACCGGCTCGTTCGCGGTCCGGCTCGACGACCCGGCCAAGCTCGCCGTCGGCTCCTCGCTGAAGGCGACGTCGGCGGGCGTCGTTTCGCCGCCGGCGCCGGCGCCCGACACGCCCAGCCTCGCCTTCGTGTCGTCGGTGTGGCAGGAGGCCGGCGCGCGGCCGGCGCCGCTGGTCGATTTCGCGACCGCCTACCCGGCCGGCGTCGATCTGACCTACGACGCGGCGGCGCAGACCTTCAGCGCGCCGGCGCCCTTCGTCGTCACCGCGTCCAGGGACATCGCCGGCGGCTTCCGCCTGACCGACAACAACGGCGTGACGGTCGAGTTCAAGCTCGAGGGTTCGCCCAAGGACTTCGAGGTGCTCCAGATCCGTACCCGCGGCACCGGTCCGGCCTCGGCCGACGCCGCGCCGTCGGACAACGCCAACATCCTGGCGCTGGCCAAGATCCAGAACCAGAACACGGTGGTGAACACGCCGAGCAGCAACAGCGACTTCGTCCCGGCCGGCAACCTCGCCCCCAACACCAACTTCCAGAGCTTTTACGGGCAGATGGTCAGTTTCGTCGGCAGCTCGGCCAACGTCGCCAAGGTGGCCGCCCAGAGCCAGGCGACGACGCTCAAGGAGGTCCAGCTGGCGCGCGAATCGTTCTCGGGCGTGAACCTCGACGAGGAGGCCGCCAACCTGATCCGCTTCCAACAGGCCTACCAGGCTTCGAGCAAGGTGATCCAGATCGCCGAGAAAATCTTTTCCGACCTGCTGCAGCTGGGCGGTTGATCGCTAAGCGGAGAAACAGTCGATGCGCGTCAGTTCCAACACCCAATTCCTTACCGGCACCTTCGGCCTGCAAAGGCAGCAGGGCCAGCTCGTGCGGCTGCAGGAACAGCTCTCCACGCTCAAGCGCGTGGTGCGGCCGTCGGACGACCCGGTCGCCTCGTCGCAGGTCGTCAACATCATGCAGGCGCAGTCGCGCAACACCCAGTTCCTCGAGAACGCAAAGAACGTCGGCACGCGGCTGGCCGTCCCCGAGGCGACGCTGCGCAAGGCGTCCGAGGTGATCCAGAACATGAAGACGCTGGCGGTGCAGGCCGGCAACGGCGCGCTGACCCCCGAGGACCGGCGCATCCTGCAGACCGAGTTCCGCGAGCAGGTCAAGGAACTGGTCGGCCTGGCCAACACCACCGACGCGAACGGCGACTATCTGTTCGCCGGCACCCGGACGCAGAGCAAGCCCTTCGACCTCGTCGTCAACAACGGCATCGATATCAGGTACAACGGCGACTACGGCCAGGTCGACGTCCAGGTCTCGACCGGCCGCGACCTGTCGATCACCGACCCGGGAGGGGCGATCTTCGGCGTGACGAGCGCCAGCCCCGTTCCGGTACCCGCGCCGGTGCCGCCGGCGGTGGCCGACCCGAACGCGACCACGCCGGGCAGCGAGCTTTTGCAGGGCATGCGCCGGCTCGACGAGATCCTCAGCGCGCAGCGGGTGCAGGTCGAGGGCGACGCCGCCTCCGCCGTCTACCCGAGCTACGACGACAGCCTGGCGATGGTGCTCGACGCCTTCGACACCGGCCTCGAGCAGCTGCTCAGGACCGAGGCGAAGATCGGCGCGCGGATGAAGGAGGCCGAATCGCTGCAGTCGGTCGGCGAGGACATCAACGTGCAGTACGCGGCGCAGATCAGCAACCTGCAGGATCTGGACATCCCGAAGGCGATCAGCGACTTCCAGATGACGCTGAACGCGCTGCAGGCGTCGCAGAAGACCTACCAGCAGGTCTCGCAGCTGAGCCTGTTCAACTACATCTGACGCGACCGAAGCGACGAAAAAACCCGGCTTTGCCGGGTTTTTTGCTGCGTTCGCGCGGGGCTCAGGCGAGCGCGACCGGCTCGACGACGATGCCGGCGCGCAGGCCGTTCTTGACCCGCGGGTTGGGGAACAGGATGCGCTCCTCGCCGCCGCGCGCGACGTAGCGGACCTCGCCGTCCTCGGCGATCAGCATGCCGTCGGGCAGCGCGGTGAAATTCTCCACCGCGTCGGCCAGGTGCAGCCGGAAGCCGTCGCTGTGCTTGACGATGTCGAACTTGGCGCGGAAGCCGCGCAAGGTACGCGGGGTGGCGTGCCGGTCGACGTCGCCGCCGGCGATCAGCGCGCGCAGCGCGCGGTCGATGCCGGAAAAGCGTGCCAGCTCGTTGTGGCCGAAGGGGCGCGCCTTGCCCAGCTCCAGCGTGAACGCGTCGGCGCCGTGCCGGTGGCTGGTGCAGTAGGTGAAGGTCGCGGCGGGGGCGCTGTGCAAGAGCACCGCCTCGACGCCGGCGGCCTCCAGCCAGGCCAGCTGTTCGGCGGGCGCGGCGCGACCGTCGAGGTAGGGGCAGATCGCGAACTTCTCGAACACCGAGCCGCGGATCGCGGTGTGCAGGTCGTAGTGCAGGCGCCTTGCGCCGGCGTCGGCGAAGAAGCCGGCGGCGAGCGCCTCGAGCTGGGCCGCGCGCGACGCCTCGCGCGTGCCGGCGTGGCGCGCGTGCGCGCCGTCGAACAGCCGGTTCAGGTCGTAGTCGAGGTAGCGCTCGCCGGCCAGCAGCGCGGCGGGGTTGCCCAGCAGCACCATCAGCCGCAGCGCCGGCGCGAGCCGGCCGGCGAATAGGTCGGCGAGGATGGCTTCGACCACCTCGACCGGTGCGGTCTCGTTGCCGTGGATGCCGGCCGACAGCAACAGGTCGGCGTGCGGCGCGCCGGTCGGTTCGATCAGCAGCGCGCCGACGTCGAGCCAGCGCGCGGTGGCGCCGCCGGGCAGCGTCCACGGTTGCGGGTCGGGCGTCTCGGCGGCGAGGGTGGCGGCGAGGAGGCTGAAGTCGGGTCGGGTCATGGCGGTCGCGTCGTCATCGGGATGTCACGATTCTAGCGGCGTGGCCGCCAAGGAAAACACGCCATGCCGCGCTTTTGAACGCGGATGGCGTGTTTGTGAAGCGTTGCGCGCCGGCGCGAGCTTCAGCCGGCGCTCCAGCGGGGTTTGCGCTGTTCGAGAAAGGCACGCAGCCCCTCGCGCCCCTCGTCGCCGGCGCCGACGCGGACGGCGCATTCGACGGCGAAGCGTTCGCGCGCCTCGCCGGGCGCCTGCGCCATGAGGTCGCGCACCAGCGCCTTGGTCTCGCGCATCGCCTGCGGGCCGTTCAGCAGCAGTTGTTCGATCAGGCAGCGGACCGCGGCGTCGAGTTCGTCGGCTTCGACGTCCTGGTGGATCAGGCCGAGCCGTTTGGCCTTGCCGGCGTTGAAACGCTCGCCGGTCACGAAGTAGCGCCGGGCGGCACGCTCGCCGATCGCGCGGATCACGTGGGGAGCGACGACGGCCGGCAGTTGGCCGAGGCGGACGTCGGAAAAGCTGAACAGCGCCTCCGAGGCCGCGACCGCGACGTCGCAGCACGCCACCAGGCCGGCGCCGAGGCCGAAGGCCGAGCCCTGCACGCGCGCGACGGTCGGCAGCGGCAGCGCATCGAGGGTGGCGAGCAGCCGCGCCTGGCCGAGTGCGTGGCGGCGTCGCGCCTCGTCGTCGTGCTCGAGCTGGCGGCGCATCCACGCGTGGTCGTGGCCGGCCGAGAAGCTGATGCCGCTGCCGGTCAGTACGACGATGCGTACCGAGTCGTCCTCGGCCAGCGTTTCGAAGGTCGCGGTCAGCAGGTCGACGGTTTCGCCGTCGAGCGCGTTGTGCAGTTCGGGGCGATTCAGGGTAACGGTCGCGACGCCTCTGGCGTCGACCGACAGGCGGACTTCGTCCATGCGGGCCCCCTACGGTGGTGTCGATGGCATATCTTGGCCGAAAGCGACTTCCCGGCCAAGCCCTTCAGTCTGCCGGGCAGAAGTCCTCGATCGCGCGCGCGAAGGCGTCGGGCGCCTCCAGGTGTAGCGCGTGGCCGGTCGACGGCAGCCGCAGGAGCTTCGCGCCGGGGATGCCGCGTACCAGCAGCTCGGCCTGGTAGGGCGGTGTGAGACGATCCTCGTCGCCGACGACGACGAGGGTCGGCATCGCGAGCGCGTCCAGCCAGGTGCGTGCGTCGTGCAGCTTGACGCCGTTGATCAACCGGATCACCGACGGCCAGTCGGCCAGCCCTGCCATGATCTTCAGTTCCGGCAAGAGCGCGTAGTGCTGGCTCAGGTAGCGGCTGGAGAACAGCCACGGCAGGCTGACGGCGAAGCGCAGGTCGAGCCCGCCGATCTGGTTGGCGGCGATCCAGCTCTCGGCGATCTGGTTGTTGGCGTCGTCGGACCACGCCAGCGTCGAGGCGAGCACCAGGTGGTCGACGCGCTCGGGGTGGCGGCGCGCGAAGTGCTGCGCGACCATGCCGCCGTAGGAGAGGCCGGCCACGTGGACCTTGTCCCAGCCGAGCACGTCGAGCAGGTGCGCGGCGTGGTCGGCCTGTTCGGGCAGCAGGTAGGCGTCGGTCGCCGGTTTGTCGCTCTGGCCCTGGCCGAGGAAGTCGAGCCGGATCACCTGGTAGTGCGCCTCGAGCTGCGGCAGCAGCAGCGCCCAGGCGACGCTGGACATGGTGATGCCGTTCATCAGCAACAGCGGCCGCTTGCCGTGACCGCTGCTTTCGTAATACAGGCGATGCGTTCCCGCGCTCACGAAGGGCATGATGATGTCCTTTTATGCGGTGGTTTCTTGCAGCATAGATGGCTTTATGCCGTCCGGACGGCCGCTGGCGCAAAAAAGCCGTCATCTGGCGGGGCGGCGCGCGCGGCACAATAAAACGGTCATCTGCATGATCTACAGTCGCTTATCCGTTTTTGTTGCCTTGAGTCGTCTTTTTATGACGATTTTGCCTTTATGACCGACCTCGCCGCCGGACCGACCGTCCGCTGCACCGAACTCGAACTGATCATCCACGAGCGCCGCCTGTCGCCGGTTTTCCAGCCCATCGTCGACCTCGAGTCGGGACGCATCCTCGGCTACGAGGGGCTGATCCGCGGTCCGTCCAACAGCAGCCTGCATTCGCCGCTGAACCTGTTCAGCCGAGCCGCCGAATGCAACCTGACGCTGGCGCTCGACCGCGCCTGCCGGCGCGTCACCGTCGAGCGTTTCGTCGAACTCGCGCTGCCCGGCCGGCTCTTTCTCAACATCAGCCCCGACTCGCTGCTGGCGCCCGAGCACCGACGCGGCGAGACGCTGGCCTTCGTCGCGATGCTCGGCCTGTCGCCCGACCGCATCGTGATGGAACTGACCGAGACCAAGCCTAACGCGGCCTACGAGGCGCTCAAGGAGGCGACCGACCACTACCGCGACGGCGGCTTCCACATCGCGCTCGACGACCTCGGCGAGGGTTTTTCCAACCTCAGGTTGTGGTCGGAGTTGCGGCCGGACTTCGTCAAGCTCGACAAGCACTTCGTGCAGAACATCCACCACGACCCGCTCAAGGAGCAGTTCGTCAGGTCGCTGGTCGACATCGCGCGCAAGTCCGGCGCGCGGCTGGTCGCCGAGGGCATCGAGTCGGTCGCCGAATTGCGCACGCTGCGCCGGCTCGGCGTGCAGTACGGCCAGGGCTACCTGATCGCGCGGCCGAGCCCGGTGCCGGCGCTGGAGCTGCAGGCCTCGATCGACGGCGTCGCCTGGCCGGGCGGGCGCGGCCGCCTCGGCCAACGCCGGCAGCCGGCGGCGCGCGACCTTCTGGTCGAGGTCGCGCCGATGTCGGTCGACGCGCCGACCGACGAGGCCTACCGGCGCTTCGCCGACGACGCGGCGCTGTTCGCGATCCCGGTGCTCGAGGGCGAGGTGCCGGTCGGCCTGCTGCGTCGTCACCATCTGCTCGAGAGCTTCGCGCGGCCGTTCAACCGCGAGCTGTACGGCAAGAAGCCGTGCCGGCTGATGATGGACAAGCAGCCCTTGATCGTCGCGGCCGACCTCAAGCTCAACGAGCTGTCCGGCCTCGTCGTCGCCGCCGAGCGGCGCTACCTGATCGACGGCTTCATCCTCGCCGAGGACGGCAAGTATCTGGGCATGGGCACCGGCTACGAGCTGATGCGCAAGCTCAACGAGCTGCAGGTTTCGGCGGCGCGCTACGCCAACCCGCTGACCGGCCTGCCCGGCAACGTGCCGATCAACGAGACGATAGACCGGCTGATCGAGACCGAGCAGCCCTTCATGGTCGCCTACGTCGACCTCGACCATTTCAAGCCTTTCAACGACCTGTACGGCTACGCGGCCGGCGACGAGCTGATCGAGCTGCTCGGCCGCTTGTTGGCCGAGACCGCCGACCCGGAGCGCGACTTCGTCGGCCACGTCGGCGGCGACGATTTCGTCGTGCTGCTGCAAAGCCCGGACTGGCGCGAGCGGCTCGAGGGGGTGATCGCCGCCTTCGACGCGGCGGTGCCGGACTTCTTCACCGCCGAGCACCGCGCGGCCGGCGGCTTCGAGCTGCCCGGCCGCGGCGGCGAAACGACCTTCTTCCCGTTGACCGGCGTGTCGATCGGCGCGCTCAGGGTCGTGCCCGGTGCCTTTCCGTCGCACCACGAGGTCGCGGCGGCGGCGGCCGAGGCGAAGCGGCAGGCGAAGCGGCGCGCCGGCAGCAGCCTGCACGCCCGGGGGTGATGGGGTCAGTAGCGGCGCTGCGTCGGGCGGTCCGGGCGGCCGAGGCCGCGCGCGAGGGCGAAGGAGGCGGTCAGCAGCGCGTAGGCGCTGGCACGGCCCAGCAAGAACGGGGAGGAGGCGGGACGGGCGGGGGCGGCGAGGGACGGGGCGATGTCGGTTTGGCGGCGGGTCGGATAGTCGGGCAGGGTAAACATGCGGAGCCTCTGTGGGTGATGAAGACCCGGTCAGTTTAACGCGCGAACATGAAAATGCCGTTAATAAACAACCGATTAGACAGGTTTTGTCGCCTGAATGAAAGTATGTGGCGCATTTTTGTTTTCTGCCGCAGGCGCGTGCTTTTCGCCACAGTCATGCGGCGACGGCGGCGAAAAATCGCGACGCGCCGGCGAGGGCAAGCGCTTGTTCCGGAAGGGAAAAACCGCGCCGATGCTGCGGTGCGGCAAAATCATGCCGAAATATCGTCCGACTATGCTTGTCAAGCAGGGGTGGGCTTCCTACAATCCGCGCTCGATTTTTTCGCTCCGACATCCTAGGCCAGCACAGTCCTTGTCCCTGCCGCGCACTAAGGAGCACCCGTTTCTCAAAGGAAAAGCGATGGCTTGGACAGTGGCTGACAGCCGGAGCCTGTACGGCATCCGGCACTGGGGTTCCGGTTACTTCAATGTGGGCGACGACGGCCGCCTGCACGTACGCCCGAACGTCCATCACGATTGCGACGTCGACCTGTACGACCTGGTGCACCGCTTCTCGGCCAAGGGGCTCGATCTGCCGCTGCTGGTGCGCTTCCCCGACATCCTGCAGGACCGCGTGACACGGCTGTGCCGCGCCTTCGACGCCGCGATCGCGGCGCAGGGCTACGGCAACCGCTACACCGCGCTCTATCCGATCAAGGTCAACCAGCAGGAGGCGGTGGTGAAGAACATCATCGCGACCCGCGACGTGTCGATCGGCCTGGAGGCCGGCTCCAAGCCCGAGCTGATGGCGGTGCTCGCCTTGGCGCCCAAGGGCGGCACGCTGGTGTGCAACGGCTACAAGGACCGCGACTTCATCCGGCTGGCGCTGATCGGCCAGAAGCTCGGCCACAACGTGTTCATCGTGATCGAGAAGGAATCCGAGGTCGAGCTGGTGATCGAGGAGGCCAACCGCCTCAAGGTGCGCCCGCAGGTCGGCGTGCGCGTGCGGCTGTCGTCGCTGGCGTCGAGCAAATGGGCCGACACCGGCGGCGAGAAGGGCAAGTTCGGCCTGTCGGCCGCGCAGCTTCTGTCGGTCGCGCGCCGCCTCGACGAGGCCGGCATGGCCGACTGCGTGCGGCTGCTGCACTTTCACATGGGCTCGCAGATTTCCAACATCGCCGACTACCGGGCCGGTTTCCGCGAGGCGATCCGCTACTTCGGCGAACTGCGCGCGCTTGGCCTGCCGGTCGACCACGTCGACGTCGGCGGCGGCCTCGGCGTCGACTACGACGGCACGCACTCGCGCAACGCCAGCTCGATCAACTACGACATGGGCGAGTACGCGCAGACCATCGTGTCGATGTTGGCCGAGTTCTGCGACGAGGCCAGCATCCCGCACCCGAGGATTCTGTCGGAGTCCGGCCGCGCGATGACCGCGCACCACGCGGTGCTGATCATGAACGTCACCGACGTCGAGCGGCTGCCGGACACGCTGCCCGAGCTCGACGCGACCGACGAGCTGTCGGCGCCGGTCAAGAAGCTGTTCGAGCTGACGCAGGCGGTCGACGCCGAAACGGTCACCGAGACCTACTACCGCGCCAGCCACTACGTCGCCGACGTCGCCGAGCAATACGCCGAAGGGCGCATCTCGCTGACCGAGAAGGCGCTGGCCGAGCAGATGCACGCCGCGCTGTGCCGCAAGCTGCACAGCCAGTTGCAGGCGTCGCAGCGCAGCCAGCGCCAGGTCTACGACGAGCTGACCGACAAGCTGGCCGACAAGTACTTCTGCAATTTCTCGGTGTTCCAGAGCCTGCCGGACACCTGGGCGATCGACCAGGTGCTGCCGATCATGCCGATCCACCGCCTGGCCGAGCAGCCGACGCGTCGCGCGGTGCTGCAGGACCTGACCTGCGACTCGGACGGCAAGATCAAGCACTACGTCGACGGCCAGAGCATCGAGACCAGCATGCCGGTACACGACGTCGAACCCGGCGGCGAGTACCTGATCGGCGTCTTCCTGGTCGGCGCCTACCAGGAGATCCTCGGCGACATGCACAACCTGTTCGGCGACACCGACTCGGTCAACGTCTACGTGCGCGAGGGTTGCCGGCTCGAGTTCTCCGGCGTCGAGGAGCACGACACCATCGAGGACATGCTGCGCTACGTGCACCTGTCGCCCGAGGAGATCCTCAACCGCTACGAGGAGAAGGCGCGCTCGGCGCAACTGTCGAGCGAGGAGCGCAACGCCTTCTTCGCCGAGTTCTGCCGCGGCCTCAAGCAATCGTCCTACCTGTCGGTCTGAACCGGACCGGCGATACGGCAAAAAAGGTTGGCTCGGCCAACCTTTTTTCTTTTCCGATGCCGCAGGGCGCGAAGGCCGGCTTGCCGGCCGGCGCCTCAGCCCTGCTCCCAGTCGAGGTCGCAGCAGAACACGTACTGGCGCTCGTCGGTCTCGAAAGCCAGCGACAGCGTCACGCACAGCCGACCGGTGCCGACCGACGGGTAGGGGCGGCTCATCTGCCACTGGCCGGGTGCGGCGAGCGCGCGGCGGTAGTAGGGCTTGCGCGACCAGTCGGCGCCGGCCGCTTCCTCGAGCGGGTTGAAGCGCGCGCGCGGCCCCGGCGGGTCGTGGCGCACCACGCTCGCGCCCTGCTGCACGCCGGCGGCGTCGATCAGGTAGCAGCGGTCGACGGCCGGATCGGCCAGCAGCGCGGCGCAGGCGGCGGGCAGCGGTGCGCCGCCCGCCAGCCGGCGCACCGCCGCGTGGAAGGCCGGCAGCAGCGGGGCCAGACGCGCGCGCTGCGCGGCCTCGTCGCGCGGCGCGCTATCCCATGCCCGTGACAGACGCGCGAGCACGTCGGGCCGCGCCGTCTCGGCGCGCGGGCCGGGGTGGGCGAAGTAGAAGCCCTGCACCAGGTCGGCGGCGGTGTCGAGCGCGACGCGCGCCTCGGCCAACGTTTCGACGCCTTCGATCAGCGCGAGGCTGCCGGCCTCGTGCACCAGCGACACCAAGGCCGGCAGTACGCGCCGCGCCGCCGCGTCGACGCCGGCCGCGCGCACGATGCGGCGGTCGAGCTTGACGATGTCCGGTTCGAGCCGCCACAGCCGCTCGACGTTCGAGGCGTCGGCGCCGAAGTCGTCGATCGCGACGCGGCAGCCGAGCGCCTGAAAGCCGGCCACCGCGCGCGACAGCGCGGCAAAGTCGGCGATGCGGCCTTCGAGGATCTCGATCACCAGCCGCTCGGGCGGCACGCCGCAGGCGTCGAGCAGCGCGGCGAGGCCGCAGACGCCGCAGTCGGGCGACAGCAGCAGGTCGGTCGACAGGTTCAGGAACAGCCAGCAGCCGGCGGGGCTGGCGCGCGCGAACGCCGACAGGTGCTGGCGGCAGGCGGCCAGGTCGAGCGCGCGCCGGGCCTGCGGCGTGGGGGCCGCCGCGAACAGCGCGGCCGGCGACAGCGGCGCGCCGTGCTGGTCGCGGCCGCGCAGCAGCGCCTCGAAGCCGACCAGGCGGCGGTGTGCCGGCGACACGATGGGCTGGAAGGCGCTCGACAGGCAGGCGGGCGGTGCCGGGGTCACGGCGGCGTTCATGGCGCGTCCGCCTCGGCCCTGGCGCTGACCTGGAAGCGGCCGGCCAGCTGCGCCAGCTCGGCGATGGTGTGGCGGGTGTGCTCGACGCTGCCCGACAGCGCGCGCTGCGTCGCCTCGAGGCCGGCGGCGACGCTGTCGAGCCCGGCCGCCTTGTCGGCCTGCTCGCGGCTGGCGCGCGTCAGCGCGCGGATGGTCGCCATCAGCCCGGCGACGATCGCCTCGGTTTCGCGGTTCTCGCCGGCCGACGCCTCGGCCAACCTCAGCCCCTCCTCGAGGTGGGTCATGCCTTCCTGCATCGCGCCGACCGCGCCGGCCGCCTGCGCCTGGATCGCCTGGATGCGCGCGTCGATCTCGCCGGTGTTGATCCGCGTGCGCTCGGCCAGCTTGCGCACCTCGTCGGCGACCACCGCGAAGCCGCGCCCCGATTCGCCGGCGCGCGCCGCCTCGATCGCCGCGTTCAGCGCCAGCAGATTGGTCTGCTCGGCGATTTCCTGGATCAGGCCGACCACCTGGCCGATGTCGCGCGTGCTTTGCGCGAGCTGCTCGATGGTCGCCGCCGACGCGCCGACCGTCTCGCGGATCGAGCGCGTGCGCGCGCCGACCTCGGCCAACTGCGTTTTCGCCGCCACCCGTTGCGCGTCCATCTCGGTCTCGATCGCCTCGGCGTCGCGGTTGGCCGCGTCCAGCGCCGCCAGTTGCGCGGCGAGGCCGGCGCGGCTGTGCTCGACCGTCGCCGACAGCGCCTGCGCCGCGCGCTCGGTCGCGCCGTTGTGCTCGGCCATCTGGCGGTTGCGGCCGGTCAGCCTTGCGCTGACGCGGATCACCTGGCCGAGCGTGGTGTCGAGGTGGTCGATCAGGCTGTTGACCCACTGCGCCATCACGCCGGTCTCGTCGCTGGCCAGCCGCTGGCGGTCGATGCGCATCGTCAGGTTGCCGTCGCCTTCGGCGATGTTGCGCACGCGCGACGACACCTCGCGCAGCCGCGTCGCCAACGGGCGCGTGTAGGCCTGGCGGTAGAGCAGCGCGGCCAGGAGGCCGAGGGCGGCGTAGCCGGCGGCGGCGAGCGGGCCGGGCGCGTACGCGACCAGCGCCGCGCCGCCGGCGAACAGCGCGGCCTGCACCGCGAAGAAGCCCTGCATCAGCCGGAAGCTGACCGAGCGGTAGCGGTAGACCTCCTCGAGGTCGGCCTCGCACATCATGCCCCAGCGGTCCGGCGAGCCGGGCAGGCTGAAGGTGACGCCCTTGCCGATCACCGGCACGTGGCGGTAGTCGGCGTAGCCGGGGTAGGCGACGAACAGGTTGTCGCCGTGCCGTATCGTCTCGCGCACGCCCGGGTGCAACTGGCCGGTCGCCGGGTCGGTGAACACCAGTTCGAACTCGGTGTGGTCCTTCACGCGCACCGTGCCGAAGGCGGTGCGCACGCCGTCCTTGAGGTTGTCGCCGCCCGAGAAGGTGCGGTCCTCGAAGCGCGAGCGCGACAGCGCGGTGCCCGGCGCGATCGTGGGGTCGAAGCCGGGCGAGACCATGAACAGGTAGTTGTCGCCCGATTCGTGGAAGATGTGCCCGGCCTCGCGCTGGATCAGGTCGCCGAGCACGTCGTTCGGCACCCGCGCGACGAGCACGCGTCCGTCGCCGGTCGCTTGCAGGAAGAGCAGCGTCACCGCGTCGTGAAAGCGCGACGAGCGCGGGCCGAGCTCCAGCGTGGTTGCGTCCTTGAGCGGCCCGAGCAGCAAGGGCGCCTGGCGCGCCATGTCGAGCGCGGCGCGCGGCGGCGCGCTCTTCGCGCCGCGCCGGCCGGCGCTGCTGGCCTCGACCGCGTCGTCGGCGCCGATCAGGAACAACTCGGTCGCGTCGGGCAGCTCGGCCAACTGCGCGGCGAGGAAGTCGGCCAGGTTGGCCGAGCCCGTCGCGCCGAGCTGAGCGGCGACGCTTGCGAGCGCCTGCCATTGCTGCTCGGCCCACTGCGTCAGCACGCGCACGCGGGTCTGCGCGAAGCTGTCGAAGGTGCTCTCGATCGCCGGCAGGCGGTCGCGGTTCAGGAAGGTGGCCCAGCGCATCGCCAGCTTGCCGGTCTTGCCCCAGATCGGCAGCCAGCGGCGCTCGGCCGGGCTCAGGTTCATGCTGCGGGTCGGTCGGTTCATGATCGCTTGGACATGTTATTGGTTTGTGCGATGCAAAAGCATGAACTGTACCTGTAGCGCATGCCCATTTGTCGTGTTGCGGTGCAAAAAAACGCACCGGAACGGTGCGTTCGAACCGGTCAGAGCGCAGGGCGTGCCCCGGAGTGGGGCACGCCATCGTCAACGAGGCGCGTGCGGTAGCGGCGCCAGCGTGCGCAGCTTGAGCGCGGCGGCCAGGCAGACGAGCAGGGCGGCGCCGAGCAGCGCGGCGACGCCGAACCAGCCGCCCGCATGCCACATCAGCCCGGAGGCGCTGCCCAGGGTGCTCGCGCCGAGGTAGAAGGCGGTCAGGTACAGCGCGGAGGCCAGCGCGCGGTGCTCGCTCACGCGGCGGCCGACCCAGCTGCTGGCGACCGCGTGCGCGCCGAAGAAGCCGAAGGTGAACAGCGCGACGCCCGCCACGATCACCCACAAGCTCGGCGCGACGGTCAACGCGAGGCCGGCGGCCATCGCGGCGACCATCCACCACAGCACGTGGCGGCGGCCCCAGCGGTCGGCCAGCCGGCCGGCCCACGCCGACGCGGCCATGCCGACCACGTAGAGGCCGAACACCGCGCCCTGCGCGCTGTGGCTGAGCGAGAACGGCGCGTCGCCGAGCCGGTAGCCGAGGTAGTTGTACAGGCTGACCATGCAGCCCATCAGCACGAAGCCGACCAGGAACAGCCACGGCAGGCCGGCGTCGGCGAAGTGGCCGCGGGCGCCGGCGGCCAGCGCCGCGAGCCGGACGCGGCGCGCGCGAAACTGCCGCGAGGCCGGCAGGCTGTGCCAGAACAAGAGCGCGGCGGCGAGGCCGAAGACGCCGAGCGCACCGACCGCCCAGCGCCAGCCCAGCGCATCGGCCAGCAGCGACGCGGCCAGCCGGCCGCTCATGCCGCCCAGCGCGTTGCCGGCGATGTAGAGGCCCATCGAGCGGCCGAGCGAGGCCGGGTCGATCTCCTCGGCCAGGTAGGCCATCGCCACCGCCGGCAGGCCGGCGAGCGCGACGCCCATCAGCGCACGCAGCCAGACGAGCTCGGCAAAGTCGTGCGCGAAGGCGGCGGCGAGCATCAGGACGGCGCCGGCGAACAGCGCCGCGTTCATCAAGGGCTTGCGGCCGTAGCGGTCGGCCAGGAGGCTGGCCGGGATCAGCATCGCCGCCATCGTGCCGGTGGCGGCCGACACCACGCCGCTGGCGGCGGCGGGACTGGCGCCGAACTCGGCCGAGAACAGCGGCATCAATGGTTGCAGGCCGTACAGCATCGCGAAGGTGGTGAAGCCGCCGACGAACATCGCCGCGCTGGTGCGGCGGTAGCCGGCGGAGCCGGCGACGTGGCGGGCGGCCGGCGCGCAGGCCGCCGACGCGGCGGGGGAGGGGGCCGGGAGCGCCGGGTAGGCGCAGGTCGGGACGGATGGGTCGCTGGGCATGATGGGTCGGGTGGTTGACGCACGGAAGGTGCCGATGGACGTAGCGTAAAAACCCGCCAATAATCAGTCCAATAGATATTTATTTAGCCTGTGATACGTTGAAAATATCAATGGAACTGCGACACCTGCGTTACTTCGTCGCGGTGGCCGAGGAGCTGCACTTCACCCGCGCCGCCGAACGGCTGCACATCGGCCAGCCGCCCTTGAGCCAGCAGATCCAGGCGCTCGAGGCCGAGCTCGGCGTACTGCTGTTCGAGCGCAACCGACGCCGCGTCAGGCTGACGCCGGCCGGCGAGCGCTTCCTCGCGCACGCGCGCCAGATCCTCGCCGCGACCGACGCCGCCGCGCGCGACGCGCGCCGCGCCGCCTGCGGCGAAGTCGGCGAGCTGTCGGTCGGCTTCACCTCGTCCTTGCCGTTCACCAGCCTGCTGCCGGCGGTGCTCAACGACTACCGCCACGACTACCCGGACGTGACGCTGACGCTGCGCGAATCGTTCACCGCCGAGCAGTTCGCCGCGCTCGCGCACGGGCGGCTCGACGTCGGTTTCGTGCGCTTCACCGGGATCGAGCCGCCGCCGGGGCTCGCGGTGCGCGAGATCCGCCGCGACGCGCTGCGGCTCGTCATCCACGCGCGCCACCCCTTGGCCGAGGCCCCGATGCTGTCGCTGGCGGCGCTGCGCGACGAACCCTTCATCACCTACCCGCGCGACGCCGGCACCGGCCTCGGGCGGCTGGTGCGCCGGCTGTGCCTGGCCGCCGGCTTCGAGCCGCATATCGTGCAGGAGGCGCGCGAGGCGACCACGCAGATCGGCCTGGTCGCCGCCGGCCTCGGCGTCGCGCTGTTGCCGGCGCCGCTCGAGTGCGTGCGCCTCGCTGGCGTGCGCTACCTGCCGCTGGCCGACGCCGGCGCGCATGTGTCGCTCGGCGTCGCCACGCGCGCAAACGACGCCTCGCCGCTGCTGGCCCACTTCCTCGCGACGCTCGACGCGCGGCTGCGCGCCGGCGACGCGCAATGAGGGCGCGGCGTCGGGTCGGCCCCTGCCGCACCGGACGCCGTCAGCGCCCGTCAATCGGCAAAGCCCGCCCGGCCTTGCCGCGCTTTGTTTCAGGACGGATCGAGGCGAGCGCAAGTGATCGGTCTGGGCGGGCCTTCTGGCGTTGGGGGCGGGCTGCAACGGGTTTGTAGCGCAAAACAAATGATGCTAAATAGATATCTTTCATCGTGATTCTTGAGCCTCTTCATGCGGGACATCGCGCCGTCCGACCTCAAAACCATCCTGCATTCCAAGCGTGCCAATCTCTACTACCTCGAACACTGCCGCGTGCTGGTCAACGGCGGGCGGGTCGAATACGTGACCGAGCAGGGCAAGCAATCGCTGTACTGGAACATCCCCATCGCCAACACCACCACGCTGCTGTTGGGCACCGGCACCTCGGTCACGCAGGCCGCGATGCGCGAGCTGGCCAAGGCCGGCGTGATGGTCGGCTTTTGCGGCGGCGGTGGCACGCCCTTGTTCACGGCCGGCGAGCGCGAGCTGGACATCGCCTGGCAATCGCCGCAGTCCGAATACCGTCCGACCGAATACCTGCAAGCGTGGGTGCGCTTCTGGTTTGACGATGACAAAAGACTGGCCGCCGCCCGGCAGCTGCAACAGGCGCGGCTCGCGCGCATCCGCGCCCACTGGCTCGATAGCCGCCCCCTGAGCGACGCCGGGTTTGACGTGGAGGCGGCCAGGCTTGACGCGCTGCTGGCTGCCGCCAGTCATGCCATCCAGCACGCGCCCGACCACACAAGCCTGCTCACCGAGGAGGCGCGGCTATCGAAACAGCTGTTCCGCCTCGCAGCGCAGGCCACGCGCTACGGCGAGTTCACCCGCGCCAAGCGCGGCAGCGGCAGCGACCCGGCCAACCGCTTTCTCGATCACGGCAATTACCTCGCCTACGGCCTGGGTGCGACCGCCACCTGGGTGCTGGGCCTGCCGCATGGCCTGGCGATTTTGCACGGCAAGACGCGGCGCGGCGGGCTGGTTTTCGACACGGCGGACCTGGTCAAGGACGCCATCATCCTGCCGCAAGCCTTCGTCAGCGCGATGCGCGGCGACGACGAGCAGACCTTCCGCCAGCAGTGCATCGGCCAGCTCACCCGCAGCGAGGCGCTGGATTTCATGATCGACCAGCTCAAGGCCATCGCCGAGCAGCAGGGAAGGGCGGCATGAACATCCTGCTGGTGTCGCAGTGCGACAAACGGGCGCTGACCGAGACGCGCCGCATCCTCGACCAGTTTGCCGAACGGCGCGGCGACCGCGTGTGGCAGACGCCGATCACGCAAGCTGGCCTCGACACCTTGCGCAAGCTGCTGCGCAAGACCGCGCGCAAGAACACCGCCGTCGCCTGCCACTGGCTGCGCGGGCGCGACCACAGCGAGCTGCTGTGGATCGTCGGCGATGCGCGCCGTTTCAATGCCGACGGCGCGGTCCCGACCAACCGCACCGAAAACGACATCTTGCGCGCCGGCGACGAAAACGACTGGCTGACGGGCGAGGACATCCGCCTCATCGCCACCCTCGCCGCGCTGTTTCACGATCTGGGCAAGGCGTGTGCGGCGTTTCAGGCGCGGCTGCGCGACAACGGCCCGGCCTCGGCCAACCTTTATCGTCACGAATGGGTGTCGCTGCGGCTGATCCAGGCCTTTGTCGGGCAGGACGACGACGCCGGCTGGCTGGCGCGCTTGCAGGCGCCGGCGCAGATGACGACCGCGTATTGGGAAACATGCCTGAAACAAGCCGGCCTGCGCGACGGCGAAGACGTCAAGGCCCGCGATAGCAAGCCGTTTGCCGACGGCGTGCTGCCACCGTTGGCCGCCGCGGTATGCTGGCTGGTGCTCAGCCATCACCGCCTGCCGGTGAGCCGCGACCAGACCCTGAACGCCGAGCAGATCGCCATCGGCCTCGCCGCGCTGGACAGCCAGTGGAACCAGCCCTTCGACAGCGTGACCGTCAAGGAAGCCAAACCGTACTGGCGCTTCCCCTACGGCCTGCCGTGCGACGACAGGCTGTGGCGCGAGCGGGTGGCCGATATCGCGCGCCAGCTCGCCAGCCGCCTGCGGCCAACCTTGTGGCTGGATCAGCCTTATCCGCTGCACCTGGCGCGGCTGACGCTGATGCTGGCCGATCATCACTTCTCCAGCCAGACCGTCAAGCAAAGCTGGCCGGTGGAGCAAAAAGACCGCATCGCTTTCGCCAATACGCTGAAGAACGACCGCGACCGCCACTTCAACCAGACGCTGCCCGAGCACCTGACCGGCGTCGCCCGCCACGCGCTGATCATCGCGCGCGCCTTGCCGGAGCTGGCGCGCGGCCTGCCGGTGCTGGGCCGCCACCCGCTGCTGCAAAAACGCAGCGGCGATGCGCGCTTCGCCTGGCAGGACAAGGCTTACGATCTGGCCGCCAGCGTGCGCGAACGCGCCGCCGCGCACGGCGCCTTCATCGTCAATATGGCGTCCACCGGCTGCGGCAAGACGCTGGCCAACGCGCGCATCATGTACGCGCTGGCTAACCCTGCCACCGGCTTTCGCTGCGCCTTTGCGTTGGGCCTGCGCACGCTGACCTTGCAAACCGGCCACGCCTTTCGCGACAAGCTGAAGCTGGGCGAAGACCAGCTCGCCATCCGCGTCGGCGGCGCGGCCAGCCGCGAGCTGTTCGAGCATCAGGCTGCGCAGGCCGAAGCCAGCGGCTCGGCCTCGGCGCAGCGACTGCTGGACGAAGACGCCGCGATCCACTTCGAGGGCAATCCGGTTCACCCGCTGCTGCAACAGCTCGGCCACGACCCGCGCTTGAACAAGCTGCTGGTCGCACCGCTGCTGGTCTGCACCATCGACCACCTGACGCCGGCGACCGAAGGCACGCGCGGCGGGCGGCAGATCGCGCCGATGCTGCGGCTGATGAGTTCCGACCTGGTGCTGGACGAGCCGGACGATTTCTCGGTGGAAGACCTGCCGGCGCTGACCCGCCTCGTGTACTGGGCGGGGCTGCTCGGCAGCCGCGTGTTGCTGTCCTCGGCGACCTTGCCGCCGGCGCTGGTGCAGTGCCTGTTCGATGCGTGGCTGGCCGGCCGCGCCCAGTACCAGCAACATCGCGGCCAGCCCGGCCTGCCGCTGCACCCCTGCTGCCTGTGGGTGGACGAAAACGGCAGCCATGCCGCCGACTGTGCCGACAGCGCCAGCTTCGCGCAGCAGCACCAGGCGTTCGCCGGCGCCCGTCGCGACTGGCTGGCCAGGCAGGCGCCGCGCCGCACGGCGGCCCTGCTGGCGCTGAGCGGCGTGCCGCGTAATGAACAAGACCTGTTCGCACCCTTGGCCAGCCT
Organism: Crenobacter luteus; assembly: GCF_004345725.1. Taxonomy (GTDB): domain Bacteria; phylum Pseudomonadota; class Gammaproteobacteria; order Burkholderiales; family Chromobacteriaceae; genus Crenobacter; species Crenobacter luteus. The sequence goes on along the minus strand of NZ_SLXG01000005.1, from coordinate 38,160 downwards.
GCTGCGCACCCACGCGCTGCAACTGCATGCGGCCAACCACGATGTGGATCCGCACAGCGGCAAGCGCGTCAGCATCGGCCTGATCCGCCTCGCGCATATCGACAAAATCTACCCGCTGGCGCGGGCGCTGTACGCGCAAGACGCGCCGGACGGCGTGCACATCCACCTCTGCGTCTACCACTCGCAATACCCGCTCTTGTTGCGCTCCGCCATCGAGCGGCGGCTCGACGCCGCGCTCACCCGCCACGATGCGCAGGCGCTGTTCGCCTTGCCCGACATCCGCGCCCGGCTGGACGCCAGCTCCGCGTCCGATCAGTTGTTCATCGTGCTGTCCTCGCCGGTCAGCGAGGTTGGCCGAGACCATTGCTATAACTGGGCGATCGCCGAGCCGTCGTCGATGCGCTCGCTGATCCAGCTCGCCGGCCGCGTGCGCCGCCACTGGCCGGCGCCTTACGCGGCGCAGAACCTGCTGATCCTGCAGCACAACCTCGCCGCCTGGCTGGGCGGCAAGCCCGCCTACTGCCGCCCCGGTTTCGAGAATGGCGATTTCCCGCTAGCCAAGCACGATCTGGCCGACATCCTGCCCGAGGACGACTACCGCCACCCCGACGCGCGCCCGCGGCTGCTGGCGCGGCCCGATTTGCAGGCCGGCAGCAATCTGGCCGATCTCGAGCACGCGCGCCTGCAGGCCGACCTCAACCGGACGCACCAGCCGGCCTCGCGGCGCGGCGAAGCGCCACGCCTGCGCCTGTGCGCCGCCAGCTGCTGGGCTTTGGCGCACGCCACGCTGCACGGCGCCTTGCAGAAAAAGCAGCCGTTCCGGCCAAGCCACGGCGAGGAGTGGGACATGCTGCTGCTGCCCGATGGCGAAGGCGGCGTCACGCTGCAGCGGCTGCTCGACGGTGAGCGGCGCGGCGAGACGCGCGAGCAGCAAAACGACCAGCTGCTGCACCGCATCGCCGACGGCGAGCTGATGACCGGGCAGGGCATCCGCCCCTGGGGCAATGCCGACTACCTCGACGAGCTGGAAAAACTGGCCGACGCCCTGGACATGACGGACGCCGACTGCGCGCGCCGTTACGGCAGCTTCACGCTACGCGTCGACAGCGGCAACCATCAGGGCTGGTGGTTCCATCCGGCGCTGGGGTTTTGTCGCCGCGGATGATCGTCGGCGCTTAAGCCAGATCAAGGTCCCTTTATTTTATTGGCATCTCATTTGTCATTGTTCGGTGCGGCTGATAACGTTTCTAGTTGTCGTTCCGGGCCGCCAGTGCAGTCCGGGGCTTTCTAGCCATGCACAGGTGGAGGATATGAGCGAACTCACCCCCTGCAGCAAAGCCATCGCGGCCTTGGTGGCCGAATTCATCAACAAGCGCCTCGCCGACAAGCTGGCCGAAGACGATCCCAAGCGCGACGCGCTGGCTGCGCAATACCAGCCGGCGGCGTGGCTGGCGGATGCCGCGCGCCGCGTGTCGCAGCTGCAGCTGGTCACCCATCCGCTGAAAGCCAGCCACCCCGATGCACGCGGCAGCAGCCTGTTTGTCACGCCGGACAGCCTGCCGGCGCGACAGGAGGTCGGCACGCATTGCCTGGCCGAGTTTGCCTGCGACGTGGTGGGCAACGCCGCCGCGCTGGATGTCTACAAATTCCTCAAGCTGGAGCACGCAGGGCAAAGCCTGCTGGCCCTGCTGCAGGCGGGCGACGCCGATGCGCTGGCGGCGCTCAGCGATGATGCAGAACAGGCCGCCCAGTGGCGCGAGGCGTTTTGCAGCATTACCGAGCCGGCCGGCGGCCCCGCCAGTCATGGTCTGGCCAAGCAGATCTACTGGCCGGTGTCGCCGGATGCCTTCCTGCCCGACGCGCACGACGACAGCCATTTCCACCTGCTGTCGGTATTGAATTCCAGCGCGCTGTCGCACTGGTTGTACGGCCGCATCCAGGCGCACCGCTTCGGCGACGAGGCCAAGGCGGCGCGGCAGGCACGGCGCGATGGCGTGAACCACCCGCACGGCTACCACGACTACCCCCAGTTGGCCGAGGAGAAAAAGGGCGGCACCAAGCCGCAGAACATCTCCCAGCTCAACAGCGAGCGCAAGGGCAGCAACTACCTGCTCGCCTCGCTGCCGCCGCAGTGGGACCGCAGCGCCACCCGCCCGCTGTACGGCGTGGACAGCCTGTTCGTGCGCTTCGGCAGCCTGCCGCAAGTGCGCCGCCTGTTGCGCGAGTTGCGCGACTATCTGGGCAAACAGAAGCCCGACGCCAACAACGTCCATATCCGCAACCGTCGCGACACCTGGCTGGACGAACTGTTCACCGAGCTGCTGCAGTTCGGCGCGGCGTTCAGCAACGGCCTGCCCAGGGGCTGGACGGCCGATAGCGCCTGCCACCTGCCGCTGGAAGAACAGTGCTGGCTGGACCCGTCCCGCGCCGAAGACGACGAGGACTTCAACAAGGCTTTCCAGTGGCAGGACTGGCCGACCCAACTGGCCGAGCGCTTTGCGCGCTGGCTCAACGGCAGCCTGGGCGCGGAGCGGCTGAGCAAGCACCAGCTGGCGCTGGGCGAGGCCGAGTTCGACTACTGGCGGCGCGAACTGGCGCACGATCTGGCCTGGCAGGCCGATCTGGACGGCAAGCGGCGCGAGCTGGACCACCGCCTGCTGCCTGCAGCCGGCACCGAGGAGGCGCAATATGAGCCAGCGTAAATTGCCCGACATCGACGCGTTGCTGCACATCCCGCAGCTGAGCGTGCAAAACGCCAACGCCATCAGCGGCCCGCACAGCTGGGGCCACCCCGGGCCGACGCACTTCACCGGCCTGATGACGGCGCTGGAGCGCAAGCTCGGGCCGGCGTGCGGCCTGCACTTTGTCGCCGTCGGTATCGTCAGCCACGGCTACCAGGCGCAGACCTATGGCGACTATGTGCAGCGTTTCAAGCTGACGCGCAACCCGGTGGGCAAGGATGGCGCAACCGCCGCCATTGTCGAGGAAGGCCGCATCCACCTGCAGCTGTCGCTGCTGTTCGGTCTGCAACTGGACGAGGCGCGCCGTGCCGCGACCGATGAGGAACTGGACGGGCTGGCGCACAAGGTTGGCCGCACGCTGCAAACGCTGCGCATTGCCGGGGGCAGCGTGCTGCCCGGCCACAGCCGGCTGCAGCCGCGCCTGATCCGGCTCGACGAATCGGAGGACGTGCGGGCGCAGCAGTTCCGCCGTCTGCGCCGTTATCTGCTGCCCGGCTACGCGCTGGTGGCGCGCGACGAGCTGTTGCACGCTCATCTGGCCACCCTGCGCCAGGAGGCGCCCGACGCCACGCTGCTGGACGCCTGGCTGGACCTATCGCGTATCAATCATCGCCCCGTGCTTGGCGACGAGGGCCGCATCGAGTGGCAGCACGGGCGCGCAGGCGGCCGCGGCTGGATCGTGCCGCTGCCGGTGGGCTACGGCGCCCTCTCGCCGCTGTACGGCGCCGGCAGCGTGGTCGGCACCCGTGACGACTGCACGCCGGTACGCTTTGTCGAAAGCCTGTATTCGCTGGGCGAGTGGCTCAGCCCGCACCGCATCAGCGACTACCGCCAACTATTGTGGTACCCGACGCACGACGCAGAGCGCGGCGTCTACCGCTGCCGCAACGATTATCAAGCCGCCAACCCGACCGAACACCACTCCCTGGGAGTTATCGCATGAGCAAACTGGAAAACGCCTCCGTCCTCGCCTTCGAACGCAAGCTGGACCCGTCCGACGCGCTGTTTTTTGCCGGTAATTGGGCCGGGCGCGGCAATAGCGAAGCCTGGCCGCACGTCGAAGTGCGCGAAAAATCCGTGCGCGGCACCATCTCCAACCGCCTGAAAGCCAAGGATCAGGACCCGGCCAAGCTCGACGCCGCCATCGAAAACCCCAATCTGCAAACCGTCGACGTCGCCACCCTGCCGCACGATGCCGACACCCTGAAGGTCCGCTTCACCCTGCGCGTGCTGGCCGGCGTGGGCGAGCCATCCGCCTGCAACAATGCCGGCTACCGCGCCAAGCTGCTGCAAACCGTCGCCGCCTACCGCGAGGCGCACGGCTTTGGCGAGCTGGCGCGCCGTTATGCGGCCAACCTCGCCAATGGCCGCTTCCTGTGGCGCAACCGCGTCGGGGCAGAGCAGGTGGAGGTGCGCGTGGAGCAGTTGCAGGACGGCAAGGCGGTGCAAGGCTGGACCTTCGACGCGCTGGCGCTGAGCCTGCGCGAGATGCCCACCGGCGGCAATATCGCCGAGCTCGGTGCGCTGATCGCAGACGGCCTCGCCGGCCGCCAGCACGTGCTGCTGCAGATCACCGCCTACGTGCGCATCGGCGCCGGGCAGGAGGTGTTCCCGAGTCAGGAGCTGATTCTCGACCGTGGCCGTGGCGACAAGAGCAAGACGCTGTACTTCGTGCAGCAGCGCGACTCGCGCATCGCCGCCATCCACTCGCAAAAGATCGGCAACGCGCTGCGTACCATCGACACCTGGTACGAAGACGCGGCGGCGGGCGGCCCCATCGCCATCGAGCCGTACGGCTCCGTCACCACCCAGGGCCGCGCCTACCGCCAGCCCAAACAGAAGCTCGACTTCTATACCCTGCTCGACAACTGGGTGCTGAAAGACCTCGCCCCCGCGCCGGAGCAGCAGCACTTCGTCATCGCCACCCTGATTCGCGGCGGCGTGTTCGGAGAGGCCGGCTGATGGACCACTACCTCGATATCCGCCTGCTGCCGGATGCCGACTTTGCCGCCCCGGTGCTGCTGAACGCGCTGTACGCCAAGCTGCACCGCGTACTGGCCGCGCAGCAGCGCCGCGACATCGGTGCGAGCTTTCCCGGCTATGCGCTGGCGGCCCCAAGCGGCAACGGCAAAACCGTGCCACCCACGCTGGGCGACACCCTGCGCCTGCACGGCAGCGCCGCCGCGCTGGATGGATTGATGGCCGCCAACTGGCTGGCCGGCATGCGCGACCATGTCACGCTGGGCCACATCCTGCCGGTACCGGCCGCGGCCAACCTTGTCCGCGTGCAGCGCAAACAGGTCAAGAGCAATCCGGCCAAAGAGCGCCAGAGGCTGATGCGGCGCAAGGGCATCAGCGAAGCCGAGGCGCTGCGGCTGATCCCCGACGACAAGGCCAAATGGCTGGACTTGCCTTACCTGACGCTGACGAGCCAGAGCACCGGCCAACGCTTTCTGCTGTTCATCGCGCAGCAGGCAGCCACACAGGCGGCAGTCGGCGAGTTCAACGCCTACGCCCTGAGCCAGACCGCCACGCTGCCGGCGTGGTAAGCCGGCACCTTGGGCCAACCTTGAACGTTGGCTGCACCCCTTTTTTTGTTGCGGGTTTCTGTTTCTTAAAAATCAGTAGCTTAGGAGGGGGTTCGGGAAAAGGGTTTTGACGGCTAAAATGGCTGACCGCCTCGTTGCACAAGGTGGTCAGCCGGAGGACCTCTAGTTCACTGCCGGATAGGCAGCTCAGAAAAATGGTGGTTTTTGCTTCATGCGCCTCAGCGAGTTCACTGCCGGATAGGCAGCTCAGAAATGCAGCAGCGCGTGCCCCGGCGACACCGGCGCGTTCACTGCCGGATAGGCAGCTCAGAAAACCGTCGCGAAGGCGGCCAGGCCGCCGGTCGCGTTCACTGCCGGATAGGCAGCTCAGAAAACCCGGCCGGTGAAGCGACGCCGCCACGGCCCGTTCACTGCCGGATAGGCAGCTCAGAAAACCTTCGGTCTGTTCTACGACGCCGGCCGCACGTTCACTGCCGGATAGGCAGCTCAGAAATGGCAGCGGGCAAGAAAATCGCGGCACATGGCGTTCACTGCCGGATAGGCAGCTCAGAAAGTCACCCTGCACGCGCAGGACGCGCGCCGCGAGTTCACTGCCGGATAGGCAGCTCAGAAAGCCTGCAGCATGTCGACGAACGGGTCGTAGTCGTTCACTGCCGGATAGGCAGCTCAGAAATTGGTAAATTATTGGCCGGCGACGAGGAACTGGTTCACTGCCGGATAGGCAGCTCAGAAATCAACGATGGGCTTCATCGGCGTGTATGCCTCGTTCACTGCCGGATAGGCAGCTCAGAAAATTGCGATTTCCGCAATGGTTGATGCAAATCGGTTCACTGCCGGATAGGCAGCTCAGAAAAGGAGCAAGCGCAGCCAGCGCAAGTCGCGCAAGTTCACTGCCGGATAGGCAGCTCAGAAAACCTTGGCCGCGACCGCCATCTTGGCGGACTCGTTCACTGCCGGATAGGCAGCTCAGAAAGGCGAGCGCGCGGTGATGCGGCAGCGTTTCGAGTTCACTGCCGGATAGGCAGCTCAGAAATCTTGTAGGGATGGTGATTTCCACCATCCCTTGTTCACTGCCGGATAGGCAGCTCAGAAACGCTCGCCGTCGAGTACGTGCACCGGCTGGCGCGTTCACTGCCGGATAGGCAGCTCAGAAAGATCGGCGGCCATGCCTGGGTCGACACCGACAGTTCACTGCCGGATAGGCAGCTCAGAAATTGCCTGCCTGCCGCCGCTGATCGGGCGGCAGGTTCACTGCCGGATAGGCAGCTCAGAAAGCATCGGCCGGTTGCGCGTCGGTGATGCCGTAGTTCACTGCCGGATAGGCAGCTCAGAAATGCTGCCGGAGACGGCCCGGCTGATCGCCGATGTTCACTGCCGGATAGGCAGCTCAGAAAGCTGGATATCGCGGGGGTGTGAGGCGGTCCGCGTTCACTGCCGGATAGGCAGCTCAGAAATCGAGGCGGTGGGCGATCACGCCGGCGCGGAAGTTCACTGCCGGATAGGCAGCTCAGAAATGCTGCCGGAGACGGCCCGGCTGATCGCCGATGTTCACTGCCGGATAGGCAGCTCAGAAAGCTGGATATCGCG
>NZ_SLXG01000005.1:8866-31191 GCF_004345725.1 Crenobacter luteus | reverse complement strand
CGGTCCGCGTTCACTGCCGGATAGGCAGCTCAGAAATCGAGGCGGTGGGCGATCACGCCGGCGCGGAAGTTCACTGCCGGATAGGCAGCTCAGAAAATCGCGCGCTGCCACTTCTCGTCATGGATGTCGTTCACTGCCGGATAGGCAGCTCAGAAAGAATTCCGTAAACCCTCTGGCGGCGACATCAAGTTCACTGCCGGATAGGCAGCTCAGAAAGGCTCGGAGGGCGGCTACACGGTCGCCACCGAGTTCACTGCCGGATAGGCAGCTCAGAAAGCTTGAATCTGCCGACTACAGCTCCTCGTCGCGTTCACTGCCGGATAGGCAGCTCAGAAATGCCGTCCGTGCCGGTCAACACCTTCTGGGACGTTCACTGCCGGATAGGCAGCTCAGAAATGCATGCTCTCGACCAGCCCGCCGCCGACTTGCGTTCACTGCCGGATAGGCAGCTCAGAAAACCATGCGAAAAAGTGCAGCTTGTATTGCATCGTTCACTGCCGGATAGGCAGCTCAGAAATCGATGGCGAGCACGTCGTCGAGGCGGTCGCCGTTCACTGCCGGATAGGCAGCTCAGAAAACGCCGCCGCGATCTACAGCCGCTGGACCCGCGTTCACTGCCGGATAGGCAGCTCAGAAATGCTCGAGCATGGTTTGACCAACCAGCAGATGGTTCACTGCCGGATAGGCAGCTCAGAAATTGCCCAAGGCGGCGCGCGACAGCCTGTCCGAGTTCACTGCCGGATAGGCAGCTCAGAAAAACATGATCGGCGCCTGCGACGTGCTGTTGGCGTTCACTGCCGGATAGGCAGCTCAGAAATGTTTCTGAACGCCGCCGACTTGAGCGAGGCCGTTCACTGCCGGATAGGCAGCTCAGAAAGTGTTCGTCGCGGCGGCGGTTGGTGAGGTTCTGTTCACTGCCGGATAGGCAGCTCAGAAATCCCTGCCCTGATCGGCACCAAGACGCTCGCCGTTCACTGCCGGATAGGCAGCTCAGAAAAGCCGCGGCATTCCCACAGCTCGTAGTGCTTCGTTCACTGCCGGATAGGCAGCTCAGAAAGCGCTCGCGCGGGCGCAGCAGGCCGGCGGCAAGTTCACTGCCGGATAGGCAGCTCAGAAATTGAACCAGCCGATGACCGCGCCGCCGATGCCGTTCACTGCCGGATAGGCAGCTCAGAAAGCGCGCATAGCGGCGATCTTCTGACGGTTGCTGTTCACTGCCGGATAGGCAGCTCAGAAATGGACGACAACGCGCAGTCCAAGGGTGCCGACGTTCACTGCCGGATAGGCAGCTCAGAAAACGCATGCAGCGCGTTCAGCCAGTTGCCGTGATGTTCACTGCCGGATAGGCAGCTCAGAAATTGACCGTGACGGTATCGAAGCTGCAACGGGCGTTCACTGCCGGATAGGCAGCTCAGAAATGTGGGGCGACACCGTCGCCTGGCAGCTCGGCGTTCACTGCCAGACAGGCAGTTCAGAAATTGTCGGCCACTTTGTGGATAGAAGCGTGAAAAACAAAAAAGCCCTCGATTTCTCAAGGGCTTGATTGGGCTGACTGGCGGAGAGGGAGGGATTCGAACCCTCGGTACGGGGAAACCGTACGCCTGATTTCGAGTTATGCGGCAAATACAACACATTCAGTGTTTTACGGCGTTTCCCGTTCTAAAAAAACATGCCTGAACCCCCGCAAAACCCCAATAAACACAGGGTAACGGGTACTTGTTTTAGATCGCTAGCCCCGCCTTTTCTTCGGTGCGGAGAGCACCTTCTTGTTGGGGGCGACGCGGTAACCGATGCGGTCTTTGACGTAGTGCTCGGTCATCGTCCTGGTCTGGTGGCCGAGCAATCGCTGAGCGTGCCCAAGGCCTGTTACCTCCTCGACGTCGGTTGCGCTCTTGGCCCGGATGTCACGGAACTGGAAGTCGGGCACGCCGGCGGCGAGACGGGCCTTGGAGAAGCGCCAGTGCAACGAGCGGTAGCTCAACGGCTGCCCGCTCTCGTCCTGCACCAGGTACAGGGTGCGGACTGCGCCAGGCGGTAGCGGAGGCTGCTGCGTGGTAACGCGGATGATGACGTCCAGCAGCGGGCCGTCGATGTCGATGCGCAGTGCGGCCTTGGTCTTGGACTGGCGGATCCACAGGCTGCCCTCGCGGATGTCGGTTCGCTTCAGCTTGAGCACGTCGGACGGCCGCTGGCCGGTGTAGTAGGCCAGCTCCATCGCATCTTGCAGCGGGCGGCAGGCCTTGGCGACTACCGCCAGCAACTCCTTGTCCTCGATGTAGCGCACCCGGCCCTTTTCGGTGTGCCGGCGCACGCCGGCGCAAGGGTTGGCTGCTGCGGTGTAGCCCCATTCCCTGGCATGGTTGAACACCGTACTCAGCACGGCGATCTCCCGGTTGCCCGCCACCTTGGCGCCGCGATCGTCCAGGTAGCGACGCACGAACTGTGGGGTGATGGTGTCCAGCGGCACCTTGCCGAATACCTTCCGCAGGGTTTCTAGCTGACGGGTGTATTCCTCCTGGGTCTTCGGTGACTTCTCTGGCAGGACGTCACGCTGGTACCGGAGAGCGGCGTCGTCAAAAGTCGGCGCCTCCCTCTCGGTGTCGATGACGTTTTCCAGTTCGGCCCACTTCAAGCGGGCGGCGGCCAGATCCTGGCCAAGAGGCACCCACTTCAACTTCCCGTCCACCATCGACACGAAGTAGTAGTTGCGGCCTTTCTGGTGCATGTGGCGCGGCAGAGTGCGGTTCTTGGTTCGGTTACGGCCCATCGTTTCAACGTCTCAATGCTGCAAAGTTAGGTTGCTGAGTCACCGGCCCGGCCGGCCGGGCCTTGTGGCCCGACAGCCGGGATTCGGCATAGCTGCGGAGTATTACAGGGCGGCCGGCGGCGTTCTCTTCGAACAGCCAGCCGCGCTGAATCAGCCACTCGCGCTGCAGATGCACGCGCTTCCTGCCGGTGAGGGAGGCGATTTCCTCAGCAGACAGAAACATGCTACCCACGCGGCCCTCCCATTCTATTGGTGCTCCTCTGGCTAACTTGGATAAGTCCCGGCTCGTACTGTGCAGCGATAAGTACCTTCGGGTGCTTCTTTGGGTCGCGCGGAGTCATGCTTCACCTCCTGCCAGCTTGTTTGCCGTCTCAAACAGCTTCTCAGTTGCCTGCATGGCAATTTGTTGATCAACCTTGCCGAAGGCATGCTCTGCTGCATCCCATCCGTTGTCGAAGTCCTCGTATGACAGGGCGAGAGAGCAGACACCCAAGCCGGTAGGCTCTGCGTAGAAACGGATTTCCGGCGCGCCGTCTTCGTCGGCGTCGATCTTCACCAGGATCTGCCCACGGTCGGTTTCAAACAGCTTGGCGAATGGCTTGTTCATGCTGCCTCCCCTTGAGCTTGAGTGTCCGTGCCGGCCTTCATCGCCTTCCTCAGGCTCTCGTACAGATCAGGGTGGGTGTCCTTCAGGTAGGCCGTGATCTCGAAGTCTTCGCGGCGCACTGCGGCAAGGTCGATCTGTTCGACGTGTACCAGGCGCAGCAGCTCGCGCACCGGCTTGGGCATGTTGCGGCCGCTCTCGTAGCGGCTGCCGCCGGATTGGGTGACGCCGATGCGGCTCCAGAACTCTTGCTGGTTGAGGCCGAGCTTGGCGCGGATCTCGCGCGGGTTTTCGATGGTCGTGTTCAGCATGGTCGGTACTCCTCGATGATCAGGTCGATGACAGTGGGCGTTGTTGGTGCGGTTCTCATGCATAGCGCCAGCGCGTGATCAGCTCGTCGATGTCGCCGTCGTCCAGGCGAGCGAGGGCTTGCGCGATGGTGTAGTCGGGCATCAGGTCCAGGCGGTTGGCCGCCAGCGCCACGTACAAGCGCTCGCCGGTGGACAACACGCCGACGCGGTCGCCGATGCCGTTGCGGGCCTCGCTGGCGATGCTGTCGAGGCGGTCGAGTTGGCTGCTGTTCATTGCGCGTCTCCCTGTTGGGTGTGGTTGAACTTGGGTTCCAGGGACCAGCCGCCGCTCGTTTCGATCAGCTCGAGCGAGTCAGGGAAGGTTTGGGCGCAGTCCTGCAGCGCGCGGCCGATGCACTCCTTGTCGAATTCGTCGTCGAAGTGATGAGCGAGCCTGGCCAGCAACTGGCACACGCCCACGTAGCTTGCGGTGATGCCTACCGCCGGGTTTGTGTGGCTGTCGCTCGATCGCGCGGCCTCCGTGGCCGCCTCGAGCTCGTCGAGGATCTCGCTGTTGCGGCTGATGTACGGTTCGCCGTGGCAGAACAGCTCGCCGTTCTGGACTTGCCCGAGCACGGCGTCGGCCGCGGCGATCAGGCGTTCGAAGTGGGGCAACTGCATGGTCATGCTCCTTTCTGAGGCTCTAGGAATCAGGCGTTGAAGACCCAGCACTTCAGCGTGCTGGGCTTCTTCGGCCCGTGGGTGTTGGCGTTGAAATGGGCGTGGATGGCCGAGTTGACGGCCTTGATGTCTACGAACTTCCGGCTGCGGCTGGTCTTCAGCACGCGCTTCAGGTCGGCCAGCGGCGGCACCTTCTGCTTGCGGTCGGTCGCCACCTCGAGGAAGTGGTTGAGGTTGATGGCGATCAGGTTCGGGTCGCGGCTGTGGTTGAGGATCGGCTGGCCTTCGTCCTCCTCGCCGGTGCCGTCGAGGAAGTCGAAGATTTCCCAGAACTCGGCCACCAGCGGGTGGTCGGCGTTGATCGTCTGCTGGCGCTCGGCGGCCATCGCTTCGATCTGCCGGTAGGCGGCGCTGTGCTGCTCCTCGGTGAGCGGTACGACGTGGTGAAGGGCGTCGACCAGCGCCAGCAGTTGGGCGTGGTTTTTGGCGATACGGAAGTGGCGCACGGTGGGCAGGCTCAGCAGGTGCTGCTCATGCTGCGGGGTGTAGGTGTCCAGCGCCTGCAGGACCTGTTCCTCGGCGCGGCATGCGCGCACCAGGAAGCCAGAGAGGCTGTCCATGCTCGCCGTCTCGAGCCGGCCGGCGGCAGCCTTGGTAGCCTCGGTGTGGCCGGCGCGCTCGAAGTAGAGGTGGCAGATCCGCTGCATCACCGCGTCGCTCGCGGCCACGGTGGCGTTCTGGCTGATCACGATCGCACCGCGGAAGGGCGGTTCGTAGGTCTCGTTGCCGCCGTTCTTCATGCCGCGCGAGCGCACGCTGCGGCCGTTGTAGGCGGTCTTGAGCTCGTCCCAGTCGAAGTTCTTGGCCGGGCGGCCGTGGGCGGTGTCGGCGCTGTCGCGGTCGGATTCGATCAGCACCACCGGCAGGTTGGCGACCTGGGCGAAGTTGCGCGCGCGCGCCGCGGTGGTGGCCTTGGCCGGGTCGAAGCCCTCGTAGTCGCTGCGGCCGCACAGCTTCCACAGGAACTCGATCAGCGTCGATTTGCCGGCGCCGGCCTCGCCGACGATCTCGAGGAAGGGGTAGGACTTCTGGCGTTCGCGGATCTGCTCCGCGAACAGGCTGCCGAACCAGTAGGCCAGCGCCACGATGCCCTTGGCGCCAAAGCATCGCCACAGGTGGGCCAGCCACTCGGTGTCGAAGTCCTTTTCGTCGGTGTTCAGGCGCAGCGCCACCGACTGCGACAAGGTCTTGATCGACAGCTTGTCCAGGTCGAAAAAGTCCTCCTCGTTCAGCGGCACGATCTTGCCGCCCTGGATGGCGATGTCGCCCCACACGTAGCAGCCGTGCTCCTTGCTGTAGCCGATGTAGTCGATCGTCTGGACCGATTTGATGTTGTAGGTCCAACGCGACAGCAGGCGGTCCAGTTGCGCGGCGTTGCCGGTCCACACCGCGCCCGGTGCCATCGACAGCAGGCGCTTCTTGAACTCGCTCGCGCTCGAAAGCTGGCCGCCGGTGAAGGTGTTCTTCACCGCCGGGCCGCCGTGCGGGAAGTCGACGCGAAAGTAGTACCAGGACTCGTCAGTGATCGTGTTCGACTGGAAGTAGAGCGGCGTCGGCAGGCAGTTGGCGATCTCGTTGACGCCGCCCGCCTTGGCCACCGCGAGCGGGCGCAGTTCGTCGTCGCTCTTGTCGGGGTCGGTCTCGCGCAGCGCCTTCATCTCTTCGCCGAAGGCGTCCATGTCCAGCTTGAACCAGTACATCCGGTTGTCGAAGTCGAACGGGAAAGTGTTCCAGCTGCCCTTGCTGTACATCAGGCAGGCCTTCTCGCTGGCGGTCTCGGCGATCAGCAGCGCGCCGTGGTAGCGGCACTCCTCGATGTCCTTCGCGGTCAGCGCGCCCAGCCGGTGCAGGTCGTCCCAGTCGCGCTTGTTCTTGCCGCGCGCCGGTGACAGCGCGGCATCGCACTTCCAGCCCTCGTCGCGGGCGCGCTTGGCGTACGAGCGCGTCGCCTTGCGGCCGGCCGGGTCGTCGTCGAATGCCCAGACCAGACGCGGCCGTTCGCGGCCGGCGGCGGCGCACTGCTCGGCCAAGGCGGCCAGCGCGAGGTGCGGGTAGTTGCTGGTCGACAGCGCCGACACTGCGACGATGCCGTTGTGGAGCAGCCCGATCGCTTTGAAGATGCCCTCGACGATCCAGACCTCGTCCACGTCGCTGAAGGACTGGTTCGGCGCCTGCCACCAGGTGCCCCCGTAGTTGCCCCGGAAGGTGGCCTTGCGGCGGCCGAAGCGGTGCGGGCGGTCGATGATGCGTTCCCAGTAGCCGATGCCGGGCAGGGGAAAGCGCACCGTCGCGGAGCCGATCTGCAGCTCCTGGCTCCAGTAGCTCTCCTGGGTGTACCAGCCCTTGATCATCTCCAGGCTGAAGCCGCGGTCCTGCGCGAGGTAGGCGTCGGCCGTCGCGTTGGGGTTTTCCGGCTGCTTGGGAAAACGCTCGCTCCAGCTCTCGAACAAGTCGCTGTAGAGATCGCGGGCGTGCGCCTCGTAGCTGCATTTGTTCAGCCGCCCGCAGCGCACAACCCACGGGTGATCGGCGTTGACGAACAGCTCCTTCTTGCCGCAGCTCGGGCACTCGCCCTGACGCAGCCAGCCGTTCTGCTCCTTCTTGAAGCGGAACTCCCGGTCGAGCCGATCGAGTATCTGTTGGTGGAGTTGAGCGTCCATTTCCGTTTCCGTAGGCAAAGCAATCCCCTCACGGCCGAAAACAGGCCGTGACGGTGTCATTCGTATTGGGGGTGGGGCGGCGGTTTAGTCGTCCAGCGGCAGTGCCTGCTGGCTGTCGTCAGCCTTCTTGCGCAGGGCGATCTGGACCGCCATCAGCCGGGCGCGCGTCGCTTGCGGTAGCTTGACGCGCGGGTTCGGGACCGCCGGCGGCGACAGCGTTTCGTGGTGCGCGCGCAGCGCGGTGAAGGTGTGGCCGCAGGCCACGTTGGAGCAGGCGAAGTACTCGATCTGCGTGATCTCGGTCAGATACTCGCTGGAACGGGTGTGGGCGACAGAGCCGCAGTGAGCGCATTTCGTGGCCATGAATCAGTCCTGCTTGCAGAAAAGGTGAAAGGTGTACTGGTTGATTTCGGCCGTCAGCGTGCAGATCTCGCCGCCGATGGTTTCCAGCTTGCGGCGCTCGCGCTTGCAGACCTGGCGGTCGGCGATCGCCTCGCGGTACTCGCGGGCGTGCTCGCCGAAGCGCTCGAGCAACTGCAGGTACTTTTTCTGGATGTCCTCCTCGCCGATGTCGCCGATCGGCGGCACCGGGATGAACACGCCGCCGCTGTGCCGGGCGACCGCCTCGGCGAAGTAGGTGGTCTGGCTCGCGTCCTGCATCTGTAGCGCGGTCTTGACCGACACCGCCTGTCCCTTGCGGGCGTAGATGCGGTTCTGCAGCCGCTGGACCGAGGTGCCCAGCGCCTCGGCCATGCCCGTCCAGCCGCCGTTCATCGCACGGCACATCATCTGCAGGCTGCCCCGTATGGTTTCCAAAGCGATCGCTCCCTGTTGGGTGGTTTTGGGGGTATGCGGTGCGCGCTATCGTTACTTCAGCCCGCGCGCGGCCTTGTAGTGCATCAGCCCGATCAGGTAGATGATCCGCACCATGCTGCCCTGCGTGCGGTCTTCCCGTTGGCACAGCTCGACGAGCTCGTCCTTCTCTTCGGGGGAGAAGCGGACGGCGACCGGCTTGTCGGATTGCATGCCTGTTGGGGCGCGTCGTTTTGGCGTTCTCATGTCACTGGTATGATTGTGTAATTGTTGATTGCACAAACGGATTATTTTCCGAAATCGGAAAAATGTAAAGCATGAACACTGAAAATCAGAAAATCGGTGAGCGTCTGTGGCAGGAGCGCACCCGCTTTGGGTGGACGCAGACCGAGATGGCGAAGCGTGGCGGAGTCGGAATCAGTACCTACTCATCGTACGAGGCGGGCAACAGCTCACCCAAAGCGGAAAATTTGCAACAGTGGGCGCAGCACGGCGTCGATGTGCTGTACGTGGTCACCGGTCAAGGAACAGACGGCAAGCTCTCGCCCGACGAGATGATGGTGCTGGGGTACTGGCGTGACAGCCCGGACGAGCTGCGCTCGGCGTGGCTGGCGTTCTACCAGGCGTACGCGGCGGCGAAGGGGTGACGATGGGGAACGTTCTCGCATTCGCTCTTGGCTGCGCCACGTTCTACTACGGCTGGAAGGCGATGGCCGCCGATCTGGAGAGCCGTGGCAAAGGGGCGGCGGTAAGGCATCTGGTGGGCTTCGTCTTCGCCAACATCGTGGCCGGCATCGTCTTCGGCCTGGCCAGCGGGGATGCTTCATGGTGGCAGTGGGCTCTGGCGCTGATTTTGGCCGGAGGCATTTATGCCAATGCTAAGACCGAGCACTCCTCCGTCGCCATCGCACCATCGCCAACTCCTCGCGTTCCATCGCAACCGTCTCAACCGTCGCAACCACCATCTCCACCTCCTCCATTCGATCGCTCCACCGTCGCCAAACGTCGTGCCGCCCACGAAAAGGAGTTGGCCGAGTTGCAAGCGAAAAGGGCCGTGTGGGAAGCCGAGATGAAGCGGTCGTCGGCTCCATCCGCCACCCTGCTGGAAGAGTTGCGTCAGCTTTGCCGGCAAATGACCGCAGACGGCTCGCTGGATGTGGAGGAGATTTCCGATCTGCACCTGTGGCTGCAGGAAAATCCGGCCGCCGCCAGCGACGAAGCTTCCCGGCGTCTGGCCGCCGCTCTGAAGGCCGCATGGCTGGACGGCGTGATCAGCAACGACGAGGCCTTCGAGCTGTTCGATCTCGCCGTTGCGGTGGCAAACCGTGGACGGGTGGTCCCCGTGCCTCCTTCGACACCTTCGCGTGCCACACCGAAGCCACCCCTCAAAACGTCACCTTCCCCCAAGCCCCGCAGCCGCAAGCGGGGCGGAGTCCTGGACACCATCCACTTTTCCTATCAGAACGCCGATGGCGATTTCTCTAGCCGTCAGGTGCTGGTTCAAGGCGTGAAGGGCAAATACATCGAGGGCGTGTGCCTGTTGAGGAACGCGGTACGGACCTTCCGGCTCGACCGTGTTGTGGGCCAGATCACCTCGGAGGAAACGGGGGAGATTTGTTGGCCGGAAGAGTGGGCGCGGCAGTTCCGTGACGATGTGCCGGGCGCGACCTTTGCACAAGACGACTCCAGCTTCGATGCGGAGCTTGAGGTGTTGATAACCGGCGTATCGGCGGCTGAACGCGCACGGCTTGAAGGGCTGGCCCGTGATGCAGGCATGGTAGTGCGCAAGTCGGTGACGAAGAATCTGGATTATCTGGTTGCGGGGAATAGGGCCGGGCCGGCTAAGTTGGCACAAGCTCTAGAGAACGGTGCAGAAATTATTGATCCGGCGGAATTTGAAACGATCACATGTCAAAGCTGATTGATAGTTGATAATTTTAGGGGCACATGATGGAGTTGGAAAAACAAATCCACGAAGAAGATATCGATGATGTGATGTTTCGTGAGATTGGTGTGTCGCCAGAAGGTCATTATCTTCCTAGCGAGATCGGGAACAAGTATGTCGCATTTTGCGACATACTTGGCTTTTCAAGCATGGTAACGAAAGACTTTAGGGGGACACTGGAGGCTTATCATGAGTTCGTTAAAAGTATTGATTCGGTTGAGTTAGAGGAAATTGAGGTAATAATATATTCTGATTCAATTTTGATTGTTGGTGACGAACTCTCTAAAGTTGTGAAGGCTGTGCAATTGCTTTGGTTTATGGCACTGTCACATTATTTCCTGATCAGGGGGGCTATTGCATACGGCAAGTATTACGAAAGGCGTTCTGGTAAAAATCTGGTTGTGCTCAGCGATGCCCTAGTGAAAGCGGTGACTTTGGAGAAAGAAGTAAAGGTTCCTGCTGTGGTGCTGGCTGATCACATAGAAGTACCGGATGATTATTGGAAGATAAGATGTGCTTATGGCGCATTGGGGGCGGGGGTGCTCCATTTTAGAGATAGAAATATTGTCAACCCCTTCAACTCGCTTTGGCTTAAGTCTGCTGCGAATCGTGTTGATATGATGGCGAAGGAAAATCCACAGTATTCAAGCAAGTATGAATGGTTTCTGGCCTTGAGCCGAGCCGTCGCTTCCGAAAAATTTTTGATTCCAGAGGAAGTGTTGGAGCGGTTTGTAAGAGAGGGTATTGTCACCCTTAATGTAGCTGGACAAGAAAACGATGAGTCTTAATAAAAAAGCGCCCTTCAGGGGGCGCTTTTTTTGTTGCGGCAGGTCTTTGTCTCTTATGGTTTTTTTTAAAAGTGAGTGAGTCAGCCGTGGGCTAGGGTCTCAAGCGCCGCGCTGGCAAGAAAGCCACTGCGGGTTTTGTACTCGGGGTGGGTGGAAACAAAACGATCAATACGAGTGATCAACGAGGCCGGCAAGGTTACGTTGATCTTCTCCGCCTTGCCAAGGTACTGTGAGATATCGATATCCACGACAGCCCAGATAAAACCGGCGTACTCGGGATTGCTGGCGTGAGTCTGCACGCTGCTTGCCACGGGAATATCGTCCCCGTCCTCCACCAGTCCTTCCAGATGAAAGTCGATGGCTTCTTTGGCATTGCGCAGTGCTTCATCAAGCGTATCGCCAGCAGAGAAGCAGCCAGGGATATCGGGAACTACCACACCGAATGCGTGAGTGTCGTCACCCGGCTCGATTGCGATAGGAAATAACATTTTTCGGCTCCTGCCTTGGGTAATGCGAGAAAATATGGATAGTCGTTACCAGCCCCTTGCGGGGCCGGTTTCTTACTTCAGTCCGGCTTGTTTCAGCATGCTGTTCCACGTCTTGATATCGAAATCTTTGGTGGGGTGCGTTACTGTCACGCGGCCTTTCTTTGTCGGGTGTTTGAACTGGTGATGGCTACCTTTGCAGTTGACCTCGTACCAGCCGTCACGCTCCAACATTCGGATGAACTCTCGACTATTCATACTTCTCCTTGTGTAACGATGTGGGGTTATTATAACCCCATTGTTGCGCAAGTCAATACCTCTGGGGTTATTGTTTTACGTCCTCCAGCTTCATCTCCAGCTCAAGCGCCGTAGTGAAGCCGCTGCCCGTGATGCAGTGCGTCGCCTTGCTGATCAGCCAGTCGCAGCTGTCGATCGCCGGCTTGAAGCCCGCCACCTTGGCGGGTAGCTCAGGGAAGATCTCCGGGCGGCCGTGCGCGAGCGTGATGCTGAACTCGGCCACGCCGCGCTGCAGCTTTTCCCAGGCCGCCTTGGCCGCCTGCAGCGCCGTCGCCTCGGTGGCGTAGATGTGGCGCAGCACCTTGAAGTTTTGCGCCGAGGGCTCGGTCGCCTTGGCCTGGGTCGCGGTGAGGTGGCTGCGCTTGGTCGGTTTGCCGCGTTTCGTGACGCCCCGGCGCCGCTCGAACTTGGTGTTGGCGTCGACGATCACCTCGCCCTTCTCGGCCTTGTCCAGGTTGTGCCAGTAGGCTTTCACCGCGGTGTAGGCATTGCGGTCGGCCACGGCGAAGCGGTGGCGGTCGCCGCTGGCGCGCGTGATGCGCACGAGAGGGAAGGGCTTGCCGGTGGCGCTCTCGGCGTCTCCGGCCTTGATGAACAGCAGCCGGCCGCTTTTCACCGTGGCGATCGCGTCGTGCCGCTCGGCCAACCTCGTGAGCAGATTGGCGTCGGACTCGCTGGTCTGGTCGATGTGGTCGACCGGCCGCTTGGCCAGCCAGTCCGATACGCACGGGGTCAGGCCGTTGGCCTTGGCGACCGCCTCCACGATCTTGCCCACGGTGGTCTTGTGCCAGCTGCGTTCGCGCTTGGTGGCGATGCCGGCGCGCAGATCCGTGGCGCGCGCGCGGATGGTCAACGTGTCCGGCGCGCCGGCGTGCTCGACCTCGTCCACCGTGAAGCTCCCCTTGTCGACTAGCGCCTTGCCCTTCCAGCCGATGGCCGCTTCCAGCACCACGCCACGCGGCGGTAGGTCGAGCTTGCCGTCGCTGTCGTCGAGCACGATCTCGAGCTCGTCCGACTCGAAGCCGCGGTTGTCGGAGAGGGTGAGCGCCATCAGCCGGTCGGCGAAGCTGGCGGTGATGTCCTTGCCCTTCAGGGTGATGCGGTAGGCCGGCTGTTGCAGCTGGCCGGCGCCGGCGAGGTCGGCCACCGTATCGGCCAGTTCCCCGACCGCGTCGGCTCCCCGGTTGTACAGCGTCTCGCCCTGGTCGAGCAGATCCTGAAAGCTCATAGGATCAGCTCCATCATGCCGCGTGTCACCGCGCCGAGGGTGTCGAGCAGCGTGTCGTCGACGCGCTTGAGGGTGATGGTGAAGTCGATGCGCCGCGCCTTGCCGTCGCTGAAGAAGTCGCCGCGCGCGGTGTCGATGCTCTCGACGGCGTAGAAGCCGTAGATCATGCCGGTGCCCTCGATCAGCGGCCACGCCTTGCCCTGGTCGGCCATCAGTTTGAGCAGCGCCAGCGCGGTGTCGCCGCCGGTCAGCTCGGGCATCAGCACGCCCGACAGGGTGATGCATTCCTCGTCCGGGCCGAGGAACTGGTAGGTCGGCCGCTTGCCCACCCGGCTGTTGCTGGCCAGCCGCCAGCCGATGCGCTGCTGCAGCTGCTGGTAGGGGATGGTCTCCATCATGAAAACGAACAGGCCGAGGGCCATCATGGGTAAGCCGAGCATGATCAATCCCTGTCGGTAAGGCGGCCACGGCCGCGCGCGGCGGTCTGGCGCTGCAGGCGCTCGACCTCGCGCGCGACGAGCTGGGCGAGCAACTGCTCGTTCATGCCCGGCGCGGCCTGCACGGTGATGGTGATGGGGGCGGTCGCCGCCGGCGCGGAGCGCGGCACGCTGACCGGCGGCCGGTTGTCGATCGGCACCGCAGCGGCCATGCCGGTGGCGCTGGCCAGCGCGATGCCGGCTCCGGCGGCGGTGAGCTTCTTGGCGACGCTCATCACCGCGCCCAGCGGCCCGCCCTGGCCGCCCTCGAGGCCTTGGGCGAGGCCGGCCATGGTGAAGCCGCCGAGCTCGGCGAACACGCGGCTCGGGCTGTGGATGCCGAGCTTTTCCTTGAACCAGGCGATGGTGCTTGCGCCCGCGCCGGTGATCGCGCTTTTCACGCTGGCGAGGCCGTTGGTGATGCCGCTGACCAGACCTTGCATGATCTGCATGCCGATGCCGACGAACTTGGCCGGCAATTCCAGGAACTTGGCGACCAGCGTGCCGGCAACCACGATGATGTTGGCCAGGAACTGACCGAAGTTCTTGCCGCTCGCGCTGGCGGCGTCGAGGCTTTGCTTGGTGGCGTTGATCGGCGTGAAAAGCTGGGTCAGCCAGCTCCAGGCGCTGCCCAGCGCGGCGGTCAGCCAATCCCATACCGGCTTGAGCGGGGCAAGCGCCGTTCCCAGGCTGGCGAACGTCGCGCCGAAGATGCCGGAAAGTGGACGCAGTCCGTCGGTGAGCCCTTTCCAGAAGCCGGTAAACCAGGCCTTGATCGGCTCCCAGTACTTGATGACGAGAAATGCGGCGGCGGTCAGTGCCAGGCCGATAGGGTTGGCCATGGCCAGGCGGCTGACAAACAGGAAGGCGCGGGCCAGGCCTGAAAGGGCCGAAGCGGCCCCGCCAATCGCTGCCGTTGCGCCGCCCTTGATGAAGCGCCATCCCCCCTTGGCCGCATCGCCAGCCATGCCCTTTGCGCCGGCGGCGCCGGCGTACTGCTTGAATCCCGTCCATCTGCTGGCCATCGCCGCGCGCTGCGCCAGGACGGCCTGCCACAGTTGTGCGGTGTAGCCGCGCATGGTCAGCGTGGCGCTGATGATCCGGGCCTTGATCGCGCCACCCAAGCCCATCGTCCACTGTTTGGTGGCGGCCCAGAGCAGGGCCAGACTCAGCCTCGCTCGTGCTGCAGCCATGGGGATGCGTTCGCGCAGGCTTTTGGCGAAGTCGAGCATGGAGGTCTTGGTCGCGGAGGGGTCTGCATCCCGCCAGGCCTTGGCCAGTTTTGCCCGGACGGCAACCGCGGCCTGACCGGCTCCGGCGGAGACTCGGCCGAGCGCGGGAGCCATGCTGTCCATCGCTTTGCGCAGACCGGCCGCCTCGGGCAGCAGGCTGCCAAACTGGATGCCCAAGGACTTCACCAGGAAGCGGGTGGCGATGATCGGCCCTGCAAAGCCGGCGAAAGCGAGCATCAGGCTGCCAAGCGCGGCTAGCACCACCGCGACCACGGCGGCGATCTTGACCAGCGTGGCGGTCAGCTCCGGGTTGGCCTTGGTCCAAGCGGTGATCTTGTCGGTGACCCGGCCCGCCGCTTGCATGATATCGATCAGCGGCTGGCGCAGGGTGCTGCCCAGTCCGCTGGATTGGTTGAACAGCTTGTTCTGCAGCATTTGCCACTGGGCCGACAGCGTGTCGTTCTTGGCATCTCCCTCGCGCGCCATGCTGCCCCTGGCCTTGGCCTCGTTCACCAGCGCCAGCTGCTTGCGGTACTCGCCGAGGTTGTCGGCGAGCTTGGCCGCATCGTCGCCGTACTCCTTGCTGAACAGGTCGACCATGACGCCCATGCGCTTGGCCTCGGGCAGTTTCTTCACCGCCTCGAGCACCTTGAAGATCGTGCCGGTGCTGTCCTTGGCCATCTCGGCCTGGATCTGCTTGGCGTTCAGGCCCAGCTCTTTCAGTCCGGCCTGGAAACGCTTGGGCTGTTTCTCGGCGATCGCCAGCTCGCGCACCATGGCCTTGGTCGCGGTGGCGGCGACCTCGGCCGAGGCGCCCAGCGACAGGAAGGTCGAGCCGAGCGCGGCCGCCTCCTTGAAGTTCATGCTGCCGGTGCTGCCGGCGATGCGCTGCATCACGTTGATGATGTCGGCGCCCTTGGACTGCGCGTTGTCGTCCATGTAGTTGATGACGTCGCCGAGCTGCTCGATGTTCTTGATCGGGATCTTGTAGGTGTTGGCGATCTTGCCGAGGTCTTCGCTGATCTGGTCGGCCGGCAGGTCGAACGCGGTCGACGCGAGCGCGGCGGTGCGGGCGAAGGCGAGCAGGTTGTCCTTGCCCTGGATGCCCATGCGCGCGCCGCCCTCGATCAGCGCCGCGATCTGCGTCGTTGCCATCGGGATGGTTTCGGACATCGCCTTGATGGCGTCGCCCATCTGGTAGTAGGTGGCCGTCAGCTTACCGTTGGCGTCGCGCGCGCCTTCCACTTGGCGCGCCACGCCCAGCATGGCGTCTTCGTAGCGGCTGTAGTCGCGGACCATCTTGACGATCGGCAGGCCCACGGCGCTGCCGGCGCCGGCAGCCGCTGCACCGGCGCCGGCGACGCGGTCGCGGTTTTCCAGGTGCTGCTCGTACTGGCCGCGCGCCGCGCGCTGGCGGTTCTGGCGTTCGGCGAGCTTCGTCAGCCGGTCGTTCTGGCGGTCGATGGATTCGGTGCTTCTGCGGACGTGCTCGCGTAGCGTGGTCTGGGCGCTGGCCATGTCCTTGGTGCTGATGCCGGCGGCCTGCAACCCGCGGCGCAGCCCCTCGAGTTCCCTCGACTGCCGGGAATGCTGGTCCTTGAGCCTGCGGGCGCTATCGCGCGCGGCGTTGAAGTCGGCTCCCAGCCGGCCGACGTTGGCCGAGGCCTCCTTCGCGGCACTCTTGAGGTGCTGCAGCTCGCCCCGGTACTTGAACAGCTCGCGGCCAGCCTCGCGCTTCTGACCCTTCAGCTGCTTGAGGCTCGCCTCGAGGGCGCGCACCTTGGCGAGGTTGTCCACCTGGACGGCGGTCAACTGCTTGTACTCGGCGCGCAGCTGGTCGGTGGGGTTCTTCGCGAGCTGCGCGTTCAGCGCGGCGATCTTGGCTCGCTGCTTTTCCCAGGCGGCGTTGGCGCGGCCGAGCTCGCCTTGCTGATCGCGCATCTGCTGGGTGAGCGCCTTCTGGCGGTCGCGCAACTGGTCGGTGCGCGTCTGGGCCGCGTCGAAGGTCTCCTGCAGGGGCTTGGCCGCCTGCCGCGCCTCGTTGAGGCGCAGCGCCAGCTCGCGGGTGCGATCCTGGGCTTTCTGGATTGCCCCCGCGGCGTCCTGCTGGCTCTTCTTGAGGTGTGTGAACGCGTCCAGCTTCTGCTGGGCGGCATTGAGGTCGCGCAGCTTGTCCTTGGTGTCCCTGAGCTGCCGTGACAGGCCTTGCGAGCTGCCCATCACCGTCTTGATCGGACGCGTCGCCTTGTCGATCGCCGACAGGATCACTTCCAGCTTCAGGTTACGCACGCTGCTCAATCTTCCGCTCCGCTTCGTTGCCGGGCGCGCTCGCGCCACTCCATCAGTTCAGTCAGGGTGAAGGCGTCCATCGCCGCCGGCTGCCAGTGGAACACCGTGGCGATGTCCGCCATCGCGTCTTCTACTCGGGCTGGAATGCCTCCGGCTTCGTGGCTTTCGGCAACAAAAAACCGGCTACCTCGGAGCCCATCTGCAGCAGGTCGGCCGGGTCCATGCGGGCGACTTCCTGCTCGGTGAGCGCCGGCGTGGAAATGCGCGGCACCACGCGCTGTAGGGCGGCCACGTCCATCTGCAGCAGGTCGGTCAGGTTGCAGCCGCGCAGCTCGCCGGCGGCCGGTTTGCGGAGGTCGATGGTGATGATGGAGTCGTCGCCGCGCTTGATCGGGGTGTCGAGGGTGATGGTTTTGGTGGTGGTCATGTCGGGGTCCGTTTATCAAGTTTGCTTGAGGGTTTGCACGGTGGAATCAGGGTTTGCGGGCCGCCAACTTGATAAACGTATCAAGTTGGCTTGATGTCACAGGCCGATGTTCTTGCGGTGCTGGGCGAGACGGTCGACGCCCATGACGACGAAGATCTTGTTGACCACGTCGATCTCGAGCCAGACCTTGCCGTTGACGGTCTGCTTGTAATACGTGCAGTCGGTCTTGACCTTCCAGTTGCCGTTCTCGGCGGCCTTGGCGTCGCTCTGGTCGAACTCGTTGTGGCGGCCGCGCACGACGATCTCGACCGCCTGATCGGTGCCGCTGCCTTCCTCGGAGTACGAGCCCATGAAGCGGACGAGGCTGGCGTCGTGCTTCTCGGCGCCGAAGTCGGCGACGATCTCCTCGATCGGGCCGTTGTAGGTGTGCTCGAGCTCCAGCTTCTCGATCGCCTTGAGTAGCGCGACCGGGCCGATCATGCCGGCGCCGCTGTATTCCTCGGTCTTCATCGCGATCTTGGGCAGCTTCAGCTCGAGCGCCTGGTCGACGAAGCTGACGCCGTTCACGAACACGTTGAACAGGCGCAGGGTGTGTGGGAGTGCCATCGGGCTTCCTTTCGGTTGCCCCCGCCCGCCGGCGGGGACGGGTTATCAGGCGTTCACCCTGGCGGCGAAGTCCACCAGGTAACGGTCGGTGATGCGCTGGCGCAGCATCAGATTCTCGAGCGGCGGCACCGGGGTGTAGTCGTAGTCGAGGTAGAGCTTGCCGTCCTTGAGCGCGTCCTTGGTGTTGGCGTTCTCGTCGTACCAGCAGTTGAAGCCCAGCAGGTAGCCATTGCTGACGAGCTCGCGGCCCTTGGCGTTGATGCCCTCGACGATGTCGCGCACCAGGGTCGGATGCATCGGCTTGTCCACCGCCCAGAAGTGGGCTTCGGCCATCGTGTCCGCCAGCACCTGCGCGGTGCGGGTGTAGTTCTCGAAGGCGAACAGCGGGTCGGCCGAGCAGGTACGCGAGCCCCAGAAGCGGAAGCCGTCGCGGCGGATCAACGTGGTGACGTTGGCCGCGTTGAGGAAGCCCGCGTCGGTGGCCGGATCCTGCAGATCCCAGAACACGTCGCGGCTGATGCCCTGGACGCCCTCGACCGGCACGTTCGACAGCGTCTTGTGCCAGCCTTCGGTCTCGTCGATGTAGGCGCGCAGGCCGAGCGCGCGCGCGGTGGCGTAGGCGGTGACCTCGGCGTTGGTGGTGGTGTCCCAGTTGACGAAGTCCGGCCAGATCACCATCGCTTCGCGCTGGCCGAAGTTCTCCTGGTAGGTGGCGGCCTCTTCCTTGGTCTTGCTGTTCCATGCGGACAGGTAGGCGAAGCCGCGCAGCTTCTTGGCGATGCTGGCGAGCTCGGTGGCCACCGGCAGGTTGTCCAGCCCCGGCGCGCCCAGGATGCGGGGCTTGATGCCGAAGCGCGCTTGCGCGGTCAGCAGCGCCTTCATGCCGGTCATCTTGCCTTCGGCGGTGGTGGTGCCGATCAGGTTGCTGGTGGTGGCCGCCTCGTCGACGCCTTTCTTGCCGCGCACGGCGATGATCAGCGGCTTGGACTGGTCGGCGATGGCGTCGAGCGAGGCGGCCAGCGTGCCCGAATCGCCGGCCTTGCCGATCGCGGCGTCGACATCGGTGATCAGGACCGGGGTGTCTTCGGGGAAAAAGGCGGGGTCGGCGTCCTCCGCGACCCCCACCAGGCCGATGACGGCGGTGGAGACGGTGCGGATCGGCCGCGTGCCTTCGTTGATCTCGAGGACGCGGACGCCGTGGTGGAAATCGGTGGACATGCTGTTCTCCGGAGTGAAGTTGCATGCCGAGTCTGCCGCACGCGCGCAGGCGTGGCAGTGAGGCTTGGTTGTGCCAGTGGCGGGCACAACCTAGAGCGGCTACCGTCAGAAAAAATCAGGGTCGCCGCATGTCATCCCCGTCCGCCAACACGCTCCACGCCATCGTGGAGAAGGTGGACGCGATTGATATGCAAATGGTTTTGGAGCGGGTGGCGGACAAGTCGGATGTGTTGGCTGGGGTCGATATCGAGGTGGCCGCCAGCGCGCTAATCGGCATGCTGCGCCAAGCCGCGACAGCGCAATTACGGGCCGATGCCACCCTGTCGGTGTTCACGCAACGAGAGCGTGAAGTGGCGGCGCTGCTGGTCGACGGGCTGACCAATCTGGAACTGGCCGAGCAGTTGGGCTGCACCGTGCGGACGGTTAAGGCCCACATCGCGAGCATGAGGGACAAGACGGGAACGGCAAATCGGACGGCGTTGGTGGCTGCGCTGAAGGGGGCGTATTGACCTTTAGGCCAATATCGCCGTCCTGAACAAAACGCCACAATATGCTTTCTGGATTTTATTTGAATGGTTTTTACGATGTTGGAAAGCATGGTGGGGCGCTCGCAAGCGCAAGTCCTCAACCCCCTGATCGGCCGCACAATCACAGATACCCTGGAAAACCTCTGCCAGTGCCTGGACAAGCTAGGCCTGTCGTTGTCCACGCAACACGAAGACAACTCCATCAGCTTCTTCTGCAGCAGCGTGTCGGCCGCCCTCAAGTTCGAGGCCGGCCAACTGCTCGGTCAGGTCACGCTGGCCGCTAGAACAGACCCCCCAGCACGTCCGGCGTCCAGTTCTGGATGACCAGCTCCCGGCTCGTCTGAGCCTCTCCGTGGACGTTGGCCACGGCGTATTTGATGCCGAGGCTCTCCATGTGGAATCCGTCGAAGCACGCCCGGATGTCCGGGTGATCGTTGATCGACACCATCACCTTTCCCTTGCAGGTCCGCATGAACTCGGCCAGCTCCTGGTACTGCTCGAAGCCGAAGTCGACGCCGTAGCCCTCGGTCTGCCAATAGGGCGGGTCGGCGTAGAAGAAGGTGTGCGCGCGGTCGTAGCGGCGCATTACCTCTTGCCAGGGCAGGTTCTCGACGTAGGTGCCGGCCAGGCGCAGGTGCGCCGCGCTGAGGTTCTCCTCGATGCGGCACAGGTTGATCGCCGGCCCGGTCGTGGCCGTACCAAAGGTCCGCCCATCGATCTTGCCGCCGAACGCATGCTGTTGCAGGTAGTAGAAGCGGGCCGCGCGCTGGATGTCGGTGAGGGTTGCCGGATCGGTGAGCTGCTGCCACTTGAAGATCTGCCGGCTGCTGATCGCCCACTTGAACTGGCGGACGAACTCTTCCAGGTGGTGCTGCACCACCCGGTAGAGGTTCACGAGATCCCCGTTGATGTCGTTGAGCACCTCGGTCTGAGCCGGCATCGGCCGTAGGAAGTAGAGCGCGGCGCCGCCGGCGAACACCTCGACGTAGCACTCGTGCGGCGGGAAGAGGGGAATCAGCTTGTCGGCGAGCCACGGGATGATGGGAGTGGATTGCATGGCTGTGGCCTGTATAGAGACGCTCCGGGGCGTTCTGGTTCGGCGCTGCGGCGCTCACAGCGTTCATGGTCCCGCAGCGCGGGCACTTGATGGTGATGCGAATGATCTGGCCTTCGGCCAGCTTGCGGTTGCAACGACCGCAGCGGATGTCTTGCATGGTGAGCCTCGGTGTAATGGCTTTGGCTCACTGGTATGGTCAGTGGGTTGAAGGAGCCGGCCGGGTGGTGGAACACCTGGCCGGCTATTTTCTTGTCGCCAGTCGCAGGCCTTAGGGGGCCGTCAACGTGACTGGGTGCGGCAGCACCCACAGGTTCTGCGGCGTGACGCGCGACACCGCGTCGGCGCGCACCAGCGGCGTGCCGGCTTGCTCGAACGCCCAGGCGACCAGCTCGGAACAAAACCACGAGTCCGGCTCCTGCCAGTCGCGATCGACGCCGACCCCCGCGATGCCGGACCAGTCGTAGGGTCGGCCGAGCTGGCTGCGCGCGGCGGCCAGCACCTCCTCGGGCGACGCGTGCGGCACCGTCATCAGCGCCCAGCGGCTCACGCCGGCCAGCGCCTCGGCCAACGTGCGGCGCACGACGCCCTTGCCGGCGACCGCCTCGACGACGTGCTCGCCATCGACGAGCGCGACATGCGAGAACGGCCCGCCGGCGCGAGCACGAATCAGCCAAGAAATCGGCCCGGGGGTAGCGGTAAATATCAGTTGAACCACAGACATCAGCGTCCATCCTGGGCTGCTTGATCATCCCAGCGGATCGCATCAATCCGCGCCTCGGCATCCGGCGCGCCGAGGTCGATCGCGGCGAGCGCGTCTTCGAGCGCCTGGCGCCGGCCGATCAGCGCGCCGGCGGCGACGGCGTAGGCGTCCGACTTGGCGAGCACCCGCGCCGCCAGCTCGGCGGCCGTCAGGCCGCGCGCGGCGGCGATGGCGGACAGCAGCGGGGTCGGCGTGGCCGGGTCGGCTTGCAGCGCGCGCGCCTCGGCCTCCTGCTTGGCCCAGCTGCTGACCTCGGACTCGGGGCAGTCGGCCTTGAGTGCGGCGAGCGCGGCTTCGCAGGCGGCGTTGAGGCGGGCGAGCGCGGCAGCGCGGCGCTCGGCCAACGGGGGCGGCGGCGGAGAAGCCAGCGTCGGGCGGCCTTGCTCGTCGGCTGCGATGAGCTGGCCGGCCGATTGGCCCTCTAGTAGTGCGACATACTCCTCGTGCGCAATCTCGACAGCATCCGCGGGCCGGTCGCTGTGGATAGCTGAGACGTAAAATCCCAAGGTCGTTGCGCTGAAATACGTTTTCATCATTCCCCCTTAGTAGCCAATCGCAAGCCAATAGACCGAGTATCTCTCGTCGCCCCCGCCAGAGTTCCCATAGATACGAAGCGCCTTGAGGGTCAGTTGGGACGCCGTTGTGGCCGCCATGGAGAAGATATGTTCGATGCTCTCATTGCCGACCGTCCCGTCGTCGTCACCGGCGCCCGCTGCTGCCCAAAGGCACCTCGTCGGGAACGTGACGGGCAACGTGATGACGTTCGATGTAACGGCTCCAACGCTTGTCGACGTATCCGTAAACACGGCGCGCCCCCACTGAATAATCAAACCTCCCGGCAGCTTCTGGTAGCCGCTGGCCGCCAGCGATTGGTTCGCGGCGGTGAACGCGGCGAGCGCTACCGCATCGGTGATGCCGTAGCCGGCCAAGGTGGTCGGCTTGCCGCTGCCGATCTTGCTCCAGTCGAGCGCCGGAATGTCAGATGCGACCAACGTGACGTTCACCCACTTGCTACCGTTCCAGCGCAGCAGGTGTCCAGCCGCGGGGGCGGTGATGGTGGTGTCGGTCAGATTGGCTACGCTGGCATCGGTGATGCCGTAGCCGGCCAGCGTGGT
>NZ_SLXG01000005.1:0-8772 GCF_004345725.1 Crenobacter luteus | reverse complement strand
CTGCCATTCCAGCGCAGCAGGTGTCCAGCCGCGGGGGCGGTGATGGTGGTGTCGGTCAGATTGGCTACGCTGGCATCGGTGATGCCGTAGCCGGCCAGGGTAGTCGGCTTGCCGGTGGTGATCTTGCCCCAATCGAGCGCCGGGATGTCGGCGGCCGTCTGGCTGGTCGCCGACGTGACGCGCCCCTTGGCGTCGATGGTGACCTTGGTGTAGGCGCCGGCAGCGACGCCGGTGTTGGCCAGCGTCATCGCCGCCGTGACGTTGCCGTTGCCGTCGAACGACACCGACCAGGTGCCGTCGCCGGTCATTGAGATCGCGCGCGCCGTTTTGAGCCGGTTGGCGTACATCACGGTCAGCGCGCCGCTGACAGCGTCGTCGAGCTGTTTTTTGAGGAAGGCGGTGCGGTTGGTCAGCGCCTGGATCGGGATGTTGTCCGGGCAATCCGGGCCGCCGGTCAGGATGGCGTCGGCCTCGAAGTAAGGGACGCCGGCCGGCCAGGTCGCGGTTTCAATCAGGTTTCCCATGGGTTTCTCCGGTTTAGGTCGTGCCGCGCGTATAGCTGCCGTCGCGCTTGGCGAGGCCGTTGCGGGTCAGGGCGGCTTGTCTGAAGTCCAGCTCGAACAGGTGGCAGCGTGCCGGCGCGATGTCGGCCAACATGGCGCGTGCGATCGCCGCCTGCTGCACGGTCAGGCGGCTGTAGCAGACGACGCGGTACTCGGCCCAGCCCTCGGCGCGCGTGCCGCGTTTGTTGAATGCGGTGCGGCGGCGGGTGCCGTCGCGGCGGTAGCCGGCACGGCCGGTTTCGATCGTTACTTCGCCGAGGCCGAGCGCGCGGAAGATGTCACGCACGGCGGCGACGGTGCCCTTGCGCTTGTGGATGTCGACCGCCTGGCGGATCAGCGCGCGCTGTTTTTCCTCGGTGTCGGCCGCGTCGAAGCCCTCGACCGAGCGCGCCCAGGCGAGCCACGGCAGGAACTCGACCGGGCAGCGGCCGGCGTCGGCCAGCCAGCGCAGGGGTGTCGGGTCGAGGGAGAAGGCGCCGGCATCGGCGAGGGCGGCCTCGAGTGGTGTGCGGTTGGGCGGCAGCAGTTGGCGGCTCATCGCGTCAGCTCAGGGTTATGGCGGTTGCTTGCGGGTATTGACCGTCGCTGCAATCGACATCGGCGACCGGGTTGGTCAGCGTCACGCGGCTGACGCCGGCGGTTTGCAGCGCGGCGTAGATGGCCGAGCGGGGCACGGAACCGCCGAGCTTCAGTCGCCCGGTCAGCATCGTGTCCAGCCGGGTGCGTGCCGCGTCCAGGCCGCCAGCCGCTGCGGCTGCGCCGTCCTCGAATTCGAGCGCAGCGTCGACGACGAAGGGGTTGGGTTGGCCGGGGACTACCTCGACGGTGTCGCACAAGGGCCGAACGGTCTCTGCCGACAGCGCTTCCCGAACCGTGTCGAGCAGCGCCTGGTCGGGTACGCCAGTGCCGCGCCGATCGAGCAGATAGACTCGCACCAACCCATCTTCGGGGGAGACGACCCTGGCGTGCAGTACGTCGGCCGAGGCCGACAGGGTGTGGAACAGGTAGGCACCACGGCTGCCTGCGACCGACAGCCCTTCGAGCGCGAGCTGGCAGCGGTGGCGCAGCCGCTCGTCGCTTTCCCACACCGCTTCGATCGGCGGCACGGCATCGGGGTCGGCTGGCGAAACCAGCAGCCGCTCGACGCCGTAGTCTGCGGCTCGGTGGTCAAGGTCGGAGCCGGTCGCGTAAGCGAGCATCGACGCCTTGGCCGCCTCGTTGATCCGCTGGCGCAGAATCATCTCGGTGTAGACGTTTTCCTGCAGCTCAATCGTGAGCGGCTCGCTCTCGAGCTCCAGGGTGGCGGCCACCGCGTCGCGGAGGTCGGCCGGCATGGCTGCGATCAGCCGCTGCTTTCTCTGCTGCAGCAGGGTCTCGTAGTCGATTTCCTCGACTAGTTTCGGGGGCGGCAATTGCGTGAGGTCGATCGGCATGGTCAGGCTTTCAGGGGGACTGTCAGCTTGGTGGGCTTGCCGGCGGTCGGGCCGTCACGTCGGGCGAGCTCGAGGTCGACGGCGAGGTCGGACGGTGAGGTGCCGCCTTGCAGCATGACGCTGACGAGGTCGACGCGCGGCTCCCAGGCGCTGATGGCCATGACGCTGGCCGCCATCACCTGCATGCGGGTTTTGCCGTTGAGCGGCTTGTCGATCAGGTCGGGAATCAGGCTGCCGAAGTCGCGGCGCATGACGCGGGAGCCGATCGGGGTGGTCAGGATCTTGCCG
The DNA here is from genome assembly GCF_004345725.1 of Crenobacter luteus. GTDB lineage: Bacteria > Pseudomonadota > Gammaproteobacteria > Burkholderiales > Chromobacteriaceae > Crenobacter > Crenobacter luteus. The sequence goes on along the minus strand of NZ_SLXG01000005.1, from coordinate 6,488 downwards.
ATGCTCTGGCGGATATGATCGAGGTCGGACAACTGCTGTCCGGTGGTAGCGTTGAGGCCGATGTAGCGCGAGCTCATTGCGGCGCCCCCGTGGTGCCGCCGCTGTCGCCGGGGTGGCTGTGCGTGTGCAGCGTGACGCCGTTGCTGACGACGCTGCCGGTGTTGTTGAACGTGCCTTGGTGCTGGTAGTCGCCGTCGTGATCGATCGGGCCGCTGATGGTGGCACCGGTCCCCATGCCTGCGTTGTTCAGCCCGCCTAGGTAGGTCAGCGTGCCGCGCACCAGCACGTTGCCGGTGAACTCGGATTCCGGGCAGTCGACGATGCATTTCTCGGCAGCCTGGACGAGAGCGGTTTTGATTCCGGTTGCCTCGAGCGCGCCGGTTGCGTGGTTGTAGAGGATGCGCGCGCCGTCCGGATAGGTGCGCAGATGCTCGTCGGGGCTGCTCGATGGCGCCGGGTGAGCGTCGGAAAACAGCCCGACCAGGACAACAGCTGTAGCGGGGTCGCCGCTCGGGCTGAACAGCATGCACTGCTCGCCGATGGTGGGCGGATCCCACTCGATGGTGGTTCCTGCGCGCGGCGCAAACCACGGTCGCCAGTCGCTGGTCAGGCCACCGGATTGCACGCGCACGCGTGGCGGCGTCATCTGCACTTCGGCGATGGTGCCGTAGCGGATGAGCGATTCGATGCGGCGGATGAGGTCGGCGAGTTGGTCCATGCGGCGAGTGTGCCGCGCGCGCGCCGGTCGGTGGTGGGCGGCTCCTAGTGCCAGACGCTGGCACAAGCGGGAGCCGATATCAGGCGGAGAGGCGGGCCAGTACGGCGTCGCGGATGGCCTCGATTTCGTCTTCGGTGAGGCCGAGCAGTTGGCGCGCGGGGTATTGCGCTTCGGGTCCACCCGGCTGAACGCGGTCGCGCAGGCCGAACTGGTGGACGCGGGCGATGCGCTCGACTGCGCCGATGAAGCCCACCACGGCGGCGGTGTCGCTGGTCTCGATCTTCAGGTACTTGGCCGTGCGCAGCTTGCGGAACATGGTGCGTCGGATCGCGCCTTTCCTGTCCCGAACCTGCGGCTTGCGCTTGGCGAAGGCCGTGCCGTCAGGGTTGAGTTGCGAGGCGATGCGCCGTTGTTGGCTTTGGCGCAGTTGCGTGGCGATTTCCCGCGCCAGCTGGCGCCGGCTCTTGCCGTCCAGGCTGGACAGCAGACCGGCGAGCTCGCTCTCAAACGTCCTCGCTGTCATAGACCAGATCCTGGTTGGCGTAGACGCGCAGTCGTTCCAGGTAGAACGTCTCGCCGAGCTCGGGCTCGCCGAGGTGGGTGGCGGTGAGGCCGGCGCCATCGCCGGTGACGTGGACGCGTTCGGACAGCTTCAGCTGCAGCTTGAGGTCGTAGCTGTTGTGGTTGAAGAACTCGGCGTCGAAGGTGATCGCCTCGCGCGCGCTATCGGCGTTCTGCAGCAGCATGGGCTCGTTGGCGCGGATCCACTGCAGCACCGGGATCATCACGTTGTCGGGGTGCAGGTTGAAGTCGAGGAGGCCGATCGTCAGCGTGTACTTGTACTCGAAGGAGGGTTTCCCCATGCCCGTGGAGATTCGCCCTCCTTCGATGAACATCACCAGGCGATCGGGATCCTGCACCAGGTAGGGCAAGGCCGCCTCGAGGGCGGCACGCAAACGGGCGGGCTTGTTCATCGGCGGCAGGCCTTTTCGACGTCGGACTGGCAGGACACGCAGCGGGTGCAGCCGGGCACTTTCTCGCGGCGCTGCTGCGGGATCTCGTCGCCGCAGTCCTCGCAGTGGCTGAGGCCGGCGCCGGCGCGCTGCCGGCCCGCCTGTCTGGCGAGTGCCTCCTCGCGCTGGCGCTGCTCGAGCTCCTGGGCGCGGTCGTAGATGTCGGTCATCGTGCGATTTTCTCCATGGGCTTGGTGCGGATACTGCTCATGCCGCTACCCTTTCTCCCTTGCTGTACTTGGCGTAGGCCGCCGCCAGCTTGGCGTCGTACAGGTTTTCCTTGTAGGCGGGGCCGTTGTAGAGGCGGGCGAACTCGCCCCAGCGTCGTGCTTTCAGCGCCTTTAGCAGGGCCGGGGCGGCTTCGATGAAACGAACGAAGGCACCGAGCTGGTTCGCCTCGCTGGCCATCATCGCCCGCTGGAAGTCTTCGGCGCTGGCGTAGCCCAGGGTGTCCCAGTGGTAGCCCATCACCTGGAACAGCCCCCAGCTGCAGGACTCGATCGCGATTGCCTGCGTAGTGACGCTGCGCAGATTGTCGAAGCGAGCCCATTCGGCCGGGCCGCCGACGTAGCCGCCGCGCGCGGTATTGACCAGGTTCGGATAGCGGCGCAGCAGGGCTGCGGCATCCAACCCCTTGGCCGAGGCCTGCCGGTAGGCGACGTGGCGCTCGAGCAGGATCACCGGGCGGCCGTCGTCCAGAAAGCCGGAGCCGCGGCTCTCGACCTCGTTCACGGCCTTGATACTGGCCAGCGGCGCGCCAAGCCGTTCGGCGGCGGCGACCAGGTCGGCCTCGCGCAGTCTGACGATGCGCCGTTCGCCGCGCAGAACCTCCTGCGTCTTCGGCCCGGCGATACCGTCGACGACGAGGCCGGCCCGTCGCTGTACGGTGGCGACCGCCGTTTCCGTGGCCTCGCCATACCACCCGTCGACCAGCAGCTTGGCACCGTGCGCGTTGAGCTTGCGCTGCAGCTCCTGAACGGCGGCGCCGTGGTCGCCTTTTCTGAGGGTCAGATCCATTTCTCTCTCCGGAGCAGTCGCAGGATGAGGGATTGCCGGTTGTCGCTGGCCGGCCGGAACAGCTCGATCACGTTGCCGTCGACCGAGAACAGGGCGGCGATCACCACCATGTTGATCACCAGCTGCGGCCAGCCGATGGCGGGCGCGCGGCCGAACAGGGCGAGCAACGCGATGGCGCCGAAGGCGACGATCAGCAGGTAGGCGAGGGCGCTGGCCCACGGCCGGTGGGTGCCGCCGCTACGCGCGAACAGGATCAGGCGCAGGCAGCAGGCTGCGCACAGGACGGCGTTGACGATCTGGAGGTCGATCATTTGCCGCCTCCTTTCAGGCCCGAAAGCAGATCGGCCGGGTTGTCGGCCTTGTTGATCAGCCAGATCAGGATCTTGATCACCAGGGCGGACGCGATCAGCGCGCCCACTCCCGCCGATACCTGGACGCGGTCGGGGAGAACGGTGGCAAGCAAGGCGGCCGCCATCGGGGCTGCGATCAGGCCCGCCACGATCGCGAGACAGAGAAAACCGAATTTCTTGGGGTTGCTCAGCTCGTTGCTGGACATGACGAACACGGCGGCGCCGGCGAAGGCACCGAGCACGGCGCCGGCATCGAGGCCGGGGAACAGCGCCAGCAGGCTGGCACCAGCCAGTGCGGCGGATGCGGCGGAGGTGGAAGCGGGTTCGGCCATTTTCAGTCCCAGAGGTTGACCAGCTGGCGGGTGGTTTCAGCCGGTTGGGTTGGTAGGTCGGGCAGGGTCACCGGGGTGCCGATCGGCAGGATCGGCCCGATGTCGGCGAGGCCGGGGTTGGCCTGGTAGACCGCCTCGGTGATGCCGGCGGTGCGCCCGTAGTGGCGATCGCAGATCAGGTCGACGGTGTCGCCCTGCATGGCGGTGATGCGCATCAGATCAGCTCGACGGTGGTGCGGCCGATGCCGAGGATGTCGCTGACCGCCCAGCGGCTGTCGCGGCGAAGGTCGTCGACGGTGGTGTCGAGCTCGTCGGCCTGCTTGTGACCGGCCGCGGTGCTGTCGAAGCTGCGGTAGCGCTCGGTGAGGTTGGCTGCCGCCCGGCATTGCACGGCGCGCTGCCAGCGCTGAACCAGCACCGAGGCGCCGTCGACTTCTTCGGCGGGCACCTCGGCCAACGTCGTGTAGCCCTCGGCTTGCCGGCTACGGCGCCAGTCGGCCAGCTCGCTGTTGACGTCGGCGATCGCCTCGATGAGCGCACCGCGCAGACGCTCGGCGGAGGCGGTGCCGTCGAGGCGCATGGCGCCGCGCGCGGTGGCCGGGTCGAGCTCCGGCCAGAAGCTGCCCGAATGGATCGGACTGCCGTCAGTGGCGTTGCCGGCGGCGGGCGGGTTTGCGGGTTGGATCAGCATGTCGGCTCCGGGTGGGGGCGGTGGAGGGGGCTTTGATCAGACGAGGCTGTCGCCACCCCCTGCCGCCCTGGTGCGCGGGGTACGCTCGGTTAGCCGCCGGTGGCGGCGTTGTTCTTCAGCTCGCGCTCGAGGCGATCGATCTCTTTCTTCACACCGACCTTGTCGTACAGCTGGATCGCGCGCTGCAGGTACTGGAGAGCCGCTTGTTTGTGGCCAAGGTCGAGCCCGACAGGCGGCCCGTCGTCCGCCATGGCCGCGTACAGCAGGCCCATCTCCTTGAACAACTTGGCGCGCACCTGGTCGTGCATGTCTTCCGATTCGGTGAGCGCCTGGCAGCGCTGCAGCGCACCGATGTCGAAGGGCTGTTTGCCATCGCGGGCGCGCTTTGCCGCGTCGGCGATTTCTTCCGCCACGGTGGTGGCTGTAGTGCGCTGGTAGCGGTCGGGCATGACGAGCTTGTGCGGGATGGCGTACTCGGCGATGTCGAGCGCGCCGGCGTAGTCGCCCGCGTCGATGCGCCACAGCATCACGGTCATCAGCACTTCGTCCTGGGAGCCCTTGCCCGCGCCGAGGACGCCGTCGATCCATGGCGCGTAGTCGGGCAGCAGCTTGCGCTTGAGCTCGGCCTTGGCTTCCATGGACTGGATGTCCTTCAGGCGGCGGCGGTCCTCGGCGAGCTTGAGCAGCATCAGTTCGTAGGCCGAAGCGTTCTCGGGCGGCGCCTCGCCCGCTGCCGCGGCCGAGGCCTGGGCAGCGGAGACCCGCAGGTAGTGAGCTTGTGCGGGGGTCGGCATGGCTTACTCCAGCTCGATGTTCTCGATCAGGGCGGCGCAGCCGTAGTCCTCGAGCAGGAAACCGTCGTTGCTCGACTGGTAGGTTTCGATGCGGTCGCGCTTCGGGTTGTCGATCACGCTGCGGCGCTGGCTGCCCTCCTGCCAGTAGATCGACAGGTTGTCGAGGCGGGTGATGAGGATGGCGTTGGCGGGGAAGAAGGGCACCTGCACGGCCTGCTGATTGCCCAGGCGCTTCTGGCTGACGATCAAGTCCTGAGCGGCTTTCTGCTCGGTCGGCGCCTGGATGGTGTTCACCAGCGGGAACAGCTTGTCGGCCATCAGCTGGCGGCCGGTGATGGCGACGAGCTGGGTGTCCTCTCGGAACCACGGCTCGATCAGATTGCTGACCGCGTCGTAGACAAGGGCGTCGAGCGTCTTGTAATCGCCGGTGGCGCCGACCTTGATCTTGCCGGCGGTCGCGCCTTCTTTCATCCAGCGCTGCGGAGCGGTGGAGCGGAGCTTCTGCAGCCAGCCGATGTTGACATCCTGCAGCAGCGGGTTCGCGGTGCGGTTGCTGGTGGCGGCGCGGCTGACGCCGTTGAAGCCGATCATCATCCGGTCGAGCGCGATGCGCTGGACAATCGCGTCGCGCAGGCGGGTCTGGAAGTCGGGGAATTTGGCCCAGGAATCCAGCGTGGCGTATTTCACGTGGGTGTCGTAGTTGGTCTGTTCGCAGCGGTAGCCGGTGCCGTCGAGCGCAAGCACATCGCGGGTCTGGCGTTCGCCGTCGTCGGTGTTCTGCGTGCCGGCGATCGGGCCGGAGATGCCGAGGCCGAGCGCTTCGCCTTCCTGCTCGGTGACGCCCATGATGTTGACCGCCTTCAGGAAGGCGCTGGACTCCTGCACCTTGGACTCGAGGGTCTGCTGCACGGTCGGATCGACCGAGAATTTGCTGATCACGGCGTCGATATCAACGCCGTTGAGCTGAGCGATGGCGGACAGGTATTTGTTGTATTGCTGACGGGTCGTATTGCGCATGTGGGGCTCCGTGGTTGTCCGATGGGCGATCAGCAGTCGGTGGTGATGGTGGTGGCACCGCCGGGGGTGCGGTCGCGGGCGGGGCCGTCCGGCTGCTGACTGAGCGTCTTGACCAGCTTGGCGTGGTCGGCAGAGAGCTGGTTTACCTGTTCCTGCAGCGGTTTGAGGTCCGGGCCTTGCGGCAGCGCGGCGAATTTCTCGAGCACCTCGCGCTGAGATTCGGCGATGACTTCGATAGCCTGCTGGATCTCGGTGAAGTTGGCGTCGCTGCTCTTCTTGAAGCCGGCGACGATGCCCTTGATCTTGGCGCTGAAGCCCTCGAGCAGCGCCTTGCCGGGCTGCTCGTCTTCCATCTCGAGGGTGAATTCGATGGCGGCGGAGAACAGGTTTTCGGGGTGGAGCTTGCGCTTGGCCAGCGGGTTGTTTTCCGCCTTGGCGCTGAACTGCAGCATCTCGGTGCCCATGACCTGCTCCCCCTAAACAGGGCCACCTGAAACTTAGTAAAGTTCGTTTTATACGAGGAGAACGGACTTGAAGAAGCGGTTCACGGAAGAGC
>NZ_SLXG01000004.1 GCF_004345725.1 Crenobacter luteus | reverse complement strand
GCAGGCTTCCGCATGAGGGAACAAGCGGAGCAGGAGCAGAAATTTTTAACCGACTTTACCAAGTAGGTCTTGGCCCTAATCCTGGGGGCAGGTCAGAGCAGCCGCAGCGGAGCGACGGCAAAAACGCGCGGCAATGGGTCGAACAGGATGCGGGCGGAAGACGCCCAAGGAAGGGTCTGCGGAGGGGTAACGGGGGCGTGAAGCTACATCGGACGGGCTCGGCGGATTGAATGGGGCGGACATTATGCCACAGAAGCGCCGCACCCGCCGGACGCGTCGGCCGGGCGCGCCCTTTTCCCACGGCAGGCGCCGAGCGATCGACTCGCCCGCGCGACAAAAAAGGCCGCCCTCTCCGGCGGCCTTTCGTTCGGCGATCGCGACAATCAGGCGAGCTTGGCCAACTGCCCTTTCAGCTTCCCGAGCTTGTCCGACAGCTCGGCCAACTGCGCCTTGTCGCGTTCGACCAGGTGCGCCGGCGCCTTGTCGACGTAGCCGGGTTTCTCGAGCTTGGCGGTCAGCTTGACGAGGTCGCCCTCGACCTTGCCGATCTCTTTCGTCAGCCGCGCGGTTTCGGCGGCCTTGTCGACCTCGACCTTCAGCATCATGCGCGCTTCGCCGCTGATGGCGACCGGCGCGTCGTCTTCCGGCAGCTTCTCGACGATGGTGGCGTCGGACAGGCGGCACAGCAGCTTCAGGTAGGGCAGGAAGACTTCAAGGTTGGCCGAGCCCTCGACGAACAGCGGCGCCTTGACGGCCGGGCCGAGGCCCATTTCGCCGCGCAGGTTGCGCACCGCGTTGACCATGTCCTTGAACGCGTCCATGCGCGCGTTGGCATCAAGGTCGATCTTCTCGGGCTGGGCGACGGGCCAGGCGGCGACCATGATCGAGTCGGTCTTTTTGGCGCCGGCCAGCGGCGCGACGGTCTGCCACAGCTCTTCGGTGATGAAGGGCATGATCGGGTGGATCAGGCGCAGCGCGACTTCGAGCACGCGCACCAGCGTGCGGCGGGTGGCGCGCTGCTGGGCTTCGTTGCCGGACTGCATCTGCACCTTCGCCAGTTCCACGTACCAGTCGCAGTATTCGTTCCAGACGAACTCGTAGATCAGCTGCGCGGCGAGGTCGAAGCGGTAGGTGTCGAGCGCGTTGGTGATGTCGGCCTCGACCTGCTGCAGGCGGCCGATGATCCACTTGTCGACGAAGGAGTAGTCGAGCGGCAGCGATTCGTCGAGGCCGCAGTCCTTGCCCTCGACGTTCATCATCACGAAGCGGGTGGCGTTCCACAGCTTGTTGCAGAAGTTGCGGTAGCCTTCGGCGCGCTTGAAGTCGAAGTTGACCGAGCGGCCGAGGCTGGCGTAGCTGGCCATGGTGAAGCGCAGCGCGTCGGTGCCGTAGGCCGGGATGCCTTCCGGGAACAGCTTTTCGGTGGCCTTGGCGATCTGCGGCGCCTTTTCCGGGCGGCGCAGGCCGGTGGTGCGCTTTTCGACCAGGCGCTGCAGGTCGATGCCGTCGATCAGGTCCACCGGGTCGATCACGTTACCCTCGGACTTCGACATCTTCTTGCCTTCGTGGTCGCGCACGATGCCGTGGATGTAGACGTCGCGGAACGGCACCTTGCCGAGGAAGTGGGTGGTCATCATGATCATCCGGGCGACCCAGAAGAAGATGATCTCGTAGCCGGTGACGAGCACGCTCGACGGCACGAAGGCGCGCAACTCGGCGGTATCGTTCGGCCAACCCAGCGTGCTGAACGGCACCAGCGCCGAGCTGAACCAGGTGTCGAGCACGTCGTCGTCGCGGCGCAGCGTCTTGCCCGGCGCTTTCGCCTGCACTTCTTCGAGGCTTCGGCCGACGTAGACCTTGCCGTCCTCGTCGTACCAGGCCGGGATCTGGTGACCCCACCACAGCTGGCGGCTGATGCACCAGTCCTGGATGTTGTTCATCCACTGGTTATAGGTGTTGACCCAGTTTTCCGGGATGAAGCGCACCTGGCCCGATTCGACCGCGTCGATCGCCTTCTGCGTGATGCTCTTGCCGGTCTCGTCGCCGTCGGCAACGCGGCTCATCGCGACGAACCACTGGTCGGTCAGCAGCGGCTCGATCACCGAGCCGGTGCGGTCGCCGCGCGGCACCATCAGCTTGTGCGGCTTGACCTCGACGAGGTAGCCCTGCGCCTCGAGGTCGGCGACCAGCGCCTTGCGCGCCTCGGCCGTGCTCTTGCCGGCGTAAGCAGCCGGCAGGTCGATCGAACCCTTGGCGGCGCCGTCGAAGCCGAACACCTGCGCGCGCGGCAGGATGGTCGCGTCGAGCGCCATCACGTTGATCAGGTCGGTGTCGTGGCGCTTGCCGACCTGGTAGTCGTTGAAGTCGTGCGCCGGCGTGATCTTGACGAAGCCGGTGCCGAAGGCGGCGTCGACGTAGTCGTCGGCGATCACCGGGATCTGGCGGCCGGTCAGCGGCAGCTCGACCAGTTTGCCGACCAGGTGCTGGTAGCGCTCGTCGTTCGGATTGACCGCGACGGCGACGTCGCCCAGCAGCGTCTCCGGACGGGTGGTGGCGACCACGACCGCGTCATCGCTGCCGACGACCGGGTAGCGGATGTGCCACATCTTGCCGTCTTCCTCGACCGATTCGACTTCGAGGTCGGACACGGCGGTGCCGAGTTTCGGGTCCCAGTTGACGAGGCGCTTGCCGCGGTAGATCAGGCCCTGCTCGTACAGGCGCACGAACACCTCGGAGACGACCTCGGCGCGCGCCTCGTCCATCGTGAAGTACTCGCGGCTCCAGTCGACCGAGCAGCCGACGCGGCGCATCTGGCTGGTGATGGTGCCGCCGGAGACGTTCTTCCACTCCCAGACCTTGTCGATGAAGGCATCGCGGCCGAGGTCGTGGCGGCTCACGCCCTGCTCGGCCAACTGGCGCTCGACGACGATCTGCGTCGCGATGCCGGCGTGGTCGGTGCCCGGGATCCAGACGGTGTTGTCGCCCTTCATCCGGTAGTAGCGGGTCAGGCCGTCCATGATGGTCTGGTTGAAGGCGTGACCCATGTGCAGCGTGCCGGTCACGTTCGGCGGCGGCAGCTGGATGGCGAACGAGGGTTTCGTCGTGTCCATGCTCGGCTTGAAGTAGCCGGCTTGTTCCCATTGGTCGTACCAGCGACGTTCGATGTCGCCCGGCTCAAAGCTCTTGGCAAGTTCCATATGCGCTCGTGGAAAGGGGCTGATTTCGGGGAAAAATGGGTCAATTATATACGCTCGCGCCGCGCGCGTCCGCGCCCCGAGGCGCCGCGGATCGGCGCGGGCGGGCTCAGCCCGCACCGAGCTCGTCCAGCAAGGCCCGCATGCGCCGCCAGTGCGAGCCCTCCCAGTAGACGCGCCGGCAGGCGGCGCACTCGAGCAGGCGCGCCGCCCCCGCGCGCACGTCGTCCGGCACCCGGCCGACCGCCGCGCCGGGCTCGATGTCGCGCAATTCGCCGTTGCAGACCATGCAGCGGGTGAACGGCCGCGCGAGCCGCGCCAGGTCGAGCCGCGCGAACAGCTCGCGCAGCTGCGCGTCGGGTTTCAGCGCGTGGACGTAGCAGCCGTGCGTGATCGCGCGCCGCTTGAGCAGTTCGCGGTCGCGGCTGAGCACGACGCGCCGCCCGGCGACCGCCAGCGCCGCGATTTCGTCGTCGCCGACATGGTTGTCGTACAGCGTGTCGAAGCCGGCCATGCGCAGCTTGGCGGCCAGGCCGCCCAGGTGGGCGTCGGCGACGAAGCGCGGCGCGCGCAGCGGTCGCGCGCGCAGGCGCAGCAGCGGCGTGACGTCGAAGGACTCGAACATCGGGTAGACGGCGACGCGCTCGCCGCCCAGCAAGCGGCGGGCAAAGTCGACCGACTCGCCGTCGACCAGGATCAGCTCGACCTCGGTGTGCGGCACGCCGAGCGCCTCGATCGCGTGCTTGACGCTCTCGCCGCGCGCGACCGGCTGCTCGAAGTCGCGCTTGCGGCGCCCGGCGGGCAGGAAGTCGTTCAACTCCTCGTAGAAGCGGAAGGTGACGGTAGCCATGGACGCAGTATCGCACCGGGCAAGCAAAAGGTTGGCCGAGGTCTTCGCTCGCGGCGCTCGGCCAACCCTGGCCGCGCTCAGGCGGCGCGGTCGAGCAGCGCGTCCAGCCAGCGCGTCGGCAGCAGCCGCTTCAAATACCAGAACACCCTGGTCGGCGTGGTGACGCGGTAGCGCGCCGCCGGGCGGCGGGCGGACAGCGCGCGGCGCGCGGCGTCGCACACCGCCGAGGCCGGCAGTGTGAACGGCGCGGCGTGACCTTCCTTCTTCAGCCGCGCGAGCTGCTTGCGGTAACTGTCGCGGTGCACGCTGGCTTCGACGTCGATGTATTCGAGGAACTTGGCGAGCGCGTTCGGGCGGAAACGGCTCTCTATCGGTCCCGGCTCGATCAGCGACACGTGGATGCCGCTGCCGGCCAGCTCGAGCCGCAGGGTATCGCACAGGCCCTCCATCGCGTACTTGCTCGCGTTGTAGGCGCCGCGCCATTTCATCGCGGCAAAACCGAGGATGGAGCTGTTGAACAGGATGCGGCCGTGACCCTGCGCGCGCATCGCCGGCAGCACGCGGCGCGTCAGCTCCCAGGCGCCGAACAGATTGGTCTCGAACTGCGCGCGCAGCGCGTCGCGCGGCAGGTCCTCGGCGGCGCCGGGCTGGCCGTAGCCCGCGTTGTTGAACAGCGCGTCGAGCGTGCCGCCGGTGGCGGCGAACACCGCCGCGAGCGCCGCGGCGATGCTGTCGCTGTCGTCGACGTCGAGCCTGACCGCCTCGAAACCGGCCTCGGCCAAGCTTGCGACGTCTTCGGCTTTGCGCGCGCTGGCGAACACGCGCCAGCCGTCGGCCCTGAGGCCCTCGGCGGTGGACAGGCCGATGCCGCTTGAGCAGCCGGTGATCAGGATGGTTTTTTCTTTCATGGCGTGAACCCGGTTACATTCTGTTGCGTCATAATGATCGGCTCGTTTTTTCGCATTCCCCCAACCGCAATAAGGAGAAGCCTGCATCATGCAGCCCGCGTTGCCGTCCATCGGCTCCCCGTTTTTCTACGGCGTCTTCTTCGCCGCCGTGCTCGCGATGATCGCCATCGACATCGTCGCGCTCAACAAGAAAGGCTCGCACAAGGTCGGCGTGAAGGAAGCGCTCGGCTGGTCCATCGTGTGGGTCTGCGTCTCGGTCGCCTTCGCCGGCTGGCTGTGGTGGACGCTGGCCGGCGACCCGGCCTACGGTCGCGAAATCGCCAACGAGAAGACGCTCGAGTTCTTCACCGGCTACGTGATCGAGAAATCGCTGGCGGTGGACAACATCTTCGTGTTCCTGATGATTTTCGCCTATTTCAAAGTGCCGCCGGAATACCAGCGTCGTGTGCTGCTGTACGGCGTGTTCGGCGCCATCGTGCTGCGCGCGATCATGGTCGGCATCGGCGCGGTGCTGGTGCGCGAATTCTCGTGGGTGCTGTACGTGTTCGGCGCCTTCCTGGTGTTCACCGGCCTGAAAATGATGCTGCCGGAGAAGGACGAGGCGGCCGACCTCGCCGACAACCCGGTCCTGAAGTTCCTGCGCGGCCACCTGCGCATGACGAACGAGTTTCACGGCGAGAAGTTCTTCGTGATCCGCGACGGCGTGCGCTACGCGACGCCGATGTTCCTCGTGCTGATGATGATCGAGTTCTCCGACGTGGTGTTCGCCGTCGACAGCATTCCGGCGATCTTCGCCATCACCACCGACCCGTTCATCGTGCTGACATCGAACATCTTCGCCATCCTCGGCCTGCGCGCGATGTACTTCCTGCTGGCCGACATCGCCGACCGCTTCCACTACCTGAAGTACGGTCTGGCGGTGGTGCTGACCTTCATCGGCGTGAAGATGCTGATCGTCAAGGTCTTCCACATCCCGGTGCTGATCTCGCTCGGCGTGGTGTTCGCGGTGATCGCGATCTCGGTGATCGCCTCGCTGTTCTACCCGAAGCCGCCGCTGGACGAAGCCAAGGCCGAACGCTAAACCCCTCCGCCCCGCGCTGGCAGGCGCGGGGCGAAATCGCCTAAAATGCCTGCCGATTCCCGCAATACGATCTCCCAAGGAAACAGCATGGCCAAATCGGCAAAGTCACCGGCAAGCTTCGAGGCGGCGCTTGCCCAGCTGGAGGACATCATCCAGGCCATGGAAAGCGGCGACATTCCGCTGGAGGCCGCGCTGGCCTCCTACAAGCAGGGCGTCGAGCTGATCAAGTTCTGCCAGGGCAAGCTGGCCGACGCCGAACAGCAGCTCAAGATCCTCGAAAACGACGAACTCAAACCGCTGGAGCTGCCAGATGGCCAATGACACCGCCTTCGTCGGCTGGATGAGCCGCGTCCAGCAGGACATGGAAGCCGCGCTGGCGGGCCTGCTGCCCGACCCGGCCGTCGCGCCGCAGCGCCTTCACGAGGCGATGCGCTACGCGGTGCTCGAAGGCGGCAAGCGCGTGCGTCCGCTCCTGGTGTTCGCCGCCGGCGAGCTGGTCGGCGCCAGCGCGGCCAACCTCGCGCGCGTCGCCGCCGCGGTCGAGCTGATCCACGCCTACTCGCTGGCGCACGACGACCTGCCGTGCATGGACGACGACGTGCTGCGCCGCGGCAAGCCGACCTGCCACGTCGCCTACGACGAGGCGACCGCGCTTTTGGTCGGCGACGCGCTGCAGACGCTCGCCTTCGACCTGTTGGCCACGCCGTTGGCCGGCGTCGACGCCGCCGCGCAGCTGGCGATGGTCAAGACGCTCGCGCACGCCTCGGGCCACGCCGGCATGGCCGGCGGCCAGGCGATCGACCTGGCCAGCGTCGGCCGCGAGCTGAGCCTGCCCGAGCTGGAATTCATGCACCTTCTGAAGACCGGCGCGCTGATCCGCGCGTCGGTGCTGCTGGGCGCGCTCGCCGGCCAGCCGCTGTCGGACGCCGAGACCGAACGGCTCGACCACTTCGCCAAACGCATCGGCCTGGCGTTCCAGGTGGTCGACGACGTGCTCGACGTCGAGGTCGATACCGCGACGCTCGGCAAGACCGCCGGCAAGGACGCCGCCAACAACAAGCCCACCTACGTGAGCCTGATGGGGCTCGCCGAGGCCAAACAATTCGCCCGCGAGCTGCGCGACGACGCCTTCGACGCCCTGTCGGGCTTCGGCGCCGGCGCCGAGCGCCTGAAGGCGCTGGCCGACTACATCGTCGCCCGCTCGTTCTGACTGACGACCCATGACCACCCCGCTTCTCGACACCATCCACAGCCCCGCCGACCTGCGCATGCTGGACCGCGCCCAGCTGCCGCAGCTGGCGCGCGAACTGCGCGAATTCCTGGTCGAATCGGTCAGCAAGACCGGCGGCCACTTCGCGTCCAACCTCGGCAGCATCGAACTGACGGTCGCGCTGCACTACGTGTTCAACACGCCGGACGACCGCCTGGTATGGGACGTCGGCCACCAGACCTACCCGCACAAGATCCTGACCGGCCGCAAGGGTCGCATGGGCACGATGCGCCAGAAGGGCGGCCTAGCCGGCTTTCCGAAGCGCGAGGAGTCCGAGTACGACACCTTCGGCGTCGGCCATTCGTCGACCTCGATCGGCGCGGCGCTCGGCATGGCGGTCGCCGCGAAGGCGCAGGGCATCCGCCGCCACGCAGTCGCCATCATCGGCGACGGCGCGATGACCGCCGGCCAGGCCTTCGAGGCGCTGAACAACGCCGGCGCGATGGACACCGACCTGCTGGTGGTTCTCAACGACAACGACATGTCGATCTCGCCCAACGTCGGCGCGCTGAACAACTACCTGGCCAAGATCCTGTCCGGTCGCTTCTACTCGGCGGTCAAGACCGGCTCGAACAAGGTGCTCGGCATCGTGCCGCCGATGCGCGAGATCGCCAGCAAGATGGAAGAGCATGTCAAGGGCCTGTTCACGCCCGGCACGCTGTTCGAGGAATTCGGCTTCAACTACATCGGCCCGATCGACGGCCACGACCTCGACGCGCTGGTGACGACGCTGTCCAACATCCGCACGCTCAAGGGCCCGCAGTTCCTGCACGTGGTGACCAAGAAGGGCCAGGGCTACAAGTTGGCCGAGAACGACCCGGTCGCCTACCACGGCGTCTCGAAGTTCGACCCGGCCAACGGCCTCGCCGGCGGCAAGGGCGGCAAGCCCAGCTACACGCAGATCTTCTCCGACTGGCTGTGCGACATGGCCCATGAAGACCGGCGCCTGGTCGGCATCACGCCGGCGATGCGCGAGGGTTCGGGCCTGGTGCGCTTCGAGAAGGAATACCCGGACCGCTACTTCGACGTCGGCATCGCCGAGCAGCACGCGGTGACCTTCGCCGCCGGCCTCGCCTGCGACGGCATGAAGCCGGTGGTGGCGATCTATTCGACCTTCCTGCAGCGCGGCTACGACCAGTTGATCCACGACGTCGCGATCCAGAAGCTGCCGGTGCTGTTCGCGATCGACCGCGCCGGCCTGGTCGGCGCCGACGGCCCGACCCACGCCGGCGCCTTCGACCTCAGCTACCTGCGCTGCATCCCGAACATGGTCGTGATGGCGCCGTCAGACGAGAACGAGTGCCGCCAGATGCTGTACACCGCGTTCAAGATCGACGGCCCGACCGCGGTGCGCTACCCGCGCGGCAGCGGCCCGGGGGTGGTGCCCGAGCAGGCCATGACCGCACTGCCGCTCGGCCGCGGCCTCGTGCGCCGCGAGGGCAGCAAGGTCGCCATCCTCGCCTTCGGCAGCATGGTCGCGCCGGCGCTCGTCGCGGGCGCAGAACTGAACGCCACCGTGGTCGACATGCGCTTCGTCAAGCCGCTCGACGAGGAACTGGTCGCCCGCCTCGCGCAAAGCCACGAACTGATCGTCACCGTCGAGGAAAACGTCGTGATGGGCGGCGCCGGCAGCGCCTGTCTGGAGGCGCTGTCGGCGCGCGGCATCGCGGTCCGGACGCTGCTGCTCGGCCTGCCCGACGAGAACGTCGAGCACGGCGACCCGGCCGGCATGCTGTCCGACTGCGGTCTCGACGCGCCCGGCATCCTCGCGCGCATCCGCGCGCGCCTGGCGTCCTGATGGACCCGGCAGCGCTGGCGGACGCGCTCGCCCTCGACGGCAGCCCGTTCGCCGCGTTGCCGGCCTTTCTGACCAGCCTCGCGATCGGCCTGTTGATCGGCGTCGAGCGCGAGCGCAAACCGCAGACCATCGCCGGCATCCGCACCTTCGCGCTGACCAGCCTGCTGGGCACGCTGTGCGCGATGCTCGACGCGCCGGGCGCCGGCTACGCGACGCCGGTCGGCCTGGCCGCCGTCGCGCTGATGGCGCTGTTCGCGCGCGCGCCGGCCGAACCGCCGGCCGAGCCGCGCACCACCACCGTCGTCGCGCTCCTGATCGCCTACGGCCTCGGCGCCCTCGTCTGGCGCGGCGCCGCCGAACTCGCCGTCGCCGGCGCCATCGTCACCACCGCCCTGCTCTACCTCAAGCCCGAGCTGACCGGCTTTTCGCACCGGCTCAGCCGGCGCGATCTTTTGTCGCTGCTGCAGTTCGCCGCGCTGACCTTCATCGCGCTGCCGCTCTTGCCCGACCGCGCGATGGGCCCGGCGCTCGCCTTCAACCCCTACCGCATCTGGCTGATGGTGGTGCTGATCGTCGGCATCAACCTCGCCGGCTACCTCGCGGTACGACTGATGGGCGAGCGCGTCAACGGCCCGCTGCTCGGCGTTCTGGGCGGGCTGGTGTCGTCGACCGCGACCAGCGCGGTCTACGCGCGCGCCGCGCGCAAGCGGCCCGAGACGCTGCCGCTGGCCGCGAGCATCATCCTCTCGGCCAACCTGACGCTGTTCGCGCGACTGACGCTGCTCGCCGCGCTGGTCGAGCCGACCGCGCTGCCCGCCGTCGCCGGGCTTTTGCTGCCGGCGCTGCTGCTGGGCACGCTGACCCTGCTGCCGCGCCGCGGCGCAAAAGGCAACGGCGCGCGCCCCGAGCTGGCGCTGGCTAACCCCACCGAACTGAGGATGGCGCTCGGTTTCGCGGCGCTGTACGCGGCGGTCGGCTTCCTCATCGCCTGGCTCGGCCAACGTTACGGTCACGCCGGCGTCTACGCGGTCGCGTTGCTATCCGGCGTCAACGACGTCGACGCGATCTCGTTGTCGCTCTACGCGCTGTTCGGCGACGGCCGGCTCGCGGTCGACGTCTTGCGGGTCGGCGTCGCGCTGGCGGTCGTGTCCAACAGCGCGTTCAAGCTCGGCCTGATCGCCAGCCTCGGCGGGCGGCCGCTGCTGACCGCCTGCCTGCCGACCTTCGCCGCGACGCTCGTCGGCCTCGCCGCCTCGCTCGCCTGGCCGGGCGCGGGCTGAGGGTCGGCCCCGACAGGCAAACCCGACTGCTTTGCTCGGGTATTCAGCCTTGGTATAATGGTGCGTCATCAATGGAGACCCCTTCCGGCATGAACGCTCTGACCATCCCCGACGTGCAAAGCTCGCACGACAGCCGCAACCTCCCGATCAACAAGGTCGGCATCAAGGCGATCCGCCATCCGGTCCGCCTGGCCGAGCGCGAAGGCGGCGTTCAGCACTCGATCGCGACCTTCGACATGTACGTGCACCTGCCCGCGCACTTCAAGGGCACGCACATGTCGCGCTTCGTCGAGATCCTGAACGCGCAGGAGAAGGAAATCTCGGTCTCCTCGTTCGAATCCATCGTGCGCGCGATGGTCGAGCGTCTCGAGGCCGAGTCCGGCTACATCGAGATGCGCTTCGACTACTTCGTCAACAAGACCGCGCCGGTGTCGGGCGTGCAAAGCCTGCTCGACTACCAGGTCACCTACATCGGCGAGATCAGCGATGGCGAGTATCGCTTCACGATGAAGGTGCTGGTGCCGGTCACCAGCCTGTGCCCGTGTTCGAAGAAGATCTCGCAGTACGGCGCGCACAACCAGCGCTCGCACGTCACCGTCACCGCGCGCACCGCGTCGCACGTGTGGATCGAGGAGCTGATCGAAATGGTCGAGCAGGAAGCCTCGTGCGAGCTCTACGGCCTCTTGAAGCGCCCCGACGAGAAGTACGTCACCGAGCGCGCCTACGAGAACCCGAAGTTCGTCGAGGACATGGTGCGCGACGTCGCCGGCCGCCTGAACGCCGACGCGCGCGTGCTGGCCTTCGTCGTCGAGTCGGAGAACTTCGAATCGATCCACAACCACTCGGCCTACGCGCTGATCGAGCAGGACAAGACCGCGCGCTGAGCGCCGGCGTCCACGAAAAAAGCGGCCCGCGGGCCGCTTTTTGTCGTCTCGCCGCACCGGGACGCGCCTCAGACCGGCGACATCGCCGTCAGCGCCGACTCGATACGCTCGGCGGTGACGAGCGGTCGTTCGAGCGGGAACAGATGGGTGCCCTCGACGCAGAACACCGACATGCCGAAATGGCGCCGCATGAAGGCGAGGTCCGACTCGCGCACCACGTGGGTGCGGCTGCCGACCAGGTAGGACGCCGGCACCTTGAGCCGGCCGCGGTAGCGGTGGTAGTTGTGCGGCAGGCCGCGGAAGATGCGGTACTCGACCTCGGGCTCGAAACGCAGCCGGCGCACGCCGCCCGTATCGACGGTGCCGAACTCGGCGTAGTCGGCGAGGCACTGGGGGTCGAGCTCGGCGAACAGCCGGCGGGTCGCGAAGTAGTCGCGTGCCGCCTCGACGCTCGGCCACTCGGCGCGGCGGCGGCGCGTCTGCGCGGCCGGCGTCACCTTGTCTATCATGCCGAAGCGCTTGGCCATCCACAGGCCGCGCGCGCGCCACGGACCGAACAGCGGCGAATCGAGGATCACCAGCGACCTGAACAGCTCGGGCCGCTTGAGCGCGGCGAACAGCACCAGCAGGCCGCCGAGCGAGTGGCCGACGCCGATCACCGGCTCAGGGTAGCTCTTTTCGATGTAGTGCAACGTCTCGTCGACCAGGTGCGGCCAGCAGTCGGTGACCGGGTAGCGGCTGTCGTGGCCGACGGCCTCCAGGTAGCCGACGGCGTAGCGCTCGGACAGCCGCTCGAGCAGCTTGCGGTAGACCGGCGCCGGAAAGCCGTTGGCGTGGGCGAAGTGCAGATGGGGTTTGTTCATGGCGGGAACGCTTCGGTATCCTTGACGACCTGCCGCTACTATAAACCAAATTAAAACGATCGTTTGACAGAATTTGCGCGGCGCGCGCGCGAAACTTCGCCGCGACGCGCCGGTCAAGCCTGCATCGCCGACTCTCGAGCCAACATGACCGCCCTCCTTTCCATCCTGACGCGCCGCCTCGCCCTGCTGCTGGCGCTCGCCTGCCTGCTGCCGGCGCCGGCGCGCGCGGCCGTCGACGCCGACGAGCTGCTGCCGCCCGAAAAGGCCTTCCCGATCACCGCCGTGCGCGACGGCGACACGGTGAAGGTCACGGTCGGCGTCAGCCCCGGCTACTACCTGTACCGCGACCGCAGCCGCTTCGAGAGCGCGCCGCCCGGCCTGCTGGCCGGCGCGCCGCGCTTTCCCGAAGGCAAGGAAAAACAGGACCCCTTCTTCGGCAAGCAGGTGGTCTACACCCGGACGGCCGAGTTCGTGCTGCCGCTCGCGCCCGGCGCGCCCGAACGCTTCGCGCTGACGGTGACGGTGCAAGGCTGCGCCGAGGTCGGCGTCTGCTACCCGCCGTACACGAGCACGCTGACGGTCGGCGGCAAGGGCGGCGTGCTCGACTGGCTCGGCGGCACCGGCACCGCGACGCCGCCGCCCGCCAACGCCCCGCCCACCCTCCTCGGCGACGGCGGCCGGCTGCTCACGCTCGGCGCCTTCTGGCTCGCCGGCCTCGGCATGGCCTTCACCGCCTGCATGTACCCGCTGCTGCCCATCCTGTCGTCGCTGATCGCCGGCCAGGGCCAGGCGCTGACGCGCCGCCGCGGCCTCGCGCTCGCCTTCGCCTACGTGCAGGGCATGGCGCTCAGTTACACCGCGGTCGGCGTGCTCGCCGGCCTCACCGGCAGCCTCTTGACCGTCTGGCTGCAGCAGCCCGCCGTCGTGCTGAGCGCCGCCGGGCTGATGGTGGCGCTCGCGCTGTCCATGTTCGGACTGTTCAACCTGCAACTGCCGTCCGCGCTGCAGACGAGGTTGGCCGAGCGCTCCAACCGCCTGCCCGGCGGCCGTTTCGTGACGGTGTTCCTGATGGGGGTGCTGTCGGCGCTCATCGTCGGCCCCTGCGTCGCGCCGCCCTTGGCGCTGGCGCTCGGCTACATCGGTCGCACCGGCGACGCGCTCCTGGGCGGCGCGACGCTGTACGCGATGGCGCTGGGGCTGGGCACGCCGCTTTTGCTGCTGGGCGCTTTCGGCGGCGAGGTGCTGCCGCGCGCCGGCGCGTGGATGAAGGGCGTCAAGGCCGCGTTCGGCGTCGTGATGCTCGGCGTGGCGCTGTGGATGGCCACGCCCTTCCTGCCGGGGATGGCGGTAATGCTGGGCTGGGCCGCGCTCGCGATCGGCAGCGCGGTGTTCCTGCGCGCCTTCGACGCGCTGCCGAGCAACGCCGGCGCGCCGCAGCGGCTGCTCAAGGCGCTCGGCCTCGTGCTGTTCCTCGTCGGCGCAGCGCAGCTGGTCGGCGCGCTCAGCGGCCGCCACGAGCCGGGCACGCCGCTCAAGGGCCTGTTCGGCGCCGAGGCGCGCGCCGTCGAGGCGCTGCCCTTCCAGCCCATCGACGACGTCGCGGCGCTCGACGCGGCGCTCGCGGCCAGCGCCGGCAAGCCGGTACTGCTCGACTTCTACGCCGACTGGTGCGTCGCCTGCAAGGAGCTCGAGGCCGGCACCTTCACCGACCCGGCGGTCGCCGCCGCGATGCGCCGCTACACGCTGCTGCGCGCCGACGTCACCGCCAACAAGGCCGCGCACCAGGCGCTGATGAAGCGCTTCGGTCTGTTCGGTCCGCCCGGCCTGATCCTGTTCGACCCGCAAGGCCGCGAGGCCGACCGCGTGATCGGCTTCGTCGAGGCCGACGCCTTCCTGCCGCGGCTGACCACGCTGCTGGCGCGCTGAGGCTCACACCACAAGACCTTGGCCGAGCCATACCAGCGGCTCGGCCAAGGTCTTGCTGCGTCCCTGTCCCGCTACACCACCCGCTCGACCGCCAGCGCGACGGCCTCGCCGCCGCCTATGCACAGCGATGCGACGCCGCGGCGCAAGCCGCGCTCTTCGAGCGCGGCCAGCAGCGTGACCACGATGCGCGCGCCCGACGCGCCGATCGGATGGCCGAGCGCGCACGAGCCGCCGCGCACGTTGACCTTCTCGTGCGGCAGCTTCAGCTCGCGCATCGCCGCCAGCACCACCACCGCGAAGGCCTCGTTGATCTCGAACAGGTCGACGTCGTCGACCGTCCAGCCCAGCCGCGTCAACAGCCGGTCGATCGCGCCGACCGGGGCCGTGGTGAACCAGGCCGGCTCCTGCGCCCAGGCCGCGTGGCCGACGATGCGCGCCAGCGGGGTCGCACCGAGCCGCTCGGCCTCGGACAAGGGCGCCAGCGCCAGCGCGGCGGCGCCGTCGGCGAGCGAACTCGAGTTCGCGGCGGTGACCGTGCCGCCGGCGACGAAGGCCGGCGCAAGCGTCGCGACCTTGTCCGGACGCGCGCGCGCCGGCGGCTCGTCGGCGTCGACGACGATGTCGCCGACGCGGGCCGCCACCGTCAGCGGCACGATTTCGCCGGCGCCGCGCGCGGCCAGCACGCGCTCGAGCGAGGCGAGCGCGAAGGCGTCCTGCTCGCCGCGCGTGAAACCGTAATGGTGGGCGCAGCGCTCGGCGTACACGCCCATCGGCTCGCTTTCGTCGGCGTCCTCGAGCCCGTCGAGCATCATGTGGTCCTCGACGTTGGCCGAACCCATCCGCCAACCGCGCCGCGACCTGGGCAGCAGGTGCGGCGCGTTGCTCATGCTCTCCATGCCGCCGGCGAGGATGCGCCGTGCGCTGCCGGCGCGGATCATGTCGTAGCCGAGCATCACCGCCTTCAGGCCCGAACCGCACACCTTGTTGACCGTCGTCGCGCCGACCGCGTCCGCCAGCCCGGCGCCGCGCGCGGCCTGGCGCGCCGGCGCCTGGCCAAGCCCAGCCGGCAGCACGCAACCCATCAGCACCTCGTCGACCGCGTCGGCCTCGAAACGCGCGCGCGCGGCGGCGTCCCGGAGCGCCGCCGCACCCAGCTCGCAGGCCGACAAGCCGGACAGCACGCCGCAGAACGCGCCGATCGGCGTGCGGCGCGCGGACAGGATCATCACCGATTCGTTATGCATGGTCACCCCCCTTTCATTTCACTTTAGGCGGCGCCGGGCGAATGGAGTAAGCTTGGGAAAAATCCGACCAGGAGGCCGCATGCATCCGCAACCGGTTCAATTCTCGCGCCTGCACGGGCAACAGGGGCAGGCCGTCGCGCTGGCCTGCCTCAACCAGCCGGCCACGCTGAACGCGCTGACGCTCGCCATGGTCGAGCGGCTGGACGCGCAATTGGACGCCTGGGCCCGGGATCCCGAGGTCGCGCTGGTGGTGCTCTACGGCGCCGGCGGGAAGGCCTTCTGCGCCGGCGGCGACGTCCGCATGCTGCGCCAGCTCGCGCTCGACCCGGACCGCGAGCGCGCCGTCGCCGCGCTGACGCGCTTCTTCGCCGCCGAATACCGGCTCGATCACCGCATCCACCGCTACCCCAAGCCGCTGCTGGTCTGGGGCGGCGGCGTCGTGATGGGCGGCGGGCTCGGGCTGATGGCCGGCGCGAGCCACCGCGTCGTCACCGAGACGAGCCGGCTGGCGATGCCCGAGATCGACATCGGCCTCTACCCGGACGTCGGCGCCAGCCATTTCCTCAACCGGCTCGGCGCGCTCGGCCGCTTCATCGCGCTGACCGGCACGAGCCTGAACGCGGCGGATGCGCTGCACTGCCGGCTGGCCGACGTCGCGCTCGAAAACGACGCCTTTCCCGCCCTGCTCGAACGGCTGGCTGGCGCGCGCTGGCAGCACGACGCGGCGGCCGACCGGGCACGACTCGACACGCTGCTGACCGGGCTGGCCGCCGAGTCGCCGCCGACGCTGGCGCCGTCGGCGTTGGCCGAGCACGCCGCCGCCATCCTCGCGATCGCCGGGCACGCGACGCTGGACGACATGGCGGCGGCGCTGCACGCCTGCCACGGCGACGGCTGGCTCGCGCGCGCGCGCGAACGCTTCGCCGCCGGCTCGCCGAGCAGCCGCGCGCTGATCTGGCAGATCGGCGAACGCCTCAAGGACGCCGACCTGGCGGGAGCGCTGCGCGCCGAGCTCGCGCTGTCGGTCAACACCTGCCTCGCCCACGACTTCGCCGAGGGGGTGCGCGCCCAGCTCGTCGACAAGGACAAGCAGCCGCGCTGGCAGCCGGCGTCGCTGGACGCCGTCGACCCCCGCGAGATCGCCGCCCGTTTCGAGGCGCCATGGCGCGGCCCCCACCCGCTCGCGGACCTGCGCTGAGCCTCGGCCAAGGTCACGGGCCGGAAAGAGCAAAACCGCCCCAAAGGGCGGTTTTGCTCTTTCCGGTCGCAGGTTCAGCCCCCCTTGCCCGGCTGCACCGTATAGCCGCGCGCCTTGAGCGCCTTCTCGAACTCGGCGAGCGCGATCGCCGCGAGCGACGGCGGGCCGGTGAAGCCGAACTCGATCTGCATCGGCCGCTCCGCGGTCGCGAACGACGGCAGGCTCGAGAAGCGCAGCGCCGGGTAGCGCGCGACGAACTCCTGCATCAGGTCGATCAGGTCGCCCTCGCGCGCGTCGACGGCGACCAGCGTCAGGTCGACGTCGGGCGTGTCGGAAAACAGGTGCCGGTAACCGGCGTCGAGCACCGCCTCGATCATCGGCCACGCCATCGACGGAAAACCCGGCACGAAGTGGACATGGCCGCAACTGAAGCCGGGAATCTGGTTGACCGGATTGGCGATCAGCCGTGCGCCGGCCGGGAAGACGCCCATATTGATCCGGTGCGGGTAGGCTTCGTCGCCGAAACGACCCTCGATGATCGCGCGGGCCTCGGGGTGCAGCGCCAGCTCGACGCCGAGCGCGCGGGCCGCGCACGCGCGGGTGTGGTCGTCTGGCGTCGCGCCGATGCCGCCGAAGCTGAACACCAGATCGCCGCCCTGGAAAGCGCGCGCGAGCGCCGCTTCGATGCGGGCGGGCGAATCGCCCAGATACTCGACCCAGGCAAGCTTCATCCCCCGCGCCGCCAGGATGCGGATCAGAGCCTGCATATGCTTGTCCTGACGCTTGCCAGACAGCAGTTCGTCCCCGATGATCAGCGCCCCTACGTCCATCCTTGTCAGCTCCTTTGCAATATTCGGCCTGCTGTATAGTACAACATGCCGAGATATTCGCGTGCAAGGCTGTGCACCTCCTGCATCGCGCGCCCCTGCGGCAGCCACCACAACGCCGCCGGCCCTTCATAACGGATGAAACCGGTTGGCGCCGGCACGACCTCCAGGCCCTCGGCACGAAACGCGCCGGCTGCGCGGCGCAGATGCCAGGCTTGGCTGACCAGCGCGATGCGGCGGACACCCGCGCCGCGCAGGATGGTCGCGCTGAAACGGGCATTTTCCGCGGTGGTGCGCGAGGCCGACTCCCGCCAGCGCACACGACGGCCAAACTCGCGCTCCAGCGCACCCGCCATCAGCTCCGCCTCGGGCTCTCCGCCGCGCGGCGCGCCGCCCGTCACCAGCAACGGCTTGCCCGAGAGCCCTGCCAGCCACGCCGCGTAGCGCAGACGGGACAAAGTGTCGAGGTTGACCGTCTCGGCGCCGTACTCCGGGGCGTCGCGCTTGCCGCCGCCGAGCACCACGATGGCGTCGACCGACGCCAGCGCCTCGCGCAAAACCGGTGGGTCGCGCTCGAGCCCCTCGGCCAACCACATGGCCGCCCGCGGCGTCGACGACAGGTAGAGCCCGAGGATGGCCACGCCCACACAAAGCCGGCTCAGGCGCGGGCGCCGGAGGCGGCGCGCCAGCCACGCGCCCAGCAGCGGCCAGCCCCACAGGAGCGGCGGCAAGAACAAAGCCCCCGCGAGCTGGTTCGCCAGCACGAGGGGGCTGATGGTATCGCCGGACAAACGCTTATTCGCCGAGGTAGGCGTTACGCACGCGTTCGTCGTCGAGCAGGTCGCGCGCGTTGCCGCTCATGGTGATCTTGCCGCTCTCCATCACGTAGCCGCGCTGCGAAATCTCGAGCGCCAGCTTGGCGTTCTGCTCGACCAGCAGCATGGTCACGCCCTCGGCGGCGACCATCTGGATGATCTCGAAGATCTTCTGCACGATGATCGGCGCCAGCCCCATCGACGGCTCGTCCAGCAGCAGCAGCTTGGGGCGCGACAACATCGCGCGACCCATCGCGACCATCTGCTGCTCGCCGCCCGACAGCGTGCCGGCCAGCTGCTTCTGTCGTTCCTTCAGTCGCGGGAACAGGCCGTAGACGCGCTCGATGTCGTTCAGGATCTCGGCCTTGTCGTTGCGGTAGAAGGCCCCCATGTGCAGGTTTTCCTCGACCGTCAGCTTCGGGAATACGCCACGCCCTTCCGGCACCATCGCCAGGCCGTGACGGACGAAGTCGTACGGTGCGATACTCGCGACATCCTTGCCGTCGTACTCGATGCTGCCGCCGGCGCGCTTGACCATGCCGACCAGGGTCTTGAGCGTGGTGGTCTTGCCGGCGCCGTTGGCACCGATCAGCGTGACCAGCTCGCCCTGGTTGATGTGCAAATCGATGCCCTTCACGGCCTGGATGCCGCCGTAGGCCACCTGCAGGTTTTTGACTTCCAAGAGACTCATGCGTGTGCCGCTCCGAGGTAGGCTTCGATCACTTTCGGGTCCTTGCGCACCATCTCGGGGATGCCTTCGGCGATCTTCTTGCCGTAGTCGAGTACCGCGATGCGGTCGCACAAGCCCATCATCAGCTTCACGTCGTGTTCGATCAGCAGGAGGGTCACGCCGTCCTTGCGGATCTTGTCCATCAGGTGCTTCAGATCGTCGGTTTCCTTCGGGTTCATGCCGGCGGCCGGTTCGTCGAGCGCCAGCAGCGTCGGCTCGGTCGCCAGCGCACGGGCGATCTCCAGGCGGCGCTGGTGACCGTAGGACAGGTTGCGCGCGTGCTCGCCGGCGACGTCGGTGATACCCACGTACTCGAGCAACTCGTAGGCCTTCGCGCGGATGGACGCCTCCTCGGCGCGGGTGCGCTTGTCGCGCAGGATGGCGCCGATCGGGCCCGCCTTGGAGCGGATGTGACGGCCGACCATCACGTTTTCGAGCGCGGTCATCTCGCCGAACAGGCGGATGTTCTGGAAGGTTCGTGCGATACCCGCCTCGACCACCTTGTGCGGCTTGGCACGAAACAGGTTCTGCCCGCGGAAGATGAAACTGCCTTCATCAGGCATATAGAGACCGGTCAGCACGTTGAACAGCGTCGTCTTGCCCGCGCCGTTCGGCCCGATCAGGCCGTAGATCTCGCCCTGGTTGATGGACAGCGTGACATTGTTGAGCGCGTGCAGACCGCCGAAGCGCTTGTGGATCCCGTCGATTTTCAGAAGTTGTTCTGCCATGGCTCAACCTTTCTTCGCATCCTTGAATTCGGCCTGACGACGCTTGGACGGCCAGATGCCCTCCGGGCGGATCAGCATCATCAGCACCATGGCGAGACCGAACAGCAGCATCCGGGCGTTTTCCGGGTCGATGATCATGCGGCCGAAGGTAGCCATCTGCACCGGGCCGATCACGTCGCGCAGGAATTCCGGCGCGACCGACAGCAGCACCGCGCCGAGAATCACGCCCGGGATGTTGCCCATGCCGCCGAGCACAACCATCGCCAGGATCATGATCGATTCGAGCAGACCGAACGATTCCGGCGAGATGAAGCCCTGGAAGGACGCGAACAGGCCGCCCGCCACACCGCCGGACAAGGCGCCCAGCGCGAAGGCCAGAAGCTTGATGTTGCGGATGTTGATGCCCATCGCCGCGGCGGCGATGTCGTTCTCGCGCAATGCGACCCACGCGCGGCCGATGCGCGAATGCTGCAGGCGCCAGCACATCAGCACCACCAGCACGGTGAGGATCAGAAAGAAGTAGTAGTAGAGGTAGACCGGGTTGATGCTCAGCCCGGCGATCTCGAGCGGCTTGCCGAGCGAGACGCCACCGAACTGCACCGGGTCGATCAGGTTGATGCCCTGCGGGCCGTTGGTGATGTTCACCGGCGCGTTCAGGTTGTTGACGAAGATGCGGATGATTTCGCCGAAACCGAGCGTCACGATCGCCAGGTAGTCGCCCTTGAGCCGCAGCACCGGGGTGCCGAGCAGCACGCCGAACATCATCGCGAACAAGGCGCCGAGCGGGATGGTGATGTAGAACGGCAGGTGGATGCCGAAGTGCGGCGAGCCCAGCAGCGCATACGTATAGGCGCCGACCGCGTAGAAGGCGATGAAGCCGAGGTCCAGCAGGCCCGCGAAGCCGACCACGATGTTCAGGCCCAGCGCGAGCATGATGTAGAGCAGCGCGAAGTCGAGCGTGCGCACCCACGAGTTGCCGAAGGCGCTGCCGATGAGGATGGGCAGGATTGCCATCACCACGCCCAGCGCGAGGAACAGCCCGAGCTTCTTGTTCGTATCGAATTTACCAGCGATAGCCATATTCACTTTTCAGTCCCCCGCTCAGGCACGGTCCGCGACCTTCTCGCCCATCAGGCCAGAAGGACGGAAGATCAGCACCAGGATCAGCACCATGAAGGCGAAGATGTCCTGGTAGTGGGAACCGAGGAAGCCGCCGGTCAGCCCGCCGATGTAGCCGGCACCGAGGCTCTCGATGATGCCGAGCAGGATGCCGCCCGCGACCGCACCGGCGAGGTTGCCGATACCGCCGAGCACTGCGGCGGTGAAGGCTTTCAGGCCGATCAGGAACCCCATGTAGTAGTGAGCCTGGTCGTAGTTGGTCGCCACCATCACGCCGGCGATCGCACCGAGGCCCGAGCCGATCATGAAGGTCGCCGAGATCACGGTGTTGACGTTCACCCCCATCAGGCCGGCCACCGCCGGGTTCTGGCTGGTGGCGCGCATCGCGCGGCCGAGCTTGGTCTTCTCGACCATCAGCAACAGGCCGCCCATGATGGCCAGGCACAGCACGACGATGATCAGCTGCAGCTCGGTGATGCTGGCCCCCATGATGCTGATGGTGTCGTGCGACAGGATCTGCGGGAAGGAAATGTAGTTGCGGCCCCAGATCAGGATGGCGAGCTGCTGGAGCACGATGGACAGGCCGATCGCGGTGATCAGCGGCGCCAGGCGCGGCGCGCCGCGCAAGGGCCGATAGGCGACGCGCTCGATGGTGAAACCGAGCAGCATGCACGCCGGGATCGCCACCATCAGGCCGATCAGCACCAGCAGCGGCCCCGGCAATGCGATGCCGGCGCCCATCAGGGTCGAAATGACGGTAATCGTCACCATCGCCCCCACCATCACCACCTCGCCATGGGCGAAGTTGATCAGCCCCATGATCCCGTAAACCATGGTGTAGCCCAGCGCGATCAGCGCGTAGATGCTCCCCAGGACGAGACCGTTGAGTATTTGCTGCAGAAAAATATCCACGGTCGGAAATCTCCTTAAGATAGTTCGACCCGACGGTTTTGCTGGAGGTCGCCCCCCACCGCCTGTTCTCCTTTGTTTTGGCGGATTCCGGCTGGAATCCACCTCGCGATCGCCCGCCCTTTATTTTGGATACAGTAGACAAACCGGGCGCCGCCGGGGCGGATTATCGGGCGGCTCGCAAATGACTGTCAATCTTAAAAATTGATTAAACAGCCAGCAAAATCAATGCTTTTTCGGGGAAAGGTCATTTAACAAATTTTTGATGCATTACCGCGACTTGGCTCGCCATTTCCTTGAAAACAAAAGTCGGACACGGGCTTTCCCTTGGGAAATATACCGCATAAGCGATGCCACCGGCTCGGCCAACGCAGCGCACCCCATTCTTTTCGCATAATTCCTTGTCGATCCAGTTTCGCGTCAACGCCGCGAATACCCCCGTCCGACCCGGAACGAAAAAACCGCCCCGGACAGGGGCGGCTCGGCAGGCGCGTCCGGCAGCCGTCAGGCGAGCTGGAACGGGTAGACCGCGCCCAGGCCGAGGATGCCGGTCAGCTCGTCGAGCGCGGTGCGGCATTCGACCAGCAGTTGCGGATCGGCCAGATCCGCCGGCGCGAGCCGGTCGCGGTAGTGGCGCTCGACCCAGCCGTTCAACGTTTCGAACAGCGCGTCGTTCATCATCACCTTGGGGTTGACCGCTGCGAGTTCACCCTCGTTCAGCGCCACGCGCAGGCGCAGGCACGCCGGGCCGCCGCCGTTCTGCATGCTCTGTTTGAGGTCGAACACCTTGACCTCGGCGATCGGGCCGCCACTGGCGACCAGCTTCTCGAGGTAGGCCCACACGCGCGGCGTGGCGCGGCACTCCTCCGGCACGACGATGATCATCCGGCCGTCGGCGCGCGACAGCAGCTGGCTGTTGAAGAGATAACTCTTGACCGCCTCCTCGACCGTCACGTCGGCCTCGGGCACCTCGACCGGCACGAAGGCGCCGCCGAGGGCGGACAGCTTCCTGTCGATCTCGGCCAACACCGCGGCCTGGTCGAGGAAGGAGCGCTGGTGGTGAAACAGCACGTTGCGGTTGCCGACCGAGATCACGTCGTTGTGGAACACGCCCTTGTCGATGGTGTCCGGGTCCTGCTGGCCGTAAACGACGTTGGCGTCGGCAAGACCGTGCAGGCGCGCGACCGCCTGGCAAGCTTCCAGCGTCTGGCGCGCCGGGAAGCGGGTCGGACGCGGACGGCTCATGTCGAAGGCCGACGCGCCGTAGACGAAGAACTCGACGCCCGGCGCGTCGTACTCGGCGCAGAAGCGGGTATGGTTGGCCGCCCCCTCGTCGCCGAAGTGCATCTGCGCCGGCAGCGCCTCGTGCACCGCGAAGCGCGACTCGTCGGCGAACATCGCCGAGAGCACGCGGCGGGTGGTCGGATGCTCGATGCTGCGGTGGAACTTGTTGTTCAGGTTGGCCGGCGTGAAGTGCACGCGCCGGTCCGCGGTGTCGGCCGACGGACTGACCGTCGCCGCGTTGGCGGTCCACATGCACGACGCCGAGGTCGCGGCGGCGAGGATGGACGGCGCTTCCTTCGCCGCGCGGGCGATCACGTCGGCGTCGCTGCCGCCAAAACCGAGGCGACGCAGGCTCGCCACGTCCGGGCGCTCGTGCGGCGCGAGCACGCCCTGCTTGAAGCCGAGGTCGGCCAGCGCCTTCATCTTCGCGAGGCCCTGCTTGGCGGCGAGCTTCGGATTCGACACCGCGTTCTGGTTGCCGGTCGAGGCGACGTTGCCGTAAGAGAGACCGCTGTAGTTGTGGGTCGGGCCGACCAGGCCGTCGAAATTCACTTCGTATGCGTTCACAGGACAATCCCCGGGCTGAGTTGTTGCGGTACGGTCAGGCTGTCGCACTCGAGCGAGGCGACCGGATAGGCGCAGTAGTCGGCGGCGTAGTAGGCGCTCGGGCGGTGGTTGCCCGAGGCGCCGACGCCGCCGAACGGCGCGGCGCTGGAGGCGCCGGTCAACGGCTTGTTCCAGTTGACCACGCCGGCGCGGCTTTCGACGAGGAAGCGGTCGAACAACGCACGGTCGTCGGACAGCACGCCGGCGGCCAGCCCGAAGCGCGTCGCGTTGGCGATCGCGATCGCCTCGTC
Organism: Crenobacter luteus; assembly: GCF_004345725.1. GTDB lineage: Bacteria > Pseudomonadota > Gammaproteobacteria > Burkholderiales > Chromobacteriaceae > Crenobacter > Crenobacter luteus. The sequence goes on along the minus strand of NZ_SLXG01000004.1, from coordinate 172,652 downwards.
GAAGTCGGCGTAGCGGACGATCTGCAGCAGCGGGCCGAAGTATTCCTCGTCCGGGCGGTCTTGCACCGCCGTCACGTCGACGATGCCCGGCGTCAGCATCGCGAAATCGGGCTCGACGCGGCGCATCTCCAGCAGCACGGTGCCGCCGGCCTCGGCCAAGCTTTGCTGCGCGGCCAGGAGCGCGTCGGCGGCGGCGTTCGAGATCACCGCGCCGAGGAAGGGTGCCGGCTCGTCGTTATAGCGCCCCACCTTCAGCCTGGCCGCGACCTCGACGAGGCGCGCGACGAGCTTGTCGCCCCACTCGCCTTTGGGCACCAACAAGCGGCGCGCGCAGGTACAGCGCTGGCCGGCCGAGATGAAGGCCGACTGCACGATGTGATGGACGGCGGCGTCGAGCTCGGCGACGTCCTCGACGATCAGCGGGTTGTTGCCGCCCATCTCGAGCGCGAGGATCTTGTCCGGGCGGCCGGCGAAGTTCTTGTGCAGCAATTCGCCGGTGGCCGAGCTGCCGGTGAAGAACAGGCCGTCGAGGCCGTCGTGGCCGGCCAGCGCGACGCCGGTGTCCCGCGCGCCCTGCACCAGGTTGATCACGCCGGCGGGCACGCCCGCCTCGACCCACAGCCTGACGGTCGCCTCGGCGGTCGCCGGGGTCAGCTCGGACGGCTTGAACACCACCGCGTTGCCGGCGAGCAAGGCCGGCACGATATGGCCGTTCGGCAGGTGGCCGGGGAAGTTGTACGGGCCGAACACCGCGACCACGCCGTGCGGCTTGTGACGCAGCACCGCCTGCGCATCGCCCATCGGGTTGCTGCGGGTGCCGGTGCGCTCCTCGAGCGCGGTCAGCGAGATGGCGACTTTGTTGGCCATGCTAACGACCTCGGTCTGCGCCTCCCATAAGGGCTTGCCGGTCTCGCGCGAGATCAGCTCGGCCAACGTCGCCTTGTTCGCGTTCAGCAGCTCGCCGAAGCGGCGCGCGATCGCGGCGCGCTCTTCGAGCGGGCGGCGCGCCCAGGCCGGGAAGGCGGCGCGCGCGGCGGCGACGGCGGCGTCGACCTGCGCGGCGCTGGCGGCGCGTCCCTGCCAGACGAGTTCGTCGGCGGCGGGGTTGCGCTTCTCGAACGCGTCGCCTTCGCCGGCGAGCCAGTGTCCGTCGATGAAATGGGTGCTCATTACACTTTCTCCTTGGGCGAGAGGGTCACCGCCCGCACGATGTCGCCGTCTTTGACGTTCAGCGCCGCCGCCTGCCCGGCGGTCAGCGCCAGCGCGTCGGCCCGGCGAGCCGCCTCGATCAGGATGACCCGGAAATCCTCGCGCGACGGCTTGGCGACCAGCAGCCACTGCGGTGCAGCGTCGCCCTGCCCGGCCTCGGCCAACGTCACCGGCAGCAGGCGACTTTCCCTGACCGCGCGCACCTCGCTCGTATAGGCCTGCACCGTCGGGCCGGCGTCGAAGATGTCGACGTAGCCTTCGTAGCGGAAGCCCTCGGCCTCGAGCATCGCCAGCGCCGGGCGGGTGTTGTCGTGGGTCTTGCCGATCACCGCCTGCGCCTCGGGCGGCAGGAAGTCGATGTAGACCGGGTACTTGGGCATCAGCTCGGCGACGAAGGCTTTCTGGCCGACGCCGGTCAGGTAGTCGGCGCGCGCGAAGTCGATCGAAAAGAAGTGGCGGCCGAGTGCCTCCCAGAACGGCGACTTGCCGTTCTCGTCCGACACGCCGCGCATCTCGGCGACGGTGATCTTGCCGAACAGCTCGGGGAAGGCGGCCATGAACAGGAAGCGGCTCTTGGACAGCAGGCCGCCGTTCTTGTTGACGCGATACTCGGGGTGCAGGAACAGCGAGCACAGCTCCGAATAGCCGGTGTGGTCGTTCGACAGGAACAGCGTGTCGTGGCGCGTGTAGACGTTCAGCTCTTCGCTGGCGTGCACGATGGTGCCGACGCGATAGTTGTACCAGGCCTCTTTCAGGCCGACGGCGGCCTCGATGCCGCAGATGCCGGCGACGCGGCGGTTTTCGGCGTCCTCGAGCACGAAGACGTAGCCGAAGTCGCCCGGCGCGGCGGTGCCGGCGAACGAGGCCTCTGAGCGCGCGATGCGCGCGGCCAGACGCTCCTCGTTGACCGGCAGCGAGGTCAGGCCGACGCCGGCGCTACGGGCCAGTTCCAGAAGGCCGGGCAGGTCGCCCTGGCGGATCGGGCGGATCAGCATCATGCTTGTTCTCCTTCCGGCTGGATCTGCAGCGGCGCGAGGCGGATCGTGTCGCCGCTGGCGACGCCGAGCGCCTGCGCGCCGTCCGGGTTGACGATGGCGACGCCGTCGACCACCGCGGCGCGCAGCAGCGTCGCGGCGAAGTCGGCGACCTTCTCGTTGCCGGCCAGCTGCAGCTCGGCCGACGCCGGCAGGCTGGCGCTCACCTCGACCGGATAGCAGCGGCTGGTGCGCACCGTATAGAGGCGGTCGACGTCGGCGGTCAGCACCGCGCCGCCGTCGAAGATGTCGATGTAGTTGTCGGCCTCGAAACCCTCGCGGCTGAGGATGCCGAACGGGCGCTCGAAGTCGGGGTGGATCTGGCCGACCGCCTGCTGCGCGGCGTCGGGCAGCAGTGGCACGTAGATCGGATAGGCCGGCATCAGCTCGGCGATGAAGGTCTTGCTACGGCTGGCGAAGGCCTGTTCGACCTCGACGAAGTCCATGTCGAAAAAGCGGCGACCGATGGCGTCCCAGAACGGCGCCTGGCCGGCCTCGTCGTGGATGCCCTGCATCTCGGCGACCACGCGGCGGCCGAAGCGCTGCTGCTGGCTGGCGATGAACAGGAAGCGCGCGCGCGACAGCAACTCGGACGCCAGCGCGTCGATGTCCGGGTCGGAATAGAAGCCGCACAGCTGCACCAGGCCCGACAGGTCGTGACACATGGTCAGCACGTGGACCTTGTTGTTGACCTTGAGCGTGCGCGAGGCGTGCACGAAGGTTTCGCTGCGATAGCTATAGAACGGCTCGTCGAAGCCGGCGCTGGCGCTGATCGACGCGGTACCGACCACCTGGCCGTGCGCCTCGAGCACGAACATGTAGTACTCCTTGCCGGCGTCGAGGTCGGCCTCGTGCTCGAAGGCGTCCAGCGAATGCTGGATGCGTTCGAACAGGCGTTCGCGATTGTTCGGCAGGCTGGTCACGCCGATACCGCTCGCGACCGCCATCCTCTCGATAGCCGGCAGGTCGGCGGTGCGCGCAGGTCGCACGACATACATGGTGTTTCTCCCTCGTGCTTTGCCAAGCCCGCGCCGTTTTCAAGGCGCAAGGGGGCCCAGCGGCCCGCCTCACGGCGGGCCGGTCTGACAGAATGACTTGTTGTTCCGGGGGGTTAGGCGGTCTGGCCGACGACTTCGGCTACCGCGGCCTCGAAGCGTTTGAGGCCTTCGTCGATGTCGGCGTCCGGGATGACCAGCGACGGCGCGAAACGCACCACGTTGACCCCGGCGACCAGCGCCATCAGCTGATGACGCTCGGCGGCGAGCATGAAGTCCTTGGCGCGGCCGGCGTAGGCGTCGGTCAGCACGCCGCCGAGCAAGAGGCCCAGACCGCGCACCTCCTTGAACACACCGTATTTCGCGTTGATCGCGTTCAGGCCGTCGACGAAGCGCTGCGACTTGGCGCGCACGCCCGCCAGCACTTCCGGCGTGTTCACGATTTCGAGCACCTTGTGCGCGACGGCGCACGCCAGCGGGTTGCCGCCGTAGGTCGAGCCGTGGGTGCCGACGCCGAAGCTCTTGGCGACCTTCTCGGTGGTCAGCATCGCGCCGACCGGGAAGCCGCCGCCGAGCGACTTGGCGCTGGTCAGGATGTCCGGGGTCACGCCGTACTCCATATAGGCGTACAGCGAGCCCGAGCGGCCGACGCCGGTCTGCACTTCGTCGAACACCAGCAGCGCGTTGTGCGCGTCGCACAGTGCGCGCGCGGCCTCGAGAAATTCGCGCGAGGCCGGCAGCACGCCGCCCTCGCCCTGCACCGGCTCGACGACGACCGCGCAGGTCTTGTCGGAGATCGCCGCCTTCAGCGACTCGATGCTGTTGTACTCGACGTGGCGGATGCCGCCCGGCACCGGCGCGAAGCCCTCGGTGTACTTGGGCTGGCCGCCGACGCTGACGGTGAACAGCGTGCGGCCGTGGAAGGAGCTCTTGCAGGAGACGATCTCGTGCTTCTCGGCGCCGAAATGGTCGCTCGCGTACTTGCGCACCAGCTTGAACGCCGCCTCGTTGGCCTCGGCGCCCGAGTTGCTGAAGAACACGCGCTCGGCGAAGGTGTTTTCGGTCAGATACTTGGCGAGCTTGAGCGCCGGCTCGTTGGTCAGCGTGTTGCTGACGTGCCAGAGCTTGCCGGCCTGCTCGGTCAGCGCGGCGACCAGCGCCGGGTGGCAATGACCGAGCGAGTTCACCGCGATGCCACCGGCGAAGTCGACGAATTCACGGCCGTCCTGATCCCACACGCGCGAGCCCTCGCCGCGCACCGGGATGAACTGGGCCGGCGCGTAGTTGGGGACCATGACCTGATCGAACAAGGCGCGGGTGACGGAATGGCTCATTGTGTATTTCCTTCCTGCAAAGCTGATTGGGGTTGTGTGCCACAACATGCAAACGATTCTAATGAATCCCATGATCGGTCCATATCCGGTTTGCGACATGGGATTACAAAAAACACGGGGACGATTCGCCGCCATTTTATGAAACGATCGGGCAAAAAATCGCCATTTTCCGGCTTGACCACCGCCAAAAATCCGCACGAAACGTCGCGAGCGGGGCGCTTATTGTGCGATCAAAAGGGTTGCCCCTCAAGCCGCCCGCCGGTCGGGCACCGGCCATGGAGCCTGGCGGAAGCGGCCAGACGGCACCGGCACGCGAACGGACAATAAAAAACGCCCGCGGAGCCGCGGGCGTTGCCGAGAAAACCGGAGCTTCGCCCGGTTAGTTGGCTTTCAGGCCGAAGGCCTCGGCGGTCGCCTTGGCCGTTTTCGCCTCGTCTTCCAGCAGGGCCTTGATCGACAGGCGCACGCGGCCGCGGTCGTCCATCTCGATCGCCTTGACCTTCACGACCTGACCTTCCTTCAGGTAGTCGGACACGTTCTTGATGCGCTCGTTGGCGATCTGCGAAATGTGCACCAGGCCATCCTTGCCCGGCAGGATGGAGACGATCGCGCCGACGTTGTTGTCGAGGATCTTCACCACGGTACCTTCGTAGACCTTGCCGACTTCGACCTCGACGGTGATCTCTTCGATGCGCTTCTTGGCCGCGTCGGCGCCCTCCTGCGTCACCGAGGCGATGGTGATGGTGCCGTCTTCCTCGATGTTGATCTCGGTGCCGGTGTCCTTGGTGATCGAGCGGATGGTCTCGCCGCCCTTGCCGATCACTTCGCGGATCTTGTCCGGGTTGATCTTCATCGTGAACAGGCGCGGCGCATACTGCGACAGCTCCTGCACGCCTTCGACGGCCTTCTGCATTTCGCCGAGGATGTGCAGGCGGCCTTCCTTGGCCTGCGACAGCGCGACCTGCATGATTTCCTTGGTGATGCCCTGGATTTTGATGTCCATCTGCAGCGCGGTCACGCCTTCGGCGGTACCGGCGACCTTGAAGTCCATGTCGCCCAGGTGGTCTTCGTCGCCGAGGATGTCGGTCAGCACCGCGAAGCGGTTGCCTTCCAGGATCAGACCCATGGCGATGCCGGCCACGTGCGCCTTCAGCGGCACGCCGGCGTTCAGGAGCGACAGGCAGCCGCCGCACACCGAGGCCATCGACGAGGAGCCGTTCGACTCGGTGATCTCCGACACCACGCGCAGCGCGTAGCCGAACTCGTCTTCCGGCGGCAGCACGGCCAAGAGCGCGCGCTTGGCCAGACGGCCGTGACCGATCTCGCGACGCTTGGGCGGACCCATGCGGCCGGCTTCACCGGTCGAGTACGGCGGGAAGTTGTAGTGCAGCATGAAGCGGTCGGTGTATTCGCCGGCCAGCGCGTCGATGCGCTGCTCGTCGAGCTTGGTGCCCAGCGTGGTGGTCACCAGCGCCTGGGTTTCGCCGCGGGTGAACAGCGCCGAGCCGTGCACGCGCGGCAGCACGCCGGTCTTGATCGCGATCGGGCGCACGGTGCGGGTGTCGCGGCCGTCGATGCGCGGCTCGCCCGACAGGATCTGGCCGCGCACGATCTCGGCTTCCAGGCTCTTGAAGATGCCCTTGATCTCGTTGGCCTTCAGCGTCGGGGTTTCTTCGTTGATCAGCGCGGCCTTGACGGCGTCCCACGCCTCGGCCAACGCCTGCGAACGCGCCTGCTTCTGGCGGATGCGGAAGGCGGCGGCGATCTTCTCGCCGCAGATGTCGCGGATCTGCGCGATCAGCGCCTCGTCCTTGGCCGGAGCGGCCCAGTCCCACATCACCGGGTTCACTTCGTCGGCCAGCTCGTTGATCGCACGGATGGCGGCCTGCATCTGCTCGTGGCCGAACACCACCGCGCCGAGCATGGTCGCTTCCGGCAGCTCCTTGGCCTCGGACTCGACCATCAGCACGGCGCGCTCGGTACCGGCGACGACGAGGTCGAGCTCGGAGGTGGCCAGTTCGGTCTTGGTCGGGTTCAGGATGTATTCGCCGTTGGCGTAGCCGACGCGGGCGGCGCCGATCGGGCCGTTGAACGGCAGGCCGGAGATCGCCAGCGCGGCCGACGCGCCGATCATCGCCGGGATGTCGGAGTCGACTTCCGGGTTCAGCGACATCACGGTCGCGACGATCTGCACGTCGTGGTAGAAACCTTCCGGAAACAGCGGGCGGATCGGGCGGTCGATCAGGCGGCTGGTCAGGATTTCCTTCTCGGACTGCTTGCCTTCGCGCTTGAAGAAGCCGCCCGGGATCTTGCCGGCGGCGTAGGTACGCTCGAGGTAGTCGACGGTCAGCGGGAAGAAGTCCTGGCCCGGCTTGACGGTTTGCGAACCGACGACCGAAACCAGCACGACGGTTTCTTCCATCGACACGAGCACGGCGCCCGAGGCCTGACGGGCGATCTCGCCGGTCTCCAGCGTCACGGTGTGACGGCCGTACTGGAACGATTTGGTGACTTTGTTGAACATCAGATGTCCTGTTCCGAAATCAATGAACGATTCGAGCAACGGGAACCCCTAAAGATTCGGACCCGGCGGCGCCGGATCGGAATGTCTAGAGGCTCCCCCCGCGGCTCGGTGACATTAGAACACCGGAAAACGAAAAAGTCGCAGACGGGCTGCGACTTTTTTCGATCCGGTGCCGATTACTTGCGCAGACCCAGGCGGGTGATCAGGGCGCGGTAGGCGTCGGCGTCGGTGCGCTTGAGGTAGTCAAGCAGACGGCGACGACGGCTCACCATTTTCAGCAGGCCACGACGGCTGTGGTGGTCCTTGGTGTTTGCCTTGAAGTGCGGGGTCAGGTCGTTGATGCGGGCGGTCAGCAGCGCGATTTGCACCTCCGGGGAACCGGTGTCGCCTTCGGCGCGCTGGAAGTCTTTGACGATGTCGGCTTTTTGAGCAACGGTGATTGCCATGGATACAACTCCAATTGGTAGTGGGGGCTTCATGTCCGGGCGCCAGGCCCGGTTCCTGCCCGACGAGTACGGCGAGCCTTGTCGACCGGACCGTACTCCTCAAGCGGCCGCGTTCGCGGCCACGAGCCTGAGCGGGTGCAGGAAACCGTCGGGTTTCCGCTCCGCCAGACCCATGAATTCGCGCGTCGCCTCTCGGTACACGCGAAAGCGCGACATTATGGCATGGTTTTGCGGATCGCGCACCGCCTGCCCGTGCACGAAACGCGCGGCGGCGGTCTCGTCGATCGCCACCTCGGGCAGATGGCCGACCAGGACATCCATCGGCAGCAGCAGCGCGTCGCGCCCGGCCGGCTCCAGCGCCTCGATCGCCTCGAGCGTATGCGCCGCGGCGAGCGAGAAACCCGCCGTCGCGGTGCGGCGCAGGCCGATCAGGTGGGCGCCGCAGCCGAGCCGCTCGCCGATATCCTCGGCCAGGGTGCGGATATAGGTGCCCTTGCTGCACACCACGTCGATGACCGCGACGTCGCCGGCGAATTCGACCATGTCGATCGAATGGATGACGACATCGCGCGCCTTGCGCTCGATCTCGACGCCGGCGCGCGCGTACTCGTACAGCGCGCGGCCCTCGAACTTCAGCGCCGAATACATCGGCGGCACCTGGCGGATCGGGCCGCTGAAGCGCGCGCAGGCCTCGGCCAACCCTTCCGGCCGGATGTCGACCGGACGCTCCTTGACCACCTCGCCCTCGGCGTCGCCGGTGGTGGTCACCACGCCGAACTTGACCGTCGCGCGGTAGGCCTTGTCGGCGTCGAGCAAATAGGACGAGAACTTGGTCGCCTCGCCGAAGCACACCGGCAACAGGCCGGTCGCCAGCGGGTCGAGCACGCCGGTATGGCCGGCCTTCGCGGCGGTGTACAGCCAGCGCGCCTTTTGCAGCGCGCCGTTGCTGCTGACGCCGAGCGGCTTGTCCAGCAGCAGCACGCCGCTGACGGCGCGGCGCTCGCGACGCGGCTTGCTCATTCCTTGCCTTCCGCACCGGCCTCGTCGACCGGGTTGTCCGGCAGCCTGGCGTCGGCCTCGGCGACTTCGTCAAGCAGACGGTTCATATACATGCCGCGCTCGATCGATTCGTCGTAGACGAAGTGCAGCTGCGGCATGCTGAACAAGCGGATGCGCCGGCCCAGTTCGTTGCGCAGGTAGCCGGCTGCGTCGGCCAAGGCCGCAGCGGTCGCCTCGCGGGTCGACTCGTTCATCACGGTGTAGTAGATCTTGGCGTGCGAATAATCGCGCGTCACATCGACGGCGGTAATCGTCACCCAGCCCACGCGCGGGTCTTTCAGGCCTTTTTGCAGCATCCCGGCCAGTTCGCGCTGGATCTGGTCGGCGACGCGGTCCGACCGCGCAAAAGTCTTCTTGGCCATGGCATTCTCCTTGGCAAAACAAAGGGCGAGCGGCGCCCGGCAAACCGGTCAGCCGCCCGCCCGTAGCGTGCAACGCTTACAGCGAGCGCGCCACTTCGACGATTTCGAACACCTCGAGCTGGTCGCCTTCGCGGATGTCGTTGAAGTTCTTCAGCATCAGGCCGCACTCGTAGCCCTGCTTGACTTCCTTCACGTCGTCCTTGAAGCGCTTGAGCGACTCGAGCTCGCCGGTGTGGACCACGACATGGTCGCGAATCAGGCGCACCTGCGCGTGACGCTTGACGATGCCGTCGGTGACCATACAACCGGCGATGTTGCCGACCTTGGACACAGTGATGACCTGACGGATCTCGACCGTACCGATCACCTGCTCCTTCTTCTCCGGCGCCAGCATGCCCGACAGCGCAGCCTTCACGTCGTCCAGCGCGTCGTAGATGATGCTGTAGTAGCGGATGTCGACACCCTCGGACTCGGCCAACTTGCGCGCGGCCGCGTCGGAACGGGTATTGAAGCCGATCACGATGGCCTTGGAGGCGATCGCCAGGTTGATGTCCGACTCCGAGATGCCGCCCACGCCCGAGTGCAGGATGTTGACGCGCACCTCGTCGGTCGACAGCTTCTGCAGGCTCTGCGCCAGCGCCTCGTACGAACCCTGCACGTCGGCCTTGATGATGATCGACAGGGTCTGCACCTCGCCCTCGGCCATCTGCGCGAACATGTTCTCGAGCTTGGCAGCCTGCTGCTTGGCCAGACGGACGTCGCGGAACTTGCCGGCACGGAACAGCGCGATCTCGCGCGCCTTCTTCTCGTCGGCCAGCACCATCGCGTCCTCGCCGGCGGACGGCACGTCCGACAGGCCGAGGATCTCGACCGGAATCGACGGACCGGCTTCGTCGATCGGTTTGCCGTTCTCGTCGATCATCGCGCGGACGCGGCCGAAGGCGGTGCCGGCGAGCACGATGTCGCCCTTCTTCAGCGTGCCGGACTGCACCAAGAGCGTCGCGACCGGGCCGCGACCCTTGTCGAGGCGCGCCTCGACGATCACGCCCTTGGCCGGTGCATCCTTCGGCGCGGTCAGCTCCAGCACCTCGGCCTGCAGCAGGATGGCCTCGAGCAGGCCGTCGATGTTGATGCCCTGCTTGGCCGACACCTCGACGAACTGGGTGTCGCCACCCCACTCTTCCGGCACCACTTCCTGCGCGACCAGCTCCTGGCGGATGCGCTCGGGGTTGGCGCCCTGCTTGTCGATCTTGTTGACCGCGACGACCATCGGCACGCCGGCCGCCTTGGCATGGTGGATGGCCTCGATGGTCTGCGGCATCACGCCGTCGTCGGCGGCCACCACCAGCACCACGATGTCGGTCGCCTTCGCACCGCGGGCACGCATGGCGGTAAACGCCTCGTGGCCCGGCGTGTCGAGGAAGGTGATCACGCCGCGGTCGGTCTCGACGTGGTAGGCGCCGATGTGCTGGGTAATGCCGCCGGCCTCGCCGGCCGCGACCTTGGCGCGACGGATGTAGTCGAGCAGCGAGGTCTTGCCGTGGTCGACGTGACCCATCACGGTCACCACCGGCGGACGCGGCAGCTGTTCGGCCTCGGCCGCACCCTCGACCTTCTCGAGGAAGGCTTCCGGGTCGTCGGCCTGCGCGGCCTTGCCGATATGGCCCATTTCCTCGACGACGATCAGCGCGGTTTCCTGGTCGAGCACCTGGTTGATGGTCACCATCATGCCCATCTTCATCAGCACCTTGATCACCTCGGCGGCCTTGACCGCCATGCGGTGAGCAAGATCGGCGACGGTGATGGTTTCCGGCACCAGCACCTCGTGCACGATCGGCTCGGACGGCGCCTGGAAGGCGTGCTGGCCGCCACCGTGGCGATTGTTCTTGCCGCCGCGCCGGGATTTCCAGTCGCCGCCGGCATCGCCGCCGCGGGTCTTCAGACCGCCCTTGCCCTTGCGGCCCTCGTTCCAGTCGCGGTCGCCCGCCCCCTTCTTGCCACCCTTCTTGTCGCCAGGCTTCGCGCCGGCGTTCGCGGCGGGAGCCGCGGCGCCAGGAGCCGGACGGGCACCCGCAGCGGCGGGAGCGGCGGGAGCGGCGGCGCGGGCCGGCGCCGCGGCCGGCTTGGCCGCCGGGGTCGCACCCGCGGCCGGCTTGTTGCGCGACAGCACAGCCTGCTGCGGCTTGTCTTCCGGCTTGGCCGGCGGCGGTGCGTTCTTGGCGGCCAGGCGGCGCGCCTCGCGCTCCTGCTTCTGGCGCATCAGGTCTTCCTGGGCCTTGCGCAGCTGGGCCTGGCGGCGCTCGTCGGCTTCGCGGGCGGCGATTTCCTCGGGCGAGAGAATGCTGACCGGCGCCGGGCGCACCGGCTCGGCCGGCTTTTTCACTGCCGGCTCGGGCTGGGCTGCCGGCTCGGAAACCTTGACAGGCACTTCCTTCTCCTCGACGGGCGCCGGCTCGGGCTTGATCTCGACCGGCTTGGCAGGCTCGGCCACCGGTTCCGGCACGGCTTCGGCCACCGGCTCGGGGACCGGTGCCGCGACCGGCTCGGCGGCCACCTCGGCCAACGGGGACACGATCTGCGGCTCTTCCGGACGCAGCACGGTGCGTTTCTTGCGGGTCTCGACGCGGACGGTCGCGCCGTCGGCGGTGCGAATCTCGCTGGTCTGCTTGCGGGTCAGCGTGATCGCGCCCGACTCGCTGGCACCATGGGCGCGCTTCAGATAACCCAGCAGCTGGGCCTTGTCCTGTTCGCTGAGGGTGTCGTCCAGCGCACGCTTGGCCACGCCGGCGTTGCGCAGCTGCTCAAGCAGGCGCTCCGGCGACATGCCAAGTTCACTGGCAAACTGCTTTACATTCGTCAATACCATTCGTTTTCCCAGATTCCTTATAACTAGCCGATTCGCTGCTTACTGGTCGAACCAGTGTTCGCGCGCTTTCATGATGAGTGCCCGGGCGGTTTCGTCCGATACGCCGGTCAGGTCAACCAGGTCGTCCACCGCCAGGTCGGCGAGCTCATCGCGGGTGGTCACACCGTTCTCGGCCAGTTTGCGCACCATGTCGGCATCCAGGCCTTCCAGATTCTTCAACTCTTCGTCCACCGCTTCGACCTTCTCTTCGGAGGCGATGGCGAGCGTCAGCAGCGCGTCGCGCGCCCGGCTGCGCAGCTCGTTGACCAGCGCCTCGTCGAAGCCCTCGATCTCGAGCATTTCGGCGATCGGCACGTAGGCGACCTCTTCGAGCGTGGCAAAGCCTTCCTGCACCAGCACGCCGGCGACGTCTTCGTCGACCCCCAGCTGGCTCATGAACAGGTCGCGCAGCGCCGCGTCCTCGGCCTGCAGCTTCTGCTCGGCCTCGGCGACGGTCATGATGTTGAGGCTCCAGCCGGTCAATTCGGCGGCGAGCTTGACGTTCTGCCCGTTGCGACCGATGGCGAGCGCCAGTTGATCCTCCTCGACCACCACGTCCATCGCGTGACGGTCCTCGTCGACCAGGATGCGGTTCACCTCGGCCGGCGACAGCGCGTTGATCACGAACTGGGCCGGTTCCGGCGCCCACAGCACGATGTCGACGCGCTCGCCGGCCAATTCCTGGGTCACCGCCTGCACACGCGAGCCGCGCACGCCGATGCAGGTACCCTGCGGGTCGATGCGCGGATCGTTGGCCTTGACGGCGATCTTGGCGCGCATGCCGGGGTCGCGGGCGACCTCGCGGATTTCCAGCATGCCCTCCTCGATTTCGGGCACTTCGAGTTCGAACAGCTTCTTGATGAAGTCGCCCGAGGTGCGCGACAGCACCAGCTGCGGACCGCGACCGAGGCGGTCGATGCGCAGCAGGAAAGCCCTCACGCGGTCGCCCACGCGCAGGTTCTCCTTCGGGATCATCTGGTCGCGCGGCAGCACCGCCTCCAGCTTGCCACACTCGACGATCGCGTTACCGCGCTCGATACGCTTGATGGTGCCGTTGACCAGGTGTTCGCGGCGCTGCAGGAAGTCGTTGAGGATCTGCTCGCGCTCGGCGTCGCGGATCTTCTGCAGAATGACCTGTTTGGCGGTCTGCGCGCCGATACGGCCGAACTCGACCGCCTCCATCGGCTCCTCGATGAAGCCGCCGACCTCGGCGCGCGGGTCGCGCTCACGGGCGTCCGTGAGGGTGATTTCCTTGCCGTCTTCCTCGATGAGGTCGTCCTCGACGATCTGCCAGCGGCGGAAGGTCTGGTACTGGCCGGTGTGGCGGTCGATTTCCACACGTACCTCCAGATCCTCCTGATTGAACTTCTTCTTGGTCGCCGAAGCCAGCGCCAATTCCAGCGCGGAGAAAACCACCTCCTTGCCGACATTCTTTTCGCTAGCCAGCGCGTCAACCAGCAACAAAATCTCGCGACTCATTCATTCCTCCGAAATAGGGTCCCGTGGGCGTGACGAACGTCTGTCCGGATCAGAACTCCGGCTCGAGCCGGGCCTTGTCGATATTGGACAGGGGAATCGCCACCTGGCGGCCGTCGACCTCGAGCAGCACCGCGTCGTTTTCGATACCCGCAAGGCGTCCGACGAACTTCTTCTGCTGCTCGATCGGGGTGCGCGTACGGATCTTGGCCAACTGCCCTGCGAAGCGGACGAAGTCGGCCTCTTTCTTGAGCGGCCGATCCAGCCCCGGCGACGACACTTCCAGACGGTCGTAGTCGACGTTCTCGACAGTAAACAGGCGCGTCAGGTGGTTGCTCACGCGGACGCAGTCGTCCAGCGTGATGCCACCGGGCTTGTCGATGAAGAGACGCATACTCCCGCCACGGCCGATCTCGAGATCCACCATCTCGTAACCCAGACCGCTCAGCGTGTTTTCCAGCAGCAAACGGACATCCATGCCTTTTCCACAAATAAAAAAATGGGCGAACCGCCCATCCCTTAAATTGGTTGGATTTTACAGCATCCACGGGGAAAAGGAAACCGGCGCCCCGGGACGGGCTTTGCGCCGGCGTGGCCTTCCGGTAAATTAGTCCCGCTTCAAACGATAGTTTGACTGTCGCGCGAAGTGCACGCCATAACTAAATGACAAGGCTCGGCCAACCCCATCGGCATGGCACGCGCCCCAACCCACACGAAGGAGAAACATCACCCATGGACAAGATCTGGCTTTCGCAGTACCAGGCAGGGGTGGCGCACGAGATCGACGTCGACGCGTTCCGCTCGGCGGTCGACGTGTTCGAACGCAGCGTCGCCAAGTTCCGCGACCGGCCAGCGCTGGCGAACATGGACAAGGTGCTCAGCTATGGCGAGCTGGACGCGCTGTCCGGCCACTTCGCGGCTTATCTGCAACACACGCTCAAGCTTCCGCGCGGCGCGCGCGTCGCGGTGATGATGCCCAACCTGCTGCAATACCCGGTCGCGGTATTCGGCACGCTGCGCGCCGGCTGCACGGTGGTCAACGTCAACCCGCTCTACACCCCGCGCGAGCTCGAACACCAGCTCAACGACGCCGGCGCCGAGACCATCGTCATCCTCGAGAACTTCGCCGGCGTGCTGCAGCAGGTGCTGCCGCGCACGCAGGTGAAGAACGTGATCGTCACCGCGATCGGCGACCTGCTCGGCTTCCCGAAGTCGGCGATCGTCAATTTCGTCGTGCGGCGCGTCAAGAAGATGGTGCCGCCGTGGAACCTGCCCGGCCACACGCGCTTCAACGACGCGCTCGCGCTCGGCCAACGCCGGCCGCACGAGCGTGTCGCGCTCGACCATGACGACATCGCCTTCCTGCAGTACACCGGCGGCACCACCGGCGTCGCCAAGGGCGCGACCCTGACGCATCGCAACATCGTCGCCAACATGCTGCAGGCCGGCGAGTGGGTCAAGCCGGCGGTGCGCGAGGGCGAGGAGATCATCGTCACCGCGCTGCCGCTCTACCACATCTTCTCGCTGACCGCGAACCTGATGGTGTTCACCGAAATCGGCGCGCTGAACGTGCTGATTACCAACCCGCGCGACATCCCCGGCTTCATCAAGGAGCTGAAGAAGTACAAGGTCACCGCGATGACCGGCGTCAATACGCTGTTCAACGCGCTCTTGAATCACCCGGACTTCAAGACGGTCGACTTCTCGAGCTGGCGTCTGGTGCTCGGCGGCGGCATGGCGGTGCAAAAGGCGGTCGCCGACAAGTGGAAGGCCACCACCGGCGTCACCCTGGTCGAGGCCTACGGCCTGACCGAGACCAGCCCGGCCGCCTGCATCAACCCGCTCGACCTCAAGGAATACAACGGCAGCATCGGCCTGCCGGTGCCGTCGACCGAGATCGAGATCCGCGACGCCGAGGGCCGTGCGCTGCCGGTCGGCGAGGCCGGCGAGCTGTTCATCCGCGGCCCGCAGGTGATGAAGGGCTACTGGAAACGGCCGGACGAAACCGCCAAGGTGCTCGGCGCCGACGGTTTCCTCGCCACCGGCGACATGGCGGTCGTCGACGCGCGCGGCTTCGTCAAGCTGGTCGACCGCAAGAAAGACATGATCCTCGTCTCCGGCTTCAACGTGTATCCTAACGAGATCGAGGACGTGGTCGCCGCGCTGCCGGGCGTGCTCGAGGTCGCCTGCGTCGGCGTCCCCGACGAGCACTCGGGCGAGGTGGTCAAGGTCTTCGTCGTCAGGAAGGACCCTGCGCTGACCGAGCGCGACGTGATCGAACACTGCCGCAAGAACCTGACCGGCTACAAGGTGCCCAAGGCGGTCGAGTTCCGCAGCGAGCTGCCCAAGACCAACGTCGGCAAGATCCTGCGCCGCGCGCTGCGCGACGAGACCGCCAAGGCCTGAGCCGCCCCGCGCACGACGATCCAGCCCGCCTCGGCGGGCTTTTTCACGACATCCGACCGACAAGAAGCTCGCGCGACGAGCCGGAGCCCGACATGCTGATGCAGCCCTTTTTCAAGCTGATGGCCGACACCAAGGCCAGCGACCTGTTCCTGACGCGCGATGCGCCACCCCACCTGAAGATCGACGGCAAGGTGCTGCCGGTCAACGACAAGCCGCTGTCGGCCGACACCGTCGCGCGGCTGGCGCGCAGCCTGATGAGCGACGCCGAGGCCGCGCGCTTCGAGGCGGAATGGGAGCTCAACGTCGGCCGTCCGGTCGCGGGGCTCGGCAACTTCCGCGTCAACGTGTTCCGCCAGAAGGGCTCGGTCGCGCTGGTGGTGCGCCACATCGCGCCGTCGGTGCCGTCGCTCGAGGCGCTCAACCTGCCGGCCAGCCTCAAGCCGCTGATCGAACAAAAGCGCGGCCTCGTCGTCGTCGTCGGCGCCACCGGCAGCGGCAAGACTTCGACCGCCGCCGCGCTGATCGAGCACCGCAACCGCACGCAGCCAGGCCATATCCTCACCATCGAGGACCCGGTCGAATTCCTCTTCTCGCACGGCCGCTCGATCGTGAACCAGCGCGAGGTCGGCGTCGACACGCAAAGCTACGGCGCCGCGCTGAAGAACGCGATGCGCGAGGCGCCCGACCTGTTGATGATCGGCGAGATCCGCGACGCCGAAACGCTGAACTACGCGATCAACTACGCGCAGTCGGGCCACCTGTGCGTCACCACGCTGCACGCGAACAACAGCTACCACATGCTGAACCGGCTGATCAGCTTCTTCCCGCCGCAAACCCGCGCCGCCGTGCTGATGGATTTGTCGGTATCATTGCGGGCGGTGATCTCGCAGCGCCTGGTGCCGACCGTCGACGGCCGGCTGACGCCGGCGATCGAACTGTTGCTCAACACGCCGCACATCGCCGAGCTGATCCGCACGGGCGAGATCGACCGCATCAAGGAGGCGATCGAGGGCAGCATGAGCGACGGCGCGCAGACCTTCGAGCAGTCGCTGTTCCAGCTCTACCGGGCCGGCACGGTCACGCTCGACGAGGCGCTCCGGCACGCCGATTCGCCGACCAACCTGTACTGGCTGATCAACAACGCCACCGAGACCCCGCCGGCCGGCCGGGCCGCGGCCCCGCAAGCCGCCGCGCCACGCCCCTCGGCCGACTTCGGCGGCTTCACGCTCGATTTTTGATTCATTTGCGCAACCCACCCACCATGACGACTCTTTACGGCATCCCCAACTGCAGCACGGTGAAGAAGGCTCGCCAGTGGCTTTCCGACGCCGGCATCGACTACACCTTCCACGACTTCAAGAAGCAGGGCGCGCCGGCCGACCGGCTCGCCGCCTGGACCGACGCGCTCGGCCTCGCGAAGCTCGTCAACCGCCAGGGCACCACCTGGCGCGGCCTCTCCGACGAGGACAAGGCGCGCGCCGAGGCGCGCGAATCGGCGATCGCGCTGATGCAGGACAAGACCTCGGTCATCAAGCGCCCGGTGCTCGAGCACGACGGCCAGGTTCTCGCCGGCTTCTCCGAAGCGGCCTACGCGGAGGTATTCGGCCGATGAGCGCGACTTTCGAACTGACGAAGGAGCTGATCCGCCTCGACTCGATCACGCCGCGCGACGCCGGCTGCCAGCCCTTGATGATCGCGCGCCTCGAAGCGCTCGGCTTCGTGGTCGAGAACATGCGTTTCGGCGACGTCGACAACTTCTGGGCGCGCCGCGGCACTAGCGGCCCGGTGGTCTGCTTCGCCGGCCACACCGACGTGGTGCCGACCGGCCCGGTCGAGCGCTGGGACTCGCACCCGTTCGAGCCGACCGTGCGCGACGGCCACCTGTTCGGCCGCGGCGCCGCCGACATGAAGGCGTCGCTGGCCGGCTTCGTCACCGCGATCGAACGCTTCGTCGCCGCCCACCCGGACCACAAGGGCTCGATCGCGCTCCTGATCACCTCGGACGAGGAAGGCGTCGCCCACGACGGCACGGTGCGCGTGGTCGACGCGCTCGAGGCGCGCGGCGAGACGATAGACTACTGCATCGTCGGCGAGCCGACCTCGACCGACCGCCTCGGCGACACGATCAAGAACGGCCGCCGCGGCTCGCTGTCCGGCCGCCTGGTCGTCAAGGGCCAGCAGGGCCACATCGCCTATCCGCACCTGGCGAAGAACCCGATCCACCTGTTGGCGCCGGCGCTGACCGAGCTCGTCGCCGAGCACTGGGACGACGGCAACGCCTACTTCCCACCGACCAGCTGGCAGGTGTCGAACCTGAACGCCGGCACCGGCGCGACCAACGTAATCCCGGGCACCGCCGAGCTGAAGTTCAACTTCCGCTTCTCGACCGAGCAGACCGCCGAGACGCTGAAGGCGCGCGTGCACGAGATCCTCGACGCGCACGGCCTCGACTACGAGCTCGAATGGGCGCTGTCGGGCAACCCCTTCATCACCGAGCCGGGCACCTTGACCGCCGCGATCGGCGCCGCGATCGAGCAGGTCACCGGCGTGACGCCCGAGCTGTCGACCAGCGGCGGCACCTCGGACGGCCGCTTCATCAAGCGCATCGCGAAGGAGCTGGTCGAATTCGGCCCGATCAACGCGACCATCCACAAGCTCAACGAGTGCATCCGCGTCGACGATATCGAGCCGCTGTCGCGGGTCTACGAGGAGACGCTCGCGCGCCTGCTGCTCGACTGAGCCCGGCACCAGCACGGTTGGCCGAGCCCCCTCGCGGCGGCTCGGCCAACTTTTTTGCGGCGGCCCAAAGCGGCGCGGCTACGGTAATGCCCGAATTGAGCCGGCATCCGGCTGCGGTTACCATGCCGTCATGGATATCGCCAAAATCGTCATCGCCCTGCTCGTGCTCGTCAACCCGCTGGGCGCCGTGCCGCTCTTCATCAGCCTGACGCCGACCAGCGGCCAGGCCGAGCGCAAGAAGATCGCCAAGACCGCCGCCATCGCGGTCGCCGTCGTCATCGCGCTGTTCGCGCTGGTCGGCGAGGGGCTGCTGCGCTTTTTGGGCATCAGCATCGGCTCCTTCCAGGTCGGCGGCGGCCTCCTGGTGATGCTGATCGCGATCGCGCTGATGAACGCGAAGCCGGCGCCGACCAAGACCACCGAGGAGGAACGCTCCGAGGCCGAGAGCCGCACCAACATCGCCGTCGTGCCGATGGCGATTCCGCTCCTGACCGGCCCGGGCACCATCTCGACCGTCATCATCTACGCGACCACCGCCAAGACCGTCTGGCAGGTCGGCTCGATCGTCGTCGCCGGCGTGGTGGTCGCGACCGCCTGCTACCTCGCGATGACGCTGGCGACGCCGATCTCGCGCCTCCTGGGCCAGACCGGCATCAACATCGTCAACCGCGTGATGGGCATGCTGCTCGCGGCGGTATCGGTCGAGATCGTCGTCGACGGCATCTACCGGCTGTTCCCGATGCTGGGCCCGCACTGAGCACGCCCCCCAACGACAAGGCCGCCCTCGGGCGGCCTTGTCGTTGGGGGCTCAGGCACCGGGGCGCGGCGCGAGCAGCCGGTGGCGGCGCAGCCCGTCGGCCAGCACGCGCTCGACGCCCTCGACCAGCTCGGCCGACGAGTCCGGGTTGACCGTCTCGGTGACGGCGTTCCACACCATGCGCCCCTCGGGCAGGCGGTAGAGCAGCAGCTCGACCACCACGCGCGTCGTCGTCGTCGTGTAGCCCGGCGTCGTGTAGACGAAAGGATAGTAGCTGTAGAAGGAGCGGTAGCCCGGCCCCCAGCCGCCCCAGCCGCCGCCGACGAAGCGGGTTTCCGGCGGGTGGTACTGCCTGACGGTGTCGGTCGACACCAGCCGCACCAAGAGCGCCGCGTCGAAGCCGTCGCGCGCGAGCGCCTCGCGCAACCGCGCCTCCGACACGTCGGCGCCGAGGCCGAGCGCGCCGCCGGACGCGGCCAAGACGCGGTTGCGCTCGGCCAGGCGCAGCGCCAGCTGCCCCTCGACGAAGGCGCGCGTCGTGCCGTCGCGGGCGGCGACGAAAACGGCGAGCCGCTCGACCGCGCCGGCCGCGTCGGCCGGATCGCGCCATTCGGAGCGCACCGTGGTGGACGCGCAAGCGGCCAGCAGCAGCGCCAGCGCCGCCAGAAAGATCCGTTTCATCGCAGCCTCGCCTTCTCGCCGACGCGGCGCGCGCCGTGCTACAGCTTGCGCCGCTCGAACATCGCCTGCGCGAGCGTGCCGGGGTCGACGTACTCGAGTTCGCCGCCGACCGGCATGCCGCGCGCGATCCGTGTCAGTTTGAGTCCGCGGTTTTTCAGCAGTTCAGTGACCACGTGCGCGGTCGCCTCGCCCTCGGCGGTGAAGTTGGTCGCGACGATCACCTCCTCGACCACGCCGTCGAGTGCGCGGTGGAACAGCTTCTCGAGCGCGACGTCGCGCGGGCCGACGCCGTCGAGCGGCGAGATGCGCCCCATCAGCACGAAGTACAAACCGTCGTGGCAGTGCGCCTGCTCGAGCATCAACAGGTCGGCCGGCATCTCGACCACGCACAGCAGGTCCTGGCGGCGCGACGCGTCGGCGCACAGATTGCACACCGGCGTCTCGCTGAAGGTGTTGCAGCGCTCGCAGTGCGTCAGGTTGGAGAGCGCCTTATCGAGCGCGCGCGCCAGCCGCTCGGCGCCGGCCTTGTCGCGCTGCAGCAGGTGAAAGGCCATGCGCTGCGCCGACTTGGGCCCGACGCCGGGCAAGACCTTGAGCGCGGCGATCAGCGAGTCGAGCGAGGGAGGATTTTTCATCGCGTCTCCACAACAAAAAGGTTGGCCGAGGCACCCGGCCTCGGCCAACCTTCAATCGAGATCCGGAAGCGGCCGGCGATCAGAACGGCAGCTTCATGCCCGGCGGCAGGTTCAGGCCGGCGGTAAAGCCGGACATCTTCTCCTGCGTGGTGGTCTCGACCTTGCGCACCGCGTCGTTCAGCGCTGCGGCGACCAGGTCCTCGAGCATTTCCTTGTCGTCGGCGTCGCCCGACAGCAGGCTCGGGTCGATCGCGACGCGCTTGACCGCGTGCTGGCAGTTCATCACCACCTTGACGAGGCCGGCGCCGGCCTGGCCCTCGACCTCGATATTGGCCAGTTCTTCCTGCGCCTTCTTCATGTTTTCCTGCATCTGCTGGGCCTGCTTCATCAGGCCGGCGATTCCGCCTTTGCCGAACATGGTGTCACTCCTGCATGGGTTGGATGGTATCGGTCAGCAGCACGGCGCCGAATTCGCGCTCGAATGCCTTGACCACGGGGTCGTTTTCCAGCGCGGCGCGCGCGGCGGCCTGTCGCTCGTCGCGGTGGCGCGCGCGCCGCAGCGCCGGGGTTTCACCGATCGCGGCGTCGGTTTCGATCTGGATCTCGACCGGCTCGCCGAGCACGGCCGCGATCGCATCCTTCAGTTTCTGCACCGCCTCGCGGCCGGCGCCGGGATGATTGGCGAAGGCCGGCGCGATCGCCAGGTGCCAGCAGCCGGCGTCGATACGCTTCAGCACCGCGTTCTCGAGCAGCATGCGCGCCATGCCGAGCCGGCTCGCCGCGGTCTTCATCAGGTGGTCGGCCAGCTCGAGCCAGTCGCCGCTGAAGGTGAACGGCGCGGCGGGCTGCGGCGTTGCGACCGGCTCGGCCGGCCGCTCGGGCGCGGGGCGTACCGGACGGGACGGCGTCGACGCGGGCGCGCGCGGCGAGACTTCCCACTCGTCGGGCGGCGGCACCTCGTCCAGCCACGGCGGCACGTCGGCATCGGCGCGGCGCGGCGCGGCCGCTTCGGACGCCGGCGGCGCGATTGGTGGCGCAGGCTCGGGTTCGGGTTCGGGCGCCGGCTCCGCCGCGGGCTCGGCCGAGCGCGCCACGTTGGCCGATGGCATGGCGGCGACCGCTTCGCCGCGCGCCGGCTGCGACGCCGGCGCGGCGGGCTGGGCCGCTCGCGCCGCTGGCGCCCGGGTAGCGCCGGCGCTCGCCCCCGGCAGGCTCGCCGGGTGGAAGGCCAACATCCTGAGCAGCGTCATCGCGAAGCCGGCGTGCTCGTCGGGCGCCAGCGGCAGGTCTTTGCGGCCGTGCACGGCGATCTGGTAGTACAGCTGCACGTCCTCGGGCGCGAGGCGCTCGGCCAGCGCGACGATCGCGTCGCGCTCGGGCTCGTCGGGCGCCAGCGCCGCCAGCACGGTCTGCGCGAGCGCGACCTGGTGCAGCAGCAAGGCGAGCTCGGCGAGCGCATGGTCGAAGCCGACCGACAGCTCGGCCAACCTGTCGGCCTCGGCCAACAGCCTCGGGCCGTCGTTGTCGGCCAGCGCGTCGAGCAGCGTGAACAGGTAGCGGCGGTCGATCGCGCCGAGCATCGCGCGCACGCCACCCTCCTCGACCCGGCCGACGCCGTAGGCGATCGCCTGGTCCAAGAGCGACAGCGCGTCGCGCATCGAACCGGCGGCGGCGCGGCCGAGCAAGGACAGCGCGCCCGCCTCGTAGGGCACGCCCTCGGCGTCGAGCACATGCGCGAGGTGGTCGGCGACCTGCTGCGGCGTCATGTTGCGCAAGGAGAACTGCAGGCAGCGGCTCAACACCGTGACCGGCACCTTCTGCGGGTCGGTGGTGGCGAGGATGAACTTGACGTGCGCCGGCGGCTCCTCGAGCGTCTTCAGCATCGCGTTGAAGGCGCTCTTCGAGAGCATGTGCACCTCGTCGATGATGTAGACCTTGAAACGACCCGACGACGGCGCGTACTGCGCGTTTTCCAGCACCTCGCGGATGTTGTCGATGCCGGTGTTCGACGCGGCGTCGATCTCCAGAAGGTCGACGAAGCGGCCGGCGTCGATGTCGCGGCAGGCCGCGCAGACGCCGCACGGCTCGGCGCCGGCGCCGGCCTCGCAGTTGAGGCTCTTGGCGAGGATGCGCGCGATGGTGGTCTTGCCCACGCCGCGCGTGCCGGTCAACAGGTAGGCGTGGTGCAGGCGGTTTTCCGCCAGCGCGTTCGACAACGCGCGCACCACATGCCCCTGGCCGACCAGGTCGGCAAAGCGCTTGGGTCGCCACTTGCGGGCAAGGACTTGGTAGCTCATGGCGGCGGATTCTACCTTATTGGCCGGCGCGCGCGACACCGGCGTCGCCGGCGTACTTCGCCTCGCGGATGCGCTCGGCCAACTCCTGCGCCGCCTTCGCGTACAGCGTGCTCTTGTTGTAACGGGTGATCGTGTAGAAATTGTTCAGGCCGAGCCAGTACTCGGTCACGCCCGGCGCGGTTTCCAGCGGCACCAGCACCGCCCTCACCTCGTCGCGCACCGGCGCCTGCGGCACGACGCCCATCTTTTTCAGCTCGCCGACGGTGTAGTGCAGGTTGAACTTGTCGGCGACCAGCGCGTCGATCTGCGGCCCCGGCGTCACCTGCGCCGGCACCACCACGTCGTCGCCCTTGATCCAGCCGTGGACGCTGAAGTAATTGGCGACGCTGCCGATCGCGTCGGTCGCGCTGCCCCAGATGTCGCGACGGCCGTCGCCGTCGAAGTCGACCGCCCACTTGCGGAAGCTCGACGGCATGAACTGCGGCAGCCCCATCGCGCCGGCGTAGCTGCCGACGAAGCCCATCGGGTCGCGGCGCTCCTCCTTGGCCAGGAGCAGGAACTCGGTCAGCTCGTTGCGGAAAAAGGCGGCGCGGCGCGGGTAGTCGAAGCCAATGGTGGCGAGCGCGTCGACGACGCGAAAGCTGCCCATGTTCTGGCCGTAGCGCGTCTCGATGCCGATGATGGCGGCGACCATCTCCGGCGGCACGCCGTAGCTCGTTTCGGCGCGCGCCAGCTGCGCGGCGTTGGCGCGCCAGAACTCGACGCCGGCGGCGACCAGCCGGTCGTTGACGAAGCCGGGGCGGAACTGGTGCCACGGCCGCGACGTCGACGGCCTGTCGAGCGCGCGGATGATGGCCGGCTTGGATTCGACGTTGGCGAACACCGCCTCGAGCTCCGGGCGCGCGAAGCGGCCGGTCGCCACCTGCTCGTCGATATAGCGCTGCACGTCGGCGCGCAGCAGCAGCGCGGCGTCGGCGAAGACGGCCGGCGCGGCCAGGAGCGCCAACAGGGCGCCGAGAATGCGGGACAGGCGGGTCATGAAAATCCTTTGCGTTGCGGATGGGCCGCGCCCGACGGCGCGCGGCGCCTCATTCGGGATAGGAGAGCGCGCTGCCGACCAGGCGCGCGGTGATGTCGACGATGGGGATCACGCGCTCGTAGGCCATGCGCGTCGGGCCGATCACGCCGAGCGTGCCGACCACCTGGCCGTTGATGCGGTAGGGCGCGGCGACCACCGAGCAGTCGCCGAGCGTCATCACGCCCGATTCCTCGCCGATGAACAGGCGCACGCCCTGCGCGCCGCGGCTCTGGTCCAGGAGACGCAACAGCTCGGTGCGGCGCTCGAAGGTGTCGAACAGCTCGCGCAGCCGCGTGCGGTCTTCGGACAGCTCGTCGACGTCGAGCAGGCGGTTCTCGCCGGCGATCACCACCGCATCGGCCGGGTCGGACAGCGAACGTTGGCCGAGCCGGATCGCCGCGCTCATCAGCGTGCTGATGTCGCTCTGCAACTGGCGCAGCTCGACCTCGATGCGCGCCGCGACGCTCGACAGCCCCTGGCCGGCGTAGTGCGCGTTCAGGAAATTGGCCGCCTCGACCAGCTCGCTCGGGGCATAGTCGCGCGCCGTGGTCAGCAGATGGTTCTGCACGTCGCCGTCCAGCGTCACCAGGATCAGCAGCACGCGCTTCTCCGACAGCCTGAGGAACTCGATCTGGCGAAAGGCGACGTCGGGGCGCTGCGGCGTCACCACCACGCCGGCGAAATGGGTCAGGTCGGACAGCAGGTGCGAGGCGGCCTGCGCGAGCTTTTGCGGGCTGTCTGGCACCAGACCGAGCGCGATCTGGTCGACCTCGGGCGCGGCCAGCGGCTGGATCGCCAGCAGCCGGTCGACGAACACGCGGTAGCCGCGCGCGGTCGGGATACGGCCGGCCGAGGTGTGCGGACTGGTCACCAGCCCCATGTCCTCGAGGTCGGCCATCACGTTGCGGATCGACGCCGGCGACAGTTCGAGCCCCGGCAGGCGCGACAGCGTGCGCGAGCCGACCGGCTGGCCGTCGGCGATGTAACGCTCGATCAGCGTCTTGAGAAGGATCTGTGCGCGCTCGTTCAACATGCCGTTCATTGTGGCATACCTGCCGTCGAAGGGGGAATGCGCCGGCGCCGGCGCGGCCTTGTCGCGCCGGGCCCCATATGGAGTAAAGTGGGCACGGGCGCGCATTCCTCAAGTCGCGCCCGCGCAGGCGGTTTTGATTTTGTGCGATAATCAAGCGACACCCTCGTACCTCGACTCAAATCTTGTTTGGAGAAAGCATGGCGGACGATAAAAGCAAGGCGCTGGCGGCGGCGCTCGCGCAGATCGAAAAGCAGTTCGGCAAGGGCTCGATCATGCGCATGAGCGACAACCAGATCACCGAGAACCTGCAGGTGATCAGCACCGGCTCGCTCGGCCTCGACCTCGCGCTCGGCGTCGGCGGTCTGCCGCGCGGCCGCGTGATCGAAATCTACGGCCCGGAATCGTCCGGCAAGACCACGCTGTGCCTGCAGGTAGTGGCCGAAGCGCAGAAGCTCGGCGGCACCTGCGCCTACATCGACGCCGAGAACGCGCTCGACCCGGTCTACGCGCAAAAGCTCGGCGTCAAGGTCGACGAGATGCTGATCTCGCAGCCGGACACCGGCGAGCAGGCGCTCGAGATCGCCGACATGCTGGTGCGCTCGGGCGGCGTCGACGTGATCGTGGTCGACTCGGTGGCGGCGCTGGTACCCAAGGCCGAGATCGAGGGCGAAATGGGCGACTCCCACGTCGGCCTGCAGGCGCGGCTGATGAGCCAGGCGCTCCGCAAGCTGACCGGCAACATCAAGCGCACCAACACGCTGGTGATCTTCATCAACCAGATCCGCATGAAGATCGGCGTGATGTTCGGCAACCCGGAGACCACCACCGGCGGCAACGCGCTGAAGTTCTACGCCTCGGTACGCCTCGACATCCGTCGTATCGGCGGCATCAAGAAGGGCGAGGAAGTGGTCGGCAACGAAACCCGCGTGAAAGTGGTGAAGAACAAGGTGTCGCCGCCCTTCCGTCAGGCCACCTTCGACATCCTGTACGGCGAAGGCATCTCGCGCGAAGGCGAGATCATCGACATGGGCGTCGAGCACGAGATCATCAACAAGTCCGGCGCCTGGTACGCGTACAACGGCCAGAAGATCGGCCAGGGCAAGGACAATACCCGCCAGTGGCTGCGCGACAATCCGGACGTCGCCCGCGAGATCGAGGCCAAGATCCGCGAGAAGGTCGGCGTCAGCGTCGCGATCACCGAGGGCGTGCGCGACGAAACCGACGGCGAACTGGCCGACGACCTGATCTGAACCCGATGAAGCCGACCGGCAAAAGCCTCAGGGCCCGCGCCGTCGACCTGTTGTCGCGGCGCGAGTATTCGCGCCGCGAACTTTTCGCCAAGCTCGCGCCGCACGCCGACAGCGCGGCCGAGGTCGACGCGCTGCTCGACGAGTTGGCCGAGCGCGGCTGGCAGTCCGACACCCGCTTCGCCGAGCAGACCGCCTCGAGCAAGGGCCAACGCTACGGCAGCCGGCGCCTCGCCGCCGAGTTGCGCGACAAGGGCGTCGCGGCAGAGACGATCGAACAGGCTCTGGCCGGGCAGGATGACGTCGCGCTGGCCCGCGCGCTGTGGCGGAAGAAGTTCGGCAAGAAGCCGCAAAGCCGCGAGGAATGGGCCAAGCAGATGCGCTTTCTCGCCGGGCGCGGCCTGCCGATGGACGCGATCCGCCGCGCGCTGGACGGCGTCGACGCAGACGATTTCGCCGCGTCCGACCACGACGACTGAGGCTCGGCCAACCCTCCCCGCTCATCCCGGCGCTTGCGGCAACGCAGCAGCCTTGCCACAATCGGCCCGATACCCCCGATTTTTTGCGCCCCGGCCGAGCGGCCGCGCGCGCTGTTTTCTGGATTGCGACCGTATAACGATGAAAACCTCCGAAATTCGCCAGAAGTTTCTCGACTTCTTCGCGAGCAAGGGCCACCAGATCGTGGCCTCCAGCTCGCTGGTGCCGGGCAACGACCCGACGCTGCTGTTCACCAACGCCGGCATGAACCAGTTCAAGGACGTGTTCCTCGGCTTCGACAAGCGTCCGTACAGCCGCGCGACCACCTCGCAGAAATGCGTGCGCGCCGGCGGCAAGCACAACGACCTCGAGAACGTCGGCTACACCGCGCGCCACCACACCTTCTTCGAGATGCTGGGCAACTTCTCGTTCGGCGACTACTTCAAGCGCGACGCGATCCTGTACGCGTGGGAATTCCTGACCTCGCCCGAGTGGCTCGGCCTGCCGAAGGAAAAGCTGATGGTCACGGTGTACGCCACCGACGACGAGGCCTTCGAGATCTGGAACCAGGAAGTCGGCGTGCCGGCCGACAAGATCGTCCGCATCGGCGACAACAAGGGCGCGCCGTACGCGTCCGACAACTTCTGGACCATGGGCGACACCGGCCCGTGCGGCCCGTGTACCGAGATCTTCTACGACCACGGCCCGGACATCTGGGGCGGCCCGCCCGGTTCGCCCGAGGAAGACGGCGACCGCTTCATCGAGATCTGGAACAACGTGTTCATGCAGTTCAACCGCGACGAGACCGGCACGATGCACCCGCTGCCCAAGCCGTCGGTCGACACCGGCATGGGTCTCGAGCGCATCTCGGCGGTGCTGCAGCATGTGCATTCGAACTACGAGATCGACCTGTTCCAGAGCCTCTTGAAAGCCGCCGCGCGCGAAGTCGGCGTGCCGTTCAGCCAGGACGTGCCGAGCCTGAAGGTGATCGCCGACCACATCCGCGCCTGCTCCTTCCTGATCGCCGACGGCGTGCTGCCGTCGAACGACGGCCGCGGCTACGTGCTGCGCCGCATCATCCGCCGCGCGATCCGCCACGGCTACAAGCTCGGCCAGAAGGGGCTGTTCTTCCACAAGCTGGTCGCCGACCTCGTCGCCGAGATGGGCGACGCCTATCCGGAACTGCGCGAGCGCCAGGCGGTGATCGAGGACGCGCTCAAGCAGGAAGAAATCAAGTTCGCCGAGACGCTCGACAAGGGCATGGCGCTCTTGGAGGCCGCGCTCGCCAAGGGCGAGAAGACGCTCGACGGCAAGACCGCCTTCCAGCTCTACGACACCTTCGGCTTCCCGCTCGATTTGACCGCCGACATCTGCCGCGAGCGCGGGCTGGCCATCGACCAGGCCGGCTTCGACGCCGCGATGGCAGCGCAGCGCGCGCAGAGCCGCGCCGCCTCCACCTTCAAGATGAGCGGCAACGTCGACTACGACGGCGCCGACACCTGCTTCAACGGCTACGACTCGGTCAGCGTCGACGCGCGCGTGCTGGCGCTCTACCGGGGCAACGAAGCGGTACAGGCGTTGGCCGAGGGCGACGAAGGCGTCGTCGTGCTCGACAACACCGCGTTCTACGCCGAGGGCGGCGGCCAGGTCGGCGACACCGGCGAGATCTCGGTCGCCGGCGGTGTGGCCGCGCTGTTCGACGTGACCGATACCCAGAAGCTGAAGGCCGCCGTGTTCGGCCACAGCGGCCGCGTCGCACGCGGCAAGTTGTCGGTCGGCGACAGCGTCACCGCCACCATCGACCTGCACAAGCGTCACGCCACCGCGCGCAACCACTCGGCCACCCACCTGTTGCACGCTGCGCTGCGCAAGGTGCTCGGCGAGCACGTCGCGCAGAAGGGCTCGCTGGTCAACCACGAGCGCACCCGCTTCGACTTCGCGCACACCGGCCCGGTCAGCGCCGACGAGATCGCCGAGATCGAGCGCGTCGTCAACCATGTGATCGCCGCCAACTACGACGTGTCGGCCACGCTGATGCCCTACGACGACGCGATCCGCGCCGGCGCGATGGCGCTGTTCGGCGAGAAGTACGGCGACGAGGTGCGCGTGCTGAAGATGGGCGACTTCTCGACCGAGCTGTGCGGCGGCACCCACGTCAAGCGCACCGGCGACATCGGCTTCTTCAAGATCGTCGCCGAGGGCGGCGTGGCCGCCGGCGTGCGTCGCATCGAGGCGGTCACCGGCGAGGGCGCGCTCGCCTGGGTGCAGACCCAGGAAGGCGAGCTGCGCGAAGCCGCCGGCCTCGTACAGGCGCAGCCGGGCGAACTGGTCGGCAAGCTGGCCCGCCAGCAGGAGCAGCTCAAGGCGCTCGAGAAGGAAGTCGCCGCGCTCAAGAGCCAGATGGCGCTGTCCAGGCTCGACGAGTTGCTCGCCTCGACTACCGACAAGGACGGCTACAAGCTGTTGGTCGCCCGCCTCGACGGCGTCGACGCCGCGACGCTGCGCACGCTGTCCGACAAGCTGCGCGACCGTCTCGGCAGCTCGGCCGCGCTGCTCGCCTCGGTGGTCGACGGCAAGGTTGCGCTGCTGGCGACCGTCAGCAAGGACCTGACCGCCCGCTTCAAGGCCGGCGAGCTGGTCAACCACGTCGCCCAGCAGGTCGGCGGCAAGGGCGGCGGCCGCCCCGACATGGCGCAGGCCGGCGGCACCGAGCCGCAACACCTCGACGCCGCGCTGGCGTCGGTGGACGCCTGGCTGTCGGGCAAGTAAACCCTTCCGCGCCACGCAAAACGCCGCTTCGCAGGAAGCGGCGTTTTTTCATCGGCGCAGCTCCTGCCACGCCATGCTGCCCCGTCGCCCCGGCCCCCGGGCGCCGCGAACCCGGTGCTACAAGTCCCAGCGCAGGGCAAAGGTCGTGACCGCCACGTCGCCGCGCCGTCCCGAGACCTCGGCCCTGGGGATGTGGCCGACCTCCAGGGCCAGCCGGCGGTACTGCAGACTGAGCAGCGGCAGCGCGCCGACGCCGTCGACGCCCGAGCCGTCCAGATAGCCGACGAGCACGCCAAGCCCCGCCTTGAAACGGCCGACCAGCTCCCACTCCTTGCGCCAGCCGCCGGCGAAGAAGTAGGCCTCCTCGCGGTAGGAGTCGTAGTAGCTGCCCCCGCGCACCAGCCAGCGCCCCCAGGACCGCTCGCCCGGCGACCACTCCAGCCCCAGCCCAGGGTTGCTTTCGTTGAACGCGCACTCGAAGCGCGTTTCGTCGCACTTGCCATGCTTCGACGCCCCGAAAATCAGCACCGAGACATCGGCATGAGCCATGCCCACCCACGAGAACAGCAATGCCAGCAGGATTTTCACTGCGCCTTCTCCTCGGCCAACCCGTCAAAGCCTTCGACATCCATCGCCCACTCTTCCCTTCAGGGCAAGTCCCAACGAAGCGAAAACGTCGTTACCGACACGTCCCGCTCAAGGCCAAAATCGTTGATAACCGGTACATAGCCCACCTCAAGCGCCAGGCGTCGATAACCGATACTCAAGATAGGCAACAATCCAACGCCATTGTCTTCGCCAGAACCATTTATATAGCCTGCTTGAATACCCAAACCGACCTTGACCCCTCCACCAACCGACCACTCACGTCTGGCTCCTGCCATCAGGAAATATGCAGCCTTGCTGAATGAATCTTTGTAGCTTCCGGCCCTGACCATGGGACGCCCCCACGTGTACTCCGCGGGAGACCACTCCAGCCCCAGCCCGGGGTTAAATTCGTTGAAAAAGCACTTCTCGTTTTTCTTGTCACAACCGCTGTGCTTGGAGGCTCCGAAGATCAGCAGAGCAGTGTCGGCCTGCGCCAACCCCATCCACACGGACAAACAGACCATCATCAACGCTTTCATGCTTCGCCCTCCCCAAGGAATCTGGCAGCCCGATCAAAGCAAAGAAGACACGACCTGTTTGTTAATTAGTCTAACAAGATCAGAAACGCCATATTGAAAATTGCAAAGCATGAAATATTCATTTCGCACAGCGATGCATACGCCGAGGGTTCACCACCGCCAGCTGCGCCAAGCGCACCCGGATGCAGCAAACACTCACGCCACCACCCCATGGCGGGGCCTGGTCCGCGCTGATGCGATCACTAAGGGGAGAGAGAAGAAAGAAAAACGACCGCGATGGACGAGGTGCCGTCTGGATCAGCCGCGCTTGACGCGGTTCAGGTCACAGCGCGTCGGCGTCAGCGTCGCCTTGAGGAAGTCGAGCGCGACGTCGGGCTTGGCGTCGCCGCACATGAAGATGTCGACCGCGGCGAAGCCGTGGTCGGGCCAGGTATGGACGCTGATGTGCGACTCCATCAGCAACAGTACGCCGGTGACGCCGTTGCCGGCGCCGAAGTGGTGGAAATGGCCGAACAGCACGATGGCGCCGGCAGCCTTGGCCGCCTGCCTGAGCAGGGCCTCGAGGCGGTGCGGATCGGTCAGCTTCGCGGCGGGAACGCCATGCAGGTCGGCCAGCAGATGCCAGCCGGTTGGCGGGGGTGACTTGCGATTTGGACTCATGGCTGACCCGCTCCGCTCGAGCTGGCACCGTCTCGCTCGTCACCGTTGCTCCGGCCGCGCGAGCCGGTCCGCTCGTCCACCGTGTTGAAAGGCATGCATGAAGATCGGGCCACCGCCATCCCCCCGCAAAACAGGAACACGATCCGTATCACCGACCCTCGGCACCCGGCCGCCCAGTCTGCCCACCCCCTGGCAAGGCTGGCCGCACGGCGACGGTCGGGCGATCTCTTGCAATTACTATCGAACACCAGCGGCAGCTTGATAAGGAGATAAATGATCGCCGACATGGCCGAACGGACCTGATTCGCTCCGATACGCGGCGTTGCCGCGGCTTTATGATGACGCCGTTGTGAGGGCCGGCCTCGGCCAAGCGTCTCGTTCCGAGGCGGCGCGACCTTTCCAGCGGACGCTCGCCCCGCAAATGCTGCCCGTCACGGCAAACGGCCACCCGCTTCCTCAGCCTGGCCCGGCATCATGCTCGCGGAACGTCGCCGTCGCATCGAGCGTGCGGCGCACCGGGCAGCGCGCCGCCGCCGCGAGCAGCACGCGCCGCTCGATTGTCGACAGCGCGCCGGACAGCGCCACCTCGTAGTCGTAGACCGGCGCCCCGGGGTGGCAGCGGTCCAGCCACACCTTCACCGTGACGTCGGCAAGCGCGATGCCGCGCCGTTCGGCGACCATGCGGACCGTCATGCTCATGCAGGAGGCCAGCGCCGCCTCGAGCAATTCGTGCGGCGAAAATCCCTCGCCGCCGGCGCCGGTATCGGCCCGCGCGGTGTCGCGGCCGTTGTCGAGACGCGTGCGCCAGCCACCGGGTTCCGGGGTCGCGACGATCATGATGCCCTCCTGTCGCCGGCCGGCGCGCCCTCCCTGGCAGCGCAGCGTCGGCCGGCACAGCGACGAACGTTGCCACCAACCCGGTATAGGCGCTCAGGCGCGCCGCGCCAAAGCGGTCCATCGCCTCGCCGCGGTCGGTCAGCAAGCCTCGGCCAACCTTGCATGGCTTGGCCGAGGCTTTCGTAGACACGTATACAGGCGGTCGTACGGACCCGGGTCACGGCGCCGGCTCGAGCCGCGCGAGCACGCCGTCGTCTTCGTCGGTCAGCAGGTAAAGGTAGCCGTCCGGGCCGTCGCGCACGTCGCGGATGCGGCCGAGCACGCCGACCAGCAGCCGCTCCTCGCCGACCACCCGGTCGCCGGCCAGCTTCAGCCGCACCAGCATCCGCTCGCGCAGCGCGCCGGCGAACAGGTCGCCGCGCCAGCCGGGGAAGCGCGCGCCGCTGTAGAAGGCGAGCCCCGACGGCGCGATCGAGGTCGGCCCCCAGACGTGCAGCGGGTCGCGGAAACCCGGCAGGCTGGTGGCCTCGCCGATGCGGGCGCCGGTGACGTACTGCCGACCGTGCGTGACCCTGGGCCAGCCGTAGTTGGCGCCGGACGCGAGCAGGTTCAGCTCGTCGCCGCCCTGCGGGCCGTGCTCGGTCAGCCACAGCCGGCCGACCGCGTCGCGCGCCAGCCCCTGCGGGTTGCGGTGGCCGAGCGTGTACTTCTCGGCCAGCCAGCCGGCGCGGTTGCGGAAAGGGTTGTCGAGCGGCACGCGGCCGTCGTCGGACAGCCGGATCACCGAGCCGGCGTGGTCGTCTGGCCGCTGCGCGCGCGGCATGTCGCCGCGGTCGCCCAAGGTCAGGTAGAGGTAGCCGGCGCGGTCGAAGGCCAGGCGGCCGCCGAAATGGTGGCGCGCGCCGGACTTGGGTTGCATGCGGAACAGCACCTCGACGTCGCGCAGGCTGCGCCCGACCAGCCGGCCGCGCGCGAGCTCGGTGCCGACGCGGCCGCCGCTGCCGGCGACGTAGGACAGGTAGACCCAGCCATTGCGCGCGAACTGCGGATGCAGCGCGACGTCGAGCAGGCCGCCCTGCCCCTCGGCGACCACCGCCGGCACGCCGGACACCGGCGCCGGGTCGAGCCGGCCGTCGGCGCCGACCAGCCTGAGCCGGCCGGCCCGCTCGGTGAGCAGCAGGCGGCCGTCGGGCAGGAAGGCCAGCCCCCACGGGTGCTTGAGCCCGCGCGCGAGCACGCGCACCGTGAAGCGCGCCGCCTCGCTGTCGTGGACGGTCTGCGACTCGGCCGAGCTGGCGCCGGCGACGCACAGACTCAACAGGATGCCCGCCAGCGCTTTCATCCTCTCCCTCCGTGGTCCGGCGGCGGCTCAGTGCAGCTTCAGCGACGGGCGCGCGATGCCGCGCAGCTTGTCGCCGCAGTAGAGCAGCACGGCCATCAGCCGGCCGTGCACCACCGCCTGGTGCATGCGGTACAGCGACGCGTAGATCAGCTTCGCGCCGCGCCCTTCCACATGATAGTTGCGCTGCGGACCGACCACGGCGGCGAGGCTGCCGACCGCCGCGTGCTTGCCGAGCGACACCATCATGCCTTGCGGCTTGAACACGAACGGCGCCACCGTGGCGCCGCGCAAGCGCGCGGCGAGCGCGCCGGCCAGCCACTTGGCTTCCTGGTGCGCAACCTGGGCGGTCGCCGACAGCGTGCGCTCCGAGTCGCCGTCCGGCGCGCAAGAGCAATCGCCGATCGCGTAGACGCGCGCCTCGCCCTCGCACAAGAGGTCTCGGCCAACCTTGAGCTGGTTGATGCGGTTGACCGCCAGCCCGTCGAGCGTCGCCAGCCACGCCGGCGCCTTGACGCCGGCCGCCCACACGGTGACGTCGGCCTTGACATGGCGGCCGTCGGCGAGGTCGACGCCGTCCGCGGTCACCGCCGCGACGCGGCTATTGGTCAGCACGCGGATCTGCCGGGCGGCGAGCTTTTCCTCGGCGTAGCGCGACAGCGACGGCGGCGCGGCGATCAGGATGCGGTCGGCGCCTTCGATCACGCTGATCTCGACGCGCTCGGGCGACAGCCGCGAGCCGTACTGGTGCAGCTCGCGCATCGTGTGGTTCAGTTCGGCCGCCAGCTCGACGCCGGTCGCGCCGCCGCCGACGATGGCGATGCCGAGGCGCCGCTCGGGGTCGGGGCCGGCGCTGACCGAAAACGCGAGCTCGAGGATGCGGCGACGCAAGCGCTCGGCGTCGTCGGGGTTGTTGAGAAACATCGCGTGCTCGGCGACGCCCGGCGTGCCGAAGTCGTTGGCCTGCGAGCCAACCGCGAGCACCAGATAGTCGTAGGGAATCTCGCGCGCGCCGCTCAGCAGCGTGCCGTCGCGCCCGTGGATGGCCGAGACGCGCACCACCTGCCGCGCGCGGTCGAGCGCCTCCATATAGCCGAACTCGAATTCGTAGCCGTTGCGGTAGCCGTGCGCGAAGTAGTTGACCTCGTCCTCGCCGGTGTTGAGCGCGCCGGTGGCCACCTCGTGCAGCAGCGGCTTCCAGATATGGGTCGGCGACCCGTCGACGAGGATCACCTGCGCCTCGCGGCGCGCGCCGACGGTGCGGCCCAGCCGCGTCGCCAGCTCCAGCCCGCCGGCGCCGCCGCCGACGATGACGATTCTCGGCCTCTTGCTTGTATTGCTCATTGCGATCATCCCAGTCAGTAAGAATTCTTGTCTGGGCACAGCTTACACGCCCGGCGCGCGGACGCAACGCTTCACGCCAAGCGACATAACAATCCGGCGCGCCGCGACAACGCCTGCGCGGCGGCGATGCTCCGACGACGCGCCGTCGCGCAACACGGCAGCCACAGCAAACCCCGCCGTAGCGGGGTTTGCTGGCGCGGCAAACGCGCGCGGGCTCGGCCAACGCTTCGGGCCGCCCACGCGCCCGCCCCCTGCGGCTACCTGGCCTTGAGTGCGCGCGGCGCGAACGGCAGCACCCTGGCGGAGTGCGTCTGCTCGTGGCGCGTCAGCGGCGAGCCCTCGTTCAGCACGCGGTGCAGACGCCAGAACGCGGTCCACATCAGCCGGTTGGCCAGCACCATCGCGTGCATCGGGTTTTTCGCGCTCTGGCGCGTCAGCTCGATCAGCGACAGCGTCTGCTCCAGCCTAGGCCGGTGCTCGGGCGGCGCGGCGTCGACCTCGGCGCGCAGCAGGCGACGGCGCAAGGCCTCGAAGGCGCCGGGGTCGCGGCGGTAGAGCTCGGCGAGGGTGTCGAAGTCGGGCAGGACGGGAACGGGATGGTCTGGCATGGCGGCGACCTTTCGCGACGGGGGGATCGCGCGGCCGGAACCGCGAACCCCGTTTAAACAGCGTTACCATTCCGTTTAAAAATAGCCGAGAAAAAACGCCACGGGGCCGCCGTGGCGTGTTTGCGCGGCAAGAAGCGCCGCTAGCCCGCGCACAAGCGCTCGAGCGCCGACGGGTCGGAGACGAGCGGGTTGCCGGCGCCCTGCAGGCGTGCGATGCGCGCGTCGCGCCGCCGCTCCCAGTCGTCGACCGGATAGGTGCGCGCCCACGCGCACCACAGCCGCAAATCCTGGCGGCTCATCGCGAGACCGTAGCGGTTGTGCATGTAGAGGCTGATGCGCGCCACGCGGCCGCGTACTTCTTCGCGCGGCTGGACGCGGCGGTTCTTGAAGTCGACCACCGTCGTGCACTGGCCGTACATCGGCTCGGGTTCGCGCGTCCACGCGCCGAAGGCGAAGTGGCCGCGGTCGCCGTTGACCTCGCCGATGGACGGCACGAGGTTGTGCAGGTCGCCCTCGGCCACCCGGTAGACGTCATCGTTGGCCGAGCAGTGCTTGCGCCCGCCGTCCTTCCAGCACTGGCGCTGGTGGCCGATCGTCCAGGCCGGCACCACGTGCTCCCACTCGAGCCGCGCGGCGCGCTGCGGATTCTTGCGCGGCACGTAACCGCAGCTCTCCAGGTCCATCTGCTTGCCCCGGTAAGCGCAGCCGCAGTAGAAGTCCTCCTCCATGCCGGCGAACACGCGCGGCAGCACCTTCTTGGCAGAGTCGAAGTCGCGGTGGCCGACCGCGTCGCGCCCGCTGACGAGCTCGACCGCCTCGGGCGGCGGCGTGTCGGGGCGCACTACGTCGCCCATCGTCGCGATCGCCTCGCTGGCTGCCGTCGTGGCCTCGCCCAGCCATTTCTCCGCCTTGTTCAGACAACCGGTCAAGGCCAGCGACAGCGTGACCGTGATGAAGAGTGCGCGCATTTCCCCGCCCGTGAATCGAAAAGCGCGAACCCTACCGCCTGCCGGCCGTCAGGACAAGTCGCTTTTCGCCGATGCGCAGACTTTCTGCCGGAATAAATGATTAAGGAATGTCAGGACGGCGCCGCGCCCCCGCGCTTGACGCGGGTCAAGAGCGGCCGGATTCCGGCTCGCCGGCGCCATCGCGCTGGGCTATAGCAATGGAGTCGGGGGCGACGCGGTCTGGCCGCGCCCTTCGCCCGCCGACGGGAAGCGGCACACCCTGCCGCGCCGCAAGTCCCGCGTACCGCCGCCAAAGCAGACCCGACGTTCGCTGCGCGGCGGCCACGCGCAAGCAGGGCGCCGGTGGACGGCGCGCTGGACGTGACCGGGCGGTGCGGCACGAACGCGGCATCACGCCGCCCACCGGAGCAAGACCATGAGCTACAAAAGCCTGCTGCTGCACGTCGATAGCGGCCCGCGCGCCGCCGCGCGCGTCGCCGTCGCGCTGTCCTTGGCCGAGGCCTTCGACGCCCACCTGACCGGCCTGTTCGTCGCACCGTCGCCGCTGAACGACGCCGGACTGCCGCTGTCGCCCTACCACTCGACCGGTGGCGCCTCGGCCAACCCGGTCGAGGCCAGCGCGGCGCGCGCGCGCGAAACCTTCGAGAACGCCGCGCGCCAGACCGGCTTCGCGCGCTTCGAATGGCGGCAGTACATCGGCGCGCCGATCGAGGACCTGGTGCTGAACGCGCGCTACCACGACCTCGTCATCCTCGGTCAGGGCGACCCGGTCGCGCGCGTCGACGCGCTGCCGGCCGACTTTCCGCAGACCATCGTGCTCGCCGCCGGCCGGCCGGTGCTGCTGATCCCGCACAGCGGCGAGTTCGGCCTGCCCGGGCGACGCGCGCTCATCGGCTGGGACGGCGGCCGCGAAGCCTGTCGCGCGCTGACCGACGCGCTGCCGCTGCTGGCGCGCAGCGAGCACACCCGCGTGCTGACGATAGACGCCCGCCCCGGCGGCGCGCACGGCGAGCGACCGGGCAGCGACGTCGCGCTCTACCTGTCGCGCCACGGCATCCAGGTCGAGACGATGAACGACTACGCCGCCAGCGTCGACGTCGGCAACCTGCTGCTGTCGAACGCGGCCGACACCGGCGCCGACCTGATCGTGATGGGCGCCTACGGCCACTCGCGGCTGCGCGAGATCGTGCTCGGCGGCGCGACGCGCACCGTGCTGCAGTCGATGACCGTGCCGGTGCTGATGTCGCACTGAGGCGCGGCGCGCTCAGCGCGCCGGCCGCCGCAGCAGCCAGTAGGCGAGCCCGCCTATCGCCACGCCCCAGAACGCCGAGCCCAGGCCGGCGACGCTCATGCCCGACGCGGTGGCGAGGAAGGTGACGACGGCCGGCTCGCGGTGCTCCTCGTCCTGCAGCGCGCCGACGAGGTTGGCCGAGATCGCGCCGACCAGCGCGAGGCCGGCGAGCACCGCGACGAAGGCCTTGGGCAGCACGACGAAGAGCGCCACCAGCGCGGCCGAGAACAGGCCACCGACGAGGTAGAAGACACCGTTGGCGAGGCCGGCCACGTAGCGGCGCGACGGGTCCTCGTGCGCGTCGCGGCCGGTACACAGCGCCGCGGTGATCGCCGCGACCACGATGGTGATGCCGCCGAAGCAGGCGACGGCGGCCGAGGCGAGGCTGGTCGTCACCAGCACCGGGCGCGCCGGCACCGCGTAGCCGGCGCCGCGCAGGATGGCCATGCCCGGCAGGAACTGCCCGGTCAGGCTGACGATGACGAGCGGGATCGCGAGGCCGAGCGTCGCCTGCCAGCTCCATTCGGGCGCGACGAACACCGGCCGGGTCAGGCTGAACGCGACGCCGGAAGGCGCGCCGACGCCGGGCAGCGACAGCAGCACGCCGCTCAGCAGCACCAGCACGACGCAGTAGCGCGGCAGCCAGCGCCGCGACACCAGGTAGGCCAGCACCATCCCGGCGCCAAGCAGCGGCGCGGCCGCGGCCGACTGGAAGGCCTGGACGCCGAACTGGAACAGGATGCCCGCCATCATCCCCGCCGCGATGCCGCGCGGGATGCGCCGGACGAGCCGGTCGAAACACCCGGACCAGCCGACGACGAAGATCGCCGCCGCCGCGACCAGGTAAGCGCCGACCACCTGCGACAGCGGCATCGCCGGGAACAGCGTCACCAGCAGCGCTGAACCCGGCGCCGACCAGGCGGTGATCACCGGCGTGCGCGTCCGCCAGCTCAGCCAGACGCCCGACACCGCGGCGCCGATCGAGATCGCCCAGATCCAGGACGACACCACCTCGGCGGGGAAGCGGCCGGCCTCGGCGGCCTGAAAGAAGATCGCCAGCGGGCCGGCGTACGACACCAGCACGGCGAGGAAACCGGCGGCGGTCGCCGACAGCGACCAGTCCGCGACAAACGACGCGCGGCGCGGCGGCGTGGCCAGCACGCCCTCCTGTTTCGACGACATCGGACCTCCCGGAACGCGACGACCGCCGCACGGGGGCGCGGCGGTCGCAAGGAAAAACGAGACCCATGGCCCCGGCACGGGGCGGGACGACGGGCTCAGCCCTGGTCGCCACCGCCGACCGGCAGCACCGTGCCGGTGATGTAGGACGCCTCGTCGGACGCAAGGAAGAGGATGGCGCCGACCTGCTCGTCTATCGTCCCGTAGCGGTGCATCAGGCTGGAGGCGATCGTCTGGTCGACGATGCCCTGGTACCAGACTTTTTCCTGCTCGCTCATCGGCGCCGCGTTGCGCGGCACCTTGCGCGGCGGCGCCTCGGTGCCGCCGGTGGCGACCGCGTTGACGCGGATACCGTCGCCGGCGTGCTCGAAGGCGAGGCTGGCGGTCAGCGCGTTGACGCCGCCCTTGGCCGCCGAGTACGGGATGCGGTAGATGCCGCGCGTCGCGATCGACGACACGTTGACGATGACGCCGGCCCGGCGCGCCATCATCGCCGGCAGCACCGCGCGGCAGCACCACAGCGTCGGGAACAGCGAGCGACGGATCTCGGCCTCGATCTCTTCCTCTTCGTATTCCTGGTAGGGCTTGGCCCAGATCGTGCCGCCGACGTTGTTGACGAGC
Organism: Crenobacter luteus; assembly: GCF_004345725.1. Classification (GTDB taxonomy): domain Bacteria; phylum Pseudomonadota; class Gammaproteobacteria; order Burkholderiales; family Chromobacteriaceae; genus Crenobacter; species Crenobacter luteus. Next base: position 133,215 of record NZ_SLXG01000004.1, on the reverse strand, counting down.
ACGTCGACGCGGCCGAAGGCCTCGAGCGCGGCGGCGACCACCCGCTGCGCGCCGGCGTAGGTTTCGAGGTCGGCCGTCACCACCAGCGCCGTGCCGCCCGACGCCTTGATCTCGCCGGCCACCTCGTGCACCAGCTCGGAGCGGTCGGCCAGCACCACCCGCCCCCCTTCCCCGGCGGCCGCGAGCGCGACGCCGCGGCCTATCCCCTGCGCCGCGCCGGTGACGACGACGACCTGGTTCTGAAAGCGTGCCTGTTTTCGCATGGTTCAGGCCTCGCTGCTCGCCGAGAATTTCTCGTAGTAGAAGTTGGCCGGCGCGACGCCGGTCTCGTTCAGCCACTGGCGCACCGCGTCGACCATCGCGACCGGGCCGCACAAGTAGACGTCGACGTCGCCGCCGTTCAGCCACTCGGGCTCGACGTGCTGGGTGACGTAGCCCTTGCGCGGATGGTCGCTGCCGGGCGCGACGACGCAGGTGCGGTAGTCGAACTGCGGCAGCCTGACGCGGGCGGCCTCGAGGGCGTCGATGGCGACGAGGTCGACGTCGTGGGTGACGCCGAACACCATGCGGACCGGCTGCGCGCAGCCGGCCTCGGCCAACACCTCGAGCATGGACAGGAAGGGCGCGATGCCGGTGCCGCCGGCGAGGAAGAGCGCCGGACGCACCAGCTCGCGCAGGTAGAAGCTGCCGTAGGGGCCGGCGAAGGAGATCGCCTGGCCTGGCCTGGCGTCGTGCCCCAGGTACTGGCTCATCCGGCCGCCGGGCACGTCGCGCACGACGAAGGCCGCCTGCGCGGCGCCCGGTGCCGAGCTGAACGAGTAGGAGCGGGAAAGCCCGGTGCCCGGGATGCCGACGTTGACGTACTGGCCCGGCAGGAAGCCGAGCGCAGCCGGGTCCTCGAGGTCGATCGCGAAGCCTATGGTCGACTCGGACAGCCGCTCGACCGCGGCGATCACGCCCTTGTGGGTCGCGACGCCGGTCTTGCAGGCGGCCGACGAGGCCGGGATCCTGACCACGCAGTCGGAGGTCGGACGGGTCTGGCAGGCAAGGATGAGCCCCTGGGCGGCCTCCTCGGCGGTCAGCGCGTCCTCGACATAGCTGGATTCCGGCAGCTCGTAGCTGCCCGATTCGCACGCGCAGCGGCAGGCGCCGCAGGCGCCGTCGCGGCAGTCGAGCGGGATGTTGACCTGCTGGCGATAGGCGGCGTCGGCCAGCTTCTCGTTCTCGTTGCAGGTGATGAAACGGGTGACGCCGTCTTCGAATTGAAGTGCGATTTGGTAGCTCATGGCTCTTGCTCCTGCCGTACTGCACGACCCGGCCGGCACGCGGCGCCGGGCAGACGATGCCGGGCCGCGCAGCGACAGGGTCGGTTGACGCTCAAATGTGGTAGATGTCGATTACCTGGTGGATGTAATCGTTCTTCAGCACCACGTATTTCTTCAGGATCCGCGGCGCATCGCCCGACAGATCGATCACGCAGCGCGCCATGCCGAAATGGCTGTAGGTGGTCTTGTAGCGGAAGCTCAGCGTGTGCCAGTTGTAGCGCACGGTGACGCGGTCGCCGTCGACGCCCTCGAGCTCGAGGTTGCTCAGGTTGTGGCTGGTGCGGGTGTCCGGCATCGTCGCGCTGGAGCGCTCGGTCTTGATGCGGAACACGCGGTCTTCCAGACCCTGGCGATTCGGGTAGTAGATCAGCGAGATCTCGCGCTGCGGGTCGGTGACGAGCTTGTCGTCGTCGTCCCACGACGGCATCCAGAATTCGGCGTCAGGGTGGTAGCACGCCAGCCACGCGTCCCACTCCTCGTCGTCGAGCAGGCGGTTCTCGCGGTACAGGAAGGCGCGGATCGCGTCCAGGTTCAGGTCCTTCATGCCTTGCCCTCCTCGGCCAACGCCTGCTTCATCACATCGAGCCAGTAGCGGTGCTGCACGGTGTACAGGCCCTCGTCCTCGGTCTTGACGCCGCTGAGCACCGGCGCAAGGCCGATCTTCTGCGCGGCTTCGTCGGCGCCGTCTATCCAGTGCGTCGCGCCGCGGCACATATCGTTCCACTCGACCGCGCGGCCGGCGTAGCCCTGCTGGCAGGCGCGGAATTCCTCGAGGTCGTCCGGGGTCGCCATGCCGCTGGCGTTGAAGAAGTCCTCGTACTGGCGGATGCGGCGCGCGCGCGCTTCATCCGATTCGCCCCTGGGCGCGATGCAGTAGATGGTGACTTCACTCTTGCCCACCGACAGCGGCCGCACGACGCGGATCTGCGAGCCGAACTGGTCCATCAGGTACACGTTCGGGTACAGGCACAGGTTGCGCGAATTGCGCACCATCCAGTCGGCCATTTCCGGGCCGAGCTTGGCCGCGTATTCGTCGCGGCGCGCGAAGTTCGGGCGGTCTTCCGGGTTGGCCCACTGCGTCCACAGCAGCATGTGACCGTGCTCGAAGGCGTAGAAGCCGCCGCCCTGCTTGCCCCACTTGCCGGCGTCCATCGCGCGGGTGGTGTCCTCGCGCCCTTCCTGCTCCTTGCGGCGGTTGGTAGTGGCCGCGTAGTTCCAGTGCACCGCCGACACGTGATAGCCGTCGGCGCCGTTCTCGGCGGTCAGCTTCCAGTTGCCGTCGAAGGTGTAGGTCGAGCTGCCGCGCAGCACTTCCAGGCCGTCCGGCGACTGCTCGACGATCATGTCGATGATCTTGGTCGCCTCGCCGAGAAATTCGGCGAGCGGTTTGACGTCTTCGTTCAGGCTGCCGAACAGGAAGCCGCGGTAGCTCTCGAAGCGCGCGACCTTCTTCAGGTCGTGCGAGCCTTCCTTGTTGAAGCAGTCCGGGTAGCCCGCGTCCTCCGGGTCCTTCACCTTCAGCAGCTTGCCGCTGTTGTTGAAGGTCCAGCCGTGGAACGGGCAGGTATAGGTCGCCTTGTTGCCGCGCTTGTGACGGCACAGCATCGCGCCGCGATGGGTGCACGAGTTGACGAAGGCGTTCAATTCGCCATTGCGGTTGCGCGCAATCACGATGGGCTGACGACCCATATAGGTGGTGTAGTAGTCGTTGACGTTCGGGATCTGGCTCTCGTGCGCGAGATAAATCCAGTTGCCCTCGAAGATGTGTTTCATCTCGAGTTCGAACAGCGCCTCGTCGGTGAAAACGCTGCGGTGCAGCCGGTAGTCGCCGCTGGCGTGATCTTCGATCAGGTAGTCGTCCAGCTTCTTCAGTTTCGGGCTGGTATCGGGATGGATGGGAATCATGGCCGTCTCTCCTCTGTCGGGCTTGCCGGACAGGCCCCGCGTTGCGGGCCTGTCCCGTGACACTATGGCGATGCTCAGGCGCGGGCGCGCTGACGCTCGACCTCGCTCGCCGGGGCGGCGGCGGTCTCGGCGTTGAGGTGGAAGTCGAAGTCGATCGAGGCGAACGGCTTGTGCAGACCCTTCCTGTCGATCTCGGCCGCGTCGGTGACGCGGTTCAGGGTCGGCACCAGGCCCTCGCGGCTGGCGAAGGCGAAATCGTCCCAGCAGTACTCGTCGCCCTCGATATTGATCTGGGTGGTCAGCTTGCGGTGGCCGGCTGCGGTCACGAAGAAGTGGATGTGCGCCGGGCGGCGGCCATGGCGGCCCAAAAGGTCGAGCAGACGCTGGGTGCTGCCGTCGGGCGGACAGCCGTAGCCCATCGGCACGATGCTGCGGAACTGGTAGCGGCCGTTCTCGTCGGCGACGATGGTGCGGCGCAGGTTGAAGGCCGACTGCGTCTTGTCGAAGAACGAGTAGTTGCCCATCAGGTTGGCGTGCCAGACCTCGACGCGGGCGCCCGGCAGCGGCTTGCCGTCGGCGCCGTAGACGGTGCCCTGCATGAACAGCACCTCGCCCTCCTCGGCCTCGCTGCCGTCGTCCAGCCGCGCGAAACCCACGCTCTCGGGCGCGCCGGCCACGTAAAGCGGGCCTTCGATGGTGCGCGGCGTGCCGCCGCTGATGCCGGCTTTCGCCTCCGCCTCGTCGAGACGGATGTCGATGAAGCGCTCCAGGCCGATGCCCGGCGCCAGAAGCCCCAGTTCGTTGCGGGCGCCGGCCTCGGACAGAAACTCGAGGCCCTTCCAGATTTCGCTGGGCTGCAGGTCGAGGTCCTCGATCGCCTTGAACAGATCGCTGGTCAAGCGCAGCACCACCTGCTGGACGCGGGGGTTCACTTCCCCCTTCGCGGTATCGACGATGAAGCTTTTCGCCAGCGCATCGATTTCGGCATGAGTCATCTGACTTCTCCTCTGTAGAGCTTTATAGGGATGGTGGGGGTGGTTCCGGACACCCGTCCTTGTTGATGCATCCGGCCTTCTTGGGGCCGGTTCAGCGGTCGTCTGCGTGAATCGACGACGGGTGTCGGCATAAAGGCATGACCTGGATCGTCATGTACGGGAACAGCGGCAGGCCGGTCAGCAACTGGTGCAATTCCTCGGCGTTTTCGACGTCGAAAACGCTGACGTTCGAATACTGGCCGACGATGCGCCATAAATGGCGCCACTTACCCTCGGCCTGCAGCGCCTGCGCCTTTTCCCTTTCGACGCGCTTGAGCACCTCGGCTTCGGCCTCCGACATGCCGTGCGGCAGGCTGACGTCCATTCTCACGTGAAACAGCATGGTCTTTTCCCTCGTTCCGGTTCCGGACAGCGGCCCGGGCTTGTCAGCGGCGGCGCAATGCCGCCAGCTTGTCCTTGTCGATCTCGATGCCCAGGCCAGGCCCGGTCGGCACCTGCAGCATGAAATCCTTGTAAACCAGCGGCTCGGCCAGGATTTCCTCGGTCAGCAGCAGCGGGCCGAACAGCTCGGTGCCGAAGGCCAGTTCGCCGAAGGTGGAAAACACGTGGGCCGAGGCGGCGGTGCCGACCGCGCCCTCGAGCATCGTGCCGCCGTAGAGGGCGACGCCGGCCAGCTGGGCGATCGCGCCGACCTCCCGCGCCGGCACCAGGCCGCCCGACTGCGCGATCTTGACCGCGAACACGTCGGCCTGGGCGCGACAGGCCAGCTCGAAGGCGTCCTGCGGGCCGTGCAGCACCTCGTCCGCCATGATCGGCACCGAGAAGCGCGCCGCCAGCCGGCCGAGGGCGGCCCTGTTCCCGGCGCGCACCGGCTGTTCGATCAGGTCGACGCCGCCGGCTTCCAGCGCGGCGATGGCGTTGACCGCCTCCAGCTCGCTCCACGCCTGGTTCACGTCGACGCGCACGCTGACGCCGTCGCCCAGCGCCTTCTTGATCGCGAGCACGTGGGCCACGTCGTCGGCCACCGCGCGCAGGCCGATCTTCAGCTTGAAGATGCGGTGGCGGCGCGCCTCGAGCATGTCCTGCGCCTCGGCGATGTCCTTCGCGGTATCGCCGCTGGCCAGGGTCCAGGCGACCGGCAGGGCATCGCGCAGCCGGCCACCGAGCAGCTCGCTCAGGGGAATGCCCAGCCGCTTCGCCTGCGCATCCATCAGCGCGGTTTCGATCGCGCACTTGGCGAAGCGGTTGCCCTGGATCACCCGGCGGATCGTCGCCATCACGGCGGCGACGTTGCGCGCGTCCATGCCGACGACGAGCGGCGCGATATGCGCGTCGATATTGGCCTTGACGCTCTCGGGGCTTTCGTCGCCGTAGTTGAGGCCGCCGATGGTGGTTGCCTCGCCCCAGCCTTCGATGCCGTCCTCGCAAAAGACCCGCACCAGCACCAGGGTTTGCGTTCTCATCGTTGCCACCGATAGCTTGTGAGGGCGAATGGTAGGAACATCGACCAGAAGTGTTTCGATTGAGCGGATCATGTCTTTTGGGTATAAAATCTGTGTTGAGAGACCGTGAATCAACGATAGCGCGCGGCAATTCCGGCCGTCCAACACCGATTTAGTATTTTTTCCATACCATGGAGGTATGAAATGGAACTCCGCCATCTGCGCTACTTCGTCACCGTGGCGGAAGAAGGCAACATCACCCGCGCGGCGGAAAAACTGCATATCGCGCAGCCGCCGCTGAGCCGGCAGATCCAGCAGCTGGAGGACGAACTGGGGGTGCAATTGCTGGAGAGGGGCGCCCGGCCGCTGAAGCTGACCGAGGCGGGGCAGTTCTTCTACGCGCACGCGCTGCAACTGCTGTCGCAGACGCGCGAGCTGGAGGCGATGACGCGGCGCATCGGCATCATCGACCGCAAGATGTCGATCGGCTTCGTCGGCTCGACGCTGTACGGCATGCTGCCCAAGGTGATCCGCCGCTTTCGCGCCGAACACGACACCATCGAGCTGACGCTGCACGAGATGACGTCGATGGAGCAGATCGCCGCGCTCAAGGAAGGCAAGATCGACGTCGGCTTCGGGCGCATCCGGCACGAGGACCCGAACGTGCGCCGCATCGTGCTGCGCGAGGAGAGGCTGATCGCGGCGATCCCTGCCGGACACCCGCTGTCGGCCGAGCAGCCGGCGCTGTCGCTGCACGACCTCGCGAGCGAGACGCTGATCGTGTTTCCGAAGGCGCCCCGGCCGAGCTTCGCCGACCAGGTGCTGGCGGCCTTCCACGACAGGGGACTGGAGCCGAGGAAGGTGTACGAGGCGCGCGAGCTGCAGATCGCGGTCGGCCTCGTCGCGGCCGGCGAAGGCGTCGCCATCGTGCCCGCCAGCGTGCAGGGGCTCAAGCGCGAGGACGTGTGCTACAAGGCGCTGGACGACCGCAACATGGTGTCGCCCATCATCCTCAGCACCCGGCTGCTCGACGAGTCGCGCGAGATCAGGCTGCTGATCGAGATGATCATCCAGATCTACGAAGAAAATCAGATGGAGTACATCAAGCCCTGAGCGGGAGCTGCCGGTCCGGCGTCGCCCCGTCGCCCGGCGCCGCCCAGCCGTCGAGCGCGCGCTCGAGCGACTCGCTGATGCGCTGCTGGCTGACGAGGGCGGCGAGCACGCCGTCGACGATCGCGATCCGGACCCGTGCCGCGTCGAGGATGTCGCGCATCGCCTGCTGCGCTTCGTCGGCGCGCAAGCGGCCGGCCTGCGTGTGGGCGCGCGCCGCGTCGACCCCGTCGGCGGCCGAGCGCGCGACGGCGCCCAGGCCATGCGCGATCTGGCCGATCTCCTCGCTGGCCGCGCCGGCCCGCTCGGCCAACCTTCCGACCTCGTCGGCGACCACCGCGAAGCCGCGGCCGGCCTCGCCTGCTCGCGCCGCCTCGATCGCCGCGTTCAGCGCCAAGAGGTTGGTCTGCCTGGCGATCTCCTGGATGCTGACGACGATGCCGGCGATCCGCCCGGACTGGACGGACAACTCGTCGAAGGCGGCGGCGCTCTGCACGGTGAAGCCGGCCAGCGCGTCGATCACCGCCGCCGCCTCGCCGACCGCCGCGACGCTCGCCTCCACCTTCTCGCCGGACGACTTGGCCACCGCGCTCGCCCGCACCATATCGTCCAGCGTCTGGGCGACGAGGCCGCGCAGACGGCCGGCCTCGGCCGACAGCGCGCCGCCCGCCCGCCGCATCGCGTCAAGGCGCGCCGCCAGCGCCTCCCGCTCGGCCTCTGCCGCCCGCCCGGCCGCGCAGCGCCCGTCTTCCACCCGGTCGTCGCGCACCGCCACGAGCGGCGGCTCGCCCACCTCCTCCCGCCCGCCGGCCACCGGCCGGACGAACAGGGCGCACGCGAGCACGAGCTGCAAGCCGAACACGAGCCGCGCGACGCCGTCGTCGACCACGGCCAGCCCCGCCACGGCCAGCGCGAGCAGCGACCACGCCGCGGCGCGCCGGATGCCTGCCTCCATCATCTTTCCTTTCGCCGCCCCGGGCGCGCACGGCCGGGGGCGATAAACCCACACAAGGGGCGGGCCGGCCCGCCCCCTTCTTGCCGGACGCGACCTCAGAAGGCGTGCCGCAGGCCGAGCGCGAAGCCGCGCGGGTCGGCGCCGGCCGCGACCGAACCGACGCTGCCGAGGCCGTAGTCGTAGCGCGAGCCGCCTTCGTTGCGGATCGCCGAGTACAGCACCTTGACCATCGTGCGGCGGCTCAGGTCGTGCTCGTAGCCGAGCTGGTAGTGCCGCGCGCGGCCGCCTCCCCCGACGTCGGCAGAGCCGCCGGTCAGCTCGCCGGCCCGGCCGTACTGCGCGATCAGCCGGCCGCGCTCGGACACGCCGAGCGAGCCGTTGACGTACCAGACCGACTGGCGCAGCCGCCGGCCGCCGTAGAGCGCGGCGCCGGCGTCGGTCAGCGCGCCCTCGCTGCGGTCGACGATCGCGCCGACGCGGGTCTGCGCCGAGAAGCGGTAGACCAGCGCGGCGCGCAGGTCCTCGACGGTGCGGAACGCGCTGCTCGCGAGCGGGGCGGCCGCGTCGGCGCCGGTGCGCACCCGCGTGTAGCTGACGCCGCCGTAGAGCGCGCCGTCGTCGTACTTGAGGCCGAGGTTGGCGGTATAGGCGCTCGGCCCCTCGGCGTTCTCGCCGCTGCCGTACAGCGCGCTGGCCGAAAAACCGTTGAAGCCGGGGCTCAGGTACTGCACCGCGTTGCGCACGCGGTTGTCGAACAGGCCGATCTGCATGGTCGGCGTGACCGCCGACAGCGACTTGAGCGCCGCATCGCCGAGCGCGAGGTTGCCGAGCTTGCCCAGCAGCGCCGACGACGAGCCGATGCCGGTCGCGCCGCGGTTGATGTCGAACAGTCCCTCCATCGCGCGCGACGACGAGGTCAGCAGCCCCAGCTGCAGCGTGCCGGCCCGGCCGGCCAGGCCGACGAAGGTGTCGCGGGTGCCCAGCGTGCCGCCGCCGGTGTCGGCGGCGATGCCGCTCTCGACCTGCCAGATCGCCTTGAGCCCGTCGCCGAGTTCCTCGCCGCCCCTGAAGCCGATCAGCGAGCTGTTCGAACCGACCCGGCCGCCGCGCTTCAGGTCGGCGGCCGGGTCGTTCGCGCCCTTGGCCGAGACGCTCTCCAGCGTCTCGTCGATCACGCCGTAAAGCGTGACGTCGGCCAGGGTCAGCGGCGCGAAAAGCGCGAGGGCGGCCGCGGCGGCCCTCGAGGTGTGGTACTGCGTCATGATGAAGTCTTTCTGTGGCCCGCGACCCCGGGTCGCGGGCGGTGCGTGGGGGCGGCGCGCGCGGATGGCCGCGCCCGTCCGCCTGTCTGTGTTCCGGGCCGGCGCCGACCGTGCGGCGCCGCACCCTTGCTCGTCTGCGCGCCGCCTTAGTCGCCTGCGACGCCCGTCAGCGCGCGGCTCTCCGCGCGCGCCGCGTCGTCCTTGCACGCCGTCCGCGACGACAGGACCCACAGCGCTAGCATGGCGACGACGGCGGGGATCGCGAGCAGCACGAGGATCTGTCCGAAGGGCAGCTGCATGCCCAGCAGCACCCCGCCGAGCAGCGCGCCGGCGATGCCGCCGAAGCGGCCGACGCCGAGCATCCACGCCATGCCGGTCGCGCGCCCCCGGGTCGGGTAGATCGGCGCGGCGAGAGCCGGCAGCGAGGCCTGCGCGCCGGTGACCATGATGCCGGCCAGGAAGATCAGCCCGGCGAACACGAATACCTTGTCCATGGTCTGGCCGACCGCGACCAGCAGCACGGCGGCGAGCACGTAGACGAAGCTGAGCACGCGGCCGGGGTTGAACCGGTCCATCAAAAGGCCGCTGACCAGGGTGCCGATGCCGCCGCCGAGCGGGAAGATCGCGGTCAGGAGCGCGGCCTTCTCGATAGAGAAGCCGGCGTCTTTCATCATCAGCGGCATCCAGCTCGTCAGCAGGTAGAAGATCAGCAGGCCCATGAAGTAGGTGGTCCACAGCATCAGCGTGCTCAACAGGAAGGGGCGCGACAGAATCAGGCCGAGCGCCGAGCCCCCGGCCTGCACCGGGCTCTGGCGCTCGCCGAGCTCGAAGCGCTCGACATCGCCAAGGTCGCGGCCGCAGACGCGCTCGAGCACGCGGCGCACCTTGTCGACCGGGTGACCCTTGGACGTCATGTAGGACACCGACTCGGGCAGCGAGCGGACCAGGAAGGGCAGCAAGGCCAGCGGCAGCACGCCGCCCAGCACGAAGATGCTCTGCCAGCCGAAGTGCGGGATCAGCCAGGCCGACACGAAGCCGCCGGCCGCCGCGCCGAGCGGGAAGCCGACGTAGACGGTGTTGATGACGAAGGAGCGGCGGTTGGCCGGCGCCAGTTCGGCCATCAGCGTCACCGCGTTGGGCATCGCCGCGCCGAGGCCGAGGCCGGTCAGAAAGCGCAGCAGCGCGAGGCTGGCGACGTCGTAGGCGTAGGCGGTCAGCAGGCTGAGCACCCCGAAGAAGGCGGTCGAGACCACCAGGACGGGCTTGCGCCCGAAGCGGTCCGCCGACGGGCCGGCCACCATCGCGCCGAAGGCAAGGCCGAACAGCGCGGCGCTCAGCGCCGGCGCGAGCGCCGCGCGCTCGATGCCCCATTCGGCCACCAGCGCCGGTGCGACATAGCCGATCGCGGCGGTGTCCATGCCGTCGAGCGCGAGGATGGAGAAGCAGAAAAACAGGATCAGATACTGGTAGCGTGAAAAGGGCTGACTGTCGATCAAGGCTTGCGCGTCGACCGTCTTTTTATCGTCTTGCTGCATCGTCGATTTCTCCGTTCGTAGACAATCCGGCCGGCGAAAAAACAGCGTTTCTTGGCGAACATTTGCCTCTCTCGCCGGCGAATATTCCGCCGCCTCGTGCAACGGAACGCCGCCATCCTGAGCGCGACGGAACGGAGCGTCTAATACTGATTGAGTATCCGATGATACCCCGCCAGTATTTATCACCACCGGCACCATTCCACCCGGCCTTTTGACCCGAAAAAAAGGCTCGCGAAGAATACCCCCGCCAGAAATGCCGGCCAGACAGCCGCCCCTTTGCTGGCCCCATCCCGCAAGTCGCGACGAGCAGGAACACCGCGCCCGCGCGCCTTTCCGGGCGCCCGCCAGACACATACCCGACAGGTATTTTTTTCATACCCAATCCATATTGGACGCCCGGCGCGTCGACCAGGAAAATCAGCGAAAAGGGTTTATCCGGAAAACCACCATACTCGCGAATCGTAAAAAAATCCGGAAACAAAAAAGGACCAACCGGCAAATGTCGCAGGCATCGATAAAAACCCGGCGTCGCTCGACAGAGGGCTGGCGACACCCGCTTCCTTTTCGGCAGTACAAACCTGAATTGACGACCCGATAAATCAGCCGGCAAATCGGCATTCCGTATTCGGCGGCGTTTCGTCGCATCCGCACGCCGAAAAAAAAATGAGACGGCTCGGGAAAAACCGGCAGGGCCTTGGCGTGACGACGCGAAAAACCCTGGAACTCGCCAGCGCTTACAGCAAGCTGAAAAGCCCCCGCCCCGCCGCGCGCGGCCTCATATAAACCCGCCCCTCCCCCGCCCGGAGCGGCCCCTTGGCGTTCACCGCCGCGCACGGCCCGACGGGAATCCCGCCCCACCCGCCTTTTGCCGCCCCCAGGTTGGCCGAGCCCCCGCCGTCGCAGCGGAAACGGCGAGGCCCCGCCCGGCTGTCGCCGGAACGGGGCCTTGCTCGAACAGCCGGGACGGCGCGCGCGTCAGCGCCCTGCCCGCGCCGCCGGTACGCGCCTCACGGCGTCAGCGGCATCGCGCTGGTGCACTTGATCTCGTCGAGGCAGACGCTCGACTTCACCCCGTTCACGCCCGGGATCCGCATCAGCGTGTCGAGCAGGAAGTCCGACAGCGACTTCAGGTCGCGCGCGACCACCTTCAGCACGTAGTCCACCTCGCCGGTCACCGAGAAGCACTCCTGGATCTGCGGCAGCTCGGCGACCAGCTCCTTGAATTTGGCGAGGTCGCGGATGTGGCCGCGTTCCATCGTCACGTGGATGAAGGCGACCACGTCGAAGCCGAGTCGCTCGGCGGCGAGCCGCGTTTCGTAGCGCTTGATGATCCCCATTTCCTCCAGCCGCCGGTGGCGGCGCAGCGTCTGCGCCGGCGACAGGTTGACCGCCTCGGCCAACTCGAGGTTGCTGGCGCGTCCGTGCTCCTGCAAAAAGCCGAGGATGCGGCGGTCGATCTGGTCGAGCTCGATGTCTTGCAATCCGGTTTCTCCATATCGCGTTTATCGGAAATTAAATTGCGCAGTTCAGGGTTTGCCATCGGCATTTTCGCAATCTAATTTTGTCGGGCCAAGCATACACTGATTTCCGGAACACACCGGTTTTGCGGGGGTTTGGCGACCATACCCCCCACCAGGATTGGTGCATCGCACAAAACCAGCCGCATTGTGCGGTGCAACTTTATTTCATCTTCCTCCCCGAGCGAGAGACGGAATCGACACGATGAGAGAACTGCTGAACCGATTCGAGAGCAAGGCCCCGGAGATCGTCTTCGAGTGGCACGACAACGAGACCGAGGCGCGCGGCTGGGTGGTGATCAACTCGCTGCGCGGCGGCGCCGCCGGCGGTGGCACGCGGATGCGCAAGGGCCTGGACCGCCGCGAGGTCGAGTCGCTGGCCAAGACCATGGAGGTGAAGTTCACCGTGTCCGGCCCGCAGATCGGCGGCGCCAAGTCCGGCATCGACTTCGACCCGGCCGACCCGCGCAAGGACGGCGTGCTGCGCCGCTGGTACCAGGCGGTGATCCCGCTCCTGAAGGCCTACTACGGCACCGGCGGCGACCTGAACGTCGACGAGATCCACGAGGTGATCCCGATCACCGAGGGACTCGGCCTGTGGCACCCGCAGGAGGGCGTGGTCAACGGCCACTTCCAGCCCAGCGACAGCCAGCGTATCCAGCAGGTCGGCCAGTTGCGCGTCGGCGTGTCCAAGGTGGTCGAGGACACCGCCTACACCCCGGCACCCGAGCGCAAGTACGTGGTCGCCGACCTGATCACCGGCTGGGGCGTCGCCGAGTCGGTGCGCCACTACTACCGGATCTACGGCGGCGACCTCGCCGGCAAGCGCGTGATCGTGCAGGGCTGGGGCAACGTCGGCGCGGCCGCCGCCTACTACCTCGCGCAGGCAGGCGCCCGCATCGTCGGCGTCATCGACCGCGACGGCGGCCTGCTCGCCCCCGAGGGCCTCGACTTCGACGCGGTGCGCGCGCTGTTCCTCGCCAAGCGCGGCAACCAGCTCGCCGCCGACGGCCTGCTGCCGTTCGCCGACGTCAACGAGCGCATCTGGCGCGTCGGCGCCGACGTGTTCCTGCCGTGCGCCGCCTCGCGCCTCGTCACCCGCGAACAGCTCGACGCGCTGGTCGCCTCGGGCCTGGAAGTGATCGCCAGCGGCGCCAATGTGCCGTTCGCCGACCCGGAAATCTTCTACGGTTCCATTTATCAGCACGCCGACGAGCGCGTCGCGGTGATTCCCGACTTCATCGCCAATTGCGGCATGGCGCGCGCCTTCGCCTTCCTGATGCAGGGCGGCGCCGAGATTTCCGACGCGGCGATCTTCTGCGACGTATCCGACACCATCGCCGACGCGCTGGCGCGCTGCCACGCGCGTTCGAGCCGGCCCACCCACATCGCCAGCACCGCGTTCGAGCTCGCGCTGCAGCAACTCGTCCACTGAGGAGACACACCATGACCGACCTGTTTGACAACCCGATGGGCCTGATGGGCTTCGAATTCGTCGAATTCGCGTCGCCGACGCCGAACGTGCTCGAACCGCTGTTCGAGCGGATGGGCTTCAGCCTCGTCGCCCGCCACCGCAGCAAGGACGTGCTGCTGTACCGTCAGGGCGACATCAACTTCGTCGTCAACCGCGAGCCCAAGAGCCACGCCGCCTACTTCGCCGCCGAACACGGCCCGAGCGCCTGCGGCATGGCCTTCCGCGTGAAGGATTCGCACCAGGCCTACTACCGCGCGCTGGAATTGGGCGCGCAGCCGGTCGACATCCCGACCGGCCCGATGGAATTGCACCTGCCGGCGATCAAGGGCATCGGCGGCGCGCCGATCTACCTGATCGACCGCTTCGAGGACGGCAAGTCGATCTACGACATCGACTTCGAGTTCCTCGACGGCGTCGAGCGCCACCCGGTCGGCCACGGCCTGAAGCTGATCGACCACCTGACGCACAACGTCTACCGCGGCCGCATGACCTACTGGGGCAGCTTCTACGAGAGGTTGTTCAACTTCCGCGAGATCCGCTACTTCGACATCCAGGGCGAGTACACCGGCCTGACCTCGCGCGCGATGACCGCGCCGGACGGCAAGATCCGCATCCCGCTCAACGAGGAGTCGTCGAAGGGCCGCGGCCAGATCGAGGAATTCCTGATGGCCTTCAACGGCGAGGGCATCCAGCACATCGCCTTCCTCACCGACAACCTGATCGACGCCATCGACCGCCTGCAGATGGCCGGCGTGCCGCTGATGACGGCGCCGAACGACTACTACTACCAGGCGCTCGACGCCCGCCTGCCGGGCCACGGCCAGCCGGTCGAGCAGTTGCAGGCGCGCGGCATCCTGCTCGACGGCACCACCGAGGGCGGCCGTCCGCGCCTTCTGCTGCAGATCTTCTCGCAGCCGGTGCTCGGCCCGGTGTTCTTCGAGTTCATCCAGCGCCAGGGCGACGAGGGCTTCGGCGAGGGCAACTTCAAGGCGCTGTTCGAATCGCTCGAGCGCGACCAGATCGCGCGCGGCACGCTCAAAGTGGAGGCCTGACATGAAGATCGACCGCATTCACCACGTCGCCTACCGCTGTCGCGACGCCAAGGAAACGGTGCTGTGGTACCAGAAGATGCTGAAGATGGACTTCGTGCTCGCCATCGCCGAGGACCGCGTGCCGTCGACCAAGGAGCCCGACCCGTACATGCACATCTTCCTCGACGCCGGCAACGGCAACGTGCTGGCGTTCTTCGAGCTGCCGACCCGTCCGGAGATGGGCCGCGACGCCAACACGCCGGCCTGGGTGCAGCACATCGCGTTCAAGGTCAAGGACCGCGACGAGCTGATGGCGTTCAAGGCGCACCTGGAGGCCAACGGCGTCGACGTGCTCGGCCCGACCGACCACGGCGCCTTCCACTCGATCTACTTCTTCGACCCGAACGGCCACCGGCTGGAGCTGGCCTGCCCGGACCCGGACGAGGCGGCGATCCTGCAAAAGCTCGACGCGGTGAAGTGGGACATGCTCGAGGAATGGTCGCAAACCCGCCGCGCGCCGAAACACGCCGACTTCCTGCACAAGCGGGAGTTCGAGCAATGAGTCGCCTGAACGAAACGCACGACCCGGCGCTGCAAAGCTGGCTGGCCTCGGCCAACCTTGCCGGCCAGGATTTCACCATCCAAAACCTGCCGTTCGCGGTGTTCCGCCGCGCAGGCAGCGGCGAGCCGTTCCGCGGCGGCGTGGCGATCGGCGACGCCATCGTCGACCTCGCGAAGTTGGCCGAGGCCGGCGTGCTCGACGGCGCGGCGGCCGCGGCGCTGGCGGCCGCCGCGCAGCCGAGCCTGAACGACTTCATGGCGCAGGGCCAGGCCGCCTGGTCGGCGCTGCGCCTGGCGCTGTCGCGCGCGCTGCGCGCCGGCTCGCCGCTCGAGGGCGCGCTGCGCGAGTGCCTGGTGGCGCAGGCCGACGCCGAATACACCGTGCCGGCGCGGATCGGCGATTACACCGACTTCTACGCCTCGATCCACCACGCGACCAACGTCGGCCGCCTGTTCCGTCCGGACAACCCGCTGCTGCCGAACTACAAGTGGGTGCCGATCGGCTACCACGGCCGCGCGTCGACCATCGGCGTGTCCGGCCAGACCTTCCGCCGCCCGCTCGGCCAGACGCTGCCGCCGGGCGCCGAACGCCCGGTCTTCGGGCCCAGCCAGCGGCTCGACTACGAGCTGGAGCTCGGCATCTTCATCGGCCCGGGCAACGCGCAGGGCACGTCGATCGCACTGGACGACGCCGAGGCCCACGTGTTCGGCCTGTGCCTCTTGAACGACTGGTCGGCGCGCGACGTGCAGGCGTGGGAGTACCAGCCGCTCGGCCCCTTCCTCGCCAAGAACTTCGCGACGACGATCTCGCCGTGGATCGTGACGCTGGAAGCGCTCGCGCCCTACCGCACCGAGTGGACGCGCCCGGCCGACGACCCGCAGCCGCTGCCCTACCTGGAATCGGAAGCGCTGCGCCGCGAGGGCGCGTTCGACATCCAGATCGAGGCGTGGCTCGAGACCGCGCACATGCGCGAGGCCGGCGAGGCGGCCGCGCGGCTGTCGCACAGCAGCTTCCGGCATTCGTACTGGAGCGTGTCGCAGATGGTCGCGCACCACACCGTCAACGGCTGCGGCCTGATGCCGGGCGACCTGCTCGGCAGCGGCACCGAATCCGGCCCGACGCCCGAGGAGGCCGGCTCGCTCTTGGAGCTGAGCGCCGGCGGCAAGCGGGCGATCGCGCTGCCCAACGGCGAGGAGCGCCGCTTCCTCGAGGACGGCGACGCGGTGATCCTGCGCGGCTATTGCGACAAGGCCGGCGCGGCGCGCGTCGGTTTCGGCGAGGCGGTCGGCCGCGTGCTGCCGGCCGCGCTCTGACAAGGGGAAAGAAGATGAACAAAGTCTATCCGAGCGCCGAGGCGGCGCTGGCGGGTCTGGTCGCCGACGGCCAAACGCTCGCCGTCGGCGGCTTCGGCCTGTGCGGCATTCCCGAGGCGCTGATCGGCGCGCTGCGCGATTCCGGGGTCAAAAACCTCACTTGCATCAGCAACAACGCCGGCGTCGACGGCTTCGGCCTCGGCCAACTGCTGGCCACCCGCCAGATCCGCAAGATGATTTCGTCCTACGTCGGCGAGAACAAGGAGTTCGAACGCCAGTACCTGAGCGGCGAGCTCGAGCTGGAATTCACGCCGCAGGGCACCCTGGCCGAGCGCCTGCGCGCCGGCGGCGCCGGCATCCCGGCCTTCTACACCCGCACCGGCGTCGGCACCGTGGTCGCCGACGGCAAGGAGGTGCGCGCGTTCGACGGCGTGCCGCACGTGCTGGAGCGCTCGCTGAGCGCCGACGTCGCGCTCGTCAAGGCGCACAAGGCCGACCGCGCCGGCAACCTGGTGTTCAGCAAGACCGCGCGCAACTTCAACCCGCTGTGCGCGATGGCCGGCCGGGTGACGGTGGCCGAGGTCGAGGAGCTGGTCGAGACCGGCGAACTGGACGCCGACGCCATCCACCTGCCCGGCATCTACGTCGACCGCATCGTGGTCAACGCCCACCCGGAAAAGCGCATCGAACAGCGCACCGTGCACAACTGAGGAGACGCGAACATGGCATGGACCCGCGATGAAATGGCGGCGCGCGCCGCGCAGGAACTGCAGGACGGCTTCTACGTGAACCTCGGCATCGGCCTGCCGACGCTGGTCGCCAACCACATCCCCGAGGGGATCGACGTGTGGCTGCAGTCGGAGAACGGCTTGCTCGGCATCGGCCCGTTCCCGGCCGACGACGAGGTCGACGCCGACCTGATCAACGCCGGCAAGCAGACGGTGACGGCCGTGCCGGGCGCCTCGTACTTCTCGAGCGCCGACTCGTTCGCGATGATCCGCGGCGGCCACATCGACCTGGCGATCCTCGGCGCGATGCAGGTCAGCGCGACCGGCGACCTGGCGAACTGGATGATCCCCGGCAAGATGATCAAGGGCATGGGCGGCGCGATGGACCTGGTCGCCGGCGCGCGCCGCGTGGTGGTGCTGATGGAGCACGTCGCCCGTGGCGACGCGCACAAGATCGTCGAGCGCTGCACGCTGCCCTTGACCGGCCTCGCGTGCGTGGACCGCATCATCACCGACCTTTGCGTGATCGACGTGACGGCCGACGGCCTGAACTTGGTCGAGCTGGCGCCGGGGGTGACGGTCGGCGACGTCCGGGCGCTGACCGGCGCGCCGCTCGCGATCCGCTGACCCGGAGCCCTTAACCCGCCACTCCCGCATCATCGCACGACAAGAACCTCCCGCCGCATCGACAGGCGGCGGCGCGGCGATCCCGCGCCGCCGACCGACCCGGACGACAAGGGCGAGCGGCAACGAGGCAAGACCTTGCTACATGGAGAAGAGGAATAACGATGCATTCTCAGCAGTCCAATGATGGCCTCAAGCGCGAACTCAAGAACCGCCACATCCAGCTGATCGCGCTGGGCGGTGCGATCGGCACCGGCCTGTTTCTCGGCATCGCGCAGACGATCAAGCTCGCCGGCCCGGCGGTGCTGCTCGGCTACGCCTTCGCCGGCTTCATCGCCTTCCTGATCATGCGCCAGCTCGGCGAGATGGTCGTCGACGAACCGGTGGCCGGCTCGTTCAGCCACTTCGCGCACCGCTACTGGGGGCCGTTCGCCGGCTTCATGTCGGGCTGGAACTACTGGGTGCTGTACGTGCTGGTCGGCATGGCCGAATTGTCGGCGGTTGGCATCTACATGCAGTACTGGTGGCCTGAGCTGCCGGCCTGGGTGTCGGCGGCGGTGTTCTTCGTCGCGATCAACCTCGTCAACCTGAGCAGCGTGAAGTACTACGGCGAGATGGAGTTCTGGTTCTCGATCGTCAAGGTCGCCGCGATCGTCGGCATGATCGCCTTCGGCGCCTACCTGCTGGGCAGCGGCGCCGCCGGCCCGGCCGCCAGCGTGTCCAACCTGTGGCAACACGGCGGCTTCATGCCGAACGGCCTGGCGGGTCTGGCGATGGCGATGGCCGGCATCGTGTTCTCGTTCGGCGGACTGGAGCTGGTCGGCATCACCGCGGCCGAGGCCGACAAGCCGGAGAAGACCATCCCGAAGGCGACCAACCAAGTGATCTACCGCATCCTGCTGTTCTACGTCGGCGCGCTCGCCGTGCTGTTGTCGCTGTACCCGTGGCAGAAGGTCGTCGAAGGCGGCAGCCCCTTCGTGATGATCTTCCACGCGCTCGACAGCAACCTCGTCGCCAACGTGCTCAACGTCGTCGTGCTGACCGCCGCCTTGTCGGTCTACAACAGCGGCGTGTACTGCAACAGCCGCATGCTGCTCGGCCTCGCCAAGCAGGGCAACGCGCCGCAGGCGCTGTTGGCGGTCAACCGTCGCGGCGTACCGCTGGCCGCGCTGGCCTTCTCGGCGCTGGCGACCGCGTCGTGCGTGCTGATCAACTACCTGATGCCGGGCAAGGCCTTCGAACTCTTGATGGGTCTGGTGGTGTCGGCGCTGATGATCAACTGGGCGATGATCAGCCTGATCCACCTGAAGTTCCGCCGCGAGAAGGCGCGCGCCGGCCAGACCACGCGCTTCCCGAGCCTGGGCGCGCCGTTCACCAACTGGCTGTGCCTGGCCTTCCTCGCCGGCATCCTGGTCGTGATGTACCTGACGCCGGGACTGCGCCTGTCGGTGCTGCTGATCCCGGTCTGGCTGGTCGTGCTCGCGCTGGGCTACCAGCTCAAGACCAAGGGCTCGGCCAAGCTGCTGCCCAGCGGCGTCGGCACCGAGTAAGTCGCCTGTTTCTCTGAACGAATCCGCCGCCGCTTCCTTGACGGAAGCCAGCGGCCACCGCCAAGGAAAAACGTAATGGAAAAACTGCAAGGACAAGGGTTGGCCGAGGCGCTGGCCGGCCTGCCGCACTGGCATTACGACGCGGCGCGCGGCGCGATCGCGCGCGAGTTCCGGTTCCGCGACTTCGCCGAGGCCTTCGCCTTCATGACGCAGATCGCGCTGGCGGCCGAGGCGCGCAACCACCACCCGGAGTGGTTCAACGTCTACAACCGCGTGGCGATCACGCTGACCACGCACGACGCCGACGGCCTGACCGGGCGCGACGTCGAACTGGCCCACTACGCGGACGCCGCCTACGCGCGCTTCGCCGGATAAGGGAGACAGCCATGCAAGCGAACGACAAGGCCGTCAAGCACGGCCTGGCCGCCGGCGAATCCGGCCGCCCCGAGCGCGCCGACTGGACCATAGACCAGGGCTGGGACAACTACAGCGCCGAGGAGCACGCGGTGTGGAAGACGCTGTTCGAGCGCCAGGCCCGGCTGCTGCCGGGGCGCGCCTGCGACGAGTTCGTCGCCGGCATGCGCGCGCTGCCGATCGGCGCCGACCAGATCCCGGACTTCCGCCGCCTATCCGACGTGCTGATGAAGCACACCGGCTGGCAGGTCGTCGCGGTGCCGGGGCTGGTGCCCGACGACGTGTTCTTCGAGCACCTGGCGAACCGGCGCTTCCCGGCCGGCCACTTCATCCGCCGCCGCGAGCAGCTCGACTACCTGGAAGAACCCGACGTGTTCCACGACGTGTTCGGCCACGTGCCGATGCTGATGAACCCGGTGATCGCCGACTACATCCAGGCCTACGGCGTCGGCGGCCTGCGGGCGCAAAAGCTCGGCGTGCTCGACAAGCTGGCGCGCGTCTACTGGTACACGGTCGAGTTCGGGCTGGTCAAACAGCGCGACGGCCTGCGCATCTACGGCGCCGGCATCGTGTCGTCGTACACCGAGTCGATCTTCTCGCTCGACGATCCGTCGCCGAACCGCATCGGCTTCGACCTGGCGCGCGTGATGCGCACCCGTTACCGCATCGACGACTTCCAGGAGAGCTATTTCGTGCTCGACCACCTCGACGAGCTGCTCGAGCTGGCCAATATCGACTTCGACCCGGTCTACGCGGCGATCAAGGACCAGCCGGACTACCTCCCCGGCGACGTGCTCGACACCGACCGCGTGCTGACGCGCGGCAACGGCACCTACCACGCGGCGCGCCGCGCCGAGACCGCGGCGCTGTAAACGGACAGGAGACCCCAATGCAATTTCACGATCGCACCGTGCTGATCACCGGCGCCGCCGGCAACCTCGGCCGCGCCGTCGCCGACGCCTTTTACGCACAAGGCGCCAATCTGGTGCTGCTCGGCCAACACGCCGAGCATTTGACCGAAGCCTTCGGCGCCGAGGACGCGCGCCGCCAGTTCGCCGCCGTCGACCTGCTCGACGCCGACGCGGTCGCGCGGGCGGCGGACGCCGCGCGCGCGCGCTTCGGCCGCGTCGACGTGCTGTGCAACCTCGCCGGCGGCTTCCGCATGGGCACGCCGGTGCACGCGACGGCCGACGCCGACCTCGACTTCCTGTTCGACATCAACGTGCGCACGATGATGCACGCGGTGCGCGCCGTCGCGCCGGGCATGGTCGCCGCCGGCGGCGGCAAGATCGTCAACGTCGGCGCCAACGCCGCCGGCAAGGGCGTCGCGCAGATGGGCGCCTACTGCGCGGCCAAGTCGGCGCTGATCCGCCTGACCGAGGCGATGGCCGCCGAGCTGCGCGAGGCCGGCGTCAACGTCAACTGCGTGCTGCCGACCATCATCGACACGCCGGAAAACCGCGCGGCGATGCCCGGCGCCGACCCGGCGCGCTGGGTCGCGCCGGCGGCGCTGGCCGACGTGATCGCCTTCCTCGCGTCGGACGCCGCGCGCGCCATCCACGGCGCCGCCGTGCCGGTGACGGGGCTGAGCTGACGCGGGGTCACCCGCGTTTTGCCACACCCGAAACGGAAAACGCCGTGAACCAAGAGGTTCACGGCGTTGGTATTTGGCTCCCCGACCTGGGCTCGAACCAGGGACCTGCGGATTAACAGTCCGTCGCTCTACCGACTGAGCTATCGGGGAATCGAGGAAGCCATAATAGTACCCTTACGGCTTCCCGTCAAGCCCGTATCGACATTTTTTACCAATACGGGCTTGTCTGCTGCATCACTCGCTCTTGGCCTCGCGTGTTTCGACCTGCACGAGTTCCGTCACCGGCTCTGCCGCCTCGTCCTTGCGGACGACGTCGCGGCGGCGCGGGCCGGATGCCGCCTCGACGACGGGCGCGGCGGGCTCGACGGGCTTGGAGGTCGTCACCATCACCAGGCCGCCCAGGTCGGGCTCGACCTCAAGCGGGCGCGCGGCGGACACGGCCACCTCTTGCCCCTCGCTAGCCGACGCCTTTTCGACCGCAGTCTCCTCGACCGCGACGGGCGACGGCGCGGACTCTAGCGCGGCGGTCGCCGGCTCGACCTGAACCGGCTCGACCGTCACCACCGCGACGACTGGCTCTTCGGTCACGACCGCTTCGACGGACGCGGACCCGACCTCGGCCGCTTCGGCCGACACCTCGGCCTGCACGACGGACAGCTGCGGCGCCGCCTCGACGGCCGGCTGCTCGAGCGCCACCGCGACGGCTTCGGCCGGGCTCGACACCGCCGGCTCGGCCTCAACGGCATTCGACGGCTCGGACGGGGCCGGAGCCTGCACCGGCTCGACGGCCACGGCCTTGGCCTCGACCGCTTCTTCGGCCTGCGGTGTGACATCCTGCTCGGCCTTGACGGCTTCGACCTCGGCCAACGCTTCCGGCTTCAGACGGCGGAGCACTTGACGGCGCTCGTGCTCGCTGAGCGGCGCGTCGATAGCGGGCTTCTCCAGCCCCATCGTCCGCAACTCGCCGAGCAGGACCTCGGCCTCGAGCGACAGCTCGCCCGCCAGCGCGGCCACATTGGTCACCATTTCGTCCTGGCGACGATCGCGACGGCCGCGACGACGACGGCGGTCGCCACGCTCGCGCGCCTCGCCCTCGGCCGGCGCAGCCGCCTCGGCCCCTTCAGCGGCGACCGGCTCGGCCGGCGCGACCTCCGGGGACGGCTGCGGCGCACGGCGACGGTCCTGGCGCTCCTGCGGCGCACGCGGCGCGCGCGCCTCCTCGGACTGACCCTCCTCGGCGGTCACGGCGCGATTGTCGCGCGGTTCGCGCTCCTTGCGCTCGCGGCGGTTCTCACGCGGCCCCTGCTGACGCTCGGCGCGCTCGGCATTGGCCGCCTCGCCCGCTCCGCGGGCCTCGGCCGGCTGGCGGCGCGGCTTTTCTTCCGCACCCGCGGCACGACGATCCTCGCGCGGCTCGTCGCGGCCGCGGCGCGGCTGACCGGCCTGGGGAGCCTGCTGGCCATTGTTGCGACGACGCTCCTCGCCACCCTGACGCGGCTTGCCGCCCTGGGCCTGGCGCGCATCGCGGCGCGGCGCCTCCTTCTTCTCCGGCTCGGCCGGCACGGCGGCGGCCGGCGCGCTCTCGCCCTTGAGCCAGGCGACGATGCGTGCGATCAGGCCGGGCTGCGACGCCGGCTGCGCCGGAGCGACGGCGGGTTTGGGTTCGGCAGCGACCGGGGCGGGCTGCGCCGGGGTAATGCCCTTGACCGCGGCCTCCTGGCGGACCGGCTTTTCCTTCTCCTGGCCGAAGCGCAGCTGGGTGTCTTCCTCCGGCGCTTCGACGCGACGGTAGCTCGGCATGTCGCCCAGCTCCTCGATGCCGTCGAGACGGACGCGCACGACCTGGTAGTTCGGCGTTTCGAGATGGATGTTCGGAATCAGCAGCACGCTGACGCCGAGGCGCTCCTCGAGCGAATACAGCTCGGTGCGCTTCTCGTTGAGCAGGAAGGTCGCGACGTCGACCGGCACCTGCGCGTGCACCGCGCCGGTGTTCTCCTTCATCGCCTCTTCCTGGATGATGCGCAGGATGTGCAGCGCCGACGATTCGGTGCCGCGGATGAAGCCGGTACCGTGGCAACGCGGGCACGGCTGGTGGCTGGTCTCGCCGAGCGAAGGCTGCAGGCGCTGGCGCGACAGCTCAAGAAGGCCGAAGCGCGACAGCTTGCCCATCTGGACGCGCGCGCGGTCGTGCTTGAGCACTTCGCGCAGCTTGTTCTCGACCTCGCGCTGGTTCTTCGGCACTTCCATGTCGATGAAGTCGATCACGATCAGGCCGCCCAGGTCGCGCAGACGCAACTGGCGGGCGACCTCCTCGGCCGCCTCGAGGTTGGTGTTCAGCGCGGTGGTCTCGATGTCGCCGCCCTTGGTCGCGCGCGCCGAGTTCACGTCGACCGACACCAGCGCCTCGGTATGGTCGATCACGATCGCGCCGCCGGACGGCAGCGTCACGCTGCGCGAGAAGGCGGTTTCGATCTGGTGCTCGATCTGGAAGCGCGAGAACAGCGGCACGTGGTCGGTGTAAAGCTTCACGCGATTGACGTTGTTCGGCATCACGTGGCTCATGAACTGGCGGGCCTGGTCGTACACCTCCTCGGTGTCGATCAGGATCTCGCCGATGTCCGGCTGGTAGTAGTCGCGGATCGCGCGGATGATCAGGCTGCTTTCCTGCAGGATCAGGAACGGCGCGCTCTGCGCGCCCGAGGCGCCTTCGATCGCGCGCCACAGCTGCAAGAGGTAGTCAAGGTCCCACTTGAGCTCTTCGAGCGAGCGGCCGATACCGGCGGTACGCGCGATCAGGCTCATGCCCTGCGGCGTCTCGAGCTGGGACAAGAGCTCCTTGAGCTCCTGGCGCTCCTCGCCCTCGATGCGGCGCGACACGCCGCCGCCGCGCGGATTGTTCGGCATCAGCACGATGTAGCGGCCGGCGAGGCTGATATAAGTGGTCAGCGCGGCGCCCTTGTTGCCGCGCTCGTCCTTCTCGACCTGGACGACCACTTCCATGCCTTCGCGCAGCACGTCCTGGATGCGCGGACGGCCGCCGTCGAAGTCCTTGAAGTAGGAGCGGGAGACTTCCTTGAACGGCAAAAAGCCGTGGCGATCGGTACCGTAGTCGACAAAGCAGGCTTCCAGCGAAGGTTCGATCCGGGTGATCGTGCCCTTGTAGATGTTGCCCTTGCGTTGTTCCTTACCAACGGTCTCGATATCGAGGTCGATGAGCTTTTGCCCATCGACGATCGCGACGCGCAGCTCTTCGGCCTGCGTCGCGTTGAACAGCATACGTTTCATGTAACGTTCCCCGCGCGGCACTCACGCTAGGGACACAGCAAGTATTTGACGGCCCAGGGTCTAAGATGGGCGCTTTCCGTAGAAGTATCTAAGTAAAGAACGAATAGAAACGGGGCGTAAGCCGACTTCCTGATGTCGAATCTCACGCGGCAAGCGGTAGGGCGCTCGAAACGCTGTGATGACGGCACCGCCGCGGGTTGGGCATTGCCGGTTGCGAGGGCCGGTCTTGTCGCGCCGGGTCAAACTTTGCTGCGCAATCCCCCGACTGGCTTGGCATCGAGGGAGGAAAGCTCGTGAGTGCGTGATGCGTGCAAATGCATTACCATCGCTGCTTTTCGGTGAGCGAGACAACCGTGGCTGCGGCCGGGTTCTCGGCGTCAGGTCAGGGCCTGGCCCTGCCGGCCGGAACGAATCCCGCAGCGGCCCGCGCCGCGATGAACCGCGGGGCGACTTCACTTGCCGGTATCGCCGTCCTCGCATTGCAACACGCGAAGAAGCGGACGAAGTATAAGTAAAATGACAGATATTCGCAAAGACTCCGTCACCTTCCACACGGTGACCGAAGACGAGGCAGGGCAGCGCATCGACAACTTCCTCCTGCGCGTGCTCAAGGGCGTGCCCAAGAGCCACGTCTACCGCATCCTGCGCTCGGGCGAGGTGCGCCTGAACAAGGGCCGCGTCGACGCCTCGGCGCGCCTCTCGGCTGGCGACCTGCTGCGCATCCCGCCGGTGCGCGTCGCGGAGAAAAAACCGCTGGGCCGCTCGCCCGCGCCGGCGGCGACCTTCCCGGTCGTCTACGAAGACGAGGCGCTGCTGGTCATCGACAAGCCGGCCGGCGTCGCCGTGCACGGCGGCAGCGGCGTGTCCTTCGGCGTGATCGAACAGTTGCGCCAGGCCCACCCGGACTGGCGCTATCTGGAGCTCGTCCACCGCCTAGACCGCGAGACCTCGGGCCTTTTGATGGTCGCCAAGAAGCGCTCGGCGCTGGTCAGGCTGCACGAGATGATGCGCAACAACGTGCCGGACAAGCGCTACTTCGCGCTTGGCCTCGGCCACTGGCCGGCCGACTTGCGCCACGTGAAGCTGCCGTTGTTCAAGTTCAGCACCCCCGAAGGCGAACGCCGCGTGCAGGTCGGCCCGGACGGCATCGCCGCGCACACCGTGTTTCGCGTCGTCACGCCCTATCAGGGCTTCACGCTGGTCGAGGCGCAACTGAAGACCGGCCGCACCCACCAGATCCGCGTGCACATGCAGGAAAGCGGCCATCCGATCGCCGGCGACGAAAAATACGGCGACTTCGGCTTCAACAAGGAGCTGGCCCGACGCGGCCTCAAACGCATGTTCCTGCATGCGACCAGCCTCACCCTGCCCCACCCGCTGACCGGCGAGCGCCTCGAGCTCAAGGCGCCGCTGCCGGCCGAACTTTCCGCCTTTCTCGCCTCTCTGACCCCGTATGGCCAAGACCTTTGATCTGATCGTTTTCGACTGGGACGGCACGCTGATGGACTCGACCGCGCACATCGTGCGCTCGATCCAGCGCGCCTGCGCCGACCTCGACCTGCCCATCCCGCCGCGCGAACGCGCCAGCCACGTCATCGGCCTCGGCCTCGTCGACGCGATGCGCCACGTCTGCCCGGGGCTCGAGCCCGCGCGCTACCAGGACATGGTCGTCGCCTACCGCGACCACTACCTGAAGGGCGACGAGGCCATCGAACTGTTCGACGGCGTCAGCGAAGGGTTGGCCGAGCTCAAGGCGCAGGGCGCCTTCCTCGCCGTGGCCACCGGCAAGAGCCGCGCCGGACTCGACCGCGTGCTGGCCAAGACCGGCCTCGCCGGGCTGTTCGACGCCACCCGCACCGTCGACGAGTGTCACTCCAAGCCGCACCCTTCCATGCTGCTCGAGCTGACCGACCATCTCGGCGTCGACACCCGCCGCACGCTGATGGTCGGCGACACCACGCACGACCTGATGATGGCGCAGAACGCCGGCACCCACGGCGCCGGCGTCAGCTACGGCGCCCACCCGGTCGGCGAGCTGGCCGCCTGCGCGCCGCTCGGCATCTTCGACACCTACCCGGACTTGCACGCATGGCTGCTGCCGCAACTGAACTGATCTGCCCGTCCGGCGCGCTCGAGGAGCGCGGCGTCGGCGTACGCTTCGTGATCGAGCACGCCAACGGCGAGAAGACCAAGGGTTTCGCCGTCCGCTTCCAAGGGCAGGTGTACGCCTTCCGGAACGCCTGCCGCCACGTGCCGGTCGAGCTCGACCTGATCGACGGCCACTTCTTCGACCCGAGCCGCGAGTTCCTCGTCTGCAGCATGCACGGCGCGCTGTACGCGCCCGACACCGGCCTGTGCGTCGCCGGCCCCTGCAAGGGCGCCAGCCTGCACGCCCTCGCCGTCGAGGAGCGCGACGGTCAGGTCTACGTCACGGGCTGATGCGCGACGGCAGATTTGCTAGACTGCCCCAGTCCCCCAACGGAGATTCCCCTTTGAATCAGCAGGACCCCAACTGGGAACGCCGCCTGGTCGAAAAACTCGCCAGCGCCGCGCTCGTCGAGCAGCGCCGCACGCGGCAATGGAAAACCTTCTTCCGGCTGATGTGGCTGACGCTGGCCGCACTGGCGGTCGCCGCGATGTGGTCGTCGTCCGACGGCGACAAGAGCGGCATCGGCCTGGGCAGCGCGCACACCGCGCTGATCGACCTGAACGGCGTGATCGGCGGCGAGAACGACGTCGCCGACAAGCTGGTCAAGGGCATGGAGGCCGCCTACAGGAGCGGCAGCGCGCGCGGCATCGTGATCCGCGCCAACAGCCCCGGCGGCAGCCCGGTGGTGTCCGGCATGGCCTACGACGAAATCCGCCGCCTCAAGAAGCAGCACCCGACCATCCCGGTCATCGTCGCGGTCGAGGAGGTCTGCGCGTCAGGCTGTTACTACATCGCCGCCGCCGCCGACAAGATCTACGCCGACAAGGCCAGCGTGATCGGCTCGATCGGCGTGCTCTCGGGCGGCTTCGGCTTCACCGGCGCGATGGAGAAGCTCGGCGTCGAGCGCCGCCTGATGACCGCCGGCGCCGACAAGGCCATGGGCGACCCGTTCTCGCCCGAGAACCCCCGGCACGAGGCGATACGCCGCAGCCTGATCGACGACATCCACCGGCAGTTCGTCGCGGCAGTCAAGCTTGGCCGAGGCACACGCCTGAAGAACGACCCCGAACTGTTCTCCGGCCGCATCTGGCTCGGCGACCAGGGCGTGGCGCTCGGCCTTGTCGACGGGCTCGGCTCGGTGCGCAGCGTCGCACGCGACGTGCTCAAGGCCGAGAAGCTGGTAGACTACACACCGCAGGACGACCTGACCAGCCGCTTCGCGCGCCGCTTCGGCGTCTCGCTGTCCGACGGGCTGCGCGAGCTGTTCGCGACGCGCCTGCTCTAGACCAGGAGCCCGCGATGAACCGCCGCCGACGCCGCGAGGAGGAGCCGGAGAACCACGAACGCTGGCTGGTTTCCTACGCCGACTTCATCACGCTGCTGTTCGCCTTCTTCGTGGTGATGTACGCGATCTCCTCGGTCAACGAGGGCAAGTACCGCGTACTGTCGACCGCCATCGTCGAAGCCTTCCGCGCCGAGCAACTGACGGTCAGCCCGACGCCGCCCAGCGGCGGCGCCAACACGATGATCGCCGTGCCGAACGCCAAGCCGGTCGCCAAGGAGGTCAAGGCCAGCCCGAAAATCGACGACAGCCCGGCCGGCCGCGAGCGCGCCCGGCTCGCGCAACTGGCCGACGAACTGATGAAGGCGACCGACCCACTGATCCGCGGCGGCCAGGTGCGCGTCACGCACAGCGCACTCGGCGTCGCGATCGAGATCAAGGACAGCGCACTGTTCCCGGTCGGCCAGGCCGCGCCGTCGCCGCAATCGCGCCAGGTGTTGGCCGAGGTCGCCCGCATCCTGTCCGGCGTCGACAACCCGGTGCGCGTCGAGGGCTTCACCGACAACGTGCCGATCAACAACCCGGTCTACCCGTCCAACTGGGAACTGTCAGCCGCGCGCGCCGGCAGCGTGGTGCGACTGTTCGTCGAGAACGGCATCGCGCCGGCGCGCCTGGTGGCGATCGGCCGCGCCGAGAACCTGCCGGTGGCCGCGAACGACGACGACGCCGGCCGCGCGCAAAACCGCCGCGTCGCGATCACCGTGCTGTCCAGCGACCCGGAGCGCGGCGAACCCGCCGGCGTCTCCGTCGCCCCGCAACCCTGAACCCGGAGCCCGAGCGAAACGATGACCACCCCGATCCAGCACGCCGATCTCGAGCAACTGTTCCACAACGCCCGCACCTTCACCCACTGGCAGGCCCGCCCGGTCGCCGAAGCCACGTTGCGCCAGTTGTTCGACCTCTTGAAACTGTGCCCGACCAGCGCCAACTGCTCGCCGGCACGCTTCGTATTCGTCGCCTCGCCCGAGGCCAAGGCCAGGCTCAAGCCCTGCCTCGCCCCCGGCAACGTCGACAAGACGATGAGCGCGCCGGTCACCGCGATCGTCGCGATGGACACGCGCTTTTACGAACACCTGCCGCAGCTGTTTCCGCACGCCGACGCGAAAAGTTGGTTCGAGGGCAACGCCGCGCTGATCGACGCCACCGCTTTTCGCAACAGCAGCCTGCAAGGCGGCTATCTGATCCTCGCCGCCCGTGCGCTCGGACTGGACTGCGGCCCGATGTCCGGCTTCGACGCCGACCAGCTGAATGCGGAATTTTTCCCTGACGGCCGCTTCAAAGCTAATTTCCTGGTGAATATCGGCTACGGCGACGCGAGCACCCTGCATCCGCGCTCGCCGCGCTTCGGCTTCGACGAGGCGTGCCGGATTCTTTGATTTTGGCCGGACCGTCCGCACGATCCGGCACTGCATAGCGAGAAAGCCATGACCCCCCTCTTCCGCCCCCTGTTGATCGGCGCCGTCGTCGTCAGCACCGCGCTGACCGGCTGCTCGACCTCCGATTCGGCGCGCGTCTACTCCAAAGGCCAGATGCGCCAGGTACAGACCGTCGAACTCGGCACGGTGATTTCGGTGACGCCGGTAAAGATGGAAGGTGAAGCCAACGAACTCGTCAACCTCGGCGGCGTCGCGCTCGGCGGCCTGGCCGGCAGCAATATCGGCAAGGGCACCGGCGCCGCCGCCGGCGCCATCGTCGGCGCGATCGCAGGCGGCCTCGCCACCGGCTCGGCGCAGCGTTCGCTGGGCGCCAAGAACGCCTACGAGATCACCGTCCAGCTCGACCGCGGCTCGCGCACGATATCGATCGTGCAGGAGGCCGACGTCGTGCTGCAGCCGGGCCAGCGCGTGCGCGTGCTCTCCGGCGGCGGCAACGACCGCGTGCTACCGCTCTGAGCCTGAGCGCCCCCCCCGAAACGGACGGCCCGCCGATCGGCGGGCCGTTTTCGTTTGGCGCGAAGCTCCTCTAGACACCCGACGGCAAATGAGGCGCCTGCCCCACCTCGAACGGCCGCCAACGGCCGTCGACCAGCGCCTCGAGCGGACGGTAGGCCGATTTGTACGACATCTTGCGACACTGTCCGATCCAGTAACCGAGGTAGACGTAAGCGAGTCCCAGCCGGCGAGCCAGCTCAACCTGCCAGAGCACGCTGTAAACGCCGTAGCTGGCCTGCGGCTCGTCCGGGTCGTAGAAGGTGTAGACCGCCGACAGGCCGTCGGCGAGCTGGTCGATCAGGCTGACCATCCTGAGCACCCCGCCCTCGCGGAATTCGGCCAGCCAGCTGTCGACGCCGCTCTTGAGGATGAACTCCGAGTACTGCCCCGGGTCGTCGTCGGCCATGCCGCCGCCGGCGTGGCGCGCCGCCTGATAGCGGCGGTAAAGCGCGTAATGCTCGTCGCGGAACTGCAGCGGCAGCAGACGCGCCTCGAGCGCACCATGACGGGCGAAGGCGCGACGCTGGCTACGGCTGGGCCGGAACGCGTCGACCGGCAGCCGGACCGGCACGCAGGCGCGACAGATATCGCAATAGGGTCGGTAGACGTAAAGCCCGCTGCGGCGGAAGCCCATACGCACCAGTTGGCTGTAGACGCGGGCTTCGATCGCATTGGCTGGAATCGCGACCTGCGAGCGCGCCTGAAGCCCCTCGAGATAACTGCACGGATAGGGGGCCGTGGCATAAAAATGGATGGCGACCGCGTCGCCGGCGTCACGCTGGCTCATTGGAGTAGTCGTAGTCCCACATCGAAGCAGGCTGCGCCGACGCGCAGCCTAGCTTCAGCGTAGCAACAAACGCCTCGCGCGGCACCAGCTCGGCCCCGAGGCTCTCGAGATGCGGGGTATGCATCTGGCAATCTATCATCGCCACACCCATGTCCTGCAGGTGGCGAACCATATGCACGAAGGCGATCTTGGACGCATCGCTCACGCGACTGAACATCGACTCGCCGTAGAACATCGTGCCGATGCCGACCCCGTAGAGGCCGCCGACCAGTTCGCCGTCGACCCAGGTCTCGAAACTGTGCGCGTACCCCCGCTCGTGCAGGCGGCAATAAGCCTCGACCATCTCGGGTACGATCCAGGTATCGCCGCCCGGCTCGCGCGGCGCCGCACAAGCCTCGACGACGGCGCGGAACGCCCTATCGACGGTGACGCGGTAGCGGCGGTTGCGCAAGGCCTTGGCCAGAGAGCGACTTACCTTCAGCTTGGGAGGACGGATCACCATGCGCGGCGATGGCGACCACCACAGGATGGGCTCGCCACGCGCGAACCATGGGAAGATGCCGCGACGGTAAGCGGCCAGCAGACGCTCGGGGGACAGGTCGCCGCCGACGGCCAGCAGGCCGTTGGGTTCGGCCAGCGCACGCGACAGCGGCGGAAAAACCGGCCGGTGGTCCAGCCAGGCGATCATCGACGGCGCTTGGGCTTGGCCTCGGCGCACTCGGGGCATTCGCCGTACATGTAAAGCGCATGGTCGATGATGTGAAAACCATGCTGCTCGGCGATGCGCTCCTGCAGCGCCTCGATCTCCGGGTCGAAAAACTCGACCACCTTGCCGCAACTGATGCAGACCATGTGGTCGTGGTGGCCGCCCTCGTTGAGCTCGTAGACCGCCTTGCCGGTTTCGAAATGGTGGCGGACCAGAATGCCGGCCTGCTCGAACTGGGTCAGCACCCGGTAAATGGTGGCCAGGCCGATGTCGATGTTTTCCGACAGCAGTTGCTTGTACACGTCCTCGGCGGACATGTGGCGGGTTTCGCTGTGCTCGAACAGATCGAGTATCTTCAGCCGCGGGCCGGTGGCCTTCAGGCCGATATCTTTGAGGTGACTGGCTTTGTCCATCATGATATAAAGGCGGTGGTTTCTATAAGGCATGATAAAGGCTTTTGCCCGCTTTGCCCAACCCACCCCCCGCTTCCCTGACCGACAAAGACCGCATGCGATCCCTGATTCTAGCCCTTTCGGTGACGTTGACCGCCTGCTCGGCCCCGAGCCTGACCGGTTGGATTTCCCCCTACCAGATGGACATCCCGCAGGGCAACACCGTCAGCGAAGAGTCGCTCGCCAAGATCAAGCCCGGCATGTCGCGCGCGCAGGTCCGTTTCGTGCTGGGCACGCCGCTGCTCACCGACCCCTTCCACGCCGACCGCTGGGACTATGCCTTCCGGCTGACGCGCAACGGCAAGTTGGCCGAGGACACGCGACTGACCCTGTTCTTCAGCGGCGACACGCTGGTCAAGGCGGAAACCCATGGCCTGACCCAGCCGACCGCCGCCGTCCCGACCACCCCGTAAGATACCTGTCACGACATGAGCGAACTGAACGTAGTCATCGTCGGCGCCGGCGGCCGCATGGGCCGCGCGCTGATCGAATCGGTGCTGAGCACCCCGAACGCCCGCCTGCACGCCGCGATCGAGCGCGCCGGCAATCCGCTGGTCGGCCAGGACGCCGGCCTGTTCGTCGGCCGCCACACCGGCGTGACCGTCGGCGACGACCTCGCAGCCGCGCTCGAAGGCGCCGACGTGCTGATCGACTTCACCCGCCCCGAGGCGACGCTCGGCTACCTCGACGCCTGCACCGCGGCCAAGGTCAACATCATCATCGGCACCACCGGCTTCGACGACGCCGGCAAGGCGGCGATCGCCCGCGCCGCCGAAAATATCGGCGTCGTGTTCGCACCCAACTTCAGCGTCGGCGTGAACCTGACCTTCAAGCTGCTCGACCTGGCCGCCCGCGTGCTGAACGAGGGCTACGACATCGAGATCGTCGAGGCTCACCATCGCCACAAGGTCGACGCACCGTCCGGCACCGCGCTGCGCATGGGCGAGGTGATCGCCGACGCCCTCGGCCGCGACCTGAAGACCTGCGCGGTCTACGGCCGCGAAGGCGTGACCGGCGAACGCGACCCGGGCACCATCGGCTTCGCCACCGTACGCGCCGGCGACGTGGTCGGCGACCACACCGCGCTGTTCGCCGCCGTCGGCGAGCGCGTCGAGATCACGCACAAGGCGTCGAGCCGTGCGACCTTCGCCAACGGGGCGGTGCGCGCCGCGCGCTGGCTGCAGGAGCAGCCGCTCGGCAAGGTCTACGACATGCAGGACGTGCTGGGCCTGCGCTGATGCGCCCACTCACCCCGTCTCGCACAGGGCGCCCCGGCGCCCTTTTTGCTGCCTGCCCCCGCCGATGACGCGCCCCCTTGCCTGGCTGGCCGCGCTCGCGTTCGCCTGCCTCGCGGCCATACTGATCGACGGCAACCCGGCCTCGGCCAACGTCGCCGCCCTGCTCGCCCTGCCCGGCCACGATGCCTGGTTGGCCGAGCTGCTCCACACCCTGCGCGTACCGCGCGTACTGGCCGCCGCCGGTGCCGGCGCGCTGCTCGCCACCGCCGGCAGCGCGGTGCAATTGCTGTTCCGCAATCCGCTGGCCGAGCCCGGCCTGATCGGCGTCTCGGGCGGCGCGGCGCTCGCCGCCGCCCTCGGCCTCAGCGTCGGCGCCGGCGCGATCGCCGTAGCCGGCTCCGCCTTCGCCGGCGGACTCGGCGCGCTGCTGATCGCGCGTCAGCTGTGCGGTCGCGACGTCTCCGGCAGCCGCCTGATCCTTGCCGGCGTCGCGGTCAACGCACTGGCAGGCAGCCTGCTGACGTTGCTGATCGCGACGCTGCCGGACGGCGACCTGAGGAACGTTACCTTCTGGCTGATGGGCAGCTTCGCGGCGATGGACTGGGCCGGCGCCGCCGGCCTGCTGGCGGCGATCGCGCCGGTCTGGCTCTTGCTCCGCCTGCAGGCGAGCTTCCTGAACGCACTGCAATTGGGCGAGGCGGCCGCCTTCCACGTCGGCTTCGCCGTTGCGCGCCGCTTGCAGGGCGTCGCGGTGCTGGCCGCGCTGGCGACCGCCCTGGTCGTTTCTGCGGTCGGCATGATCGGCTTCGTCGGCCTGCTGGCACCGCATCTGGCACGTCTGCTCGTCGGCGCGGAGTCGCGCCGCTTGATGACGCTGGCCCCGCTGCTTGGCGCGCTGCTGACGGTACTGGCCGACTGGGTGGCACGGCTCGCGCTGGCGCCGGCCGAGCTGCCGGTCGGCGTCGTCACCAGCCTGATCGGCGCGCCATTCTTTCTGTGGCTGCTGAACAAACAAGGAGGACGCGGCGATGCTCGAGCTTGAAGACGTTGGCCGAGCACTCGGCCCGCGCCGCCGCTTGGGCCCCGTCTCGCTGACCGTCTCTGCGGGCGAGGTGCTCGCGCTGCTCGGACCGAACGGAGCCGGCAAGACCTCGCTGCTTCACCTTGCGAGCGGGCTGGCGAAGCCGACGATCGGCGCCGTCCGGCTCGCGGGGCGCGCACTGTCCGACTACACGACGGCCGAGCTCGCGGCGCACCGCGCGGTGCTCGAACAGCAGGCGCAGTTGCCGCCGCGCTACTCGGTGCGCGAAGTGGTCGCCGGCGGCGCCTGCCGGCAACGTCACGCGGACGAAGCGCGACTGGAGGCGATCTTGCAACGAAGCGGCGCCGCGCCGCTCGCCGAACGCCTGACCGACACGCTGTCGGGCGGCGAGGCGCAGCGGGTGCTGCTCGCCCGCGCCTGTTATCAGCTCGCCGCGTCGGACCGCGCGGAGCGCTACCTGCTGCTCGACGAACCGACCGCCGCACTCGACATCGGCGCGGCGGACGCGCTGTTCGCCGACGTCGCGGCGCTCGCGCGGCGCGACGGGATCGGCGTGCTCGCCGTGGTCCACGACCTCAACCTCGCGCTACGCCATGCCGACCGGGTCGCGCTGATCGACGACGGTCGCTGCGTCGCCGTCGGCCCGACCGATGAGGTGATGCGCGCCGAACGGCTCGAGGCCGTCTACGGCGTCAGATTGGCCGAACTGGTCCATCCGGACGAAACCAGCTGGCGCGCTTTCATTCCGCTGCGCCGCTGACGCCCGATAACGAAAACGGCCCCGTCGGGGCCGTTTTCTTCACACACCCACCCTAGGCCAACGTCAGGGCGTGCGAATTGTCGACCTTGCTTTCGTAAAGGTGATGCACTTCGCCGTGCTCGTCGACGCTTTCGAGCCGGACGTTAAAGCCCCACAGCCGCGCGACGTGCTTGAGCACCTCGCTGGTGCTGGCCGCGTCGAGTGGGCGCCGACGGTGCATCGTATGGCGCAACGTCAGGCTACGATCGCCGCGCATGTTGACCGACCAGACCTGGATGTTCGGCTCGCGCGAACCGAGGTTGTACTGATCGGCCAGCAGCGAGCGCACCTCGCGATAACCCGATTCGTCATGGATCGCCTCGACCATCAGCTTGTCGTCCTGATCGTCGTCGCGGATCGCGAAGAAACGGAAGTCACGGATCAGCTTGGGCGACAGGTATTGCGAGATGAAGCTTTCGTCCTTGAAGTTTTTCATCGCAAACTCCAGCACCTCGCGCCACGGTGCGCCAGCGATGTCGGGGAACCAGGCCCTGTCCTCCGCCGTCGGGTTTTCGCAAATACGACGAATGTCCTGGTACATCGCGAAACCCAGCGCGTACACGTTGATGCCGCGATACCACCGCGCCGTCACCGGCGGCTGATAGACGACGTTGGTGTGACTTTGCAGGAATTCCATCATGAAACCGTCGGTCACCAGCCCCTTGTCGTACAGGCGATTCAGGATCGTGTAGTGCCAGAAGGTCGCCCAGCCCTCGTTCATCACCTGAGTCTGCCGCTGCGGGTAGAAATATTGCGCCACCTTGCGCACGATGCGCACCAGCTCGCGCTGCCAGGGTTCCAGCAGCGGGGCCGACTTCTCGATGAAATAGAGCAGGTTCTCCTGCGGTTCGGCCGGGAAACGGACCGTCCCCTGATGGCTACCGCCCTTGCCGCGACGCGGAATGGTGCGCCACAGGTCGTTGACCTGCATCTGCAGGTACTGCTCGCGCTCGAGCTGGCGCGCCTGCTCCTTGGCCAGCGACAGTTTCTGCGGTCGCTTATAGCGGTCGACACCGTAGTTCATCAGCGCGTGGCAGGAGTCCAGTATCTGCTCGACGGCGTCGATGCCGTGGCGCTCCTCGCACTGCGCGATGTACTTCTTGGCGAACACCAGATAATCGATGATCGCCGACGCGTCGGTCCAGGCCCGGAACAGGTAGTTCCCCTTGAAGAAACTGTTATGCCCGTAAGCCGCGTGCGCGGTGACCAGCGCCTGCATCGTCATGGAGTTTTCTTCCATCAGGTAGGCGATGCAGGGGTTGGAGTTGATGACGATCTCGTAGGCGAGCCCCATCTGCCCGCGCTTGTAGCTTTTTTCGGTGGCGACGAAGTGCTTGCCGAACGACCAGTGATGGTAGTTCACCGGCATGCCGACCGACGCGTAAGCATCCATCATCTGCTCGGCCGTGATCACCTCGAGCTGAATCGGATAGACATCGAGTTTGAACTCGTCGACGGCGACCTGGTGGATCGCCCTGTTGTAGCGTTCGATCAGCTCGAAGGTCCATTCTGACCCGGTGGATATCGGTGTTTTCATCGTCGCCCCCTCAGCGCATCGCGGCGCTGCCAACCTGACGCTTGAACAGCTCGCGGAAGACCGGATAGATGTCGGCCGCCGAATGGATGCGCTGCATCGCGAACTGGGGATGAGTCGCCTGCAACTTCAGGTACTCGTACCACAGGTTCTGCGGCTCGCCTTCGGTAATCTCGATATAGGCGAAATAGCGGCAGGCAGGCAGCAGGAAGTCATCGAGCACATGGGCGCAGTTGACCGAGTCGCTGTCCCAGTTGTCGCCATCGGATGCCTGCGCGGCATAGATATTCCATTCGGTCGGGCTGTAGCGCTTGCTGACAATCTCCTTCATCAGGTTTAGCGCCGACGACACCACCGTCCCCCCCGATTCACGCGAGTGGAAGAAGTCGTACTCGTTCACTTCGACCGCGCTGGTATGGTGACGGATGAACACCACCTCGATTTTTTCGTAGTTCCGCTCGAGAAACAGGTAGAGCAGGATGAAAAAACGCTTGGCCATGTCCTTCTTTGCCTCGTCCATCGAGCCGGACACGTCCATGATGCAGAACATCACCGCCTGGCTGGTCGGCTTCATTTCCTTGACGCGATTGTTGTAGCGCAGATCGAAGGGGTCGATGAAGGGGATGTGGCTCAGACGCTCGCGCAACGCGTGAATATGGCGGCGCTTCTCGCGGACCTCGATATCGTTGTCCTCGTCCGACTCGAGCAGCGTGTCCAGCTCCTCCTCGGCGTCCGACAGTTGGCTGAGCGTCGGCGACGACACCGCGACGCGGCGCGCCAGCGCGCCGCGCAGCGAGCGGACGATGTTGATGTTGGCCGGCGTGCCGTCGTTGGTGAAGCCGGCCCGCACCGTCTTCCACTCCTCAAGCCCCAGGAGCTGGTTCTTGACCAGGTTGGGCAACTCGAGGTCGTCGAAGAAAACGTTCATGAACTCCTCTCGCGACAGCTCGAATACGAAGTCGTCCTCCCCTTCGCCCTCGTTGCTGGCCTTGCCACCGCCACCACCGCCACCACCGCCCTGCGGGCGGTTGATCCTGTCTCCCTTGATGAACTCCTCGTTGCCCGGGTGCACATAGTCCCACACCCCGCCGTGGCCATGGTGAAACACGGGTTCGGAAATATCCTTCACCGGAATCGAGACCTTTTCACCGCTCTCGATGTCGGTAATGCTCCGCCCCTTGATCGCCTTGGTGACGGCCTCTTTGATTTGGCTCTTGAAACGGCGCAGGAACCGTTCGCGGTTGACCGCGGACTTGTTCTTGCCGTTCAGACGCCGGTCTATGATGTGGGCCATGTCTCGCTCCGTGGAAACCAGGTGATGGCCGGGGCCCGTTCGCCCCGGCCGACGGCGTCACGACGACTTGCGCACGCGCAAATACCATTCGCACAAGAGCCGGACCTGCTTGGCGGTATAGCCTTTCTCCACCATGCGGTTCACGAAGTCCTCATGCTTTTTGGCGTCCTCGGCGCTGGCCTTGGCGTTGAACGAGATGACCGGCAGCAGTTCCTCGGTATTCGAGAACATTTTCTTCTCGATCACGGTGCGCAGCTTCTCGTAACTGGTCCAGGTCGGGTTCTTGCCGCCGTTGTTGGCCCGCGCTCGCAGCACGAAGTTGACGATCTCGTTGCGGAAGTCCTTCGGGTTGGAAATCCCGGCAGGCTTCTCGATCTTCTCGAGCTCGTTGTTCAGGGCGTTGCGGTCGAAAATCTCCCCGGTATCCTGGTCGCGGTACTCCTGATCCTGGATCCAGTAGTCGGCAAAGGTCACGTAGCGGTCGAAGATGTTCTGCCCGTACTCGCTGTAGCTTTCGAGATAGGCGGTCTGGATCTCCTTGCCGATGAACTCGACATACTTGGGCGCCAGATACTCCTTGATGAAGGTCAGGTACTTTTGCTCGACTTCCGCCGGGAACTGTTCGCGCTCGACCTGCTGTTCGAGCACGTACAGCAGGTGGACCGGGTTCGCCGCGACCTCGCTATGGTCGAAGTTGAACACGCGCGACAGGATCTTGTAGGCAAAGCGGGTCGACAGTCCGCTCATTCCCTCGTCGACCCCGGCGAAATCGCGATACTCCTGCATCGACTTGGCTTTCGGATCGGTATCCTTCAGGTTCTCGCCGTCGTAGACCTGCATCTTGCTGTAAAGGCTCGAGTTCTCGGGTTCCTTGATCCGCGACAGCACCGCGAACTGCGCCATCATTTTCAGCGTCCCCGGCGCGCAAGGCGCGTCGGCGAGCGAGGAGTTGCGGATCAGCTTGTCGTAAATCTTCACCTCGTCGGTGACACGCAGGCAGTACGGCACCTTGACGATGAAGATGCGGTCGAGGAAGGCCTCGTTGTTCTTGTTGTTCTTGAACTGTTTCCATTCCGACTCGTTCGAGTGCGCGAGAATCACGCCGTCGAATGGAATCGCGCCGAAGCCCTCGGTGCCCTTGAAGTTGCCCTCCTGCGTTGCCGTCAGCAACGGGTGCAGTACCTTGATCGGCGCCTTGAACATTTCGACGAATTCCAGCAGGCCCTGGTTCGCGAGACAAAGGCCGCCGGAGTAGCTGTAGGCGTCGGGGTCGTCCTGCGCGTACTTCTCGAGCTTGCGGATATCGACCTTGCCGACCAGCGAGCTGATGTCCTGGTTGTTCTCGTCGCCCGGCTCGGTCTTCGACACGGCGATCTGCTTGAGCACCGACGGATAGCGCCTGACGACGCGGAACTGGCTGATGTCGCCGTTGAACTCGTGCAGGCGCTTCACGGCCCATGGACTCGGGATGGTTTTCAGGTAGCGCCTCGGGATGCCGTACTGCTCCTCGAGGATGGGGCCGTCCTCGTCGTAGTTGAACAGACCGAGCGGCGACTCGTTCACCGGGCTGCCCTTGAGGCAATAGAACGGCACGCGCTCCATTAGCTCCTTGAGTTTTTCGGCGATGGACGATTTACCGCCGCCGACCGGGCCCAGCAGGTAGAGGATCTGCTTTTTCTCTTCCAGGCCCTGCGCGGCATGACGGAAGTAGGCGACGACCTGCTCGATCACCTCCTCGGTACCGTAGAAGTCGCGGAAGGCCGGGTAGATCTTGATGACTTTGTTGGAGAAGATGCGCGACAGGCGCGGGTCGTGGCGGGTATCGACAAGCTCGGGCTCGCCGATCGCCATCAGCATCCGTTCGGCAGCCGACGCGTAGGCGGAGGCGTCTTTCTTGCACAACTCCAGGTACTCCTGGATGGTGTACTCCTCCTCGCGGGTACGGTCGTACCGCTCGGCATAATGGCTGAAAATATCCGGGTACATGGCTCACTCCTTGGCAGTGACCGGGGGGGCTCGCGTCAAGCGCCATGCTTCCGACATCCCCCTTGTCGATTTAGAGTTGGCGCACCGTCTGCGGTTCGCTCGTGCTGTTATCGCTTTATTTTGGGTATAGCACAGCGTCTCGCGCGTCCACCGCTAATTGCGATGGCAAGCCGGCGACAAGGAGGAAATGCAAAAAGAAAACAGGAGGTCAGGAGTTTCGGCGCAGGATGGCCATTCCGATGTCGTAACACTTGCCGCGCTCGACTTCCTGGCAGCGGCGAACCTGCGCCTCGACGACGAAAGGACGGGAAGGCAGCACGCCGACCGAGGGTACGCGAACCGTAACGACAAAGCGTTCGCCGAATTGCGGAACGCAGGCCGAACGAATGGCGATGCCGTCGACCGACAGGTCGACGCACTCGCCGTAGAAGACGTCGCCGGTCAACAGCGACTTGATGCGCGCCTGGCAGCCTATCGGCAGCCGGCGTGCGCGACGGCGCTCCGAACGCGCGTCAAACGGGCACACCGGGCAGCGTCCCGTTCTGGTGGGCGGCCAGCCAGTGCAGACCGACGATGGACTTGCTGTCGCAGATCTCGCCGGAAAGCGCCATCTGCTGCACCTTGGGCAGCGGCACCGACAAGACCTCGAGGAACTCGCCGTCGTCGAGCGCGCGCGCCTCAAGCCGCAGGCCGGTGGCGAGAAAATAGTGGATCGCCTCGTCCGCGTAGCCGATGCACGGATAGGCGGTGCCGAGAAAGCGCCATTCACGTGCGACGTAGCCGGTTTCCTCGAGCAGTTCGCGGCGAGCGGTGGTTTCGGGCGCCTCGCCGGCGTCGCGCTTGCCGGCGGGAATCTCGAGAAATTCGCGCCGCAAGGGATAGCGGTACTGGCGTTCCATGATCAGCTCGCCGGCGTCGGTCAGCGCGAGCACGGCGACCGCGCCGGGATGCTCGACGTACTCGCGCATCGCCTCGGCGCCGTCGGGCAGACGCA
Source organism: Crenobacter luteus (assembly GCF_004345725.1). Taxonomy (GTDB): domain Bacteria; phylum Pseudomonadota; class Gammaproteobacteria; order Burkholderiales; family Chromobacteriaceae; genus Crenobacter; species Crenobacter luteus. Next base: position 92,340 of record NZ_SLXG01000004.1, on the reverse strand, counting down.
CGCGGTCGCGGCGCAGGGTCAGGAATCGTCCCTCGCAAATCACTTCGCTACTGATTTCGTGTTCGGTCAGTTCCACGTTGCTGCTTCCGTTTCTTCCAGGCATGTAAGAGATATAGCCGCCAGGCGCCGCGCACGACGAAGTAACCGATCACGCCGAGGCTGAGCCCCAGCGCCGGCACGCCGATCAACAGCGGCAGGCCAAGTTGGCCGAGCCAGTGACCCCATTCCGCCCCCCAGGCCCACAGGCCCTGACCATTCCATTCGGGTTGCGCGGCCATTGTACCTGCATGGCCGTGGCCCAGGATGAACTCGCCATAACGGAATGCGAGGAAGTAAAGCGGCAGGTAGGTGAAGGGGTTGGTGTAGAGGGTAGTGAACACCGCCACCGGCAGGTTGACGCGGATCAGCAGCGCGAGGATGGCGGCGGTCAGCATCTGGGTCGGACCCGGCATCAGGCCGGAGAACAGGCCGACGGCGACGGCAAGCGCGACCTTACGGCGGTTGAACGCCCAGTAAGCTGGCCGGTCGAGCCACGGCGCGAGCGGCCTCAGCCAGCGGTTGGCGAACAGCGCGTGGCGGTCGGGCAGGAGACGGTGCAGGTGGCGACGGGGTGACATGGGCAAAAGGGGGAACGGCTTGGCCGAGCCTATCGGCCCGGTCCGGCCAAGCCGGGTTCCACGCGGCGGTTTACTCCTTGCCGCAGCACTGCTTGTATTTCTTGCCGCTGCCGCACGGGCAAGGGTCGTTGCGGCCGACCTTGGGCGCGTCGCGGCGCGCGGTCGTCGGCGCGTTGACCTTGGCGCGCCAGTAGTTGTAGACCGCCAGCACCGCGTCCGGCAGTTCGTCCTTGAAGCCTTCGAGCTCGTCGTCGCTGAATTCGACCAGCGCCTCGCCCTCCTCTTCGTCGAAGATGCCGCCCAACGCCATCAGCGGGTAGAGCAGGTCCTCGAAACCCTCGTCGTCGGCGGCTTCGAACCAGTCGGTTTCCACCACGTCGAGCGCGTACAGGTAGGCGTTGCACCACGGCCAGTAGTCGGCCTCGTCGCCGTCTTCCTCGGCGTACAGGATCAGCTCGGGCACTTCGCCGGCGGCCAACGCGTCGGCGGTCGCGGCGTACAGCTTCTCGAGCAGCGCGACGACCTCGGCGCGCGCCGCGTCGTCGTCGAAGGCCGGCGATTCGCCGAGCACGTCGTCGATCCAGTCGGCGGTTTCGAGGCGGTCCGGGCCGCTGGCGATCGCGGCGAAGAAACCCTGCACCTCGTCGAGGCGCATGGTGTCGGTGGTGGCGGCCAGCGGGGCCAGCAGGCTCTCCAGGCGGGTGAATTCGGCGTCGGTCAGGGCTTGGGCGCTCATGGCGGTTTCCTTCGAAAAAGAGGCTGTCGCGCGCATTGTAGCGAAATGGCGCCGCCGCCGCGCGCCATCCGGCATTTGACCTTCGCGCGCTTGTCATACACAACGGAGGTAGGAGACCGCGATTGGCAACGCGGCGCACGATGGCAAGGAGACGGCCATGCTGCAGCAACCCGATTTCATTCTGGACGACACGCTCGCCGCGCTGCGCGAGAGCGTGCGCGCCTTCGCCGCGCGGGAAATCGCGCCCCGCGCGGCCGCCATCGACCGCGACAACCTGTTCCCCACCGAGCTGTGGCGCGCCTTCGGCGAGCTCGGGGTGCTCGGCATCACCGCGCCCGAGGAATACGGCGGGCTGGGCTTGGGCTACCTCGCGCACATGGTCGCGATGGAGGAAATCAGCCGCGCCAGCGCCGCGGTCGCCCTCTCCTACGGCGCGCACTCCAACCTGTGCGTGAACCAGATCCGCCGCTGCGGCAGCGACGAACAGAAGCGGCGCTTCCTGCCGAAGCTGATCTCGGGCGAGTTCGTCGGCGCGCTGGCGATGAGCGAGCCGAACGCCGGATCGGACGTGATGGGCATGAAGCTGCGCGCCGAGCGCCACGCCGAGGGCTGGAAGCTCAACGGCGCCAAGATGTGGATCACCAACGGCGGCGACGCCGACGTGCTGGTCGTCTACGCCAAGACCGACCCGGCGGCCGGCAAACTGACCGCCTTCCTGGTCGAGAAGGGCTTCGCCGGCTTCTCGGCAGGCGGCAAGCTCGACAAGCTCGGCATGCGCGGCTCGAACACCTATCCGCTGTTCTTCGACGACTGCTTCGTTCCCGACGAGAACGTGCTCGGCGAGGTTGGCCGAGGCGCCGAGGTGCTGATGAGCGGGCTCGACTACGAGCGCGCGGTGCTCGCCGCCGGGCCGCTCGGCATCATGCAGGCCTGCCTCGACGTCGCGCTGCCCTATCTGGCGACGCGCGAGCAGTTCGGTCGCGCGATCGGCGACTTCCAGCTGATGCAGGGCAAACTGGCCGACATGTACGTGACGTTGTCGGCCAGCCGCGCCTACGTCTATGCGGTCGGCCGCGCGCTCGACGCCGGCGCCAGCGGCCGCGCGATCCGCAAGGACGCCGCCGGCGCCATCCTCTACGCCGCCGAAAACGCGACCAAAATGGCGCTAGAGGCGATCCAGTGCCTAGGCGGCAACGGCTACATCAACGACTACCCGACCGGCCGGCTGTTGCGCGACGCCAAACTCTACGAGATCGGCGCCGGCACCAGCGAGATCCGCCGCTGGCTGATCGGCCGCGAACTGATGACGGGAGAAGGCCGATGAGCATCCTTTCGACGCGCTACAAGGCCGATCGGCCCGAGGCCTCGGCCAACGTCACGCGCATGAAGGCGCTGGTCGAAGAACTCAAACAACAGGTCGCGCTTGCCGCCGACGGCGGCGGCGCGGCGGCGCGCGACAAGCACGTGTCGCGCGGCAAGCTACCGCCGCGCGAACGCATCGCCGCCCTGCTCGACCCTGGCACGCCCTTCCTCGAACTGTCGCCGCTGGCCGCCCACCACCTGTACGACGAACAGGCGCCCGGCGCCGGCCTGATCACCGGCGTCGGCACCGTGTCGGGCGTCGACTGCGTGATCGTCGCCAACGACGCGACCGTCAAGGGCGGTACTTACTACCCGATCACCGTCAAGAAACACCTCAGGGCGCAGGAGATCGCGCGCGAGAACCGCCTGCCCTGCCTATACCTGGTCGACTCGGGCGGCGCCTACCTGCCTTTGCAGGACGAGGTTTTCCCCGACCGCGACCACTTCGGCCGCATCTTCTACAACCAGGCGAAGCTGTCGGCCGACGGCATCCCGCAGATCGCGCTGGTAATGGGCAGCTGCACCGCCGGCGGCGCCTACATGCCGGCGATGAGCGACGAGACCATCATCGTCCGCAACCAGGGCACCATCTTCCTCGGCGGCCCGCCCTTGGTGCGCGCGGCGACCGGCGAAATCGTGACGGCGGAGGAGCTGGGCGGCGCCGACGTGCACACGCGGCTGTCGGGCGTCGCCGACCACCTGGCCGACAACGACGCGCACGCGATCGCCCTCGCCCGCGCGCGCGTCGCGGCGCTCAACTGGCAGAAGCTCGGCCGACTCGACCGCGCCGAGCCGAAGCCGCCGCGCTACCCGGCCGAGGAGCTGTACGGCCTGATGCCGGTCGACACGCGCCGGCCGCTCGACTGCCGCGAGATCATCGCGCGGCTCGTGGACGACTCGGACTTCGACGAATTCAAGGCGCTGTACGGCACCACGCTCGTCACCGGCTTCGCGCGCCTCGACGGCTGGCGCGTCGGCATCATCGCCAACAACGGCATCCTGTTCTCCGAATCGGCGCTCAAGGGCGCGCACTTCGTCGAACTGTGCTGCCAGCGCGGCATCCCCTTGATCTTCCTGCAGAACATCACCGGCTTCATGGTCGGCAAGAAGGTCGAACAAGGCGGCATCGCCAAGGACGGCGCCAAGCTCGTCACCGCGGTCGCCTGCGCGTCGGTGCCGAAATTCACCGTCATCGTCGGCGGCAGCTTCGGCGCCGGCAACTACGGCATGTGCGGGCGTGCCTTCGGCCCGCGTTTCCTGTGGATGTGGCCGAACGCGCGCATCTCGGTGATGGGCGGCGAGCAGGCGGCGCGCGTGCTGTCGCAGGTCAAGCGCGACCAGCTCGGCGACGCGTGGAGCGACGCCGACGCCGCCGCGTTCGAGGCGCCGATCCGCGACCAGTACGAGCGTCAGGGCCACCCCTTCTACGCGACCGCCCGGCTGTGGGACGACGGCATCCTCGACCCGGTCACGACCCGCGACACGCTCGCGCACGCGATCGCCGTGTCGCTGAACGCGCCGATCGAGGCGACGCGCTTCGGCGTGTTCCGCATGTAGCCGCGCCGCCGGCGCGAACAGCCCACGCGTCGCGCGCGGGGCTCGGCCAACCTTGGGAGAGACAGCATGAACCCGGTCATCGAGATCGACGTCGCGCCGCCCTTGGCGACCGTATGGCTCAACCGTCCCGACAAGCACAACGCCTTCGAGGAGACGCTGATCGCGGCGCTGAGCGACGCGCTCGCCGGGCTGGCGGCGCGCGACGAGGTACGGGTGCTGATGCTCGCCGGGCGCGGGCCGAGCTTCTGCGCCGGCGGCGACCTCAACTGGATGAAGAAAAGCGCCGCCTATGGTGAGGCGGAAAACCTCGCCGACGCGCGCGCGCTCGCGGCGCTGATGCAGGCGCTGCACGATTTCCCGAAACCGGTGATCGGCCTCGTGCACGGCGCAGCCTACGGCGGCGGCGTCGGCCTGGCCGCCTGCTGCGACGTGGTCGTCGCCAGCGAAACCGCGCGCTTCTGCCTGTCTGAAGTCAAGCTCGGACTGATCCCGTCGGTGATCGCCCCCTACGTGATCGAGAAGATCGGCGCGTCGGCGGCGCGGCGCTACTTTCTCGGCGCCGAGGCATTCTCGGCCGTCACCGCGCGGGAAATCGGCCTAGTGCACGAGGTGGTCGACGAGCTCGAGGTGGCGACCACGGCGACGAGGTTGGCCGAGCTGTTCGCGCGCAACGGTCCGCAAGCGATGCGTGCGGCGAAGACGCTGATCCGCGACGTCGCCGGCCGGCCGATCGACGACGCGCTGGTCGAGGACACCGCGCAGCGCATCGCACGCATCCGCGTCGGCGCCGAGGGCCAGGAAGGCTTAGCCGCCTTTCTGGAAAAGCGCGCGCCGCGCTGGCGCTGACGGTGTGGCCCCACCCATGGGGCACGCGCGAAACATGTAGGCCGCACCGGCGCGCAAGGCGGTGGCCCGTCGGAATCGAACAGCCCGACAGGCCGTTTCCCACCAGACCAGGAGCCGGTCTCACGCCATCGACCGCCGATAAATCACGTGATAGACCAGAGCCACCAGCACGCTGCCGCCGAGGAGGTTGCCGGCGATCACCAGGCCCAAATTACGCAACACCCCAGCCCACACCAGCGCATCCGCCATAGGAATGCCGGGGGACACGCTATCTTTCAGCAACATTGCCAATGGAAGCAGATACATATTGGCGACGCTGTGTTCGAAGCCCGCCGCCACAAAGGCCGAGACCGGGAAGACGATCGCCACCGCCTTGTCGGCCACGCTCCGGCCAGCCATCGCCATCCAAACAGCCATGCACACCAGGGCATTGCAAAGCACCCCTTTCCAGAACAGCTCTCCCGAAGGCGCCGCGCACTTGAGCGCCGCCAGCCTTACCACCTGCTCAGCCACCAAACCCTGGTTCATTGCCGGATGACCAGACAACCAGACCAGGGTCGCCAGGCCTGCCGCGCCGACGAAATTGGCCGCGCACACGACGGCCCAGTTGCCAAGCAGCTCGCGGCTCGTGATCTGGCCTGCGGCCCACGCCATCACCAGCAGATTGTTGCCGGTAAATAGCTCGGCCCCGGCGACGATGACCAGCAGCAGCCCCAGCGAGAAAGCGACGCCACCCAGCACGCGTGAGGCGGCGAAGCCGAGACCGGGGTCGCTCGCTATCAGCACGAAATACAGCGCGCCCAGGCCGATGAAAGCCCCCGCGAGCCCTCCCAGCATGGCCATGCGCAGCAAGGGCAGCCGTGCTTTCGCGACGCCGATTTTTTCGACTTTCTCGGCGATCTGCGCCGGAGAGAAGGCATCGAATCCATACATTTCCATGCCCAGGACCTCAGCCGTCCGGTTTCTCAAGTCTGACCGCGGTCACCTTGTACTCCGGCGCGTGCACGAGGCGGTCGCGCACCGACGAGGTCAGTTGGTTCACGAACAGGTCGGGGCGATGAAAGGACGTGAAAAGTTGTCCCGGCCGCATCGCCGGGGTGACGTGCACGGGCAGGCAGGCATGACCGTAACGACTGCGGACCCGGACAATGTCGCCGTCCTTGAGGCCGTAAGCGGCGGCGTCGACGGGGGCGATATCGAGCGTGTCCGAAGGGGCAAGCGTGGCGTTAGGCGTCCGGTAGCTCATCGTGCCCGCGTTGAAGTGGTTGAGCGTGCGCCCGGTCGTCAGCAGCAGCGGGTAGGTGTCGTCCACCTGCTCCGGCGTCGCGACGAAGGGGATCCTTGCCAATTCCGCCGCCTTGCCGTCGGCGAAGTGGTCGGCGTGCAGCACGGGGGTGCCGGGGTGCCGCTCGTCGGTGCAAGGCCAGTTCGGGCTGTCGTTGTCGAGGCGCGGGTAGGACAGCCCGGCGCCGGCCGGCCAAAGCGCGCGCACTTCATTCCAGACCGCTTCCGGGCCGTCGAAGGCGAAACCGTCCGGCTTGCCCAGACGCTCGGCCAAGGCCTGGATGATCCACCAGTCGGGCTTGGCGTCCCCTGGCGGCGGCAGCACCTGCCTGACCCGCTGCACCCGGCGGTCGGAGTTCATGAAGGTGCCGTCCTTCTCGAAGACCGACGCGGCGGGAAAGAACACGGTGCCGAAGGTGGCGGTTCGGTTAAGAAACAGGTCCTGCACGATCAGCAGGTCGAGTCGGGACAGCGCCGTACCGGTTTCCGCCGCATCGGCGAGCGACTGATAGATATCGTAGCCGAACGCCCAGATCGCCTTGAGTTCGCCGTCCCGGGCGGCGTCCATCATTTGCAGCAAGTCAAGACCGTGCGAGGCAGGCAGCTTGCGTCCCCACACGGCCTCGAAACGAGGCCCGGCGTCCTTGAAGGACTGGGCCCCGGTTAGCGACGCCGGGTCGCAGCCCATCTGCGCCGCGCCCTGCACGTTGTTCTGGCCGCGTAAGGGGTTGATGCCGGCACCGGGCTTGCCGAGGTTGCCGGTCAGCAGGGCGAGGTTGATCAGCGCCATCACCCCCTCGGTGCCCTGCAGATGCTCGGTCACGCCGAGGCCATGAAAACACATCGACGGCCGGCCCGCGGCGTAGAGACGGGCCGCCGCGCGGATGTCCCCCGCCGCCACGCCGCAGACGGCCGCCATTTTCTCGGGCGTATAGTCGGCGACGAAGGCGACGTAGTCGGCAAAGCCGACCACCCGCGCGGCAACGAAATCGCGATCGACGAGCCCTTCTTCGACCAGCGTCGCCGCCATGGCGTTGAACAGCGGCACATTGCCGCCCGGTCGCACCGCCAGGTGCACGTCGGCCAGCGCCGCCAGTTCGGTGCGCCGCGGGTCGACGACGATCAACCTGGCGCCTTGCAGCACCCTCTGCTTGATCCGGGCGCCGACGACGGGATGGTTCTCGGTTGGGTTCGCGCCGCACAGCAAGAAGGCGTTCGTCGCCTCGATGTCGTCGAAAGCGTTGGTCGCCGCGCCCGTGCCGAGCATGGTCTTCAGTGCCTTGGCGCTCGGCGTATGGCAGACGCGTGCGCAGCAGTCGACATTGTTGGTGCCGATCACGACGCGGGCGAATTTCTGCGCGAGGTAGTTTTCTTCGTTAGTGGCGCGCGCCGAACCGAGCACCCCCACCGCATCCGGGCCATGGCGGTCGACGATTTCCTGCAGCCGCCTGGCGGTAAAATCGAGGGCCTCGTCCCAGCAGACCGGCTCCCAGCCGCCGTCACGGCGGATCATCGGCGACGTGATCCTGTCGTCGGCGTGGTTGAAGTCGAAGGCGTAGCGCCCCTTCACGCACAGGTGCCCTCGGTTGACCGGGCTGTTGGCCGGCCTGACGGCGACCACCCGGCCGGCAGACCGGCCGACTTCCATCTGGCAGCCGACGCCGCAATAGACGCAGCTTGTGCGGGTCCAGTTGTCCGGCTCGGCCGTGACGCGCTTGTCGAATAGCGCACCGGTCGGGCAGGTGTCGACGCAGGCACCGCAGCCGACGCAGCCGCCCGACAGCAGGGTGTCGCCCTTCCCGGGGGCGATGCGCGTGCCTTCCCCCCTCCCCCACGCCTCCCACACGAACTGCCCCTGCACCTCCTCGCAGATGCGGACGCAGCGGTAGCACTGGATGCAACGTTCCATCGCCGTGCCGATATAGGGATGGCTGTCGTCGTGGAAGAGGTCGCGATGGACGTCGCCGCCGGCTTCGACGCCGTATTCGGCGAGCAAGCGATGGAAGGGGTGGAGGGGTTCGGCCAGCACCGCCTCTTTCGGGTAATGACGGGCGATCAGTTGCAGATTGGTTCGGCGCAGGGTCTCCAGTTCGGCCGTCCGGGTCCTCACGCGCATGCCGTCGTGGACAGGGGTGGCGCATGCGGCGACCGGCCTTGCTTCGCCGTCGACCTCGACGATGCACAAGCGGCAGGCGCCGAACGGCTTCAGGCGCGCGTCGTGACAAAGATGCGGCACGTCGATGCCGGCCGTTTGCAGCGCGTCGAGCAGGCTGGTGCGCTTGGCCAGCACGAGAGGTTTGCCGTCCAGGGTCAGTCGAAACATGCCTCTATCTCCCCGCCGAAGTGGCGCTGCACCGAACGGGCAAACTCGGCCAACCCTCTTCCGTGCCCGCACAGACTGGTTGCGGCCAGCGCGTCTACGAGCGCCGTATAGTCCGAGCGGTCGATTCGCCCGCCATTTTTCGCCTCGTGGAGCAGCTCGGCCAACCGTGGCGCGCCAAGATGGCAAGGCGTGCATTTTCCGCAGGACTCGCGGGCGCCGAAGCGGAACACCTGCGCGGCGATGTCAAGGAGGGAAGTGTCGTCGGCAAAGGCGATCACGCCGCCATGTCCGACGGCGCAGTCGATGGACTGCATCTCCTCATAACCGAGCCGGGTCGACAGCAAGGCCGGCGGCACGATGCCGGCGAGCGGCCCGCCGACCATCAAACCTTTGAGTGCGCCACGCCTGAGTCCCCCGCCCAGCCGTTCGACGACATCGGACAGCGCGACGCCGAACTCCACCTCGTAGAGCCCGGGGCGCCGGAACAGCGAATTGAGCGAAAGCAACTTGGTGCCCCGGCTTTGCGAAAAACCGAGCGCGGCGTACGCGCTGGCGCCGTGGTTCACGATCCACGGGATCGCGCACAGGGTCTCGACGTTGTGGACCAGCGTCGGCGCACCGAACAGGCCCTGCTCGGTAACCTGCGGCGGACGCAGCCTCGCCTCGGGGCGCCGCCCCTCGAGCGCGTTGAGCAGCGCCGTCTCCTCGCCACAAAGATAGCTGCCCTCGCCCATCACCAGTTCAAGATCGAATGACGGCCCGAACCAGTCGGCGGCGCGCGCCTCGAGCAGCGCGGCGGAAACGACGCGTGCCGCCTGCGGGTACTCTTTGCGCAGGTAGATGTAGCCCTTTGTCGCGCCGACGGCGCGCGCCGCGATGGCGGCCGCCTCGAGAAGGCAGAACGGGTCGTCTTCGAGCAGGAAACGGTCCGAAAACGCCCCCGGGTCCCCCTCGTCGGCGTTCACGACCAGGTATTTGACGCGTGCGCGCTGCTCCGCCGTGAGTTGCCACTTGCGTCCGGCGGGAAAGCCCGCGCCGCCGCGCCCGCGCAGACCAGAGGCCTCGACCAGCCCAATCAGCTGCGACGGCGTCAGGTGCTGCGCCTTGAGCCGCGCAGCGCCGCCGCCCCGGGCACGATAGCTGGCGAGGTCGCGCACGCCGCCGGCCAGCACATTGTTGAGCAGCACGGAACGGCGACCGTGGACGCCGATATGGGGACGCGTATCGTGCCCGGCATCGCTGGGGCCCGCGTAGCACTTACCCACGCAGTAGACGGGGGGGACTTGCCTCGTCGCGCGCTGCCAGCGTTCGGCATCGTCGGCCCGGGCCGCAAAACAGGCCAAGCCGCTGCACGCACAATCGCTCAATGAACATCCCGCCAGATGGTAGAAGGTAGACGCCGCGGCGTGGCGCTGTATGGGCTTCATCGACGTCCTTCCGAGTGGCGGTCCCGGAGATTCCGGAGGCACGGTGCGGAACATGGTTGCTTCAAACTATAGCGAGGGGAAGCGCAGAAAAGCCAACCCGGACCCATCGACTGCAGGCCAGGCATGCCGAAAAGGAGGGCGCCACCGATTCTGCCCCTCCGCCGCCGCCAGCCACGTCGCTGCCGCGCCACTCTCGAACAACGCGGCAACGGCAGATAGGCCGCACGTCGCTGTGTTAAACTGGGCGGCCGAACGCCAAGTCAAACCGACGACCCTAGCCGACCCATGCTCAAAAGCCTCGTGGGCTTTGCCCTCACCCTCGTCCTGCCCGCCGCGCTCGCCGCGCCCGTCGTCACCCTCGTCACCAACAAGGGCGAGATCGACATCGCGCTCGACGAGCAGCGCGCGCCCAGAACCGTCGCCAACTTCACCCAGTACGTGAAGGCCGGCCACTACAACGGCACCGTGTTCCACCGCGTGATCGACGGTTTCATGATTCAGGGCGGCGGCTTCGTGCCCGAATCCAGCCTGTTGGGCGTCAAGCTCGTGCAGAAGCCGACGCGCGCCCCGATCCCGAACGAAGCGGCCAACGGGCTCAAGAACACCGTCGGCACCGTCGCGATGGCGCGCACCGGCGACCCGCACTCGGCCACCAGCCAGTTCTTCATCAACGTGGCCGACAACGATTTCCTCAACCACCGCGCCCCGACAGGCCAAAGCTGGGGCTACGCGGTATTCGGCCGCGTGACCCGCGGCATGGACGTGGTGAACCGCATCGCCAAGACCCGCACCGGCTCGATGTCCGGCATGACCGACGTTCCGCAGGAACCGATCGTCATCGTGAAGGCGGTCCTCAAGCCCTGACCCAACCCGACACAAGCGAGACAAGCATGATCAAGCTCAGCACCAACTTCGGCGACATCCTGATCGAACTGGATCACGAAAAAGCGCCGAAAACCGCCGCCAACTTCGAAGCCTACGTGACCGCAGGCCACTACGACGGCACCATCTTCCACCGCGTGATCAACGGCTTCATGATCCAGGGCGGCGGCTTCACCAAGGAAATGGAACAGAAGCCGACGCTGGAACCGATCCAGAACGAGGCCAACAACGGCCTGAAGAACGAGGCCTACACGCTGGCGATGGCGCGCACCATGGCGCCGCACTCGGCGACCGCCCAGTTCTTCATCAACGTCGTCGACAACGACTTCCTGAACTTCAGCTCGGAAAGCTCGCAAGGCTGGGGCTACTGCGTGTTCGGCCGCGTGGTCGAGGGCAAGGAGGTGGTCGACCGCATCAAGACCGTCAAGACCGGCCGCTCGGGCATGCACCAGGACGTGCCGGTCGAGCCCGTCGTGATCGAGAAGGCCGAGATCGTCTAAACCGCACCGGCCCGCCTCGCGCGGGCCTTTTTCCGCCATGGCCACCCATTTCATCTCCGACCTGCACCTGTGCGAGGCGACGCCCGCGCTCAACCGCCTGTTCGTCGACACGCTCGCCGCCTGGCGCGGCCGGATCGACGCGCTCTACATCCTCGGCGACCTGTTCGAATACTGGGTCGGCGACGACGACGACTCGCCGTTCAAGCGCGAGATGCTCGCCGCGATGAAGGCCTTCGCCGCCGAAACGCCGCTGTTCGTGATGCACGGCAACCGCGACTTTCTGCTCGGCCAAGGTTTCGAGACGGAAAGCGGCGCCACGCTTTTGCCCGAGCCCACCGAGGTCGAGCTTTACGGCCGGCGCTATCTGCTTTGCCACGGCGACGCGCTCTGCCGCGACGACGCGGCCTACCAGCAGTTCCGCGCGATGGTGCGCAACCCCGCGTGGCAACAGGCGCTCTTGGCCAAACCGTTGGCCGAGCGCCACGCGATCGCGGCGCAGATCCGCGCCGCCAGCGAAATGAAGAAGCAGGAAACCGGCCTGAGCGATATCGGCGACGTCACCGAGCTGGCGGTACTCGAGCTGCTGGCCGCGCACGACGCGCCGACGCTGATCCACGGCCACACGCACCGCCCGGCGCGCCACGACCACGCGCTGCCCGACGGCCGCGCCGCCGAGCGCTGGGTGATCGCCGACTGGCACGACGCCGCCGGCGGCTACCTGGTGGTCGACGCGACCGGCGTGCGGGCCCACCCGCTGCGCTGAGCCCGTCCTCCTTGCGAGCCGGCCGACGCGCCGGCTCTTTGCGTTTTCCAGACCGCCCGACCCGATGACCGCCACCCCTCCCCGTCCCGACCTGACGCCCGGCTACCCCGCGCTGATCCGCTTTGCGATCCCGGTCGCGCTCGCCGGCATGGCCACCCCGCTGATGGGCCTGGTCGACACCGCCGTGCTCGGCCGGCTCGGCGACCCGGCGGTGATCGCCGCCGCCGGCATCGGCGGCACCATCTTCACCGTGATCTACTGGTGCTTCAGCTTCCTGCGCTTCACCACCACCGGCCTCGTCGCGCAGGCGGCAGGCTCCATGAACGACGCCGAGATCGTGCTGGCGGGCCTGCGGCCCATGCTCGCCGCGCTCGCCGGCGGCGTCCTGCTGTGGCTCCTGCAATGGCCGATCGGCCTCGTCGCGATCAAGCTGTTGTCGCCGCCGGCCGAGGTCGTACCGTTGGCCGAGCAGTACTTCTACGCGCGCATCTGGTCGGCGCCGTTCACCTTGCTCGGTTACGCGCAGTTCGCCTGGCTGATGGGGCTGGGCCGCTCGCGCACGGTGATGGCGCTGCAGCTCGCGATGAACGCGCTGAACGCCTTGCTGTCGGCGCTGTTCGTGCTGGGCTTAGGCTGGGGCATCGCCGGCGCCGCGTGGGCGACGGTGACGAGCGAGGCGGCGATCAGCATCGCGACGACGGCCGTGATGCTGCGGCTGATCCCGCTGCCGCGCTGGCAGCGCGCGCTCGCGCAGGCCTTCGCCGGCCACGCGTGGCGGCGGCTGTTCTCGGCCAACGTCGACATCATGGTGCGCACGCTGCTCTTGACCGGCGCCTTCGCGCTGATGACCGAGCGCGGCGCGCAGATGGGCACGCTGGAACTGGCCGCGAACCAGATCCTCTTGCAGCTGTTCATGCTGTGCGCCAACCTGCTCGACAGCTTCGCGGTCGCCGCCGAAGTGCACGGCGCGCGCGCGATCGGCGCCGGCTCGCGCGCCGCGCTGATCGTCAACGTGCGCCGCGCCGCCTGGCTGTCGCTGGCATGGAGCGGCGTGCTCGCCGCCCTGCTCGCGCTGGTCGCGCCGTTCTTTCTGCCGACGATGAGCACCGACGTCGGCCTGCAGCGCGAGGCGCTGCGCTTCTGGCCGTGGCTGGTCGCGCTGCCGCTCGTGTGCATCTGGGCCTTCTTCTGGGACGGCGTGTTCATGGGCGCGGTCGCCACCCGCACGATACGCAACGCGATGATCGCCAGCTTCGCCGTCTACGTGCCGGCGCTGTTCGGCCTGTCGGCGGCCTTCGGCAACCACGGCGTGTGGGCGGCGATGCTGGTGCTGATGGCGATGCGCAGCCTGATGCTGACGCTCGCCTGGCCGCGGCTGCGCGACACGGTGCCGGCGCGCTGACGCGCCGCCCGAACGTCGCACGACAAAAAGCTCGGCCAACGTTGGCCGAGCTTTTTGTCTCGATACGCTTCCGCGCCGCTCAGCTCGAACAGCTGACCGACAGATCGCCCGCCCACTCGGGCGGGAAGGCCGCGTAGTCGTCGAACTCGGGCGCCTCGTCGAACGGGCGCGCGAGGCAGCGCATCAGCCGGTCGACCTCGGAGCAGTCGCCGTCGCGCGCGCGGCGGATCGCCGTCTCGGCCAGGTGGTTGCGCAGCACGTACTTCGGGTTGACCGCGTTCATCGCCGCGCGGCGCGCCGCCGCCTCGCGCTCCTCGGAGAGCAGCCGCTCGCGGTAGCGCGCGGCCCAGCCGTCGAAGGCGGCGCGGTCGAGGAACAGGTCGCGCAGCGCGTCGTTCTTCGCGCCGTCGGCGCTGTCGAAACCCGCCAGGCGGCGCCAGAAGATCGTGTAGTCGACGCGGTTGGCGTGCATCGCCAGCAACAGCGCCTCGGCCAGATCGACGTCGTCCGGCCGCGCGTCGGCGAGGCCGAGCTTGGCGCGCATCCTCGCCAGATAAGCGCCCTCGAAGCGCGCCTGGTAGCCGCGCAGCAGCGCGACCAGCTCCTCCTCCGGCACCAGCGGCAGGAAGGCCGACGCCAGGCAGTTGAGGTTCCACAGCGCGACCTGCGGCTGCTGGCCGTAGGCGTAGCGGCCGGCGTGGTCGGAATGGTTGCAGATGTGCGCGGCGTCGAAGCCGTCGAGGAAGCCGAACGGGCCGTAGTCTATCGTCAGGCCCAGGAGCGACATATTGTCGGTATTCATCACGCCGTGGCAGAAGCCGACCGCCTGCCAGTCGGCCATCAGGCGCGCGGTGCGCGCGATCACCTCGCCGACCAGCGCGGCGTAGGGCTGGGCTGAGTCCTGCAATTCGGGGAAATGGTGGCGCAGCGCGAAGTCGGCCAGCACGCGCACGCCGTCCTCGTCGCCGCGATGGTAGCAGTGCTCGAAGTGGCCGAAGCGCAGGAAGCTCTCGGCGACGCGGGTGACGACGGCGGCGGTCTCGACCGTCTCGCGGTAGACCGGCTCGGGCGAGCCGGCAATCGCCAGCGCGCGCGTGGTCGGGATGCCGAGGCCGGCCATCGCCTCCGAGCACAGGTATTCGCGGATGCTCGACCTGAGCACCGCGCGGCCGTCGCCCATGCGCGAGAACGGCGTCAGGCCGGCGCCCTTGAGCTGGATTTCCCAATCGCGGCCACGGCCGTCGCGCCACTCGCCGAGCAGCAGCGCACGACCGTCGCCGAGCTGGCCGGCCCACACGCCGAACTGGTGGCCGCTGTAGGCGGTCGAGAGCGGCGTCTTGCCGGGCGGCGCCGAACCGGCCAGGAGCGCGACGCCGTCGGGCTCGGCCAACCTTTCCGGGTCGAGGCCGAGCTCGCGCGCGAAGGCGTCGTTCAGGTGGACGAGACGGGGTTCGGGCAAGGCGGTCGGTTCGACCGCGCGGTAAAAGCGCGGCGGCAGCGTCGCGTAGCGCTGCGGCAACATGGCGAAGGGGTGCGTTTTCATGCCCCGATTGTAGCCGCACGCCCGCCGCGCAAACACGCGACGGCGGCGGGGTTATCGTCCCCTCACCCGGCGCCGGCGCGCGCGATCGCGTCCGGGTCCAGCCCCCAGACCGGCGCGAGCTCGGCGAGCAGCGCCGACAACACCGGCTCGCCGACGCGTTCCGACGGGTAAACGAACAGCAACTCCGCCGATTTGTGGTAATCGGGCAGGATCGTGACGCGACCCTGCGCGGCCAGCGGCTCGGCGCCGTCGCGGCGCGCCAGCGCGGCGCCGACGCCGGCGGCGACCAGCTCGAGCATGGTCGACAAGTGGTCGCATTCGGCGACCTTCTTCGGCGAAATATTCAGTTCCCGCCATAATTCCGCGGTGATCTTCGACAGGCTGGAGAACTGCGACACGCCGACCCACGGCAGCCGGCCGAGCTCCTTCGGCTGGCCGAGGTCGGCGCGCGCCTCCCAGCCCGGCGGCACGACGACGCACAGCGGCAGCTCGGCCAAGCTGACCGCGTTCACGTTCACGTAGGGGTTCTTGCCGAGGTAGAAGCCGCAGTCGAGCTCCTTCTTGCGCACCAGGTTCAGCACGTCGCCGGTCACGCCGTGCTGCAGCCGCAATTCGAGCAGCGGGTAGCGCTCGCTGAGCGCCGCGACCCACGGCCCGATGCGCAACAGCTCGGGCGTCAGCGTCACGCCGATCTGCGCGCGGCCGGACAGCTGCCCCTTGAGGCCGCGCGCGTGGTTCAACAACTCGCGCGCGGCGCCGAGGATGGCCTGGGCGCGCGGCAGCAGCTCCTGCCCGGCGCGCGTCAGCGTCACCCCGCCGGCCGAGCGCTCGAACAGCGGCATGCCGACCTCCTCCTCGACGGCCTTGATCTGGGCGGTAACCGCCGGTTGCGACAGGTGCAAGAGCTCGGCCGCCTGCGTCAGATGTCCCTGTTGGGCGACCGTGACGAAGGCGCGCAGTTGGTAGATTTCCATGGTGGTCCGGGCTTTCGGAAAGGCGTGGATCGCTAGGTGTTAACCCTATTCTGGGATGCGTCCGCGCGGCTTGTCGAGCCTAGGCAAACCCTAGAGACCCTGCCGCACGGAAGGGATTTCCGGACTCAAACACCATCGCAACTAATTGAAAAACATGGGTTTTTGCAACGCAACATCGGCGCGACAAATTTTGTCGATCAGAAAATGCGATTAGCAAGGCGCACGAGCGCTCTCGTACATTCAGGCTCAGCGAGTCCGCATGGACCGCCGTCTTCAAGGAGGATGCAATGAACGAAGAAGTTCTCAAGCGCGTGCAATCCAACCCGAAGTTTCTCGAGCTCGTGCACAAAAAAACGAGCCTGGGCTGGACCCTGACCCTGGTCATGCTGGCCATCTACTACGGCTTCATCCTGCTGCTGGCGTTCTCGCCGGCCACGCTGGGCACGCCGCTGGGCGGTGGCGTGATGACGGTCGGCATCCCGGTCGGGGTGCTGATCATCGTTTCCGCTTTCGTACTGACCGGCGTCTACGTGCGCCGCGCCAACACCGAGTTCGACCGACTCAACCAACAGATCGTCGAGGAGGCCAAGCAATGAAGCGCTGGCATACCCCCCTGGCCGCGACCGGCCTTGCCCTGGCTCCGGCGTTCGCGCTGGCCGCCGGAGCCATCGAAGGCGAGGTCAAGCAGGCGGCGACCAACTGGCACGCCATCATCATGTTCTTCCTCTTCGTCGCCTTCACGCTCGGCATCACCTACTGGGCGGCGCGACGCACCAAGTCGGCCAGCGACTTCTACGCCGCCGGCGGCGGCATTTCCGGCTTCCAGAACGGCCTGGCGATCGCCGGCGACTACATGTCGGCCGCGTCCTTCCTCGGCATTTCGGCGATGGTGTTCGACAAGGGCTACGATGGCCTGATCTACTCGATCGGCTTTCTGGTCGGCTGGCCGGTGATCCTGTTCCTGGTCGCCGAGCGGCTGCGCAACCTCGGCAAGTACACCTTCGCCGACGTCGCCTCCTACCGCCTCAAGCAGACCCCGGTGCGCATCTTCGCCGCCACCGGCACGCTGGTCGTGGTCGCGCTCTACCTGATCGCGCAGATGGTCGGCGCCGGCAAGCTGATCCAGCTGTTGTTCGGCATGAACTACACGTCCGCCGTCGTCATCGTCGGCGTGCTGATGGTGCTGTACGTGATGTTCGGCGGCATGCTGGCGACCACCTGGGTGCAGATCATCAAGGCGGTGATCCTGCTGTCGGGCGCGAGCTTCATGGCGATCATGGTGATGCAGTCGGCAGGCTTCAGCTTCGAGGGCATGTTCGCGAAAGCGGTCGAGGTTCACCCGAAGGCGAGCGAAATCATGGCGCCGGGCGGCCTGGTATCCAACCCGATCGACGCGATCTCGCTGGGCCTGGCGCTGATGTTCGGCACCGCAGGCCTGCCGCACATCCTGATGCGCTTCTTCACCGTCGCCGACGCCCGCGAGGCGCGCAAGTCGGTGTTCTACGCGACCGGCTTCATCGGCTACTTCTACATCCTGACCTTCATCATCGGCTTCGGCGCGATCTATCTGGTCGGCACCAACCCGAGCTTCCTCGACCCGGACGGCAAGATCATCGGCGGCAACAACATGGTCGCGGTGCACCTGGCCAACGCGGTCGGCGGCGACCTGTTCCTCGGCTTCATCTCGGCGGTGGCGTTCGCGACCATCCTCGCGGTGGTGGCCGGCCTGACGCTGTCGGGCGCCTCGGCGGTGTCGCACGACCTGTACGCCAGCGTGATCAAGAAGGGCAAGGCTAACGAGGCCGACGAGATCCGCGTCTCCAAGCTGACGACGCTGGCGCTGGGCGTGATCGCCATCCTGCTGGGCATCATCTTCGAGAAGCAGAACATCGCCTTCATGGTCGGCCTGGCGTTCTCGATCGCCGCCTCGGCCAACTTCCCGGTGCTGTTCCTGTCGATGTTCTGGAAGGGCCTGACCACCCGCGGCGCGGTGCTCGGCGGCTTCATCGGCCTGGCGTCGGCGGTGGTGCTGATCGTGATCGGCCCGACCGTGTGGGTTGACGTACTGCACAACGAGGCCGCACTGTTCCCGTACAAGAACCCGGCCATCTTCTCGATGACGCTCGCCTTCGTGTTCACCTGGCTGTTCTCGGTGCTCGACAGCTCGCGCCAGGCCAGCGACGAGAAGGCCAAGTTCGAGGCGCAGTTCGTGCGCTCGATGACCGGCATCGGAGCCTCCGGCGCCTCCAAGCATTAAGGCCGCAACCGCAATCCGGCCGCGCCCGCCACGGGCGCGGCCACAAAAAGCAAGACAGAAGGAGATGCCATGTCCACCCTCGAATCGATCCTGAAGGAAACCCGCAGCTTTCCGCCCGCCGACGACTTCCGCCGCAAGGCCGTCGTGTCCGGCATGGACGCCTACAACGCGCTGTGCGAGCAGGCCGACGACCACTACCTTTCCTTCTGGGGCGACCTGGCCCGCGAGCTGATTACCTGGAAAAAGCCGTTCTCGCGGGTGCTGGACGACAGCAAGGCGCCGTTCTTCAAATGGTTCGACGACGGCGTGCTGAACGTGTCGTACAACTGCCTGGACCGCCACCTGGCGCTGAACGGCAACAAGATCGCGCTGATCTTCGAGGCCGACGACGGCGAAGTCACCCGCGTCACCTACTCCGAACTGCACCGCCGCGTCTGCCAGTTCGCCAACGGCCTCAAGGGGCTGGGGGTCGGCCGCGGCGACCGCGTCGTGGTCTACATGCCGATGTCGATCGAGGCCATCGTCGCGATGCAGGCTTGCGCGCGCATCGGCGCGATCCACTCGGTGGTGTTCGGCGGCTTCTCGGCCGGCGCCGTCAAGGATCGCATCCAGGACGCCGGCGCCAAGATGGTGATCACCGCCAACGAGGGCGTGCGCGGCGGCAAGCGCGTGCCGCTGAAGGCGACCGTCGACGAGGCGCTCGAACTGGGCGGCGGCGAATCGGTCGAGCACGTCGTCGTCTACCAGCGCACCAACGGCGGCGCCGACTGGACCGAGGGCCGCGACGTCTGGTGGCACAAGCTGGTCGAGGGCCAGTCCGAGCAGTGCGAGCCGGAATGGATGAACGCCGAGGACCCGCTGTTCATCCTCTATACCTCGGGCTCGACCGGCAAGCCCAAGGGCATCCAGCACAGCAGCGCCGGCTATCTGCTCGGCGCGGCCAACAGCTTCCGCTGGGTGTTCGACTACAAACCGAACGACGTGTACTGGTGCACCGCCGACGTCGGCTGGATCACCGGCCACTCCTATATCTGCTACGGCCCGCTGGCCAACGGCGCGACGCAGATCATCTTCGAGGGCGTGCCGACCTACCCGGACGCCAGCCGCTTCTGGCAGATGATCGAGAAGCACAAGGTCACCATCTTCTACACCGCGCCGACCGCGATCCGCTCGCTGATCAAGCTGGGCGCGGACCTGCCCAAGCAGTACGACCTCTCCAGCCTGCGTCTCTTGGGCACCGTCGGCGAGCCGATCAACCCGGAAGCGTGGATGTGGTACTACGAGGTGGTCGGCGGCAGCCGCTGCCCGATCGTCGACACCTGGTGGCAGACCGAGACCGGCTCGATCCAGATCGCGCCGCTGCCGGGCGCCGTCGCGACCAAGCCGGGCTCGTGCACGCTGCCCTTGCCGGGCGTGATGGCCGACATCGTCGACGAATCGGGTGCGCCGGTCGAACCGGGCCGCGGCGGCTTCCTCGTCATCAAGAAGCCGTTCCCCAGCCTGGTGCGCACCATCTGGAACGACGACGAGCGCTTCAAGAAAACCTACTTCCCCGAGGAATTCAACGGCCAGTACTACCTCGCCGGCGACTCGGCCAACCGCGACGAGAACGGCTTCTTCTGGATCATGGGCCGCATCGACGACGTGCTGAACGTGTCCGGCCACCGCCTCGGCACGATGGAGATCGAGTCGGCGCTGGTCGCCAACCCGCTGGTCGCCGAGGCCGCCGTGGTCGGCAAGCCGCACGAGGTCAAAGGCGAGGCCGTGGTCGCCTTCGTGGTGCTCAAGGGCAGCCGCCCCGAGGGCGAGGACGCCAGGAAGGTGGCGTCCGAGCTGAAGAACTGGGTCGCGCACGAGATCGGCAAGATCGCCCAGCCGGACGACATCCGCTTCGGCGAGAACCTGCCCAAGACCCGTTCGGGCAAGATCATGCGCCGCCTGCTGCGTTCGATCGCCAAGGGCGAGGCGATCACCCAGGACACCTCGACGCTGGAAAACCCGCAGATCCTGCAGCAGCTGCAGGACATCCACTAAGGGCTCCTCACCCCTCTCGCGCCGACCCGCCGCGAGGGGCTTCTTCGCCGCACCGTCCCCGGTGCGGCTTTTTTGCGCCTGCCGCCGGCTTGAATGGCATCCGTCCGCCGTAGATAATTGCTTGTTTTGCCCAAACGGTATCGGCAACGCATGGATCTCGGACATTACCTGCTCGTGCTGGTCGCGGCCGTCCTCGTCAACAACGTGGTACTGGTGCGCATGCTCGGCCTGTGCCCGTTCATGGGCGTCTCCAAGAAGCTGGAGGCGTCGATCGGCATGGGCGCCGCCACCGCCTTCGTGCTGACGCTGGGCGCCGGTTCCAGCTACCTGATCAACGAGGCGCTGGGCGCGCTCGGCCTCGAATACCTGCGCACGCTGTCCTTCATCGTGGTGATCGCCGCCATCGTGCAATTCACCGAGATGCTGATCCAGAAGACCAGCCCGATGCTCTACCAGACGCTGGGCATCTACCTGCCGCTGATCACCACCAACTGCGCGGTGCTCGGCGTGCCGCTCCTGAACGTGCAGGAGCGGCACAGCTTCGCCGAGTCGCTGGTGTTCGGCTTCGGCAGCGCGGTCGGCTTCTCGCTGATCCTGATCCTGTTCGGCGCGATGCGCGAACGGCTCGAGGGTGCCGACGTGCCGGCGCCGTTCAAGGGGCCGGCGATCGCCTTCGTCACCGCCGGCCTGATGAGCCTGGCCTTCATGGGCTTCGGAGGCCTGGTCAAATGACCGCATTATTAATAAGGAATCGCCGATGAGCGCGATCCTGACCGCGATCGCGCTGATGGCGCTGATCGCCCTCGCGCTCGGCGCGGTGCTCGGCTACGCGTCGGTCAAGTTCCGCGTCGAGGCCGACCCGCTGGTCGAGAAGATCGACGCCGTACTGCCGCAGACGCAGTGCGGCCAGTGCGGCCACCCCGGCTGCCGCCCCTACGCGCAGGCGATCGCCGACGGCGTCGACGACATCAACAAATGCCCGCCCGGCGGCGAGGACGGCATCCGCAAGTTGGCCGAGCTGTTGGGCGTCGAGTACAAACCCTTCGACGAAGGCGCGGCGCAGCCCAAGCCCCGGGCGGTCGCCGTCATCGACGAGGCAAACTGTATCGGCTGCACGCTGTGCCTGCAGGCCTGCCCGGTCGACGCCATCCTCGGCGCCGCCAAGCAGATGCACACCATCATCGCGTCCGAATGCACCGGCTGCGAGCTGTGCATCGCGCCCTGCCCGGTCGACTGCATCGCGATGAAACCGCTCGAACCGACGCTCAAGACCTGGAAATGGGGCGAGCCGGTGATCCGCATCCACCCCGTCGAGGACACCCGCGCATGAGAGCGCTGTACGACTTCAACGGCGGCGTCCACCCACCCGAGCACAAGGCGATCTCGACCGGCACGCCGATCCGCCAGGCGCCGGTGCCGCCGCGCCTTTACGTGCCGATGAGCCAGAGCCTTGGCAACGCCGCGCTGCCCTGCGTCGCCGTCGGCGACACGGTACTCAAGGGCCAGAAAATAGCCGAGCCCGACGGCCGCCTGTCGGCGGCGGTGCACGCGCCGACTTCGGGCCGCGTCGTCGCCATCGCACCGCACGCCTACCCGCACCCGTCCGGCCTGAGCGAGCTCGCCGTCGTCATCGAGCCCGACGGCCGCGACGCGTGGACCGAACGCCGACCGGTCGCCGACTGGCGCGTCCGCCCCGCCGGCGAGCTGCTCGCCCGACTGGCCGAGATGGGCGTGGTCGGCCTCGGCGGCGCCGTGTTTCCGACCCACCTGAAGGCCGCCGCCAGCGCGCTGGACACGCTGGTGATCAACGGCGCAGAGTGCGAACCCTTCATCAGTTGCGACGACATGCTGATGCGCGAGCGCGCCGGTGGCATCGTCGACGGCATCCGCGTGCTCGCCCACCTGACGCAGCCGCGCGAGGTGCTGATCGGCGTCGAGGACAACAAGCCCGAGGCGATCGCCGCGCTGCGGCAGGCCTGCGCCGGCAGCGGCTTTACGGTCGTTGCCGTGCCGACCAAGTATCCGAGCGGCGGCGCCAAGCAACTGATCCGCATCCTGACCGGCAAAGCCGTGCCGCACGGCACCCGCTCGACCGAAATGGGCGTGCAGTGCTTCAACGTCGCCACCGCCTACAGCGTCGGCCGGGCGATCGTCCACGGCGAGCCGGTGATCAGCCGCATCGTCACCCTGACCGGCGACGTCGAGCGCCCGCACAACGTCGAGGCGCTGCTGGGTACGCCGGTGCGCTTTCTGATCGAGTACGCCGGCCGCCGCGCCGGCGTCGACGCGGTACTGATGGGCGGGCCGATGATGGGCTTCGCGCTGCCCGACGAGGACGCCGGCATCACCAAGGCGAGCAACTGCCTGATCGCGAAAAGCCCGGCCGTGCTGCCGCCGCGCCCGGCGGCCATGCCGTGCATCCGCTGCGGCGAATGCGCGAGCGCCTGCCCGGTCGAGCTGCAGCCGATGGACCTCTACTGGTTCGCCAAGGCGAAGAACTTCGGCAAAGCGCAGGAGTGGCACCTGTTCGACTGCATCGAATGCGGCGCCTGCAGCTACGTGTGCCCGAGCCAGATTCCGCTGGTCGACTACTACCGCTACGCCAAGGGCGAGATCTGGGCCGCCGAGCACGACAAGAAGGCCGCCGACCGCGCGCGCGCGCGCCACGAGTTCCGTCAGTTCCGCCTCGAGCGCGACAAATCGGAGAAGACGCAGCGACTCGCCGAGCGCGCCGCGATCAAGGAAAAGGAACTGGCCGCCAGCCTCGGCCAACCCGCGGCGCCGGCGCCCCGCGCCGCCGAGCCAGCCGTCGCCGACGACGACGCGAAGAAGGCCGCCATCCAGGCCGCGATGGAACGCGCCGCCGCGCGCAAAGCCGAGAAACAGACCGGCGAGGCCGCACCGGCCGGGCCCGCGCCCGCCGCCGCCCTCGACGACGCGAAGAAGGCCGCCATCCAGGCCGCGATGGAACGCGCCGCCGCGCGCAAAGCCGAGAAGCCGGCGGCGCGCGACGCGGCGCAGCAGAAAGACGACAAGGAACGATGATCTCCTCCCCCTTCATGGCCCGGCCGACGACGGTGTCGGTGGTGATGCTCAAGGTGCTCGCCGCGCTCGTGCCGGGCGTCGTGCTGTCGGTGTACTTCTACGGCGTCGGCGTGCTGGCTCAGCTCGCGCTGGCGAGCGCGACCGCGCTCGTCGCCGAGGCGGCGATGCTCAGGGCACGCGGCCAGCCCGTCGCCGTCTTCCTCAAGGACGGCAGCGCGCTCGTCACCGCGTGGCTGCTGGCGCTGGCCATGCCGCCGCTGGGGGCGTGGTGGCTGGTCGTGGTCGCGACCGCCTTCGCCATCGTCATCGCCAAGCAGCTCTACGGCGGCCTCGGCAACAATCCGTTCAACCCGGCGATGGTCGGCTTCGCGGCGATGATCGTCGCCTTCCCGGCGCAGATGGCGCAATGGGGCTCGGCCGTCGCGCCGCTGTCGGCGCCCGAGCAACTGGCCTACATCTTCGGCCGCGCGCTGCCGGCCGGCATCGACGCGATCGTGTCGGCGACGCCGCTCGACCATCTGAAGACGCAACTGAGCCTGGGCGTGCCGATCGCGACCACCTTGGCCGAACCGCTGCACGGCCGCGCCGCCGGCCAGTGGGTCGCCGCCGGCTACCTGGCCGGCGCGCTGTGGCTGTGGCAGCAGCGGCTGATCCCGTGGCAGACGCCGGTCGCCATGCTCGCCGGCGTCGCCACGCTGGCGCTGCCCCTGTGGCTGCTCGACCCGGCGCGCTACGCCGACCCGCTGTTCCACCTGTTCGCCGGCGCGACGATGCTCGGCGCCGGCTTTATCGTCACCGACCCGGTGTCCGGCCCGACCACGCCGCGCGGCCGGCTGATCTTCGGCTTTCTCGTCGGCGTGCTCGTCTACGTGATACGCGTGTTCGGCGGCTTTCCCGATTCGATCGCCTTCGCGGTGCTGATCATGAACATCGCCGTACCCTTCATCGACCACACGACGCGGCCGCCGGTCTTCGGCGCGAAGAAGGGAGGCCGCGCATGAAGCACACGCCGCAGGCGCAGGCGATGCGCAGCGCGCTGACGCTGCTGGCCTTCGCCGTCGTCGCCACCGCCGTGCTCGGCACCACCTGGGCGCTGACCGCCGACCAGATCGCGGCCAACGAGGCGGCGGCACGCGCCGCGCTGCTTTCCCAGGCGCTGCCGCCGGGCAGCTTCGACAACGACCTCGTCGCCGACGCCCGCCCGCTGCCGGCGCGCGACGCCGCGATGCTCGGCCGCGACACGGCGCGCGTCTACCCGGCGCGGCTCGCCGGCCGCTTGAGCGGCCGCGTCTTCGAGGCCGCCGCGCCCAACGGCTACGGCGGCCGCATCGAACTCCTGGTCGGCGTCGACGCCGCCGGCGCCGTCACCGGCGTGCGCGTCGTCTCGCACAAGGAAACGCCGGGGCTGGGCGACTATATCGACAGCGCCAAGAGCGCCTGGTCCGCGCAGTTCGCCGGCGTCGCCGACGCGCCCGGCATGGCGTGGGCCGTGAAGAAGGACGGCGGCCGCTTCGACGCGCCGGCCGGCGCGACGATCTCGGCGCGCGCGGTCGCCGCCGCCGTCGGCCGCGTCGCGCGCTACGCGCGCGAGCACCCGCACCTCGCGAACCCCTAAGCCCCGGAAAGAGCGATGCAGACATCCCCCTCCCCCGCCGAAAACGCCCCGACCGCCGAGCCGGGGCGCTGGCGCAAGCTCGCCGTCGACGGCCTGTGGAAGCAGAACCCCGGCCTCGTGCAACTGCTCGGCCTGTGCCCGGTGCTGGCGGTCAGCTCGACCGCGGTCAACGGCATGGCGCTGGGTCTGGCGACCACGCTGGTCACCGCGCTGTCGGGCGCGGCCGTCGCCGCCGTGCGCCACTACATCCCGAACGAGATCCGCAACCCGGTGTTCATCCTGATCATCGCCGCGCTGGTCACCTGCGTCGACCTGACGATGAACGCCTACCTGCACGCGCTGTACGGCGTGCTCGGCATCTTCATTCCGCTGATCACGACCAACTGCATCGTGCTGGCGCGCGCCGAGGCCTTCGCGTCGAAGAACCCGGCGCGCGAGGCGGCCTTCGACGGCCTGACGATGGGACTCGGGCTGACGCTGGTGCTGGCGGCGCTGGGCGCGCTGCGCGAACTGTTCGGCCGCGGCACGCTGTTCTCTGGCGCCGAGCTGCTGTTCGGCGAGCCAGGCCGGGCGCTGACCCTCCACCTGGTGCCGGCCGAGGCGAACTACCAGTTCCTGCTCGCGCTCCTGCCGCCGGGCGCCTTCATCGGCCTCGCCTGCCTGATCGCGGCCAAGAACGCGCTCGACGCGCGTACCAAGCGCCGCGCCGCGGCGCGACCGACCCAGGCCGAGCCGGACGCCGCGCCCGCCACGGAGGGCGCGCGATGAACGCCGCCAAACGCCGCCAGATCTTCGAGCGCCTGCGCGACGCCAACCCTTCGCCGACCACCGAGCTCGAATACGACACGCCGTTCCAGCTCTTGATCGCGGTACTGCTGTCGGCGCAGGCGACCGACGTCGGCGTCAACAAGGCGACGCGCCGGCTGTTCCCGGTCGCGCCGACCGCCGAGGCGATGCTGGCGCTCGGCGAGGAAGGGTTGGCCGAGCACATCAAGACCATAGGCCTGTACCGCACCAAGGCGAAGAATGCGATCGCGACCTGTCGCATTCTGGTCGAGCGGCACGGCGGCGAGGTGCCGCAGACGCGCGAGGCGCTCGAGGCGCTGCCCGGCGTCGGCCGCAAGACCGCCAACGTGGTGCTCAACACCGCCTTCGGCCAGCCGACGATCGCGGTCGACACGCACATCTTCCGCGTCGCCAACCGCACCCGCCTCGCCCCCGGCAAGGACGTGCGCGAGGTCGAGGACAAGCTGATGAAGGTGGTGCCGGCCGAGTTCCGTCTCGACGCCCACCACTGGCTGATCCTGCACGGCCGCTACGTCTGCAAGGCGCGCAAGCCCGAGTGCCCGCGCTGCCCCATCGTCGATCTCTGTGAATACCCTGCAAAACCG
This sequence comes from Crenobacter luteus, assembly GCF_004345725.1. Taxonomy (GTDB): domain Bacteria; phylum Pseudomonadota; class Gammaproteobacteria; order Burkholderiales; family Chromobacteriaceae; genus Crenobacter; species Crenobacter luteus. Next base: position 65,782 of record NZ_SLXG01000004.1, on the reverse strand, counting down.
GTATGATTGAGCCATGGACCGCGCGTTTGCGCGCCGTTCTCCCCCCGCCACAAGAAAGGATTCCTTCAGTGACCCGGCTGTTACGTTCCGCGCTCGTTGCCACCTTGCTGGTCAGCACGCTCGCGGGCTGCGAGAAGATCGAAACCCTGTTCAAGGGCGACGGCGCCCCCGTCGCCGTGCCCGCCAAGGAGGACGGCACGGTGCAGATGCTGCTGCCCGACTTCACGCAGCTGGTCGACCGCGAAGGCGCGGCCGTGGTCAACATCCAGGCGAACAAGCTCGACCAGACCGCGCAGAGCGCCGCGCCGCTGCCCTTCCCCATCCCCGAGGACGACCCGCTCTACGATTTCTTCCGCCGTTTCATCCCGAACGCGCCGCAAGGGCCGGGTACGCCGCAGCAGCCGCAGGACCCGTCCGAGAGCCTCTCCTACGGCTCCGGCTTCATCATCAGCGAGGACGGCTACATCCTGACCAACGCGCACGTGGTCTCCGGCGGCAACCAGATCAAGGTGATGATGACCGACAAGCGCGAAATGAACGCGCGCCTGGTCGGCCTGGACAAGCGCACCGACGTCGCGGTGCTGAAGATCGAGGCCAAGGGCCTGCCCATCGTCAAGATCGGCGACCCGGCCGGCCTCAAGGTCGGCGAATGGGTCGCCGCGATCGGCGCGCCGTTCGGCTTCGAGAACACCGTGACCGCCGGCATCGTGTCGGCCAAGGGCCGCAGCCTGCCGGACGAGAACTACGTGCCCTTCATCCAGACCGACGTCGCGATCAACCCCGGCAACTCGGGTGGGCCGCTGTTCAACCTCAAGGGCGAGGTGGTCGGCATCAACTCGCAGATCTACAGCCGCTCGGGTGGCTTCATGGGCATCTCGTTCGCGATCCCGATCGACATCGCGATCGGCGTCGCCGACCAGCTCAAGGCCAAGGGCCGCGTCAGCCGCGGCCAGCTGGGCGTGCACATCCAGGAGGTGTCGCAGGAGCTGGCGCAGAGCTTCGGCCTCGACAGGCCGCGCGGCGCGCTGGTGGTCAACGTCGAGCCGAACGGCCCGGCATCGCGCGCCGGCCTGCAGATCGGCGACATCATCGTCGCGCTCAACGACAAGCCGGTCAGCAGTTCGAAGGAATTGCCGGTGATGATAGGCGCCTTGCAGCCGGGCACCAAGGTCAAGCTCGGCCTGTGGCGCAAGGGCAAGGCCGCGGCGGTCGAGGTACAACTGGGCGAACTCTCCGGCGACCCGCAGGCGGCGCAGCAGCCTGCGCCGCAGGGCGGCGAGCAGCAAAGCTACCAGTTCGGCAAGCTCGGCCTGACGCTGGCCGAACTGTCGGCTGCGCAGCGCGACGAGCTCGGCGTGCGCGGCGGCCTGCTGATCCAGAAGGCGCAGGGGCCGGCCGCGCGCGCCGGCCTGCAGCACGGCGACGTGATCATCGGCGTCAACCAGGTGCAGATCACCGACCTCAAGAGCTTCGAGACGGCGATCAACAGCGCCGGCAAGAACATCGCGCTGCTGGTGCGGCGCATGGAAACGACGCTGTTCGTACCGCTGCGCATCGACTGAAGCCCTCCTTTGCACACAGGCCGCCCGAGGGCGGCCTTTTGCTGCCCCCAGCCACCCGACCTTGCGGAGACTGCCATGGACTTCCTGACCACCGACCTCGTCGACGCGCACGAAGAAACCGTCCGCGTGCTCGACCCGATGCTGCGCCACTTCGGCGGCGCGACGCGCTTTTGCGGACCGATCGCCACCGTCAAGCTGTTCGAGGACAACTCGCTGGTGCGCGCGGCGCTGTCCGAGCCCGGCGCCGGGCGCGTGCTGGTGGTCGACGGCGGCGGCTCGCTGCGCTGCGCGCTGCTCGGCGACATGCTCGGCGAGCTGGCGGTGCAGAACGGCTGGGCCGGGGTGCTGGTATACGGCTGCGTACGCGATTCGGTCGCGCTCGCCCGGCTGCCGCTCGGCGTATGCGCGCTCGCCACCCACCCGAAAAAATCGCAGAAGCGCGGCGAAGGCCGCCGCGACGTGCCGGTCCGTTTCGGCGGCGTCGACTTCGTGCCCGGCCACTGGCTGTACGCCGACGAGGACGGTGTGCTGCTCGCCGACCGACCGCTGTGGTGACCGCGTCGCCACGATGAAAACGGCTCGGCCAACCTTGTTGAGGTTGGCCGAGCCGTTTGGACGGTATGCGACTTGCGGTCCGCCGCGCTCACAGGCCGACGTCGTCGTCCGGTGCCTGCACGCGGCCGTGATGGGACGGCAGCGCGTCCATGCGCGCCCGCAGGTGCACCGGCAACGCCGACAACACCGTCGGCGTCGCCCACAGCAGGTGCTCGCTCCACCAGGTATGGTGCTCGGGCAACAGCTGCAACGGGTCGTCGAGCGAACAGACCGTCAGGTCGATCTCGTCCGGCGACGAAGCGTGCTGGTAGGCCAGCGTCGCGCCGCAGTGCGGACAGAAGCCGCGCTCGACCGCCGCCGACGAATGGTAGACGCGCATCGGTTCGCCCTGCCATTCGACCTCGGCCAACCTGACGGTGAACCAGGTCACGAAGGCCGCGCCGCTCGCCTTGCGGCAACTGGCGCAATGGCAATGCGTGACATGGTAGGGCTCGCCGTAGACCCGATAACGGATCGCCCCGCACAGACAAGCTCCAGCCAGCACGCCCATCGCCCATCCCCCACCGGCGCGCCGCCACGGCGGCGGCCGTCCATGAATGACCCTGCAATTTCATTCATTATGCGGAAACAAAGCGCGAAAAAACAATGCGGCGGGCGGTCGCTGCACCGGCGGGGTCAAAAAAGCCCGGCCGCCCCTTGTGCGGGGCGGCCGGGCCTGTGCCGCGCGCGGCAGGAACATTCCGACGGCGCGCAAGGTGCGCCGGTCAGGCCGGCTGCACCGGCGTTTCGTTGCCCAGCGCGGTGATGCGGTTCTTCTCGTCGACGAACACCAGCTTGGGCGCGTGGTCCTTGAGCTCGGCGTCTTCGTACTGGGCGAAGCTGGCGATGATCAGCAGGTCGCCCGGCGCGGCGCGGCGCGCGGCCGAGCCGTTGACCGAAATGATGCCCGAGCCGCGTTCGGCGCGGATCGCGTAGGTCGCGAAACGCTCGCCGTTGTTGACGTTCCAGATCTGCACTTCTTCGTATTCACGGATGTCGGCGGCCTCGAGCAGGTTCTCGTCGATCGCGCACGAACCGATGTAGTGAAGCTCGGCATGGGTGGTGGTCACCCGGTGCAGCTTCGATTTGAGCATGATGCGCTGCATAGCGTATTCCTTGGTTCTGCGGGTCCGCCCGACTCGGCGGCCCTTCTTCTGGCGCGAGATTAACGCGTCACTTCGACATTGTCGATCAGTCGCGTACGACCGAGGCGCGCGGCGGCCAGCACGACGAGGCGATGGGCGCCGGCGTGCGCGACCTCCAGCGTCGCCGCGTCGCGCACCTCGACGTAGTCGACCTGCCAGCCGGCGCCTTCCAGGTCGGCGCGCGCGGCGGCCTCCAGGTCGGCGTAGTCGCTGCGGCCGGCTTCGAGCGCCGCGCGGATCGTCGACAGGTTGCGGTAGAGGCGCGGCGCCTCGGCGCGCTCCTCGGCGGAGAGGTAACCGTTGCGCGACGATAGCGCCAGGCCGTCGTCGGCGCGGCCGGTGTCGACCGGCACGATCTCGACCGGGATGTTCAGGTCGTCGACCATCGCGCGGATCACGAACAGTTGCTGGTAGTCCTTCTTGCCGAAACAGGCGACGTCCGGCTGCACGATGTTGAACAGCTTGCTGACCACGGTCGCGACGCCGCGGAAGTGGCCGGGGCGGAAGGCGCCGCACAGCTCGTTCTGGATGTGCGGCGGTTCGACGTTGAAGTCCTGCCTGATGCGCGGGTAAAGCTCGGCCTCGTTGGGGTGGAACACGACGGCGACGCCCTCGGCCTCAAGCTTGGCACAGTCCTCGGCGAAGGTACGCGGGTAGGCGCCGAAGTCCTCGCCCTGGCCGAACTGCAGCCGGTTGACGAAAATACTCACCACCACCGCGTCGCCGCGTCGCTTCGCTTCGCGCACCAGCGACAGGTGGCCTTCGTGCAGGTTGCCCATGGTCGGCACGAAGGCGACGCGGCCGGCCGCTTTGCGCCACGCGCGCATGCCGGCGATGGTCTCGATGATCTGCATGGATGCTTTCCTTGATGACGGCTTGGCTGCGCCGCAGGCCAGGCCAAGCCGGTAGTCGACGTCACACCGCAAGGTGCGTTCAGAACATGTGCTCGGCAGCGGGGAAGGTCCGGCCGCGCACCGCGTCGGCGTAGGCGCGGATCGCGCCGGCGACGCTGCCGGTCTCGGCCATGAAGTCCTTGACGAACTTGGCCTTCTTGCCCGGGTAGATGCCGAGCATGTCGTACACCACCAGCACCTGGCCGGACACGTCGAGGCCGGCGCCGATGCCGATGGTCGGCGTCGCGGGGATCGCCTCGGTGACGCGGCGCGCGACGTCGGCGATCACGCACTCCATCACCAGCAGGCTGGCGCCGGCATCCGACAGCGCCTTCGCGTCGGCCAGAAGGCGCGCGGTGTCGTCGTCGGTCTTGCCCTGCACGCGGTAGCCGCCCATGGTATTGACCGACTGCGGCGTCAGGCCGATATGCGCGCAGACCGGGATGCCGCGCTCGACCAGGAAGCGCACCGTGTCGGCCATATAGGCGCCGCCCTCGAGCTTGACCATGTGCGCGCCGGCCTGCATCAGGCGGGCCGAGCTGGCGAAGGCCTGCTCGCGGCTTTGCTGGTAGGCACCGAACGGCAGGTCGGCCAGCACCAGCGCGTTTTTGGCGCCGCGCGCGACCAGCCGGGTGTGGTAGACCATCTCGTCCAGCGTCACCGGCAGGGTCGAGTCGGCGCCCTGCAGCACGGTGCCGAGCGAGTCGCCGACCAGCAGCACGTCGACGCCGGCCTCGTCCATCACCTGCGCGAAACTGGCGTCATAGCAGGTGAGCATGACGATCTTTTCGCCGTCCCGCGCCTTCTTGTGGAGGGTGTTGACGGTAACTTTCATGCGGATCCTTCCTCGATGCCGCGGCGGCAAGGAGTCATGGCCGCCGGGAAGCGCCGTTTCAGACGGCTTTGTTGAAGTAGCTGCGCTGGCCGCGCATGTCGCTGATGCAGCGCAACAATAGCTCGAAGTCTTCGTCGCTCGCAAGGTCGACGTGGTCGGCGTTGACGATCAAGAGCGGCGCGCGCTCGTAGCGGTGAAAAAAGGCGCTGTAGGCCGCGTGACTACTCTCGACCAGCCCCTGCGGCGCACCGAGGTCGGCGAGCCTGGCGAGGCTGCGCTCGAGCTCCGGCTGCAGGTAGATCACCAGGTCGGGAACCGGGTATTCGGGCAGGAAGGCCTGCGCGAGGCGCCGGTACAGCGCGTGCTCGGCTTCGTCGAGCACCAGCTCGGCGAACAGCGCGTCGCGTTCGAACAGGAAGTCGGACACCACCGGCTCGGCCAGCAGCTCGCCCTTGAGCATCCGGCGCGCGACGTCGGCGCGCCCGGTCAGGCTGTGCGTCTGGGTCGCGAAGGCCAGCGCCGGCTGCCCCTGCAGGAAACGGTCGAGAAACGGGTTGTCGTCGAGCGGATCGGGCACCAGACGCATGCCCCAGCGCTCGGCGAGGCGCTCGGCCAACTGCCGCTTGCCGACGCCCATCGGCCCTTCGACGACCACGTAACGGTATTCGGCCACGCTCTCCTCCTCGTTGTGCCTGCGGCGCGTTTCAGTCCAGTTTTACGATGCCCTGCCCGGCCAGCAAACCGGCCAGCGCCGCGGCCTTGCCGTGCGCGCCGAGCTCGAGCTCGGGCGCGATCTCGGCCAAGGGCACCATCACGAAGGCGCGCTCGTGCATGCGCGGGTGCGGCAGCGTCAGGCGCGCGTCGTCCCGCGTCACGCCCTCGTACCACAACAGGTCGAGGTCGAGCACGCGCGGCGCGTTGCGGAAGGTGCGCACGCGGCCGAAGCGCTCTTCGACGGCCTGCAGCGCGTCGAGCAGCGCGTCGGCCGACAAGGCGCTGTCGAACTCGGCGACCGCGTTGACGAAATCGGGCTGGTCGAGATAGCCGACCGGCACGGTGCGGTACAGCGACGAGGCCTTGGTCAGCGTCAGGCCCGGCAGCGCGGCCAAGGTCTCGATCGCCGCGCCGACCTGGCCGGCGGGATTCTCGAGGTTGCTGCCGAAGGCGACGAAGACGCGGCTCATGCGGCCTCCCCCGCGCCGTCACCGGTCTTCTTGCGCCGGCGGCGACGCTTGCGCTGCGCGCCGCCCTTGGGCGCGTCGTCGCGGACGCTGGCGGTCATGTCCAGACGCGCCTCGTCGCTCACGCTCTGGAAGCGCGTCCACCAGTCGACCAGTTCGCGCTCGACCTCGCCGACCTCGGCGCGCAGCGCAAGGAAGTCGTAGGCGGCGCGGAAACGCGGCTGCTCGAGGAAGCGGAACGGACGCTGGCCGCTGCGGTTCTCGAAGCGCGGCTGCAACATCCAGATCTCGCGCATCGTGGTCGAGAAACGGCGCGGGATCGCGAAGTCGTTGTCCTGCAAGGCCTCGACGTCGCTCATCGCCGCCATCAGCGCCCCGACCGGCTTCTCGCCCTGCGCGATGCGCTGCTGCCAGCGGTTGTAGACCTGATGCCACAACAGCGTCGCCAACAGGAAGCCGACCGACACCGGCTTGTCGGCGCGGATGCGCGCGTCGGTCGAATCGAGCGCGAGCTTGACGAAGGCCTCGCTGCCCGGCTCGTCCATCACGGCGGCCAGGAGCGGGAAGTTGCCGTGCGACAGCCCCTCGTCGGTCAGCTTCTTCAGGCACTGATAGCCGTGGCCCGAGTGCAGCAGCTTGAGCAGCTCGTCGAACAGGCGCGCCGGCGGCTCGTTCTTCAAGAGGTGGGCGTGCGAGCGGATCGGCTTTTGCGTCGACTCGTCGATCTCGAAGCCGAGCTTGGCGGCCAGGCGCACCGCGCGCAGCATGCGTACCGGGTCTTCCTGGTAGCGGCGCGCCGGCTGGCCGATCATCACCAGCTTCCTCGCCTGCAGGTCCTTCACACCGTGGTGGTAGTCGATCACCGACTCGTCGCTCGGGTCGTAGAACAGCGCGTTGACGGTGAAGTCGCGCCGGTGCGCGTCCTCCTCCTGCGAGCCGTAGCTGTTGTCGGTCATGATGCGGCCGGTCTCGTTCTTGTTGCCGACCTCGCCGCCGCGGAAGGTGGTGACCTCGATCGTCTCCGGCCCGACCATCACGTGCACGATCTTGAAACGGCGGCCGATGATGCGCGAGCGGCGGAACAGGTGGTGCACCTCCTCAGGCGTGGCGTTGGTCGCGACGTCGAAGTCCTTGGGCTCGACACCGAGCATCAGATCGCGCACGGCGCCGCCGACCACGTAGGCCTGGAAGCCCGCCTCCTGCAGCCGGCTGGTGACCTTGAGCGCGGCGAAGCTGAGGCGGTCGCGGTGCACGCCATGCTGGGTCACGGGGTAGATTTTGGGCTTGATGCCCTTGCGGGTACGGCCGCCGGGAAGTTCGAGCACGCGTCGGATAAGCTTGCGGATCATGTGAGGGTTGGCTTGAAAGGGAGGGATCGCAAGAAGATTTGCAAGGCGCCGATTATAGCGGGAACGCCCCGGCAAATACAGGCGGCCAAAAGCGCCGGCCGGAGGCCCAGCCCCCGGCGCCCCTCCCCGCCACCATCGCGCTTATTCGGCGAGCTCGAGGTCGGCCAGCAGCGCCGCCAGGAAGCGCGCCGCCTCGGCGCCGGTGCAGGCGCGATGGTCGAAGGTGATCGAGATCGGCAAGCGCCGGTGCAAGCCGATCGCGTCGCCCACCGCGACCGGTTCGAGCCTGGCGCGGCCGGCGCCGACGATGGCGACCGTCGGCGGCATCACGACCGGGCTCGCGTAGCGGCCGGCGAACATGCCGAAGTTGGACAGCGTGATCGTGTGGCCCTTGAGCTGTGCCGGCGCGAGCGAGCGCGCCCTCACCCTGTCCTTGAGCGCGTTCAGCTCGGCGCGGCAACGCGCGCGGTCGAGTCTTTCCGCGTGGCGGATCACCGGCACGAACAGCGCCTCCTCGGTGTCGAGCGCGATGCCGATGTCGACGTGCTCGAACACACGGCGCGCGAGCGCCTTGCCGTCGAACCAGGCGTTGAGCGCCGGCACCGCGCGACAGGCGGCGACCATCGCGCGCATCAGCCGCCAGGTCGCGTCCTCGCCCTTGGGCCAGGCGTGGATGTCGGCGTCGTCGACCAGCAGCACCGGCACCACCTCGGCGTGCGAGATCGCCATGTTCTGCGCCATCGCGCGGCGCGGGCCGCGCAGCGCCTGCGCTTCGGGCGCGGCTGGCGCGCCGTGGCGCGCGGCGGCTTCGACGTCGGCGCTGGTGATCGCGCCGTCCGGCCCGCTGCCGGCGAGCGTGGCGAGCTCGACGCCGAGCCGCGACGCCAGCGCGCGCACCGCAGGCGCCGCGCGCACGGCGACCGGCGCGGGCTTGCCCGCCGGCGCGACGTTGGCCGAGGGCTTGTCCTTGGCCGGCGTCGCGGCGACGTGGCTGTCGCCGACCACCGTCCCCGTGTCGTCGGGCGCGCCGTCGTCGATATCGACCAGCGCGCCGCCGAGCGGCACGATGTCGCCGACCCTGGCGTACAGTTTCACCACCTTGCCGGCGAACGGCGCCGGCACGTCGACGATGGCCTTGGCGGTCTCGACCGACAGCAGCGGCTGGTCGAGCACCACCTTGTCGCCCTCGCCGACCTGCCAGGCGACGATTTCCGCCTCGGCCAAGCCTTCGCCCAGATCGGGCAGCGTGAAGGTTTTCATGGCATCCCCCTTCCTGCGAACGGCGCGCGGGCCTCAGCGATAGGCCATCAGCGCCTCGGCCGCCGCGACGATGCGCGCCGCCGACGGCAGATAATCGTCTTCGAGCCGCGCCAGCGGCATCACCGTATCGTAGCCGGCGAGGCGACCGACCGGCGCGACGAGGCTCATCAGCGCCTCGCTCGCGACCTGCGCGGCGATCTCGGCGCCGGCGCCGAACAGCCGCGGCGCCTCGTGCACGATCAGGCAGCGTCCGGTCTTGCTCACCGACGCGAGGAGGGTGGCCGAGTCGAGCGGCCTCAGGGTCGCGACGTCGACCACCTCGGCCGACACGCCCCGTTCGGCCAACGTCTGCGCCGCCTGCCCCACCTCGACCAGCGTCGCCCCCCAACTGACTAGCGTGATGTCCGCGCCCTCGCGACGCACGAAGGCGCGCCCGAGCGGCAGCGCGGCGCCGTCGTCGGCGACCGGCTCCTTCAGCATCCGGTACAGCCGCGTCGGCTCGAGAAACACCACCGGATCCGGGTCGCGGATCGCCGCGAGCAAGAGGCCGTAGGCTGCCGCCGGCGTCGACGGCGTGACCACCTTGATGCCGGGGATGTGCGCCAGCCAGCCTTCCGGGCTTTCCGAATGATGCTCCGGCGCGTGGATGCCGCCGCCGACCGGCGTGCGCAGCACCATCGGGCAAGTCAGTCGGCCGCGCGTGCGGGTGCGCAGCCGGCCGGCGTGGTTGATCAGCTGGTCGAAACAGGAATACATGAAGCCGGCGAACTGGATCTCGGCGACCGGCTTCATGCCCTCGACGGCCATGCCGACCGCGCTGGCGGCGATCACCGTTTCGGCGAGCGGCGTGTCGCGCACGCGCTCCTCGCCGAAACGCGCGGCGAGGCCGCCGGTGGCGCGGAACACGCCGCCGTTGACGCCGATGTCCTGGCCGATCAGCACCACGTCGGGGTCGTCTTCGAGGGCGCGGGCCAGCGCGAGGTTGACCGCCTCGATCAGGGTCAGATCAGCCATGATGCCCTCCTTCGCGCGCGGCGAGCTCGGCGCGCTGCGCGACTAGTTCGGCCGGCAGTTCGGCGTACAGATAATCGACCATGCTGGTCAGCGGCTGCGGCGGCGTCGCCAGGTAGTCGGCGACGGCGGCCTCCAGCCGCGCCTGGTTGTCGGCGATCAACGCCTCCTCGTCGGCCTTGGTCCACAGGCCCTCGCGCGCCAACAGCGCGCGCAGCCGCACCAGCGGCTCCTCGGCCCAGGCGGCGCTGACCTCGTCGGCGCTGCGGTAGCGGCGCGCGTCGTCGGCGGTGGTGTGGTCGGTGAGCCGGTAGCTGAGCAATTCGACCACCGTCGGCCCCTCGCCGCTGCGCGCGCGCTCGAGCGCCTGGCCGACCACGTGGCGCACCGCGACCGCGTCGTTGCCGTCGGCCTGCACGCCGGGCACGCCGCCGGCGATCGCCTTCTGCGCGAAGGTCGCGCAGGCGGTCTGTCGCGCCGCCGGCACCGAGATCGCCCAGCGGTTGTTGATGACGACGAACACCGCCGGCAGCCGCCAGACGCCGGCGAGGTTGACCGCTTCGTAGAAATCGCCCTTGGAAGTCGCGCCGTCGCCGAGCACGCAGACGGCGACGCGCGCCTCCTTGCGGTACTGGAAGGCGGCGGCGACGCCGGTCGCGTGGCCGCAGTGGCTGGCGATCGGCACCGAGATCGGAAAGTCGCCGCGCGGCCCGGCGATGGCGCTGCCGCGCTCGTCGCCGGCCCAGTAGAGGAAGATTTCGACCGGCGTGACGCCGCGCCACAGGAAGGCGCCGGTCTCGCGGTAGGTCGGCAGCAGCACGTCGTCGGGCCGCATCACGCTGGCGAGCCCGACGGTGGCGGCCTCCTCGCCGAGCGAGGACGGGAAGGTGCGCAACTGGCCGGTACGCTGCAGCGCGACCGCGCGCGCGTCGAAGGCGCGCGTGAAAGCCATGGTGCGGTAGACCGGCACCAGGGCCGGCAGGTCGAGCCCCGGCGGCGGCTCGGCCAACGCCCCCTTGGCGTTCAGAAACTGGTGGTAGGAAACGGAAAACTGTGCCGCGGTTTTCATCTGCCTTCTCCTTGACAGAAGCCGTCTTGCCGGCCGGTTTGGCCCGGCGCTTGTCCGGCCGCGAGGATCGCCCGCATGCCGTCTTGATCGCCTACCCGGGCAGGTGGGATACCCTCAGCATAGTAGCGCCCGGCGCCGTTGCGGCAAGGACGAGCCTTGACGCATCGCAACAGCCGCCGCGATTGCCCGGCACGGCGAGCGGCGCCTACAATCCGGCTTCGACAACCCCCGCCTCCCGCATCGTGACGCCCATCCTCAGCTTCGACATCGAAACCGTGCCCGACGTTGCCGGCATCCGCCTGCTGACCGGTTTCGACCACACCATCACCGACTACAACGTCGTCGAGTACGCGCTACAGCGCCGCCGCGCCGAAACCGGCCAGGGCTTCGTCGCGCCCCACCTGCAGCGGGTGGTGGCGATCGCCGCCGTGCTGCACGACGCCTCGGGCGTTTCCCTCTACAGCTTCGGCGCGCCCGAGGCGGACGAGGCGGCCACGATCGCCGGCCTGCTCGAACTCGTCGAGGCGCGCGCGCCGCGCCTGGTCGGCTGGCGGGGCAACGCGCAGCTGGCCGCCGTGCGCAGCCGCGCGCTCGCGCACGGTCTGGTCGCGCCGCGCTTCTGGGCCGACGGCCGCGCCGACGACCTCGCCAACCGCGTCGCGCCGGACGGCGACGCGCCGGCGCTCGTCGACATCGCGCGCCTGTGCGGGCTGCCGGCCGCCGAACGCCTCGGCCCGCTCGCGGTGCGCGACGCCGTCGACGCCGGCCGCCTCGACGCGGTCCGCGCGCAGTGCGAATCGGCCGCACTCGCCACCCACCTCCTGGCGCTGCGCCTAGAACGGCTCGCCGGCCGCCTGACGGACGCCGCGCACCACGCCGCGCAATCCGCGGTGCGCGACGCACTCGACGCCGCCGCGCCGCGCTGGCGCGCGCTCGCCGACGGCTGGCCGCTTGACCGGCGCTGAGGTCGCCGGTAGATTCAAACCTCGCGCCGATTTGGGACTGCTTGCGGGCGCGTTACAAATGCCAGCTAAAGTGTCGAGGGAGAAACCCGCTCGAGCTTGTGGCTTGCGCGGGTTTTTCGTTTTGGACGGCCCGCGCGGCCTCCCTCGCACGACGGCGCCGATTTAATCGACAACTTGCAGAGCGCCGATTCCCAATCTGCTAAAGCGTCGCCCGCCGGGTCGGGCGATGAACCGTTCACCACGCTTCAGGAGCCTTGCCATGTACGACTGCCAGTCCGACCGCTATACCGACTTTTCCGCCCCGACCCCCGCCTCGGCCAACCTCGCGCTCACCGGTTCGCTGACGGCGCGCGCCGCCGGCCGCGACGCCCATGACGCGCTCGCGGCGCTGGCCGCGCACGCCGAGCGCCTCGGGCACGCGGTCGAACGCGCCGCCGATGCGGTGCGCGTCGACGGACTGGGCCTGGCCGATGCGCTGGCGCTCAACGCCGCGCACGGCGCGACGCTGCTGATCGACTGCGACCTGCGCGCCCGCCGCGCGGTGCGCCAGACGCACATCGACTGAGCGCCCCCGGCGGCGCGGCCTGGCCGCGAAGCGCGCTATAATCGCCGCTTAGCGGCCGCCGCCCTTATCCCGTGCGACGGCCCGCCCGGCCAACCTACGCGGCGCCACCCGCGCCGCCCGCACGGAACCCTATGCTGTTCGAACTGCACCGCACCCCGCGCCGCGACATCGCGCGCGAAGCCGGCTCGCTGATCCGCCTCGCGCTGCCGATGATGATCGCGCAGATCGCGCAGGTCGCCACCGGCTTCGTCGACATGGTGATGGCCGGCGCCGTCGGCACCGACGACCTGGCCGCCGTCTCGCTCGGCGCCAGCGTGTTCATCATGGCCTACGTCACGCTGATGGGCGTGGTCAGCGCGCTCAACCCCATCCTGTCGCACCTCCTGGGCGCAGGCCGGGTCGAGCAGATCGGCGCGACCGGCCGCCAGGGGCTGTGGTTCGGCTTCCTGCTCGGCTTGGCCGGCATGGCGGCCATGCTCGCGACGCGGCCTGTGCTGACCGCCTGGCTGCCGCTGCCGGCGCATGTGACCGCGATGGTCGACCTCTACATCGTCGGCGCCGCGCTCGGCATGCCCGCCGCGATGACGCACCGCGCGCTGCACGCCTACGCGTCGAGCCTGAACCGGCCGCGCCCCATCATGTTCATGAGCCTGATCTGCCTGGCGCTGAACGTGCCGCTCAACTACGTGCTGATCCACGGCCTGTTCGGCCTGCCGGCGCTCGGCGGCGCCGGCTGCGGCTGGGCGACCGGCATCGTGTTCTGGATCAACGCGCTGCTCCTGGGGGCCTATATCGCGCGCCACCCGCACTTTGCGCCCTTTGGCCTGTTCCGCCGTTTCGACGCGCCCGACTTCGCGCGCCTGCGCGAGTTTTTCAAGCTCGGCGCGCCGATCGGCCTGTCCTTCTTCACCGAGGTCAGCCTGTTCTCGCTGATCGCGCTCCTGGTCGCGCGCTTCGGCACCGTCGTCGTCGCCAGCCACCAGGCGGTGCTCAACGTGTCGAGCATCGCCTACATGATCCCGCAGAGCCTCGCGGTCGCGGTGTCGGTGCGCGTCGGCCAGGCCGGCGGCGCCGGCGACTGGCGCCGCGCGCGCTTCGTGTCGGGCGTCGGCCTCTTGGTCGGGCTGGCCGGCGCGCTGATCACGATGGCCGTCGTGATGGGCTGGCGGCACGAGATCATCGGCCTTTACAGCGACGACGCGCGCGTGCTCGCGCTCGGCGCGGGCCTCCTGGTTTATTCGGCGGTGTTCCAGCTCGTCGACGCGACGCAGACGGTCGCCTCCGGCGCGCTGCGCGGCTACAAGCTGACCGCGGTGCCGATGCTGATCCACACGCTGACCTTCTGGGGCGTCGGCCTCGGCCTCGGCGTCACGCTCGGGCTGACCGACTGGCTGGCCCCGGCGATGGGCGTCTACGGTTTCTGGTCGGCGCTGGTGGTCAGCCTGATCGCCGCCGCCGCGCTCCTGGTCGCCTACCTCGCCTTCGAAAGCCGCCGCCGGCTGGCGCGCCACACCGTTCAAGGAAACGCATGAGCCTCACCTTCGTCGAGCACGCCCCGCTCAAGCCGCACAACACCTTCGGCGTCGCCGTCAGCGCGCGCTGGTTCACCACGCTGTCCGAGCTCGCCGACCTGCCGGCGCTCATCGCGAGCGCCCCGTACCGCGAAGGCCCGGTGCTGTTCCTCGGCGGCGGCAGCAACCTGCTGTTCACGCGCGATTACCCCGGCCTCGTCGTCAAGCTGGCGCTCTCGGGCGTGCGCAAGATCGCCGAGGACGAAACCTCGGTCGTCGTCGAAGCGGCCGCCGGCGAGCCCTGGCACCCCTTCGTGCAACGGACCTTGGCCGAGGGCTGGTACGGGCTCGAGAACCTGAGCCTGATCCCCGGCACCGTCGGCGCCGCGCCGATCCAGAACATCGGCGCCTACGGCGTCGAGGTGAAGGACGCGCTGACCGAGGTGGTCTGCGCCGACCTTCACCACGGCGGCGCCCCGCTGACGCTCGCCAACGCCGACTGCCGCTTCGGCTACCGCGACAGCGTGTTCAAACACGAGGCGGCCGGCCGGCTGCTGGTGACCGCGGTGCGTTTCCGGCTGTCGAAAACGCCGCAGCTGAAAACCGGCTACGGCGACATCGCCGGGGAACTTTCGCGCATGGGCGTGACCGAGCCGACGCCGCGCGACGTCGCCGACGCGGTGATCCGCATCCGCCAGAGCAAGCTGCCCGACCCGGCGCGGCTCGGCAACGCCGGCAGCTTCTTCAAGAACCCGGTGGTCGACGCCGCCGCCGCCGCCCTGCTGCTCGAACGCTTCCCGACCCTGCCGCACTACCCGGCCGGCGACGGCCGCGTGAAGCTCGCCGCCGGCTGGCTGATCGACAACGCCGGCCTCAAGGGACATCGCGTCGGCGACGCGGCGGTGCACGAGCGTCAGGCGCTGGTGCTGGTCAACCACGGCGGCGCGAGCGGCCAGCAAATCCGCGCGCTCGCCGCGACGGTGCAGGACGCGGTGCGCGAGCGCTACGGGGTGCTGATCGAGCCCGAACCCGTCGTGCTCTGAGCGCCCGGCCCCGACAAGAAGCTCGGCCAACCCCAAAAGGTTGGCCGAGTTTTTTTGCGTCTACCGTTTGCGGCGACGCAACAACCACGTTGTCGAAATGCAACAACGGCGCGCATGAAATCAGACACCCTGTCGGAAAATATTCCCGAAATCGGACTGAACGTCCAATTAAGGCGCGCTGTCTATGGTGTTAGCAGGGCTGTCGCGCGGAGGCGTTTGACCAAAAGTCGAACCCTTCCCTAGCCTAAGGGGGACCGCACGCTTCGCCCATCCCACAAGGAGACCGCCATGATCGCCCATCCGGAACGCAAATACCGCGCCTTCCAGCCCGTCGCCCTGCCCGACCGCCGCTGGCCCGACGCGCGCCTGACCCACCCGCCGGTCTGGATGAGCACCGACCTGCGCGACGGCAACCAGGCGCTGATCGAGCCGATGAACGTCGAGAAAAAGCTGCGCCTGTTCGACGCGCTGGTCGCGATCGGCTTCAAGGAGATCGAGGTCGCCTTCCCGTCGGCGTCGCAGACCGACTTCGATTTCGTGCGCCGGCTGATCGACGAGAACCGCATCCCCGGCGACGTGACGATCGAGGTGCTGACGCAGTCGCGCGAGGACCTGATCGCGCGCACCTTCGAGGCGCTCCAGGGTGTGCGGCGCGCCATCGTCCACCTGTACAACCCGATCGCCGAGCCGTGGCGGCGCCTGGTGTTCCACGCCGGCCGCGACGAGGTGAAGGCGCTGGCGCTGAAGGGCACGCGGCTGATCCGCCAGATGGCCGACGCCCACCCGGACACCGAATGGGTGTTCGAGTATTCGCCCGAGACCTTCTCGGCCGCCGAGCCCGACTTCGCGCTCGAGGTGGTCGACGCGGTGTCCGAAGCGTGGGACCCGACGCCGGACGCGAAGATGATCGTCAACCTGCCGGCGACGGTCGAGATGGCGACGCCGAACACCTACGCCGACCAGATCGAGTGGATGCACCGCCACATGGCGCGCCGCGACGCGATCGTGCTGTCGGTCCACCCGCACAACGACCGCGGCACCGCGGTCGCCGCGGCCGAGCTGGCGCTGATGGCCGGCGCCGAGCGCGTCGAGGGCTGCCTGTTCGGCAACGGCGAGCGCACCGGCAACGTCGACCTCGTCACGCTGGCGCTGAACCTGTACAGCCAGGGCGTGCACCCGCGGCTCGATTTCTCCGACATCGACGCGGTGCGCCACGTCGCCGAGGAATGCACCGGCCTGCCGGTGCACCCGCGCCACCCCTACGTCGGCGACCTGGTGTTCACCGCCTTTTCCGGCTCTCACCAGGACGCGATCAAGAAGGGCATGGACGCGCGCCGCGACGACGGCGTCTGGGAGGTGCCCTACCTGCCGATCGACCCGGCCGACCTCGGCCGCAGCTACGACGCGATCATCCGCGTCAACAGCCAGTCGGGCAAAGGCGGCGTCAGCTATCTGCTGCAGCACGAGCACGGCTTCGAGCTGCCGCGCCGGCTGCAGATCGAGTTTTCGCGCGCGATCCAGCGCGTCAGCGACGCGACCGGCAGCGAAGTCACCGGCGACGACATCTTCCACCTGTTCTCCGGCGAATACCTCGAGCAGACCGAGCCCTACGGCTATCGCGGCCACCGCGTGGCCAGCGGCGACGGCGGCGTGACGATCGAGGCCGAACTGACCGTGTCGGGCCAGCCGAGCACCGTGTCCGGGCGCGGCAGCGGCCCGCTCGACGCCTTCGTCGCCGCGCTCGGCCAACCCGTCGCGCTGATCGACTACCAGGAACACGCACTCGGCAGCGGCGCGGCGGCGCGCGCGGTCTGCTACGTCGAAGTGCGCGTCGCGAACGGCGCGCCGCGCTGGGGCGTCGGCGTCGACCGCGACATCGTCGCCGCCGCGCTGCGCGCCATCCTGTCGGCCGTCAACCGCCACCTCGCCGCCGAGGCCGGCCGCCAACAACCCGCCCCGGCGCAGGCCGGCCGCTAGACCGCCGGCCGCCAAAGACAACGCCCCGCGTGCCGACAGGGCAGGCGGGGCGTCTTGCCTCGGCCAACGTTGGCCGAGCGCTCAACTCAACAGCCGCCGGCGCGTCAGGCGCACCGCGACGACGAAGGAAACCAGCGCGTAAGCCGCCAGCACCGCGACGCTCGTCGCGATGCCGGCCGGCACCGTGCCGTTGACGAGCGGACGCGCCAGATGGATCGCGTGCGTCAGCGGCAGCACCGCCGACACCGTCTGCAGCCACGCGGGCAGCTGCTCGACCGGGTAGAACACGCCCGACAGCAGCATCATCGGGCTGACCACCAGCGTGAAGTAGTACATGAAGAAGTCGTAGCTCGGCGACACCGCGGTCACCACCAGCCCCATGCCGGCGAAGGCGAGGCCGGACAGCGCGACCAGGGGCACGAGCCACAGCACCAGCGCGCTCTTGACCAACCCCAGCGCCGCCATCACGACGAGGATCGCCAGGCCGGACAAGAGGCTCTTGGACGCCGCCCACAGCCACTCGCCGAGCACCACGTCGTCGACGGTCAAGGGCGCGTTGATGATCGCCAGCCAGGTCTTCTGCACGTGCATGCGCGAGAACGCCGAGTAGAGCGCCTCGAAGGTCGCGCTGTTCATCGTGCTGTAGCAGACGGTGCCGGCGGCGAGGAACTGGATGTAGGGCACACCGCCGACCGACGGCAGCAGCGCGCCGATGCCGAAGCCGAGGCCGAGCATGTAGAACATCGGGTCGGCCAGGTTGCCGAGCATCGACGGCAGCGCGAGCTTCTTCCAGACCAGGAAGTTGCGCCGCCACACCGGCACGAAACGCCACGACAGTTGCGGCAGCATGTCAGCCCTCCAGCGGGGGTTGCTTGAGATAGCGCGCGTCGTCGAAGGTCGAAACCCAGTGCGGCCGGTAGACCACCAGCACCGCGAGCAGGAAACCGGTGGTGAACGCCTCCGACCACGACAGCAGGAAGTAGAACGGCAGCGCGTCGAGCAGCAGGTAGTCGGGCTCGTAGGCGCCGGCCAGCGCCAGCGCGCCGACGCCGGCCAGCGCCGACGCGAAAAAGCTTGCGCCGCCGGCGAGAAAGGCGTTGACGAACACGTAGACGAACAGGTTGGCCGGCAGAAAGCGACGCGCCAGCCACAGCGCGGCGCCGACCACGCCGACCGGCACCGCCGCCATCGTCAGCCAGTTGAGCCCGATCGCCAGCCAGCCGCCTCCCCCGGTCGCCGTCGCGACCGCCAGGATCGCCGCCAGCGCGATCAGCGCGCGCCACGGCCCCATCAGCAGCGTCAGTACCGCCGCGCCGAGCAGGTGGAAGCTCAGGCCCGGCTTGAAGCCGCCCGACAGCGACCACATCAGCAGCGTCAGCACCGCCGCGCCGCCCCAGGCGTTGGCGCGGCTGGGCGTCAGCGACGTGGCGTCGGCGCGCCAGACGGCGACGCACAGCCCTGCGAGCGCTGCCGCGCACGCGCACCACAGGAAAAGGGCCGGAAAGAGATGGGCGGGCAGGTTCATGACCACTGACGATGACGACACGAAGGTTCTGCGATGATACACCGGTCGGCCCCGCCCCGGCCGCCGGCCTGGTCTAGGCTGAACCAGGCCTCCTCACACCGTCATTCCGTCGCCCGCCACGATGCGCCCACCTGCCCCTGAACGCCGAACGGTCGTGCTGACCGCGCTGGCCGTCGCGCTCGCCACGCTGGCCGCCACCCTGTCGCCGCTCGCGCTGCCGCCCGGCTACCACGACTTCGCCGACCGCCGCAGCTGGCTCGGCGTGCCCAACGCCGCCGACGTGCTCTCCAACCTCGGCTTCGCGCTGGTCGGCCTGCTGGGCCTCGCCGAGCTGCGACGCGGCCGGCTCGCGGTCGCCCCGGCCGCGCGCGGCGCCTACGCGCTGTTTTTCTCCGCCCTGCTGCCGACCGCGCTCGGCTCGGCCTGGTACCACCTCGCCCCCGACGACGGCCGCCTGCTACTCGACCGCGCGCCCATCGTGCTTTGCAGCGCCGCGCTGATGGCCGCCGCTCTCGCCGAGGCCCGGCGACCGCCGCCCGGCTGCGCACGCGCGTGGCCCTGCGCCGCGCTCGCGGCGCTCGGCCTCGCGACGCTGGCCTACGCTCACCACAGCGGTGACCTTGCGCCTTACCTCGTGTTCCAGCTCGCGCCGCTCGCGCTGCTGCCGCTCGTCCAGACGCTCTACCCGACGCCGGCACGCCAGCGCGCCTCGATCGCCGTCGCGATCGTCTGCTACCTGCTCGCGCGCGGCGGAGAACTGGCCGACCGGGCGCTGTTCGACGCGCTCGGCGTCGTCAGCGGCCACACGCTCAAGCACCTGTTCGTCACGTTGGCGGTGGTCGCCGTCTGGCGCGGTCTGCCCCGCCACGCGGGCACGCGAAAACGCGGCTGAAAGCGCACAAAAAACCCGGCAGAACCGACTGCCGGGTTTTCCTCCCAGGGAGCCCCCCTGGACGCCTTCAGCTGGCGCTACCGATGGCCGCCATGCCCGCGACCGCCGAAGCCCCCCCTGCCGCCGCCGTCACCGTCGCCGCCGCGACCGCCGTGGCCTCCCTTGCCGCCGCCGTCACCGTCGCCACCGCGACCGCCGTGGCCTCCCTTGCCGCCGCCGTCACCGTCGCCGCCGCGACCGCCGTGACCTCCCTTGCCGCCGCCGTCACCGTCGCCGCCGCGACCGCCGTGGCCACCCTTGCCGCCGCCGTCACCGTCGCCGCCGCGACCACCCTTGCCACCGCCGTCACCGTCGCCGCCGCGACCGCCGTGACCACCCTTGCCGCCGCCGTCACCGTCGCCGCCGCGACCGCCGTGGCCACCCTTGCCGCCGCCGTCACCGTCGCCGCCGCGACCGCCGTGGCCACCCTTGCCTTCGCCCTTGCCTTCGCCCTTGCCATGGCCGCCTTTACCATGCCCCCCCTTACCGCCGTCGTCCTTTCCTCCACCGTCACCTTTGCCACCGCCATCGCTCGCACCGCTGCCACCGCTCGCGCCACCGCCACCGCTCGCGCCGCTGCCACCGCTCGCACCGCCGCCATCGCTCGCGCCACCACCATCGCTAGCGCCGCCCGTCGAGTTGCCGCTGCTGGACGGCCCCCCTTGCCCCCCGCCAACGCCCGCCAGGCCTGCGGTGCGGGCACCGAACTGTCGGCTGCCGTCGCCACGATAGAGTCGCAGGGCATCTTCGCGCGGCATTCCGCCACGCCCCAGGCCAACAAGGTCCAGGCCGTCGTCGTAGGCCGCCGCTGCCGTCGCGATCGGATCGGAAGAGTCCGCGAAAGCGGTACCGCCAAGCAACAAAGCGACCATCGCCGCCAAGGTTTTGACTTTCATCTTGCCCTCCATTTGGCTGAGCAGCCGGCGCAGCGGACGCCTTCCCCTTCACGCACGCCTCGCCGCGAACGCTCCGCAGCGGCTTGCGACCCGCCCCTTCCGGCTATCGAAAGAGACCAACGCACTGCTCCTCACGCGAAAAGCGTGCCAAATGGATTGACAAATGCAAAAAACACCGAAAAATCACATGAAATCATTGAATATCAACAATATAAATCCGCCAAACCCCTCCAACCCACCCTCGCCCTCACCCAGAAATCCGGAAAAACCCAGGCCGATCAAGGCCGACCGTCTCAATCCTGATACACCCTAAGTCCCGCCTCGCGTCCGCTCGCCGCATTCCGTCAGGCTTGCGGCGCCGGGCGGAAACCGTCGCAGATCTGGCACAGTGGGCACGTCCGCTCCCCTGGCCGTGCCCGGCAGCCCCGACGCTGTCCCGGTTTTGCGACAGTCGCCTGACGCGCCCCATCGAACGCAAAGCGGCGCTTCGCGTTTACAATGCGGTTTTTGCTATCCGGAATCCGCCATGTCGACCCTGCCCCCGTTCCACCTGATCGCCCAGCAAGTGAGCGTCGCGCTCGCCGAGGACGTCGGCGAGCGCGACTGGACCGCCGAACTGATCCCCGAGCAGCAGCCCGGCCGGGCGACGGTGATCGCGCGCCAGACGGCGGTGGTCTGCGGCCAGCCGTGGTTCGACGAATGCTTCCGCCAGATCGACGCGCGCTGCACCGTGACCTGGGGCGTCAAGGAAGGCGAAACGGTCGACGCCGGCCGCCAGCTGTGCGAGATCGAGGGTCCGGCGCGCGCGCTGCTGACCGCCGAACGCGCCGCGCTGAACTTCCTGCAGACGCTGTCGGCGGTCGCCACCGTCACCCGCCGCTACGCCGACGCGGTCGCAGGCACCCGCGCGCGCGTGCTCGACACGCGCAAGACGCTGCCCGGCCTGCGCCTCGCGCAGAAGTACGCGGTCACCGTCGGCGGCGGCGACAACCAGCGCATCGGCCTGTACGACGGCATCCTGATCAAGGAGAACCACATCATGGCCGCCGGCGGCATCGCCGCGGCGCTGGCCGAGGCGCGCCGCATCGCGCCGCCGCACGTGACGCTGCAGGTCGAGGTCGAGACGCTGGCAGAGCTCGACGAGGCGCTCGCGGCCGGCTGCACGCTGATCCTGCTCGACAATATGAGCCTGGACGACATGCGCGAGGCGGTGCGCCGCAGCGCCGGACGCGCCCGGCTCGAGGCCTCGGGCGGCGTCGACCTCGCGACGGTGCGCGCGATCGCCGAGACCGGCGTCGACCGCATCTCGGTCGGCAAGCTGACCAAGGACGTCGAGGCGGTCGACCTGTCGATGCGCTTCAAGCTGTAAACGCCCGCCATCCCTCGATAAGATTCAAACCACAACCGAGACTGAAGGAATCGCCATGTCCCAATTCGACAACGTCAGCGTCGTCAAGAAAGCCAACGTCTACTTCGACGGCAAGTGCGTCAGCCACTCGATCGTCCTGGCCGACGGCAGCAAGAAATCGGTCGGCGTCATCCTGCCGTCCAGCCTGACCTTCAACACCGGCGCGCCGGAAATCATGGAGGTGATCGCCGGCGAATGCCGCGTGAAGCTGGCCGGCGAGAGCGAGGCCAAAACCTACAAGGCCGGCGAATCGTTCACCGTGCCGGGCGATTCGAGCTTCGACATCGAGGTGACGAGCACGCTGCACTACGTCTGCCACTTCGGCTGACCGCCGCGGCGCCCGACGAAAAAAAGCTCGGCCAACCTTGACGGTTGGCCGAGCCTTTTTTCGTCCACGCCACCGGGGTGCGGGATCAGGGTCCGCTCCCGCCCAGCGCCTCGACCAGCGCGCGCAGCATCGCCGCGGTCGCGCCCCAGACGCGGTCGCCGCCGTGGTGCAGCACCCAGTACTCGCCCTGCACGCCGCCGCGCTCGTAGCGCTCGGCGACGAAGGCGCCCGGCGCCGCCGCGCACGCGAGCGGCAGCTCGAACACGCTGTCGACCTCGGACGGCTGCGGCGTCAGCGCCACCGGCGGCACCAAGAGGCCGACCACCGGCGTGACGAGAAAGCCGGTCACCGTCGCGTAATCGGCCAGCCGGCCGACCACGCACACCTCGGCCGGCTCGACGCCGACCTCCTCGCGCGCCTCGCGCAAGGCGCCGGCGACCGCGTCGCCGTCGCCGGCCTCGATCTTGCCGCCGGGGAAGCTGATCTGGCCGGCGTGGGTCGGCAGCGACAACGCACGGCGCGTCAAGAGCACGGTCGGCTCCGCCGGGTGCCAGATCAGCGGCACGAGCACCGCGGCCGGCGTCAGCGGCCCGGGGCCCAGGCCCGGCGGGCGGACGAAGGGGGCGCGGGCGGACGGCGCGGCGAGTCGCTGCCGCAGCCAGCGGGTGGCGTCATCCGGGTGCTCGGGCCACATGGCATCCTCTTTAGTCGGGGTGAGCGGGTTTGACGATCTTGGGCAGCGTCAGTTCTTTCCAGTGCGCAATCAGCCGCAGCGCGAGCCCGCCCCAGAACAGCAGTTGCAGGTTCAGCGGCGTCGCCAGCCCGAAACGCTCGAGCAGGTAGAGGCCGCCGCCGACCAGGATGGCGACCGTGCCGTAGAAGTCCTGATTCAGGATGAAGGGAATGTCGTTGACCAGCATGTCGCGCACCATGCCGCCGCCGACGGCGGTGATGAAGGCCAGCGCCAGCACGCCGAAGGCGTTCAGGTCGAGCTCGATGCCGACCATCGCGCCGGTCAGGCTGAAGGCGACCAGGCCGATCGAATCGGCGACGATGAACAGCCGCGCGATCAGCTCGTTTTCGCGCTGGTGCAGGCGCAGCGCCCAGGCGACGAACAGCGTCGCGCCGATGACGAGCAGCGGCTCGGTGTCGTAGAACACGCGCGGCACGCGGCTGATCAGCGCGTCGCGGATCAGCCCGCCGCCGATCGCAGTCAGCAGGCTGACGATCACCACGCCGAGCACGTCCAGATGCTTTCTCACGCCGACCAGATAGCCGGAGAAGGTGAACGCTGCCGTCCCCGCCACCGCGAACCAGTCCACCGCCATTACGCCCCCCATTTTCACCGCCTTTCGTTTGATTATCGCGCAAAAAGAAAGAGCGCCGGACCCCGTCCGGCGCTCTGCGAACCGCAAACCACGTGGGCCTTATCGACGCATCGAGTCGAAGAAGGCGGCGTTGTTCTTGGTGGCGCGGATCTTGTCCTGCAGGAATTCCATCGCCTCGAGGTCGTCCATCGGGTACAGCAGCTTCCTGAGCACCCAGATGCGCTGCAACTGGTCCTGCGGGATCAGCAGCTCCTCGCGGCGGGTGCCCGAGCGGTTGATGTTGATCGCCGGGAAGATCCGTTTCTCGGCCATGCGGCGGTCGAGGTGGATCTCCATATTGCCGGTGCCCTTGAATTCCTCGTAGATCACGTCGTCCATGCGGCTGCCGGTGTCGATCAGCGCGGTGGCGATGATGGTCAGGCTGCCGCCCTCCTCGACGTTGCGCGCGGCGCCGAAGAAGCGCTTCGGGCGCTGCAGCGCGTTGGCGTCGACGCCGCCGGTCAGCACCTTGCCCGACGCCGGGATCACGGTGTTGTACGCGCGCGCCAGACGGGTGATCGAATCGAGCAGGATCACCACGTCCTTCTTGTGCTCGACGAGGCGTTTGGCTTTCTCGATCACCATCTCGGCGACCTGCACGTGGCGGGTGGCCGGTTCGTCGAAGGTCGAGCTGACCACCTCGCCGCGCACCGAGCGCGTCATTTCGGTCACTTCCTCGGGACGCTCGTCGATCAAGAGCACGATCAGCTCGACTTCCGGGTGGTTGGCGGTGATCGCGTGCGCGATGTTCTGCAGCATCACCGTCTTGCCGGACTTCGGCGGTGCGACCAGCAGGCCGCGCTGGCCCTTGCCGATCGGCGCGACCAGGTCGATCACGCGGCTGGTGGTGTTCTCCTCCGCCTTGATGTCGCGCTCCAGCTGCAGGCGCTCGGTCGGGAACAGCGGCGTCAGGTTCTCGAACAGGATCTTGTGCTTGGCGTTCTCCGGCGGCTCGCCGTTCACTTTGTCGACCTTGACCAGCGCGAAGTAGCGCTCGCCCTCTTTCGGCGTGCGGATCTCGCCCTCGATGGTGTCGCCGGTGTGCAGGTTGAAGCGGCGGATCTGGCTCGGGCTGACGTAGATGTCGTCCGGGCCGGCCAGGTACGAGGTGTCGGGGCTGCGCAGGAAGCCGAACCCGTCGGGCAGCACCTCGAGCGTGCCCTCGCCGTAGATACTCTCGCCTTTCTTGGCCTGGTTTTTCAGGAGAGCGAAGATCAGGTCCTGCTTGCGCAGGCGGTTGGCGCCATCGATTTCGTTGGCGATGGCCATCTCCACGAGTTCACTGACGTGCAGATGCTTGAGGTCGGATAGATGCATAACGGGAAGGAGCGTGAGCCTTGGCTACAGGGTTTGAGCGGGAACAGCGGGATGCGGGGAAGATACAGGACGGGCGGCTTTGCGCCGCCCGTTTCGGAACTACGTCGGAGAATAGAAGGTTTACAGGTGGCTGTCAATGAACTGGACCAACTGCCCCTTGGCCAGCGCGCCGACCTTGGTCGCCGCCACTTCGCCGTTCTTGAACAGCATCAGCGTCGGGATGCCGCGGATGCCGAACTTCGGCGGGGTCAGTTCGTTCTGGTCGATGTTCAGCTTGACGATCTTCAGCCGACCTTCGTACTCCTTGGCGACCTCGTCGAGGATCGGGGCGATCATCTTGCACGGACCGCACCACTCGGCCCAGTAGTCGACCAGGACCGGGCCATCGGCCTTCAGGACATCCTGTTCGAAGGAATCGTCGGTTACGTGCAGAATCAGATCGCTCATAGCTTCCTCTTATCATCAAAGCGGTTCGGTTAGCACCGATGGTAACAAGCGCGCGAGGCGCGCGGCAAGTTTCTGCCGTCGGGATGCCAGTGCAATGGGGGTGACGCCGCCGATTTCAAGTGAGCGGCGCCGCCAGCGACACGTCGCCGAGGCGGGCTGCCTCGACGAGGCTGCGCGTATACGCCTCGCGCGGCGCGGCCAGCAGCGCCGCCGCCGGCCCCTCCTCGACCACGCGGCCGTCCTTGAGCACCAGCACCGCGTGCGCCAGCGCGCGCACCACCGCCAGGTCGTGGCTGATGAACAGGTAACTCAAGCCGTGGTCGCGCTGCAGCTTGAGCAACAGCGCGATCATCTGCTTTTGCAGCGTCGCGTCGAGCGCGCTGGTCGGCTCGTCGAGGATCAGCAGCCGCGGCTTGAGGATCAGCGCGCGCGCCAGCGCGATGCGCTGGCGCTGGCCGCCGGAGAATTCGTGCGGATAACGGTCGAGCGCGTCGGGGGACAGACCGACCTCGGCCAGGGTCGCCGCCACCCTGAGCGCGCGCTCGGCTGGCGGCAGGCCCGGTTCGTGCTGCACCAGGCCCTCGCCGACGATATCGCCGACTGTCAGCCGCGGCGACAACGACGCGAACGGATCCTGGAACACCATCTGATAGTCGCGCCGCGTCGCGCGCAGCGCCTCGCCCTTGAGCGCATCGAGCCGCACGCCGTCGAGCCGGATCTGGCCTTGCGAGTCGATCAGCCGCATCAGCGCGAGCGCGAGCGTGGTCTTGCCCGAGCCCGACTCGCCGACCACGCCGAGCGTGCGCCCGGCCGGCACCGCCAGCGTGACGTCCTGCAGCACCGGCACCGCCTCCTTGCGCCACCAGCCGCGCCGGCGCGAGCAGGACACCGACAGGCCGTCGACCGCCAGCCGCACCGGCGCGGCATCGTGCCGCTCGGCCAGCGGATCGGGCCGGCTCGCCAGCAATTCGCGGGTATAGGGGTGGGCCGGGTCGGCGAACACCGCCGCCACCGAGCCGGTCTCGACGATCTGGCCGTCGCGCATCACCGCGACCCGGTCGGCGAAACGGCGCACCAGGGTGAGGTCGTGGGTGATGAACAGCACCGCCATGCCGAAGTCGCGCTGCAACTCGTCCAGGAGGGCGAGGATCTGCGCCTGCACGGTGACGTCGAGCGCGGTGGTCGGCTCGTCGGCGATCAGCAGCCTGGGCTTGGCGGCGATCGCCATCGCGATCATCGCCCGCTGGCGCTGGCCGCCGGAGAGCTGGAACGGGTAGGCGTCGACCCGGCGCTCGGGCTCGGGGATACCGGTGCGCGCCAGCAGGCGGATTGCCTCGTCGCGCGCGGCGCGCGCCGGCAGGCCCAGGTGCAGGCTCAGCACCTCGACGATCTGGGCGCCGACGGTCTGCACCGGGTTCAGCGCGCTCATCGGCTCCTGGAAGATCATCGCGACGTCGCGGCCGCGCACGCGCCGCAACCGCGCCTCGGACAAGGCCAGCAGGTCGTCGCCGTCGAGCAGCGCCCGGCCCGACAGCGTCACGTCGGGATTCAGGCGCAGGATGGCCTGCGCGGTGACGCTCTTGCCCGAGCCAGACTCGCCGACCAGCGCGAGCTTCTCGCCGGCGGCGATCGTGAAGCTCGCGCCCTTGACGGCCCGGTGTTGGCCGAAGGCGGCGGTGAGGTTGTCGACGGTCAGCAGCGTCATGGTCAGCCCTTGCGCGTATCGAGCGCCGAGCGCAGCCCTTCGCCGATGAAGATCAGCAAGAGCAGCGTCGCGGTCAGCACGGTGAAGGTGGACAGCGCGATCCACCAGGCGTCGAGATTGTCCTTGCCCTGCGCGAGCATCTCGCCGAGGCTGGGCGTGCTGGCCGGCACGCCGAGGCCGAGAAAGTCGAGGCTGGTCAGCGCGAGGATGGCGCCGGAGACGCGGAACGGCAGGAAGGCCAGCACCGGCGTCAGACTGTTGGGCAGCAGGTGGCGCCAGATGATGCGCGCGTTCGAGACGCCGAGCGCGCGCGCCGCCAGCACGTATTCCATCTGGCGGTTCTTGAGGAACTCGGCGCGCACGTAGTCGGCCAGCCCCATCCAGCCGAACAGCGCCAAGAGCACCAGCAACAGGCCAAGGCTGGGGTTGAAGAAGGACGCGAGGATGATCAGCAGATACAGCTCGGGCAGGCTGCCCCAGATCTCGCTGGCGCGCTGCAGGATCAGGTCGACGCGGCCGCCGAAATAGCCCTGCAACGCGCCCATCGCGACGCCGATCAGCGTGCCGACCACGGTCAGCGCCAGCGCGAACAGCACCGACAGCCGGAAACCGTACACCAGCCGCGCCAGCACGTCGCGGCCGCGGTCGTCGGTGCCCAACAGGTTGGCCGAGGACGGCGGCGCCGGGTTCGGGCTGGCGGTGAACTCGTTGATCGTGTTGGCGCCGTAGTGGTTGGGCGCGAACAAGGCGACGTTGCCGGGCTCGGCCAACCTGTCGCGGATATAAGGGTCTAGGTAGTCGGTCGGCGTATCGAAGTCGCCGCCGAAGGCGGTCTCGTTGTAGACCTGGAGCACCGGCCAGTACCACTGGCCGTGGTAACGCACCGCTAGCGGCTTGTCGTTCGACAACAGCTCGGCGAACAGCGACAGGCCGAACAGCACGGCGAACAGCCACAGGCTGACGTAGGCGCGACGGTTTTTCTTGAAACGCGCCCAGGCACGCGCGGCGGGAGACTGGCTCATCGACCGCCCTCCTCGAAGCTGACGCGCGGGTCGACCCACAGATAGGACAGGTCGGACAACAGCTTGGCGACCAGCCCCAGCAGCGTGAACACGTAGAGGCTGCCCATCACCACCGGGTAGTCGCGGCGGATCACCGACTCGTACGACAGCAGCCCGAGCCCGTCGAGCGAGAACAATGTCTCGATCAAGAGGCTGCCGGTGAAGAAGGCGCCGATGAAGGCGGCCGGAAAGCCGGTGATCAGCGGGATCAGCGCGTTGCGGAACACGTGGCGGTACAGGATGGCGTTTTCCGACAGGCCCTTGGCGCGCGCGGTGTAGACGTACTGACGGCGGATTTCTTCGAGGAACACGTTCTTGGTCAGCAGCGTCATCACCGCGAGGTTGCCGACCGTCGACGCGGTCACCGGCAGTGCGATGTGCCACAGGTAGTCGAGCGCCTTGTCCAGCGGCCCAAGCTCGGCCCAGTTGTCGCTGGTCAGGCCGCGCAGCGGGAACAATTGCCAGAAGCTGCCGCCGCCGAACAGCACCAGCAGCAGCACGCCGAGCACGAAGCCGGGGATCGCGTAAGCGACCAGGATCGCCGAACTGGTCACGAGGTCGAAGCGGCTGCCGTCGCGCACCGCCTTGGCGACGCCGAGCGGGATGCAGATCAGATAGGTGAGGAAAAACGTCCACAGCCCGAGCGTCATCGACACCGGCAGCTTGTCGACGATCAGCGCGCCGACGCTCTGATGGTGGAAAAAGCTCTGCCCGAGGTCGAAGCGCGCGAAGCTGACCAGCATGTCGAAAAAGCGCTCCAGCGCCGGCTTGTCGAAGCCGTACAGCCGGTTGAGCTCGGCCAGCTCCTCGGGCGACAGGCCGGCCTGGCCGCGCATCAGCGCGCTCGGCGCGGCGGCGGCGGTCTCGCCGGCCAGACCGCTGTGCGTCAGCGTCTGCACCATCTGCTCGACCGGGCCGCCGGGCACGAACTGGATCACCGCGAAGGTGATCGCGAGGATGCCGACCAGCGTCGGAATCATCAGCAGCAGGCGTTTGGCGAGGTAGTGTCCCATCGATCAGCTCCCGGGCTTCGCCCACCAGGTCTGGATCGCCCAGTTGCTGGCGTCGTAGTAGCGCGGCAGCGTCGCCGGCTGGCCGAAGCGGTTCCACCACGCGACGCGATGATACGGAATGTGCCAGTTCGGCACCACGTAGCGGCCGGCGCGCAGCACGCGGTCGAGCGCGCGCGCCGCCGTCACCAGTTGCTGGCGGGTCTCGAAATGCTGGAAGCGCGGCAGAATCGCCTCGACGGCCGGGTCGCACAGCCCGGCCCAGTTGCTCGAGCCGGGCGTCTTCGCCGCCCGGCAACTGTGGAAGTTCAGCTGTTCGTTGCCCGGGCTTTGACTGGCACCGTAGACGACGACGGTGGTGTCGAAGGCAAAATCGTTCATGCGGCGCTGGAAGATCGCCGGGTCGACCACCCGCACCGTCAGCTCGACGCCGAGCTTGGCCAGCTGCTTCTGCCACTGCGCGACGACGCGCTCGTAGGTGCGCGAATAGCTGAGAAACTCGAAACGGAACGGCCGGCCGCGCGCGTCGACCAGCCGGCCGCCGTCGTAGCGCCAGCCGGCAGCCAGCAGCAGTTCGCGTGCCCGCTTGAGATTCTCGCGCACGCCGTAGCGGCTGTCCGACACCGGCGGCCTGACCGCCAGACCGAACACCTCGGGCGTGAGCTTGTCGCGCAAGGGCTCGAGGATGGCGTGTTCGTCCTCGCTCGGCCAACCTTGCGCCGCCATCTCGCTGTTGCTGAAGTAGCTGTCGCTGCGACGATACTGACCGTAGAACAGCTGGCGGTTCAGCCATTCGAAGTCGAAGGCCAGCGTCAGCGCCTCGCGCACGCGCACGTCGGCGAACAGCGGGTTCCTCAGGTTGAACACGAAGCCCTGCATGCCGGACGACGCACCGTGCGGCAGCGTCTTCTTGACGATGCGGCCATCGTCGAACTTGGCGCCACGATAGCCGCGCGCCCACTGCTTGGCGACGTTCTCGGCCGAGACGTCGAACTCGCCGGCCTTGAACGCCTCGAGCCTGGCGGTTTCGTCCTTGTAGTAGCGGTAAACGATGCGGTCGAAGTTGTACATGCCGCGCCGGGTCGGCAGATCGCGCGCCCAGTAGTCGGGCCGGCGCACGAAGGTGCTCTGGCGGCCGAGCGCGTAGCCCGCCAGCGCGTAGGGGCCGGAACCGATCGGCGGCGTCATCGCGACGTCGGCCAAGGTCTTGCCCTTCGGAATCCAGGCGCGCGAGAACACCGGCAGTTGCGCGACCGTCAGGTGCAGCTCGGCGTTCGGACGCTTGAAGTCGAAGCGCACCGTCAACGGGTCGACCGCGACCGCGCGCGCGACGTCGCCGTAGTAGAAGCGGTAGCCCGGCGTCGCGCCGGGGTCGCGCGTCAGCGTGTCGAACGAGAACACCACGTCGGCGGCGCTGACCGGCCGGCCGTTGGCAAAGCGCGCGCGCGGATCGAGCTTGAAGGTGACCGACAGCCTGTCGGGCGCGAGCGCGATATCGCGCGCGATCAGCGGGTAGACGCTGAAGGGCTCGTCCTGGCTCTGCTCCATCAGCGTCTCGACCGTCAGCGCGCCGACGCCCGCCTCCTTGTCGCCCTTGAGCGTGTAAGGGTTCAGCGTGTCGTAGCCGCCCAGCGCCGGCAGCACCAGCCGGCCGCCCTTGGGCGCGGCCGGGTCGACGTAGTCGAAATGACGGAAACCGGCGGGATACTTCGGCGCGTAACCCAGGGCCATGGCGGGCGCCGCCGAGGCGGGCAAGGCCGCCAGCAGCAACAGGACGGAAATCGGCGTACGTCTTAGGCGCATAGGGTATGGGGTATGGCGGTGTGGTCGCTGCGTGTCAAGGGTGCGCACCCGCTCTGGATAACGGTGCGCGCGCCTTTTATTCAATACCAAATCCCGCACCGCGACCAGCCCCGGCGGATTTTGCGCGGCCGGCCGCCGGGATGCCGCGCCAACAAAGCATGGTTATAATGCCGGCACGTTTCCCTAACAAGGACTCATCGATGGGTTTCCTGCAAGGCAAAAAGATTCTGATTACCGGCATGATTTCGGACCGCTCGATCGCCTATGGCATCGCGCAGGCCTGTCACCGCGAAGGCGCCGAACTGGCGTTCACCTACGTGGTCGACAAGCTGGAAGACCGCGTCCGCAAGATGGCCGCCGACTTCGGCAGCGACCTCGTGTTCCGCTGCGACGTGCAGAGCGATGCCGAAATCGACCAACTGTTCGTCGACCTCGGCCAACGTTGGGACGGGCTGGACGGCCTCGTCCACGCGATCGCCTTCGCGCCGCGCGAGGCGCTGAACGGCGACTTCCTCGATTCGCTGTCGCGCGAGGCCTTCCAGGTCGCGCACGACGTGTCGGCCTACAGCTTCCCGGCGCTGGCCAAGGCGGCGCGCCCGATGATGAAGGGCCGCAACAGCGCGCTGCTGACGCTGTCCTACCTCGGCGCGGTGCGCGCGATCCCGAACTACAACGTGATGGGCCTCGCAAAGGCCAGCCTCGAGGCGTCGGTGCGCTTCACCGCCAGCGCGGTCGGCCGCGACGGCATCCGCTGCAACGGCATTTCGGCCGGTCCGATCAAGACGCTGGCCGCCTCCGGCATCGCCGGCTTCGGCAAGCTGCTGTCGCACGTCGCGCACGACGCGCCGCTGCGCCGCAACGTGACCACCGAGGAAGTCGGCAACGCCGCCGCCTTCCTGCTGTCCGACCTCGCCTCGGGCATCACCGGCGAAATCACCTACGTCGACGCCGGCTACAGCATCAACGCGCTGAACGTCGACGAAGAATGAGCGCCGCGTCGGGCTTCGGACGCACGGCCTAGACGCACGAGCGGCGTACGATGGCCGGCGACGCCTGGCCGCGCATCGAAACGGGGCAGCCCTGCCAACAGGGCTGCCCCGTTTTTTGGGCCGCCATGACCGCCGACCGGCGTAGCGCCCTGGCCGGCCCGGCCGCGGCAGGCTTGGCCGAGCCGGTTCGGCTCGTCAGGATTTCCCACATAGTCAGCCACGCGCATGCCGACTAGATTTTCCGGCCGACGCCCACCCACCTCCACGGGCGCACCCGCTAAGGAATGTCAACATGCGCCTTTCCACCCGGCTGATGATTATCACGGCCACCTGCCTTGCCGGGCTCGTCCTGCTCGGCGGCTTTTCGCTGTACTCGATCCGCACCAATCTGCTCGCGGAGAAAAAAAACCAGATCACCCTGCTCCTGAAGATGGCCGAGGCCACAGCCGCCCGTTTCGAGCGGCTGGAGCGCGACGGCCGCCTGACGCGCGCCGACGCGCAACGGCAGGCGGCCGAGGCGCTCGGCCGGCTCAAGGTCGACGACATCTACTTCTTCGCGCGCGACGACGGCAACGTGATGCTGCTCCACCCGCGCGCCGACCGCGTCGGCAAGGTCGACACCGGCGCGCGGCTGCCCGACGGGCGCACGACGGTGGACGCCTACCGCGAGGCGCTCAGAGAGAGCCGCTACGGCAGCACCGTCATCGCAAGCCGGCGCGGCGACGGCGACGCGCTCTACCCCAAGCTCAACGGCGTGGTGCGTTTCGAACCTTGGGGCTGGACCATAGGCACCGGCTTCTTCGTCGACGACATCGACGCGGCGTTCCGGCGTCAGGCGGCCGGGCTGCTCGCGCTGGCGGCGGC
Organism: Crenobacter luteus; assembly: GCF_004345725.1. Lineage (GTDB taxonomy): Bacteria > Pseudomonadota > Gammaproteobacteria > Burkholderiales > Chromobacteriaceae > Crenobacter > Crenobacter luteus. The sequence goes on along the minus strand of NZ_SLXG01000004.1, from coordinate 33,171 downwards.
GACGCTGCTCGGCCTGGTCGTGCTGCTGCGCCGGATGTCGCGCGCCATCTTCGACGAGCTGGGCGGCGAACCGGCGTACGCGAACGCCGTCGTCGGCGCGATCGCCGAGGGGCGGCTGGGCGAGACGATCGCGGTGGGCGGCCCCGACGGCAGCCTGCTGGCCGCGATGAGCCGGATGCAGACGAATCTCGCGACGATGATCGCCGACATCCGCGCCGCGTCCGGCGAACTGGCGCAGACCGCCGCGTCGCTCGCGCGGGAGACGGGTGTGCTCGACGACGGCGCCGCGCGCGCGAGCGCCACCGCGACGGCGTCGGCCGCGGCGATCGAGCAGCTGTCGGTCAGCATCGATCAGGTTTGCGACGGTGCGCGCCGCGCCGAGGCCGACGCGCAGGCCTCGGCCGGCGAAGCGCAGGCCGGCGCCGCCACCGCGCGCGACGCGTCGGCGCGCATCGCCGGCATCGCGCACGACGTCGGCGAGGTCAACCGGCAGGTCGGCCGGCTCGCCGAACGCACGCAGCAGATCAGCGGCATCGCCGGCACCATCCGCGACATCGCGAACCAGACCAATCTGCTGGCGCTGAACGCCGCGATCGAAGCGGCGCGCGCCGGCGAACAAGGCCGCGGCTTTGCCGTGGTCGCCGACGAGGTCAGGAAGTTGGCCGAGCGCTCCGCGCAGGCGACCGACGAGATCGCCGGCATCGTCGCGGCGGTCGTCGACGAGACCGCCGACGTGTCGGCGCGCATGGCGGCGATCCAGCCGGCGGTGGCCGACGGGGTACGCGAGGTCGGCGCGGCCGCCGCGACCTTCGACGCGCTGTCGCGCCAGGCCGGCGACTGTCTGGCGCAGATCCGCAACGTCGCCGTCGCGACCGCCGAACAGAGCCGCGCCGGCGCCAGCCTCGCCGGCAATATCGAGGAGGTCGCGACTCTGGTCGAGGCGACGCAGCACGCGGTCGGCCAGACGGTCGCCGCGGTGCGCCGGCTCGACGCGATGGCCGCCTCGCTCGACGCCTCGGCCCGGCGCTTCGCGCTGTAGACGCGCTCTTGGCCTGGGCGGCGATCCGGTACAATGGCGGGCGCGCGCCGCCGGCGTCGACACCGGCGGCCCGGCGGCGCTTTCGCAGGCCGACCGCCAGGCCTTCGCCAACCAGCTCGACAGGCTGCTGGCCCGCCGCGCGGCACCGCCGACCCCAGACAAGGAAGACCCCCATGTACCGCGCTCCCGACGAAGACCGTCCCGAATTCGACCCCGCCATCGTCGACGCCACCCGCGACTGGCTGGAAAAGGCCGTGATCGGTCTCAACCTGTGCCCGTTCGCGAAGGCGGTGCACGTCAAGAAGCAGATCCGCTACGTGGTCAGCCACGCCGAGGACGCCGAGGCGCTGCTGGCCGAGCTCGTCGCCGAGCTCGAAACCCTGGCCGAAGCCAGCCCGGACAAGATCGACACCACGCTGCTGATCCACCCCTGGGCGCTGACCGACTTCCTCGACTACAACGACTTCCTCGACGTCGCCGACGCGGCGCTCGAACAGCTCGACCTCGACGGCATCCTGCAGGTCGCGAGCTTCCACCCCGACTACCAGTTCGACGGCACCGACATCGACGATATCGAGAACTACAGCAACCGCTCGCCCTACCCCACGCTGCACCTGCTGCGCGAGGACAGCATCGAGCGCGCCGTGGCCGCCTTCCCCGATGCGGCGGACATTTACGAACGGAATATCGAAACGCTCAAAAAACTCGGCCATGCGGGCTGGGACGCGCTCGGCCTGCGCGCCGGGCGTCGCTGAAGCGCGCGCGCCGGCTGGCCCGGCGGCTCCTCGTCGTCTACGGTGAAGAAAACCTCATCCGCATGACATCAAAGGAGCGCGCCGTGGGCTGGATCGTCACCCTCGTCGTCGGCGGCCTGATCGGCTGGCTGGCGAGCAAGATCATGAACACCGACGCCCAGCAGGGCGTGATCGCCAACATCCTCGTCGGCGTGATCGGCTCGGCGCTCGGCCGCTGGCTGTTCGCCGACCTGCTCGGCATCGGCGCGGCCGGCGCGGCCGGCGGCTTCTCGCTCGCCGGCCTGCTGTTCGGCGTGCTCGGCGCAGCGGTACTGATTTTCCTGCTCAAGCTCGTCGGCGTATTCAAGTAAGGCCCACCAACGCCCCTCGCCGCGGCAGCCGGACCCCGTGCCGCGCCGTCTGGCAGACTGGCGGTGCCTTCATATAATTATTGTGCTTATGAAAAAGGTATGACCGCGCTGCTCACCGCGCGCCGGAAAAGCAAGAAAAAAACGCCACGCCACGAGGAGAAACGTCATGCTGGAGAGCCTGTTCAAACTGCGGGAGCACAACACCACCGCCCGCACCGAGGTCCTGGCCGGCCTCACCACCTTCCTGACCATGGCCTACATCATTTTCGTCAACCCGACCATCCTCGGCACCACCGGCATGGACAAGAACGCCGTGTTCGTCGCGACCTGCCTGGCCGCGGCGATCGGCACTTTCGTGATGGCCTTCGTCGCCAACTACCCCATCGGCATGGCCCCGGGCATGGGCCTGAACGCCTTCTTCGCCTTCACCGTGGTCGGCGCGATGGGCTACACCTGGCAGCAGGCGCTCGGCGCGGTGTTCATTTCCGGCTGCATCTTCATTCTGCTGACGGTCACCGGCGTGCGCTCCTGGCTGATTTCCGGCGTGCCCAAGTCATTGCGATGCTCGATCGCGGCCGGCATCGGCCTCTTCCTCGGCATCATTGCGCTGGGCAACGCCGGCATCGTCGTCGCCAACCCGGCGACCAAGGTCGGCATGGGCAACCTGCATGCACCGCAGGCGATGCTCGCCATCCTCGGCTTTTTCGTCATCGCGGCGCTCGACGCGCTCAGGGTCCGCGGCGCGATCCTGATCGGCATCGTCGCCGTCACCGTCCTCAGCATGGCGCTCGGCCTCAACCAGTTCGCCGGCGTCTTCTCGATGCCGCCCAGCCTCGCGCCGACCTTCCTGCAACTGGACATCCTCGGCGCGCTGCACACCGGCTTTTTGCAGGTCATCCTCGTGCTGGTGCTGGTCGAGGTATTCGACGCCACCGGCACGCTGATGGGGGTCGCGCGCCGCGCCGGCCTGCTCGAGGGCGGCCGCGAAAAGCGCCTCGGTCGCGCACTGTTCGCCGACAGCACGGCGATCTTCGTCGGCTCGCTGCTGGGCACCAGCAGCACCACCGCCTACATCGAGAGCGCCTCCGGCGTGCAAGCCGGCGGCCGCACCGGCCTGACCGCGCTGACCATCGGCGTGCTGTTCCTGTTCGCGCTCTTCCTCGCGCCGCTGGCAGGTTCGGTCCCGGCCTACGCGACCGCGCCCGCGCTGCTCTACGTCGCCTGCCTGATGCTGCACGAGCTGGTCGACGTCGACTGGAACGACGTCACCGAGGCGATCCCGGCCGCGCTGACGGCGGTGGCGATGCCGTTCACCTACTCGATCGCCAACGGCCTCGGCTTCGGCTTCATCGCCTACGCCGCGCTCAAGCTGCTCTCCGGCCGGGCCAGGGAAGTGCATCCGGCGGCCTGGACCATCGCCGCGCTGTTCCTGATCCGTTACGTGTTCTTCGCCGGCGAATAGTCCGCCCGGACGCGGCGGGCGGGCCACAAAAAAAGCACTTCACGGCAGACCGCCGTGAAGTGCTTTTTGCTGTTCGCCTGCCGGCAAGCTCAGACGCCGAATTTCTCGGCGATGATGTCGCACTCGCCCATCCACCAGCCGCGCTCGCCCTCCTCAAGCCAGCTGGCCTCGAAACCGTTCTTGACCAGCTGCAGGATCTCCCCGCCGCTCAAGCCCAGCTCGCGCGCGCAGCCCAGATAGTTGTCCTGCACATAACCGCCGAAATAGGCCGGATCGTCGGAGTTGACCGTCGCGCACAGTCCTTTTTGCAGCAGGACGCGCAGCGTGTGGTCGGACAGCTTGTCGAACACCCTGAGCTTGACGTTGGAAAACGGGCAGACCGTCAGCGGCATCCGGGCCTCGGCCAACCTTTCGACCAGCTTCCCGTCTTCCAGCGCGCGCACGCCGTGGTCGATGCGGCACACGTCCAGCAGGTCGAGCGCCTCCCACACATATTCGGGCGGTCCCTCCTCGCCGGCGTGCGCGACGCGCGGCAGGCCGAGCGCCTTGCACTCGGCGAACAGGCGCGCGAACTTCGACGGCGGATGGCCCACCTCGCTCGAATCGAGGCCGACGCCGTCGATCCGGTCGAGATGAGGGCGCGCCATCTCCAGCGTCCTGAAGCCGTCCTCCTCGGGCAGGTGGCGCAAGAAGGACATGATCAGCCTGGAGCTGATGCGCAGTTGCGCCCGGCCGTCGTCGAGCGCGCGGCGGATGCCGGCAAGCACCGTCTCGAAGGCGATGCCGCGCTCGGTGTGCGTCTGCGGGTCGAAGAAGATTTCGGTGTGCACGACGTTGTCGGCCTGGCAGCGCTTCAGGTAGGCCCAGGTCAGGTCGTAGAAGTCCTGCTCGGTGATCAGCACGCCGGCGCCGGCGTAGTAGAGGTCGAGGAAGGACTGCAGATTGCTGAAGTCGTAAGCCTTGCGGACCGCCTCGACGCTGTCGTAGGGCAGCTTGACGCCGTTGCGGCGCGCCAGCTCGAACATCATTTCCGGCTCGAGCGTGCCCTCGATGTGAAGGTGCAGCTCGACCTTGGGCAAGGCACGGATCAATGCTTCCTGCTGCGTCATGCTTGACTCCTTTCGTGCGGATGGAAACCGCGGACGACCCGTTCGCGCGCCCGAGAAACAGGTGGTCGCGTTTTCATTGTGCGCCATCCGTCACCCGGCGGCGCGAACGGGGCGCAAAAAAACGGCGCAAGCATCGCTTGCGCCGTCGAAATCCGGCCGAGGCCGAAATATCAGGAACCGGGAGACTTACTGCGCGGCGGAAGCGCCGGCAGCCGGGGCCGGCGCTGCGCCGCCACCGACGGTCTCGAGCACTTTCCACTCGCCGTTCTCGACCTTGTAGACGGTGATGCCGCCGTCTTTCAGGTCGCCCTTGTCGTCGTACGACCAGTTCGACGAGGTCACGCCGGTGTGGCTGATCTTGGCGAGCACCGGCAGGTACTTGGCCGGCTCGGCCGAGTTGGCCTGCTTCATCGCGTCGATCATGGCGCGGGTCGCATCATAACCGTAAGGCGAGTAGGTCGCCACATCCATATTGAAGCGCGCCTTGTAACGGCTTTCGTAGTCCTTGCCCTTCGGCATCTGCTCGAGCGGCAAGCCGGCCAGGCTGGCGATGGTGCCGTCGGCTTCCTTGCCGGCCAGCTTCAGGAAGGTCGGGGTCTTGGTCATTTCGCCCGACACCAGCGGCGCGGTCAGGCCGAGGCGCTTCATCTGCTTGGCCATCGGGGCGGACTGCGCGTCGGCGCCGCCGTAGAAGACCACGTCGGGGCTCACCGCCTTGATGCTGGTCAGGATCGCGGCGAAGTCGGTCGCCTTGTCGTTGGTGAACTCGCGCTTCACCACCTCGCCGCCGGCCGCCTTGACCGCCTTCTCGAACTCGTCCGCCAGGCCCTGGCCGTAGGCGGTACGGTCGTCGACGATGACGATCTTCTTGGCGCCCAGCTTGTCGACGACGAACTTGCCCATCACCGAGCCTTGCTGGGTGTCCGAGGTCATCGAGCGGAAGGTGGTCTTGAAGCCCTGCTGGGTGAACTGCGGCGCGGTGGCCATCGCGATCATCGGGATGCCGGCGTCGGAGTAGATCTTGGAGGCCGGGATCGAGGTGCCCGAGTTGAAGTGGCCGATGATGCCGTTCACCTGCTGGTCGACGAACTTCTGCGCCAGCTGGGTCGCGGTTTTCGGGTCGGCCTGATCGTCCTCGGCGATCAGCTCGAAGCTCACCGGCTTGCCGCCGATGGTCGGTTTCTCGGCGTTGGCGTCCTCGATGGCGAGCGTCACGCCGTTCTTGTATTCCTCGCCGTAGTGGGCCTGCGGGCCAGTCAGCGGCGCGGCGAAGCCGATCTTCACCACCTGCGTGCCGGCCTCGGCGCTTGCAGCCGGCGCTTCTTGCTTCTTGCCGCAGGCGGAAACGGCCAGAGCAGCGGCGACGGCGACGGACAACGTCGTGATTTTGGTCAATTGCATGGTTTCCCTCTGATGTTTGCAGACTTGCTTATGTCGCCCGGACAGGATGTGCCGGGCGGTTTTACCGACCACGTTGGATAAACGTAACGGACATTATTTCCACGCCACGTCACGCTTGGCAAGCATCCGGGCGCTCCCGCCCGGCGGGTCAGGCCTCCAGGCTCATCAGGCTGGCGTTACCGCCCGCCGCGGTGGTATTGACGCTGACCGCGCGCTCCACCACGAGCCGATGCAGATTCCATTCGCCGTCGTCGCTGGCGGTCACCAGCGGCACCAGCGCACCGTCGCGCGCGGCGAGCCGCCGGCGCAGGGCGGCCGCCTCGGCCGGCGCGCCGTCGAACAGCAGCACCGCGACGTCGGCCGCGGCGAGGTCCGGCGCGACGGAGACCGCGCCGCCCAGCGCCGCCTTGAGCGTAGCCGAGATCCCTCCCTCGGCCAGCACGGCGCGGTTACCGGTCGCAAAGGCCGCGATCAGCATGCCGACCAGCGCCTCGTCGCTGGACGCGAGGCAGCCGACGGCGCCGCGTGGCGCGAAGTGCAGCCAGTTGCTCTCGCCGGTCGGCCCCGGCAGTTCGACCTCGTCGGCCAGCGGCGAGGCGGCGCGCGCCCGGCCCAGCCAGCTGGCGAGCCGCGCCCTCGCCTCCGGCGTCAGCGGCAGCCTGGGCAGCAGCTCGGCGAGGCTCTCGAGCGCCGGCAGGGTCGCCGCGGTGCGACGCGCCTTCAGCGACGGGTGCCACTGTGCGGCCGCCGACAGGCGGTAGAGGTAGAACGGGCCACCGGCCTTCGGACCGGTGCCGGACAGGCCCTCGCCGCCGAAGGGCTGCACGCCGACCACCGCGCCGACGATGTTGCGGTTGACGTAGACGTTGCCGGCGGCGACCTGCGACACGATCGCGTCGATGGTCTCGTCGATGCGGCTGTGCACGCCGTGCGTGAGGCCGTAGCCGCTGCTGTTGACCTCGGCGATCACACGCGCCAGCTCGCTGGCCTCGAAGCGGATCACGTGCAGCACCGGGCCGAACACCTCGCGCTTGAGGCGGCCGATGTGGTCGATCTCGAACAGCGTCGGCGGCACGAAGGTGCCGTCGGCGCACTCGGCCGGCACGCGCGCCTGGTGGGTCCGCTTCGCGATGCCCTTCATCGCGTCGATATGGCGCATCAGGTTGCCGCGCGCCTCGGCGTCGATCACCGGACCGACGTCGGTCGACAGCCGCGCCGGGTTGCCGACGACGAGCTCGTCCATCGCGCCCTCGATCATCTCGATCACCTTGTCGGCGATGTCGGACTGCAGGTAGAGCACGCGCAGCGCCGAGCAGCGCTGGCCGGCCGAATCGAACGCCGAACTGAGCACGTCGGCGACCACCTGTTCGGGCAGCGCCGAGCTGTCGACGATCATCGCGTTCATGCCGCCGGTCTCGGCGATCAGCACCGGGTCGCCGGCGCGCTCGGCCAACGTTCTGTTGATGATCTGCGCGACCTCGGTCGAGCCGGTGAAGATCACGCCGGCGACGCGCGGATCGCGCGTCAGCGCCGCGCCGACGGTCTCGCCGCGGCCGGGCAGGAACTGCAGCGCCGCGCGCGGCACGCCGGCCTCGTGGAACAGGCGCACCGCCTCGGCGGCGATCAGCGCGGTCTGCTCGGCCGGCTTGGCCAGCACCGGGTTGCCGGCGGCGAGAGCCGCCGACACCTCGCCGATGAAGATCGCCAGCGGGAAGTTCCACGGGCTGATCGCGACGACCGGGCCGATCGCCGGCTCGGCGACGTTGTCGAAGTTCAGCCTGACCTGCGACGCGTAGTAGCGACAGAAGTCGACCGCCTCGCGCACCTCGGCGATCGCGTTGGGCAGCGTCTTGCCGGCCTCGCGCACCGCCAGCCCCATCAGCACGCCCATGCGTTGCTCCATCAGGTCGGCCATGCGCTCGAGGCAGTCGGCGCGCTCGTCGACCGGCGTCGCCGCCCAGTCGTCGGCCGCCTCGTGCGCGGCGGCCAGCGCCGCCTCGACGTCGTCGAGGCCGGCTTCGACCACCTCGCCGACCAGGTCGTGATGGTTGGCGGGGTTGCGCACCGGCTGCACCTCGCCGCCGTGACCGCCGTCGCGCCCGGCCAGCATCGGCACCGCGCGCCACAGCGTCTGCTCGGACTCGGCCAGCTCGGCGTCGAGACGGGCGAGCGCGTGCTCGTTCGACAGATCGATGCCGCGCGAATTGAGCCGCACGCCGCCGTACAGGTCGACCGGCAGCGGGATCTTGGCGTGCGGCGCGCCGTCGAGCGCCAGCGCCTCGGCGACCGGGTCGGCGACCAGCTCGTCGATCGACACCGACTCGTCGACGATGCGGTTGACGAACGAGCTGTTGGCGCCGTTCTCGAGCAGGCGGCGCACCAGGTAGGCCAGCAACGTCTCGTGCGAGCCGACCGGCGCGTAGATGCGGCAGGCGCGGCCAAGGTTGGCCGAGCCGACCACCTGGTCGTACAGCGTCTCGCCCATGCCGTGCAGGCACTGGAATTCGTAGTCCTTGCCCTCGGCCATCTTGTAGACGGCGGCGAGCGAGTAGGCGTTGTGGGTCGCGAACTGCGGGTAGATCGCGTCCTGCGCAGCCAACAGGCGCTTGGCGCACGCGAGGTAGGCGACGTCGGTGTAGACCTTGCGCGTGTAGACCGGGTAGCCGTCGAGGCCGTCGACCTGCGCGCGCTTGATCTCGGCGTCCCAGTAGGCGCCCTTGACCAGGCGCACCATGAAGCGGTGGCCGGTAGCGCGCGCCAGCTCGACCAGGTAGTCGATCACGTAGGGGCAGCGCTTCTGGTAGGCCTGCACGACGATGCCGATGCCCTTGAAGCCGGCCAGTTGCGGGTCGCGCGCGATCGCCTCGACCAGGTCGAGCGACAGCTCGAGGCGGTCGGCCTCCTCGGCGTCGATGTTGAGGCCGATGCCGTACTGCTTGGCCAGCAGGAACAGGCCCTTCAGGCGCGGCAACAGCTCGCTCATCACGCGCTCGTGCTTGGCGCGCGCGTAGCGCGGGTGGATCGCCGACAGCTTGACCGAGATGCCCGGACCCTCGTAGACGCCGCGGCCGTTCGACGCGCGGCCGATCGCGTGGATCGCGGTCTCGTAGTCCTTCAGGTAGCGCTGCGCGTCGGCCTCGGTCATCGCCGCCTCGCCTAGCATGTCGTAGCTGAAACGGTAGCCGCGCGCCTCGCGCTCGCGGCCGTTGGCGAGCGCCTCCTCGATCGTCTCGCCGGTGACGAACTGCTTGCCGAGCATGCGCATCGCCAGATCCACCCCCTTGCGGATCAAGGGCTCGCCGCCCTTGGCGATCAGGCGGGTCAGCGCGCTCGACAGACCCGTTTCGCTGGCCGACGACACCAGCTTGCCGGTCACGAGCAAGCCCCACGCCGCGGCGTTGACGAACAGCGACGAACTGTTGCCCAGATGGGCCTTCCAGTCGCCCTTGCTGATCTTGTCGCGGATCAGCTTGTCGGCGGTCTCGCGGTCGGGGATGCGCAGCAGCGCCTCCGCGAGGCACATCAGCGCGACGCCCTCCTCGCTCGCCAACGAGAACTCGTGCATCAGCGCGTCGACGCCGCTCGACTTGGTACGCTCGCGGCGCACCTGCGTCACCAGGCGGCGCGCCAGGTCCTGGATCGCGGCGACCTGCTCGGACGGCAGCGCCGCCTGCGGCAGCAGCGCACGCACGCAGTCGCGTTCATCCTGGCGATAGGCGGCGGTGATGGCGTCGCGCAGCTCGGACTGCGCGTGGGCGAAAGGCTCGAAGGTCATGGAATCGGCTCCAGGCAAATGCATGCCCCGGACGGGGCGGCGATGCCGCGCATCTTAACATTGCAGAAAATATATTGTCCGACAATATAAAGTATTTTATCTGCGCCACCCTGCTCCGGCGCGTCGAAAACGACACAGGGATGACCCTGAACCCGCGCCGGCCACGAGCGCGCGTCGCCCTATCGTTTTAGTCGAGCGGATGTTGGAGTGCGAAGGCGCAAGGGGCGAGGGAAGGAATGCGGACAGGCCGGCAGGACAAGTTTGGCCGAGGGTATGGCCGGACCGGCTACACGGCCCCGCCCCCGACGGCAGACAAAGGCCACTGCGGGGCACGGACAGTCGCCGATCCACTCCTGCGCTAAGAGCCGCTAACAAAACCTCAATCGAGCAACCGTAAGGTCTTGATCCGGCATGCACCGGCTCGCGGGGAAAGTAGGTTTTGTTAGCGGCTCTAAGCCAGCGGGGCGTCAAAAGACAAGAGCATGGACGAGCTGCGCCCGGGGCGCAGCGCTGTCCGGCGGGGACGCCAGCCCAGCCGCAAAGGGCGACGGTGAAACGACGCGCACCGCGCCGCAAACGGCCCGGCTGCTAGCCGCCGGCCTGCTGTTTTTCCAAGCGGCGCAGGAACACCGTCATTTCCCTGGCCGCCTGCACGTCGCCGCGCGCCTCGGCGACGGCGATGCCGTGCCGATAGGCGTCGATCGCGCCGGCCGCGTCGCCCGACTCGGCGCGCGCGCGGCCGAGCAGCTTCCAGGCCGCCGAATAGTCGGTCTGCCAGGCGAGCGCCTGTTCGAGATGCGCCACCGCCTCGGCGGGCCGTCCCGCCGACACCAGCGCGCTGCCGATCGAGAAACGCAAGAGCGCGCTGTCGCGCGGGCCGCCGACCATCTTCATCAGCGCATCGATCTGGGCCGCTTGCATGCCGGGTCTCCTTTTTTCCGTTTGCTGCGAAGCAGTCTAGCGCAAGGCGGCGGCACGGGAGCTGGCGCCGCCCGCCCCAGGAGCCACCTGACTGGCCAAGCGCGACGGAAAACGCAAAAAAAATGCCCCGCGTCGTGCGGGGCATCGTGCTAAAGCCGGCGCGCGGCAAGGCGGGCCTCCTCGGCCAACCTTGCGCGGCTTCGCCGTGCTTACAGCTTGACGGTGTCGGCCACTTCCCTGAACTCTTCGATCTGGTCGAAGTTCATGTACTTGTAGACGTCGGCGGCGTTCTGGTTGATCACGCCGATATCGGCCATGTACTCCTCCTTGGTCGGGATACGGCCCAGTTTCGAGCAGATCGCCGCCAGTTCGGCCGAACCCAGATACACATTGGTATTCTTGCCCAGACGGTTCGGGAAGTTGCGGGTCGAGGTCGACATCACGGTTGCGCCTTCGCGCACCTGCGCCTGGTTGCCCATGCACAGCGAGCAACCCGGCATCTCGGTGCGCGCGCCGGCGGTGCCGAACACACCGTAGTGGCCTTCGCGGGTCAGCTCCTGCGCGTCCATCTTGGTCGGCGGCGCCACCCACAGCTTGACCGGGATATCGCGCTTGCCTTCCAGCAGTTTGGAAGCGGCGCGGAAGTGGCCGATGTTGGTCATGCACGAACCGATGAACACTTCGTCGATCTTGGCGCCGGCGACTTCGGACAGCGTCTTCACGTCGTCCGGGTCGTTCGGGCAGGCCACGATCGGCTCGTGGATGTCGGCCAGATCGATCTCGATCACGGCGGCGTACTCGGCGTCGGCGTCCGGCTGCAGCAGTTCGCCGTTGGCGATCCACTCTTCCATCGCCTTGATGCGACGCTCGAGGGTACGCGCGTCCTGGTAGCCGTCGGCGATCATCACCTTCATCAGCGTGATGTTCGACTTCAGGTACTCGACGATAGGCTCCTTGGCGAGGCGCACGGTGCAGCCGGCGGCGGAACGCTCGGCCGACGCATCGGACAGCTCGAACGCCTGCTCGACCTTCAGGTTCGGCAGCCCTTCGATTTCGAGGATGCGGCCGGAGAAGACGTTCTTCTTGCCGGCCTTGGCCACGGTCAAGAGGCCCTGGCGGATCGCGTACAGCGGGATCGCGTTGACGAGGTCGCGCAGCGTGACGCCCGGCTGCATTTCGCCCTTGAAGCGCACCAGCACCGACTCCGGCATGTCGAGCGGCATCACGCCGGTCGCGGCGGCGAAGGCCACCAGGCCCGAGCCGGCCGGGAAGGAGATGCCGATCGGGAAACGGGTGTGCGAGTCGCCGCCGGTGCCGACGGTGTCCGGCAGCAACAGGCGGTTCAGCCACGAGTGGATCACGCCGTCGCCCGGGCGCAGCGCGACGCCGCCACGGGTGCTGATGAAGGCCGGCAACTCCTTGTGCATCTTCACGTCGACCGGCTTCGGATAGGCGGCGGTGTGGCAGAAGGACTGCATCACCAGGTCGGCCGAGAAGCCGAGGCAGGCGAGGTCTTTGAGCTCGTCGCGGGTCATCGGGCCGGTGGTGTCCTGCGAGCCGACGGTGGTCATCTTCGGCTCGCAGTAGGTACCCGGGCGCACGCCCTGGCCTTCCGGCAGGCCACAGGCGCGACCGACCATCTTCTGCGCCAGCGAAAAGCCCTTGCCGGAATCGGCCGGCGCCTTCGGCAGACGGAACACGTCGGAAGCCGGGAGATTCAGCGCTTCGCGCGCCTTGGCGGTCAGGCCGCGGCCGATGATCAGGTTAATGCGGCCGCCGGCGCGCACTTCGTCGAGGATCACGTCGGACTTGAGCGCGAACTCGGCGATCTTCTCGCCATTCTTCTCGACCTTGCCGGCGTACGGGTAGATGTCGATCACGTCGCCCATCTCCATCTTCGACACGTCGACTTCGATCGGCAGCGCGCCGGAGTCTTCCTGGGTGTTGAAGAAGATCGGGGCGATCTTGCCGCCCAGGCACACGCCGCCGAAGCGCTTGTTCGGCACGAAGGGGATGTCCTCGCCGGTGGCCCAGATCACGCTGTTGGTGGCGGACTTGCGCGACGAACCGGTGCCGACCACGTCGCCGACGTAGGCGACCAGATGACCCTTCTTCTTCAGTTCTTCGATGAAGGCGATCGGGCCGCGCTTGCCGTCTTCTTCCGGCACGAAGGCCGCACCCGGACGGGTGTTCTTCAGCATCGCCAGGTAGTGCAACGGGATGTCCGGGCGGCTCCACGCATCCGGGGCCGGCGACAGGTCGTCGGTGTTGGTCTCGCCCGGCACCTTGAACACGGTCACGGTGATCTTCTCGGCCACTTCCGGGCGGCTGGTGAACCACTCGGCGTTGGCCCAGGATTCGACCACTTCGCGCGCGAAGGCGTTGCCCTTGTCCATCTTCTCCTTCACGTCGTGGAAGGCGTCGAACATCAGCAGGGTCTTTTTCAGGCCGTTGGCGGCGATCGGCGCCAGCGCCGCGTCGTCCAGGAGGTCGATCAGCGGCTTGATGTTGTAGCCGCCGACCATGGTGCCGAGCAGCTCGGTGGCTTTCTCGCGCGAGATCAGCGGCGAGGACACGGTGCCTTCGGCCACGGCGGCGAGGAAGGACGCCTTGACCTTGGCGGCGTCGTCGACGCCCGGCGGCACGCGGTGGGTGATCAGCTCGACCAGGGTCTCGCCTTCGCCGGCCGGCGGGTTTTTCAGCAACTCGACCAGTTCTTCGGTCTGGCGGGCGGACAGCGGGAGCGGCGGGATGCCCAGCGCGGCGCGCTCGGCGACGTGCTGACGGTAGGCTTCGAGCATGGAGGTGACCTCTTTTGCGGAATTGGCAAAATGTTGGCCGAGGCCAACGCCGGAATCGGATTTTTCGAACCCAGGGTATTGGACGCAAGATTAACGCCGTCCGCCCCGTTCCGACAAACGAGTAATCGCCACAGCGGCTGTGAGATAAAATCACAGCATGGCTACCTATCCTCCCCTCAACGCGCTGCGCATTTTCGAGGCTGCGGCGCGGCTGGAAAGCTTTTCCGCCGCCGCGGGCGAACTCTTCGTCACCCACGGCGCTGTGAGCAAGCAGATCAAGCAGCTCGAAGACTGGCTGGGCGTCAAGCTGTTCGAGCGCGCCGGCGGGCGCGTCAGGCTGACCGACACCGGCTGGCGCTACCTCGTCCAGGTGCAGGACGGCCTCGACCTGATCGCGAACGCGACCTCGCAACTGTTGCAGCCCGAGCGGCAGCGGCGGCTGACGATCAACTCGACGCCGACGCTGGCGATGTTCTGGCTGTTGCCGCAGCTGGCGTCGTTCCGCGCGGACTGTCCCGAGATCGACCTCAGGATCATGACCTCGGACCGCGACATCGGCCGGCTCGACGCGCCGTTCGACGTCGCGATCCGCCGCGGCCCCGGCGACTGGCCGGGCTATATCGCCAAGCCCTTCCTCGACGAATGGGAACGCCCCCTGTGCGCCCCCGCCCTGCTTGAACGACACCCGCTGCGCCAGCCGGCCGACCTCGCCCAGCACACGCTCTTGTACGCCGACACCCGGCCGACCGCCTGGCAGCGCTGGCTGACGCTCGCCGGCGTGCCGGAACTCAAGCCCGCGGCGACGATCCATTTCGACCACTTCTACCTGGCGCTCAGGGCCGCGATGGACGGCCTCGGCGTCGTGCTCGGCCCGCTGCCGATGGCGCAGAGCGAGATCGACGCCGGCCGGCTCGTCGCGCCGCTGGCGGCGCCTGCGGTACCGGTGCGCGACTACTGCTGGATCGTGCCGCGCGCGGCGGCCGACGACGCCGCCATCCACGCTTTCTGCAACTGGCTGGAGGCGCGCGCCGATGCCCTCAAGGGCCGTTGATAGCCGGGCGACCTTGCCCTGGCGGCGATGACGAGCCATAGACTTAGAGGATGGTTTCACCCGTCATTCCCGCCCCGCCCGGCCACGGGCGCACAAGGAGTTCGCCATGACCCACGCCTTCGAGCACACCCGCCAGTCGCTCTCTTTATCCGGCGGCCAGACTTTTTCCTACTTCAGCCTGCCGGCGCTGGAGGCGGCCGGCGTCGGCCGCGTGTCGCGGCTGCCGGTGTCGATCCGCATCGTGCTCGAGGCGGTGCTGCGCCACTGCGACGGCAAGAAGGTGACGGCCGAGCACGTGAAGCAGTTGGCCAACTGGGGCGCGACCGCGCCGCGCAGCGACGAGATCCCCTTCGTCGTCGCGCGCGTGGTGCTGCAGGACTTCACCGGCGTGCCGCTGCTGGCCGACCTCGCGGCGATGCGCAACGTCGCCCAGGCGCAGGGCAAGAACCCGAAGACGATCGAGCCCCTGGTGCCGGTCGACCTCGTCGTCGACCACTCGGTGATGATCGACGAGTACGGCACGCCCGACGCGCTGCGCCGCAATATGGAGCTCGAATTCGCGCGCAACACCGAGCGCTACCAGTTCATGAAATGGGGGATGCAGGCGTTCGACACCTTCAAGGTCGTGCCGCCCGGCGTCGGCATCGTGCACCAGGTCAACCTCGAATACCTGTTCCGCGGCGTGCAGCAGAAGGACGGCGTGCTCTACCCGGACACGCTGGTCGGCACCGACAGCCACACGACGATGATCAACGGCGTCGGCGTGGTCGGCTGGGGCGTCGGCGGCATTGAGGCCGAGGCCGGCATGCTCGGCCAACCGGTGTACTTCCTGACGCCGGACGTGGTCGGCGTCGAGCTGACCGGCAAGTTGGCCGAAGGCATCACCGCCACCGACCTGGTGCTGACGATCACCGAGCTGCTGCGCCGCGAGAAGGTGGTCGGCAAGTTCGTCGAGTTTTTCGGCGACGGTACCGCCAGCCTCACCGTCACCGACCGCGCGACGATCGCGAACATGGCACCCGAGTACGGCGCGACGATGGGCTTCTTCCCGGTCGACGAGAAAACCGTCGACTACATGCGCCGCACCGGGCGCGACGACGCCGAGGTCGAGCGCTTCGAGGCCTACTTCCGCGCGCAGGGCCTGTTCGGCGTGCCGCGCGCCGGCGACATCGATTACACGAAGACGCTGGCGCTGGACCTTGCGACCATCGTGCCCAGCCTCGCCGGCCCGAAGCGCCCGCAGGACCGCATCGCGCTGCCGGCGATGAAATCGACCTTCGAGCGGCTGTTGTCGGCGCCGGTCGCCGACAACGGCTTCGGCCGCGCCGCCGCCGAACTCGGCCGACGCTACACCGCCGGCGGCAAGGGGCGCGCGTCCGACGACGACGCGCAGGCGCTCGGCGGCGCGGGCGCGGCGCGCAACGTCGTCGAGATGGTCGACAACCGGCCGACCTCCGACCATGTCGCACCGGCCGACGGCGGCTCGATCGACCTCGGCCACGGCGACGTGCTGATCGCCGCGATCACCAGTTGCACCAACACCTCGAACCCGGGCGTGCTGCTGGCTGCCGGCCTCGTCGCCAAGAAGGCGGTCGAAAAGGGGCTGACCGTCCACCCGCGCGTCAAGACCAGCCTCGCGCCGGGCTCGCGCGTGGTCGGCGAATACCTCGCCAGGACCGGTCTGCAGCCCTACCTCGACAAGCTGGGCTTCAACGTCGCCGCCTACGGCTGCACGACTTGCATCGGCAACGCCGGCGACCTCAGACCCGAGTTCAACGACGCGATCGTGCAGAACAACCTCGTCTGCGCGGCGGTGTTGTCGGGCAACCGCAACTTCGAGGCGCGCATCCACCCGAACATCAAGGCCAACTTCCTCGCCTCGCCGCCGCTGGTGGTCGCCTTCGCGCTGGCCGGGCGCGCCAATATCGACCTGACGAGCGAGCCTTTGGGCACCGGCAGCGACGGCGCGCCGGTGTATCTGAAGGATGTCTGGCCCTCGAGCGACGAGGTCGCCGCGCTCCTGGACGCCGCGCTCGACGCCGACACCTACCGGCGCCTGTACGCCGACCTCACGCGCGACCACGACCTGTGGAACGCGATCGCCGCGCCCACCGGCGAGGTCTACAGTTGGCCGAAGTCGAGCTATATCGCCAGGCCGCCGTTCTTCGACGGCTTCACGATGACGCCTGGCGCGCTGCCCGGGATTCGCGGCGCGCGTGCGCTGTTGATGCTCGGCGACTCGGTGACGACCGACCACATCTCGCCGGCCGGTTCGTTCAAGGAGAGCACGCCGGCCGGGCAATACCTGCTGGCCGAGGGCGTGGCAAAACCCGACTTCAACAGCTACGGCAGCCGGCGCGGCAACCACGAGGTGATGATCCGCGGCACCTTCGCCAACGTGCGGATCAAGAACCTGATGCTGCCGGCCAACCCGGACGGCAGCCGCGTCGAGGGCGGCTACACCTTGCTCGACGGCGCGCAGACCACCGTCTACGACGCGGCGATGGCGTACAGCGCGCGCGGCGTACCGACCGTGGTGTTCGCCGGCGAGGAATACGGCACCGGCTCGAGCCGCGACTGGGCGGCCAAGGGCACGCAGCTTCTGGGCGTGAAGGCGGTCGTCGCCAAGAGCTTCGAGCGCATCCACCGCAGCAACCTCGTCGGCATGGGCGTGCTGCCCTTGCAGTTCAAGGGCGGCGACGGCTGGGAAGACCTGAAGCTCAGCGGCGAGGAGACCTTCGACATCGACGGCGTGACCGACGCGCTCAAGCCGCAGCAGGACATGACGCTGGTCGTCCATCGCCCGGACGGCGGCAGCGAGCGGGTGACGGTGCTGTGCCGCATCGACACGCCGATCGAGGTCGACTACTACCGCCACGGCGGCATCCTGCCCTACGTGCTGCGCGAGCTGCTGGGCCAGGCCTGACACCCGGGGCCGCCGCGGCGGCCCCGGCCACCCCTTCCCCCGACAGGAGAGCACCATGATCGTGACCACCACGCCGAGCGTCGAAGGACAACGCATCGTCGAATACAAGGGCATCGTCACCGGCGAGGCCATCGTCGGCGCCAACATCTTCAAGGACCTGTTCGCCAGCATCCGCGACATCGTCGGCGGCCGCTCGGCCGCCTACGAGAACGAGCTGAAGAAGGCGCGCCAGATCGCGTTGGCCGAGGTCGAGGACGCGGCGCGCGCGCTCGGCGCCAACGCGGTGGTCGGCGTCGACCTCGACTACGAGGTCGTCGGCCAGGCCGGCAGCATGCTGATGGTCAGCGTGTCCGGCACCGCGGTGCGGGTCGAATAGCCCCGACGCCGACACGCCCTCGCCGCCCCCTGTCCGAAGCGAGAACGCGATGAAGACACTCCCCCCTCTCGCCGCGCTGCTGGCGCTGGCCGCCTGCGCCGCGCCCGGCGTGCCGCACGAACGGCACCGCGCCCAGCACGGCCACGAACACGGCCACGCCTGCGCGCGGCTCGACGACGCGACGCTGGTCGGCAAGACCGAGGCCGATGCCGGCGCGCTACTCGCCGGCTGCCCTTGGCGGGTCTCCCAGCGCGACGGGCAGAGCCTGCCCGGCACGATGGACTACCGCCCCGAGCGGCGCAACCTCGGCGTCGAGAACGGCAAGGTGGTCTGGGTGCGGCGCGGCTGAAGCGCGCCGCCGCACGAAAAAGGCTCGGCCAACCCTTGAAGGTTGGCCGAGCCTTTTTCGCATCGCGGAACGCGGGGCGGATCAGCGGCCGGTGTCGTGGTGGGCGAGCCGCGCCAGCGCGCGCTCGCGGCGCTCGGCCTCGGTCTTGAGCTGGTCGAGCGTGTCGGCGACGAAGTCGATGTGCGCCTCGGCCGCCTCGCGCGCCGCCGCCGGGCGGCGCTCCTTGATCGCGCGCCAGATCGCGCGGTGCTGCGACAACAGCTCGTCCGACACCGGGCCGACGTTGAACAGATTCGCGATATTGTCCTTCACGTGCGTGTTCAGCGTCGTCAGCAGGCTCGAGATCTGGTGCGCGAACAGGATGTTGTGCGAGGCCTCGGCGACGCCGAGGTGGAAGGCGACGTCGGCCGCCGCCTGCGCGGCGAGGTCGGCGCCGCCGTAGCTTTGTTCGAGCGCGTCCATCAGCGCGTCCAGCCGCACCAGGTCGGCGTCGGTCGCGCGCTGCGCGGCGAACGCCGCCGCCGTGCCCTCGAGCACGCGGCGGAACTCGAGCACGTCGTCCTGCAACTGCGGGTGGCTGGACAGCATCTGCCGCCACGGGTCGGAAAAGGACGCGCCGAGCTGGTCGGTCACGTAGGTGCCGCCGCCCTGCCGGCTTTGCAACAGGCCGCGCGCGGCGAGCTTCTGGATCGCCTCGCGTAGCGACGGGCGCGACACGCCGAGTTCCTCGGCCAGCACGCGCTCTGGCGGCAGCCGGTCGCCGGGCTTGAGCGCGCCGCCGAGGATGCGCTCCTCCAGTTGCCGCATGATTTCGTCGGACAGACGCGGCACGTTCACCCGCTGATATCCCATCGCACCCACCCTGTTGCCCAAAGACGACATTTTGCCAGCCGCGACACGCCGGCGGCCAGCGCCGCGCCGGCGCGCGCGACGCCACGAAGCGGCGACTGCAAGGCCAGCGCCCAACAATTGGTAAGACCAATTATAAGACGTGTGCGACGGCTAGCCAAGCGCTCCCGAGATAACGCGCATTGACAGCGCGTACCGTTCGCTCTAGATTGCAGTTATCGCCAAATCATTGGTCTTACCAATTAACCAACGGAACGCCGCCGTGAGCCAGAAACGACCGCCCGCCGACGTGTACTTCTTCGGCACCTGTCTGATCGACGTCTTCCAGCCGCAGGCCGGACTCGACGCCGTCACGCTGATCGAGCGCGAAGGCGTGCGCGTGCACTACCCGGACGCGCAAAGCTGCTGCGGCCAGCCGGCCTACACCAGCGGCGAGGTCGCCGCCGCGCGCCGGGTGGCGCGCGCCCAGCTCGACCTGTTCCCCGAGGCGTGGCCCATCGTCGTGCCGTCCGGCTCCTGCGCCGGCATGATGAAGCACCACTGGCCCACCCTTTTCGCCGGCACGCCCGACGAGGCGCGCGCGAAGGAAGTCGCCGGCCGCATCGTCGAATTCGCCGATTTCCTCCTCAACACGCTCGACTGGCAGCCGACCGACCTCGGCCAACCGCTGACGCTGGCGGTGCACACCTCCTGTAGCGCGCGCCGCGAAATGAACACCCACGTCAACGGCTGGGCGCTGATCGACCGGCTCGCCAACGTCAAACGCGTGGTGCACGAGCGCGAAGCGGAGTGCTGCGGTTTCGGCGGCGTGTTCTCGGTGCGCCACCCCGACATCGCCGGCGCGATGGTCGCCGACAAGGCTGCCGCGCTGAAGGACAGCGGCGCCGCGCAATTCGTGACCGCCGACTGCGGCTGCATGATGAACATCAACGGCAAGCTGGCAAAAGACGGCGACACCTTCGCCGGCGAACACCTGGCGACCTTCTTGCTGAAGCGGACCGGAGGGGCGGCATGAGCGCGCGCGAGAATATCCTGACCAAGCTGCGCGCCGCGCCGCGTTCGGCGCCGCCCGCCCCCGACGTCGCCGCCTATTACGCCGGCACCCCGAAACTAACCGGCCTCGCGGCGCTGAAGCACTGGGCCGCGCTGATGCGCGCGGTGCGCACCGAGGTGCTGTGGGTGCGCGAGTCCGACTGGCCGCGAACGCTGGCCGAACAAGTCGCCGCGCGCGGGATCAGGACGCTGCTGTTGGCTCCTTCCACCGCGCACGGCGCGCGCGCCGCCGCCGCGCTGGCCGAGTTGGCCGAGCCGCCGCTGCGCCTCGGCTTCGACCAGACCATCGACGGCTGGAAAGCGACGCTGTTCAACGAGGTCGACGCCGCCTTCACCCGCGTGCGCGCCGGCATCGCGCTGACCGGCTCGCTGATCGCCTGGCCCGACGAGCACGAGCCGCGCACGATGAGCCTCGTCCCGCCTATCCACTTCGCGCTGTTCGACACCCGCACGCTGTACCCGGACTTCTTCTCGGCGATGAGCGCGGAGAACTGGGCAGCCGGCATGCCGACCAACGCGCTGCTGATTTCCGGCCCGTCCAAGACCTCCGACATCCAGCAGACCGTCGCCTACGGCGCGCACGGCCCGCGCGAGCTGGTGGTGCTGGCCGTGCTGCCCGACGAGATCGACCTGGCCGAGCTGGAGGCCGACGCATGAACGAAGCCACCCTCACCTACTATCCGTCGCGCGACTTCAAGGCGAACGCGCGCGCGGCGCTAGCCGATTCGAACCTGCGGGCAAGCTTTCGCGGCGCGATGGACTTCCTGATGGGCAAGCGCGCCGCGCAATTCCCCGACGCGCACGAGTTGGCCGAGCTGCGCAAACTCGGCGAAGCGATCCGCCAGAAGAGCCTGGCCAAGCTGCCGGAGCTGCTTGAACAACTGGAAGCGAAGCTGACCGAGAACGGCGTCACCGTGCACTGGGCCGAGACGACCGAGGAAGCCAACGCCATCGTCCACGGACTGATCGCCGCGAAAGGCGGCAAGCTCGCGGTCAAGGGCAAGTCGATGGTGAGCGAGGAGACCGAGCTCAACCACTACCTCGAGGCGCGCGGCATGACCGCGATCGAGAGCGACATGGGCGAATACATCGTCCAGCTCGCCGGCGAGAAGCCCAGCCACATCATCATGCCGGCCATCCACAAGACCCGCGCCGACATCGCCCGCCTGTTCAGCGAGCACATCCCGGGCACGCCGTACACCGAGGACGTCGACGCGCTGATCCAGATCGGCCGCCAGGCGCTGCGCCAGATGTACGTGAGCGCCGACGTCGGCATCTCGGGCGTCAACTTCGCGATCGCCGAGACCGGCACGCTGTGTCTGGTCGAGAACGAGGGCAACGGCCGCATGTGCACCACCGTCCCCGACATGCACATCGCGATCACCGGCATCGAGAAGGTGATCGAGAAGCTGAGCGACGTGGTGCCGCTCTACAGCCTGCTGACCCGCTCGGCGACCGGCCAGCCGGTGACGACCTACTTCAACATGATCAGCGGCCCGCGCCGCCCCGGCGAGAAGGACGGCCCGCGCGAAGTGCACCTGGTGCTGCTCGACAACGGCCGCTCGCAGGCCTACTCGGACGAACAGCTGCGAAAGACGCTGCAGTGCATCCGCTGCGGCGCGTGCATGAACCACTGCCCGGTCTACACCCGCATCGGCGGCCACGCCTACGGCACCGTCTACCCGGGACCGATCGGCGAGATCATCTCGCCGCACATGCTGGGGCTGGAAAACACCGTCGACCTGCCGACCGCGTCGAGCCTGTGCGGCGCCTGCGGCGAGGTCTGCCCGGTCAAGATCCCGATCCCCGAGATGCTGATGCGCCTCAGGGAGGAATCGGTGCGCGACCCGCACGAGAAGGTCGCGCACCCGCTGCGCGGCCAGGGCGCCGGCGTGGACAAGGAAGTCAAGCTGGCGTGGCGGCTGTGGACCGGTCTTTACAGCAAGCCCGGCTACTACCGGCTGTTCGGCTGGGCGGCGACTCGACTGCGCGGCCTCACGCCCAGACACCAGCTCGGCTGGACGCAGAACCACGTGCCGATGAAACCGGCGCCGAAGACGCTGCACGAACTGATGCGCGAGCGCCGCAAGGAGACGGGGCGATGAGCGCGGCGCACCAGGCCTTCGCGACGGCGCTGGCCGGCTTCGTGCCGGCGGGCCGGATCTACACCGACCCGGTCTCGACGCTCGCCTTCGGCACCGACGCGAGCTTCTACCGGCTCGTGCCGCAGGTGGTCGTCAAGGTCGATTGCGAGGCCGAGGTCGGCCACGTGCTGCGCCTTGCGCGCGAACACCGCGTCGCCGTCACCTTCCGCGCCGCCGGCACCAGCCTGTCGGGCCAGGCGGTCAGCGACTCGGTGCTGGTGGTGCTCGGCGACGGTTTCGCGCGCGGCGAGGTGCTCGACGGCGGCGCGCGCATCCGGCTCAAACCCGGCCTGATCGGCAGCCGCGCCAACGCGCTCTTGGCGCCGTTCGGCCGCAAGATCGGCCCGGACCCGGCGTCGATCGCCACCGCCAAGATCGGCGGCATCGCGGCCAACAACTCGTCCGGCATGTGCTGCGGCACCCGGCAGAACAGCTACCACACGCTCGCCTCGCTGCGCGTGATGCTCGCCGACGGCGCGGTGCTCGACACCGGCGACGCGGCAAGCGTCGCCGCCTTCCGGCAAAGCCACGCGCGATTGCTGCAAACGTTGGCCGAGCTGTCGGCCAACATCCGCGCCGACGCGGCGCTCGAGGAAAAAATCCGCCACAAGTACCGGCTGAAGAACACCACCGGCTACGGCATCAACGCGCTGATCGACTTTTCCGACCCCATCGACATGCTCGCGCACCTGATGATCGGCTCGGAGGGCACGCTCGGCTTCATCGGCGAGATCACCTACCACACCGTGCCCGACCACCCGCACAAGGCGAGCGCGCTGGTGCTGTTCGACGAGCTCGACCGTTGCTGCCGCGCGGTGACCGCGCTGAAGCAGTCCGCGCCGGTCGAGTCGGTCGAGCTGATCGACGCGCGCAGCCTGAGGGCGATCCAGGGCAAGAAGGGCCTGCCCGACTTCATCTACGGCGAGATCGGCGATTCGACCGCCTGCCTCTTGATCGAAACGCGCGCCGAGAGCGCCGAAAGGTTGGCCGAGCAGATCGCCGCCAGCGACGCGGTGCTCGCCGAGTTCGCGCCGAGCGCGCACAGCGGCTTCTCGACCGACGCCGGCGTCTGCGAGACCTACTGGGCGGTGCGCAAGGGCCTGTTCCCGGCGGTCGGCGCGGTGCGCCCGGTCGGCACCACCGTCGTCATCGAGGACGTCGCCTTCCCGATCGACTACCTCGCCGACGGCGTGCGCCGCCTGACCGCGCTGTTCGACGCCTACGGCTACGCCGAGGCGCTGATCTTCGGCCACGCGCTCGAGGGCAATCTGCACTTCTGCTTCACCCCCAGC
The DNA here is from genome assembly GCF_004345725.1 of Crenobacter luteus. Taxonomy (GTDB): domain Bacteria; phylum Pseudomonadota; class Gammaproteobacteria; order Burkholderiales; family Chromobacteriaceae; genus Crenobacter; species Crenobacter luteus. The sequence continues at coordinate 9,518 of NZ_SLXG01000004.1, read as the reverse complement.
TTCGACACCCAGGCCGAGATCGAGCGCTACGACGGCTTCATGCAGGCGGTCGCCAACCTCGTCGCCGGCGAATACGGCGGCTCGCTCAAGGCCGAGCACGGCACCGGCCGCAACGTCGCGCCCTTCGTGCGCCAGGAATGGGGCGACGCGGCCTACGCGGTGATGTGCGCGATCAAGGCAGCGTTCGACCCGGACAACCTCTTGAACCCGGACGTGATCATCAGCGGCAACGCGCGCGTCCACCTCGAGAACCTCAAGGCGATGCCGGCGGCCGACGCGATCGTCGACCACTGCATCGAATGCGGTTTCTGCGAGCCGGCCTGCCCGTCGAACGGCCTCACGCTGACGCCGCGCCAGCGCATCGTGCTGTGGCGCCGCATGCAGCAGCTGTCGCGCACCGACCCGGCGTCGAGCGAGCTAGCCGCCTACCGGGCGCGCTACCGCTACGTCGGCGTCGACAGCTGCGCGGCGACCGGCATGTGCGCGACGCGCTGCCCGGTCGGCATCAACACCGGCCTCCTGATGAAGAAGCTGGGCGCGCCCGGGTCGCCGTCGCCGCTGGCGCGCTTCGCGCAGCGCCACATGGCGTCGGCCACCGCCGGCGCGCGCTTCGGGCTGTTCCTCAACCGCCAGCTCGGCGACAGCTCGGCCAAGGTGGCCCGCACGCTGAAGAAAACCTTCCCGCTGCTGCCGCTGCCGCCCTCGGGCACGCCGGGCCCGGCCGGGCCCTTGCCCGACCCCAAACCCATGCGCGCAGCCGACGCGCCGCAAGTGGTCTACTTGGTCAGTTGCGTCAATAGAACGTTGGCCGAGGGCCGCGACGGCAGCGACAGCGTCGCCGCCAGCACGCTGCGCCTGTTCGCGCGCGCCGGCATCGCGGCGGTCTATCCGGACGGCCAGGCCAGCCTGTGCTGCGGCCAACCCTTCGACTCGGCCGGCGCGACCGATGCCGCCGACGCGGCGCTGCGACAGGTCGAGGCGGCGCTCTTGAAAGCGTCGAAAGACGGCGCGATCCCGGTGTATCTGGACAACAGCCCGTGCTCTCTGCGCCTGATCGACGCGCAGAAGGCCGGCCGGCTCGACGCGCGGCTCGAGCTCCACGACCCGGCCAGCTACCTCGCCGACCAGGTGCTGCCGCGCCTGACGCTACACAAGAAGCTGCCGCAACTGGCGGTTCACGTGCCGTGCAGCGCCAGCAAGATGGGCGTCGGCAGCAAGCTCTTGGCGCTGGCGCGCGCCTGCGCCGACGAGATCGTCGCGCCGGATATCGCCTGCTGCGGCTTCGCCGGCAGCAAGGGCTTCACGCTGCCGGAACTGAACGCCAACGGCCTGCGCGGCCTGCGCGCCAGCCTGCCCGACACGTGCGACGCCGGCGTGTCGATGAGCCGCACCTGCCAGATCGGCCTGACCACCCACTCGGGGCGCGACTACCACAGCATCGAGGCGCTGCTCGACTTCTGCACCACCCCGGAGCCGCCCCGGACCTGACGACGCCCGTCGCGGCACACAAGAACACAGGCCGCGACGCCCTGCACACAAAGGAGAAACGACATGCCCCCCGCCGAGCCCGAATCGTAGCGGCCGCGCCAGCCCGCGCCCCACACACAAGAACCGGAACGTCGTCTGAATTTCAAGGAGACCCCCATGAGTCTCGGATTGCAAGCCTTCCTGGCTTTTCTGCCCATTCTGCTGTCGGCCGTCCTGCTCGTCGGCCTGCACTGGCCGGCCAAGCGCGCCATGCCGGTGGTGTTTCTCGTCACCGCGCTGACCGCCTACTTCGGCTGGGAAATGTCGCTGAACCGCATCGTCGCCTCGACGCTGCAGGGCGGCCTGATCACGCTGTCGCTGCTGTGGATCATCTTCGGCGCCATCCTGCTGCTGAACACGCTCAAGCACTCGGGCGGCATCGCCGCGATCCGCCGCGGCTTCGCGCACATCAGCCCCGACCGCCGCATCCAGACGCTGATCATCGCCTGGCTGTTCGGCTGCTTCATCGAGGGCGCGTCGGGCTTTGGCACGCCGGCCGCGGTCGCCGCGCCGCTCCTGGTCGCGATGGGCTTCCCGGCGCTGGCCGCGGTGATGCTCGGCATGATGGTGCAGTCGACGCCGGTATCGTTCGGCGCCGTCGGCACGCCCATCTTGGTCGGCATCAACAGCGGCATCGACACCGCGTCGGTCGGCGCCAAGCTGGCCGCGGCCGGCTCGGACTGGACCGCCTACCTGCACCTCGTCACCGGCCAGGTCGCCAGCATCCACGCCATCGTCGGCACGCTGATGCCGCTGTTCATGGTGCTGATGCTGACCCGCTTCTTCGGCAAGAACCGCTCGTGGAAGGAGGGCTTGGAGGCCGCGCCGTTCGCGCTGCTGTCGGGCGTCGCCTTCACCGTGCCGTACGCGCTGACCGGCATCTTCCTCGGCCCCGAGTTCCCGTCCATCATCGGCAGCCTGGTCGGCCTGGTGATCGTCGTCAGCGCCGCGCGCGCCGGCTTCCTCGTGCCGAAGAAGAGCTGGGACTTCGCCCCGGCCGACGAGTGGCCAGCCGAGTGGCTCGGCTCGCTGCAGATCAAGCTCGACGAGCTGAGCAAGGCGCCGATCTCGCTGCTGCGCGCCTGGCTGCCCTACCTCGTCGTCGCCGCGCTGCTGATCCTGAGCCGTACCAACGACAGCGTGAAGGCCGCGCTCAAGAGCCTCTCGTTCAAGGCCGACAACATCCTCGGCGAGGCCGGCGTCGGCGCGGCCATCGACCCGCTCTACCTGCCGGGTGGCATCCTGGTCATCGCGGTGATCGCGACCTTTTTCCTGCACCGGATGAGCGTCCGCGACATGCGCGCGGCGGTCGGCGAGTCGGGCAAGGTGCTGTTCGGCGCCGGCTTCGTGCTGCTGTTCACCGTGCCGATGGTACGCATCATGATCAACTCGGGCGTGAACCTCGCCGACATGAAGAGCATGCCGATCGCGATGGCCGAATACGTCGCGCACACCTTCGGCAGCATCTATCCGCTGTTCGCCCCCGCCGTCGGCGCGATGGGGGCCTTCATCGCCGGCTCGAACACCGTCAGCAACATGATGCTTGCCCAGTACCAGTTCGGCGTCGCCGAGTCGCTCGGCATCACCACGTCGATCATCGTCGCGGTGCAGGCGATCGGCGCGGCCGCCGGCAACATGGTCGCGGTGCACAACGTGGTCGCCGCGTCGGCGACGGTCGGCCTGCTCGGCCGCGAGGGCGTGACGCTGCGCCGCACCATCGTCCCGACGCTCTACTACCTGGCGATGACCGGCCTGATCGCCGCGCTCGCGATCTTCGTGCTCGGCGTGACCGACCCGCTGTCCGCGCTCGCGCGCTGAGGCCCGACCTTCTCTTCGACCCTTAGGGCGGCCTCGGCCGCCCGTTTTTTTGGCCGACCTCAGTCGCTGGCGACGCGCCGCGCCGGCAGCGCGGCCGGCTGCAGCCAGCGCCGTAACAGCCGCGTCGCGAACGGGATGAAGACGAAGACCATCACCGGGGTCAGGATGGCCGTGCTGACGAACACGCGCCAGACCACCGGCAGCGCGGCCAGCCGCTCGCCCAGCAACAGCGTGAAGGCGAGCGACACCGGAAAGAAGGCCAGCCAGATCGCCACCGCCTGCTTCCAGCGCGGCGGCGCGGCGCCGAACCAGGCGTCTAGCCCGCTCGCGCAGCGCACGCGACTGTCGCGCACCAGGCCGGTGCCTTCGCGCAGCCAGTCGCGCCGCTCGGCCGATTCGGTCCAGCGCGCCAGGCTCGTCTCGTCGGCGAAACGGAACACGACCTGGTACTCGTCGCCGCCCGAGGGCGGCGCGAGCACGCCGGCGCCGAGAAAGCCGGCGAAGCGGGCGGCGAGCCGCGTACCGCGGCGCGTCCAGGCGAGAAAGTCGCGGTAGCGCGCCGGTGCGACGCGCCGCGACACCAGAAGGGTGACGGGGGATGGGGACATTCGGGGTTCTCCTGTCGACGGACCGGGCCCGCGGGTGGCGGGCCGCTCGCGCGGCGCCCCCGGTCGGGGCGCGCAACGTCGATTGAACAAGCAAACGCCGTTCCTGTCACCGTCCGCCTATTCGGGGTTGACGAGCCAGGTCGGGAAGGTCGGCGCGGGCAGGCCGCGCGCACCGACGCGCGCGAGCGCCGCGGCCGACACCGGCACGCCCCAGTTCAGGAAGTGCGACGAGAGGTCGCGGCCGACGACGTCGGACAGGAGCTCGAACAGCGTGTCGACCTGCCTCGCCTCGCTCGCGCAGATCGCGCGCTGCTCGTCGGCCGGCAACTCGCGGTAGCGACGGTTCAAACGCCGGAAGATCTCCCAGCCCTGCTCGGGGAAGGCGTAGCGCAGTTGGGCGAGAAAGACGAGCTTGTCCTCCCGGTCGGCGTCGCGGTCGAAGTCGAAGCCCGGACCGAGCTTGGCGATCGCCTTGGAAAAGCGCAACGTGCCGATCAGCGCCGGCTGGCCGCGCAGCGTCTCGGCGACGAACAGCGGGATCAGGTTGACCGTCGACTCCAGCCCGTAGCGCGTCGCCCACAGGCAGAAGGCCTGGTAGTTGTGGCCGGTTTCGTGCATCACGCCCCAGTTGCTCGCCGCGTCGACACGCGCGAGCCGCCAGTCCAGATGGGTCATGATCGGAAAGCCGGCGTGGCCGTAGCCGTGGCTGAGCTGCACGTCGGCGACGAACCATTGCCGGCCCTGAAGACGCGGGTGCCGCGCCGACGAGCCGTCGAAACCGGCCAGATGCTGCGCCGCCCGCTGCGCCTCGTCGTAGGCGCGCATCACCGCCGCCGCGTCGTCGAGCGCGCGCACCTCGTCGCTGGGCACGACGAGCACCGCTTCGTCGCCCTCGAGCACCGCCCACGGCGCCGGCGCCTCGCGCGCGCGGCGCCATGCGGCCGCGTCGTCGCGGCCGAGCCGGAAATGCGGCGCGCGGACCGCGCCGCCTATCGTCAGCTCGACGCGCGCGGCCGCCGGCACGCGCGACTCGACGATCAGCAGTCCGCCGTACTGGCTGCGCACGAGGTTGACGCCGGGCCGCAGCGGCACGACGTAGTTCAGGTCGGCGAAGCGGCGCAAGGTCTCGCCCGGTTTCGTGCGCACGATCACGTCGCGGTGCGCGCCGATGCGCAGGAAAAGGCCGGGCGCGGCATCGTCGGGCAGCGTGACCGAAACGGTCTCGCCGGCCGGCGCGTACAGCCCGGTCGCCAGCCAGTTCTGCGGTTTCTGCGTCCAGCCGACGTGCGCGAAGCGGCGAAAGCGCAGCTCCATCGGCACCGTTGCGACGACGCGCGGTGCGTCGGCCGGCACCGCCCCCGGAAAGCCCGACACGTCGCGCGGCACCGGCAACGGCGCCGGCGGCGGCGTCAGCTGGTTGACGACGTGGCGCGCGCGTTCGAGCGCGACCGCCGCCGCGTCGCCCGCGTCGAGCGGATAGCGGACGACGACGTCGCGCGCCGCGTCGACCTGCGCGGCCAGGGTCGACAGCCGCTCCCAGCGTTGGCCGGGGGCGGCTGCGTCGCCGGCGCGGACGGCGAGCCGGTTGTCGCGCGTCAGAGCCAACGCGCCGGTCGCGCCGACGAGCGCCCCGCCGTCGGGATCCCAGCGCTGCGCGCCACTGCCGTCGCAGTCGGCCAGCGCGGGCGCCGCGTCCGGCCGCGCCGTCAGGCAGAGCGCCGGCGCGTCGGCCGGGCGCAGCGTGCCGCCATCGGCGCGCCAGCGCTGGCGAGGGTCGGCGCCGTCGCAAGGCGCGACGCCGGCGACGACCGGCGCTTCGCGCGCGAGGCACCAGCCGCGCTCGGCGATGAAAAGGTCGCCGGCGTCGGACGGGGCCGCCGCGACGACGCCGGCGAAACCGGCCGCGAACGCGGCAAGAAAAAAGGCTGCGATCATGCTTTTCACGATAGCGCGAACGGCGACACGCGGCGACGCGGCGACGCGGCACGGCCTTTGCCTTATAATCGCGGCTGTTGCGCCGCCCGAGGGGCGGCCTTTGCCATTTCGAGGACCCCCATGAGCCGCATCACCCTCTCGCGCTTCCTGATCGAGCAGCAACGCTCGGCCAACCTGCTGCCGGCCGAGCTGCGCTTTCTGATCGAAACCGTCGCCCGCGCCTGCAAGGCCATCAGCCACTCGGTCAACAAGGGCGCGCTCGCCGGCGTGCTCGGCGAGGCCGGCACCGGCAACGTCCAGGGCGAGGCGCAGAAAAAGCTCGACGTGATCGCCAACGACGTGCTGCTCGAAGCCAACGAATGGGGCGGCAGCCTCGCCGGCATGGCCTCCGAGGAAATGGACCTGCCGTACGCGATCCCCGGCCAGTACCCGAAGGGCGCCTACCTCTTGCTGTTCGACCCGCTCGACGGCTCGTCCAACATCGACGTCAACATCTCGGTCGGCACCATCTTCTCGGTGCTGCGCTGCCCGGACGGCGTGACCGAGCCGACCGAGGCCGACTTCCTGCAGCCGGGCTCGCGCCAGGTCGCCGCCGGCTACACGCTGTACGGCCCGCAAACGATGCTGGTGCTGACGGTCGGCAACGGCGTCAACGGCTTCACGCTCGACCGCGAGACCGGCAGCTTCGTGCTGACCCACCCGGGCATGCAGGTGCCGGCCGAAACCCGCGAATTCGCGATCAACATGTCGAACCAGCGCCACTGGGAAGCGCCGGTGCAGCGCTATATCGGCGAGCTGTTGGCCGGCACGACCGGCCCGCGCGGCAAGGACTACAACATGCGCTGGGTCGCGTCGATGGTCGCCGAGGTGCACCGCATCCTGACCCGTGGCGGCGTGTTCATGTATCCGAAGGACGCGCGCGACCCGAAAAAACCGGGCAAGCTGCGCCTCTTGTACGAAGGCAACCCGATGGCCTGGCTGATCGAGCAGGCCGGCGGCGCCGCGACCAACGGCCGCGAGCGCATCCTCGACATCGTCCCGACCGAACTGCACGAACGCGTCGCCGTCTTCCTCGGCAGCAAGGAGGAAGTCGAAACGGTCACCCGCTACCACGCCGAGTAAGCCGTCCCGCAGCAAGACGACAGGCCGCCCGCGGGCGGCCTGTTTTCGTTCATGGCTTGAGCGCCCCGCCGGGGCGGCCCGGCGGCCATCGGCGCCTCACCCCTCGGCCAACGTCCGCGACGCCGGAGGGGGCGATGCGGGCCCGTCCTCCCGAATGCAAAACAGCCCCGCCACCGGCGGGGCTGTCCGTACAGAGCGGACCTCCGGCGGCTAGACCTGGAAGCGCCGCACCAGGCGCTCCAGTTCGCCCGACAAGCGTCTGAGCTCGCGGCAGGCGCTACCGGTCTCGCCCGACGCATGCTCGGTACGCTCGTTGACCGCGTTGATCTCGACGATGCTGCCGGTGATGTCCTTGAGCGCGGCGTCCTGCTGTTCGGTCGCCGTCGCCACCCGGGTGTTCAGATCGTTGATCTGGATGACCATCGCGGCGATCTCGTCGAGCACGCGCCCGGCGGTCTGCGACGCCTCGATGCCGACGCGGGTCAGGCCGCTGCCCGACTCCATCGTGCTGACCGCCTCGCGCGCCTGCTGCTGCAAGCGCGCGATGATGGCCTGGATCTCGGCGGTCGACTGGTTGGTCTTGTGCGCGAGCTTGCGCACCTCGTCGGCGACCACCGCGAAGCCGCGGCCGGCCTCGCCGGCGCGCGCCGCCTCGATCGCGGCGTTCAGCGCCAGCAGATTGGTCTGGTCGGCCACGTCGCCGATCACGTCCAGCACCCGACCGATCGCCTCGGTCTGCTCGGCCAACTGCGCGATGACCTCGCCCGAACGCGCCATCGCCTCGCCGACACCGTGGATTTTCGCGATGCTGTCCTGCACCACGCGCCGCCCCTCGGCCGACTGCTCGGCCGCCCGGCGGGCGGAGGCCGCCGCGTCGCCGGCGTGACTGGCGATCTCTCCGACCGTCAGGCCCACCTCGTGCAGCGAATCGGCCAGTTGCCGCGTGTACTGGCCCTGGCGGGCGACGTCGCGCCGCGTCCCCTCGGCCATGCCGTCGACCTGCTGCGCGCTGCGGTCGAGCGCGTCGGCGTTGTCCTTCACCTGCGCGACGATGCCCTGCACCCGCTCGATGAAACGGTTGAAGTGGACCGCCAGGTCCGACAACTCGTCGCGGCCGTCGACAGGCAGGCGTTGCCGCAGGTCGCCCTCGCCGGCGGCGATGTCCTTCAACAGCCCGCCGATGCGGCGCAGCGGCCGCGTCATCCGGTCGGCAAACAGCACCGCGACGAGCAGGAACAGCACCGCGAGCACCGCGCCGACGATCAGCACGCGGCCGAGTGCCTCGTTCAGGCCGGCGTAAAGCTCGCGCTCAGGCACCTCGGCCAACACATACCAGCCCAGCTTGGGCAAGAAGCGGCTGGCGACCACGTAGGCCTCGCCGTCGCGCTCGATACGCGCGCTCGCGAAGGGCTTGCCGGCCAGCAAGGTGCCCGCAGCCTGACCGAACTCGGGCAGCGTCCTCAGCGAATCGCGGTCGACCTTGGCAAGGTCGGCGTGCACCTTGACCACCCCTTGCCCGTCGACCAGATAGACGATGCCACTCTGCCCGACCTTCATCTGCGCAATGGTGCGCGACAGGTCGGACATCTTGAGCCCGACCCCCGCCAGGCCGGCCCCCTGCGGCATCCTCACGTTGATGAACAGCGTCAGCTCCTTGTGCTCGGACGCCGCGTCGACGTCGAGCGCCAACTCCATCGGCCGGCCCGAGTTCAGGAAATTGCCGAACCATGCCTCCTTGCCCGGGTCGATGGTCCGGCTGAAACCCTTGTGGTCGTAGTAATGCCGCGTCTTGGCCGACGCGAGAAAGACCGTGTCTACCTGGTTGTCCCGTCGGACGCTGGCGGCGTAGCGTACCCAGCGCGGCAAGATCTCGGCCGACTCGCCGCCGGTAATCCAGTCCGTCACGAAAGCATTGGCCGCGATATGACGCGACAAGGCGATCGGCACGGCGATATGCCCTTCCACGTCGTTGCCTATCGCCGTCACCAGCGTCGGCAGTTCCTGCTCATGGACCCGCTGCAACACCACCTCCCGCCCCAGATAGTGGCTATACCCCAAGACCGCGCCCAACAGCGTGACAATCATCAGCGCGAGCGCCAGCACCAGCCTCTGTCGCAACGACAGCTTCCCGAACATCTTTGAGTCCCCTACGCCGTTAATTTTTCTTTATGGAAAGATTTGAATCACGACTTTCCATCCGGGGACGGCAAGAGCAGCGCCGAAGATCCATTTATATCGCTCGATCCGCGGTATCCTGATGAAATTGCGTCCCAGGAAAAGTCGGCCTCTATCCTGCGCGCAAATTTTGCTTTTTACAAAGATTTTTCGCAAAGAGCGAAATGTGATGATCACGCACGCGGCCGGCTGGGTGCGACGCAAAGCGACGACGCCCCGAGCGTGGGCTCGGGGCGTCGTCTTGAGGGGCGTCTGGCGGTGACCTACTTTCACACGGGAACCCGCACTATCATCGGCGCTGAGGCGTTTCACGGTCCTGTTCGGGATGGGAAG
>NZ_SLXG01000003.1 GCF_004345725.1 Crenobacter luteus | reverse complement strand
TCGGGTAGCGGGTTTGGTCGCACAAACAGCTTACCTTGCACCGCCGTTCTCACATCCGGCTTTTACCTCACGTTCCCATTATTCCGTGAAGAACCTAAAAAAAGCTCGGCCAACCGACTAGGGTTGGCCGAGCTTTTTGGCGCCCGCGCGAAAAACAAAGGGCCCCGCGCGATGCGGAGCCCTCGGCATTCTTTGGCGCGAGCCTAAGATCAGGCGGCCATGGCCTTGATCTGGGCCGACAGGCGGCTCTTGTGGCGAGCGGCCTTGTTCTTGTGGAACACGCCCTTGTCGGCGATGCTGTCCAGCACTTTGGTCGAAGCCTGGAACACGGCCTGAGCGGCAGCCTTGTCGCCGGCTTCAACGGCTTTGATCACTTTCTTCACTGCGGTACGGAACGCAGTACGCAGGCTGGCGTTATGCGCGCGCTGCTTGAGAGCCTGGCGTGCACGCTTGCGAGCTTGTGCGCTGTTTGCCATGGAAAATCTCCTGATGAGCGGATTCTGAAACCGGCGATTCTAAGGCTTAAGGGGAGCTTTTGCAACAACAATCCCGGGCGCGTACACTCACGCCTTTGCTTTTTCCGTCAAGCTCTTGCCCATGAATCTGCTCAAGGCTCTGGCCGCCGTCAGTAGCATGACCATGGTGTCGCGCGTGCTCGGTTTCGTGCGCGACGCCCTCATCGCCCGGGTATTCGGCGCCGGCTTCGCGACCGACGCCTTCTTCGTCGCCTTCAAGCTGCCCAACCTGCTGCGCCGCATCTTCGCCGAGGGCGCGTTCTCGCAGGCCTTCGTGCCGGTGCTGGCCGAGTACAAGGCCAGGAAAACCGACGCCGAAACGCGCGACTTCCTCGCCCACGTCGCCGGCCTGTTGACGCTGGCGCTGGCGGTAGTCACCGCGCTCGGCATGGCCGCCGCCTCGTGGGTGGTCTGGGTCTCGGCGCCGGGCTTCACCAGCGAGGCGGACAAGTTCGCGCTGACGGTCGAATTGCTGCGCATCACCTTCCCCTACATCCTGTTCATCTCGCTGTCGTCGCTGGCCGGCAGCGTGCTGAACACCTGGCGGCAGTTCTCGATCCCGGCGTTCACGCCGACGCTGCTGAACCTGTCGTTCATCGCCTGCGCGCTGTTCCTCGCGCCCTACTTCGACCCGCCGGTGCTGGTGCTCGGCTGGGCGGTCTTCATCGGCGGCGTCGCGCAGCTGGCGTTCCAGCTCCCCTACCTGAAGAAGATCGGCATGCTGACCTGGCCGCGGCTGAACTTCCGCGACGCGGCGGTGTGGCGCGTGGTGCGGCAGATGGGGCCGGCGATCTTCGGCGTGTCGATCGCGCAGATCTCGCTGGTGATCAACACCATCTTCGCTTCCTTCCTCGCCTCGGGCAGCGTGTCGTGGATGTACTACGCCGACCGGCTGATGGAGTTCCCGACCGGCGTGCTCGGCGTCGCGCTCGGCACCATCCTGTTGCCGTCGCTGTCCAAGCACGCGGCGACCGCCGACAGCGCCGAATTCTCGAAACTGCTCGACTGGGGCCTCAGGCTGTCGCTGATGCTGGCGTTGCCCGCCTCGCTCGGCCTCGCGCTGTTGGCCGAGCCGCTGATCGCGACGCTGTTCATGTACGGCAAGTTCTCCTTGCTCGACGCGGCGATGACCGAGCGCGCGCTGGTTGCCTACGCGGTCGGCCTGACCGGGCTGATCGTCGTCAAGGTGCTGGCGCCGGGCTTCTACGCGCGGCAGAACATCAAGACGCCGGTCAAGGTCGCCATCGTCACGCTGATCGCGACGCAACTGATGAACCTCGCCTTCGTCTGGCAACTGAAGCACGCCGGCCTTGCGCTGGCGATCGGCCTCGGCGCCTGCCTGAACGCGCTGCTGCTGTGGCGTCTGCTGCTGCGCCACGGCATCTACCGGCCGCAGCCGGGCTGGGGGGCCTTCTTCGCCAAGACCGCGCTGGCGCTCGCGGCGATGGCGGCGGTGCTCGTCGCGCTGGCCGCGACGCTGCCGCTGGACTGGCAGGCGCGCGCCTGGCTGCGCGTCGCGCAGCTGTCGGGGCTGATAATCGCCGGCGTCGCCGCCTACTTCGGCACCTTGTTCGCGCTCGGCTTGCGGCCGCGCGACTTCGTGCGTCGCGAACACTGAGCCCCCGGCCGACCGCGACGGTCGGCCGGGCCCGTCGCGCACCACGACGCGGGGCGCGCTGCTAGAATCGTCCCATTCGCTTTACCCGAAGGAAACCGCATGACCCGCCCGACCACGCCGGACTTGTCGCCGCTCGGCAAGACCGTCACCTACCGCGACCGCTACGCGCCCGAGCTGCTGTTCCCGATCGCGCGCCACGGCAAGCGCGCCGAGATCGGCGTCGACGAGGCCGCGCTGCCGTTCAGCGGCGTCGACGTGTGGACCGGCTACGAGCTGTCGTGGCTAAACGCCAAGGGCAAGCCGCAGGTGGCGATCGTCACCTTCCACATCCCGGCGACCTCGGCCAACCTGGTCGAATCGAAGTCGTTCAAGCTCTACCTGAACAGCTTCAACCAGACGCGCGTCGAGTCGGTCGCGGCGCTGACCGCGATGCTGGAAAAAGACCTGTCGGCGGCGACCGGCGCGCCGGTCAGCGCGCGCGTCGTGCTGCCGGACGCCTTCGGCGCCGAGCGCATCGCCGCGCTGCCGGGCGAGAGCATCGACGAGCTCGACATCGAGGTGAACGACTACACGCCCGACCCGGCACGCTTGAAAGCCGACCCGGCGCACATCGTCACCGAGACGCTGCGCTCGGAGCTGCTGAAGTCCAACTGCCTCGTCACCGGCCAGCCGGACTGGGGCGGCGTCACCATCGCCTACACCGGGCCGAAGATCGATCGCGAGAGCCTGCTGCGCTACCTGATCGGCTTCCGCCAGCACAACGAATTCCACGAGCAGTGCGTCGAGCGCATCTTCATGGACGTCGCGCGACAGTGCGGCGCGACCGAGCTTACCGTCTACGCGCGCTACACCCGCCGCGGCGGGCTCGACATCAACCCGTTCCGCACCAACTGCGGCGCGGCCGTGCCCGAGAACGTGCGCACCGCGCGCCAGTGAGCGCAGCGCCGGCCAAGCCAAAAAGCCCCTCGAAACGAGGGGCTTTTTTGCCGGCTCGGCCAAGGTTGGCCGAGCTTCAGTCCTGCGGCAGCGCGACGCCGTGCAGCTTCACGATCGCCGGCCCGGTCGGCGCGGCGACGAGGTCGGCGAGCGTGACGGCGTCGAGGCGCGCGTAGAAGGCGTCCTCGGCCGCGTCGAGCACGCCCTTCAGGCGGCAGCCGCCGCGCAGCGCGCACGGCGGTTCGGCGCAGTCGATCAGCGCGTGCGCCGGCTCGAGCGCGCGCACCACGGCGCCGAGGCGGAGCTCGGCCGCCGGGCGCGCGAGGCGCAGGCCGCCGCCCTTGCCGCGCGTGGTGACGATCCAGCCCTGCTGCGCCATGAAGTGCACCACCTTGACGAGGTGGTTGCGCGAGATCGCGAAGCGCTCGGCGATCTCGGGAATGGTCGCGGGCACGTCGCGCGGCACGGCGGCCAGATACATCAGCACGCGCAAGCCGAAGTCGGTGAAACGGGTCAGTTGCATGGCGGCGAAAATCGCAATGGGGCGGCGTCGAGCATAGGCGCGACGCCGCCGGCGATCAAGCCTCAGACCGTCAGCGGGTCGGAACCGAACACCTCGTAGTGCACGCGATCGGCCGGCACGCCCAGCGCCAGGAGGGCCGCCTTCTGCGCGCGCATGAATTCGAGCGGGCCGCACAGGTAGTAGTCGGCGCCGTCGCGCAGCGCCAGCTCGGCCAGCGCGGCCTGGTCGATGCGGCCGGCGCGCTGGCCCGCCGCGACTTCGCCCTCCTCGACGAAGGCGGTGTAGGCCAGCGTCGGCGTGTCGGCGGACAGCGCGGACAGCGTGTCGGCGAAGGCGAGCGCGCCGGCGTTGCGCGCGGCGGTCAGGTAGACCACCTCGCGCTTCGCGCCCTGCGCGACCAGGGTGTTGAGCATCGCCATCATCGGCGTCTGGCCGACGCCGGCGCTGATCAGCACCACCGGGGTGTCGCGGTCCTGGTGCAGCACGAAGTCGCCCATCGGCGCCGACAGCTCGACCAGGTCGCCGGTCTTGACCGTCGCGTGCAGGTGGTTGGATACCATGCCGTCCGGGCGGAGCTCGTCGCCCGTTTCGCGCTTGACCGAGATGCGCAGGTAGCGGCCGTTCGGCGCGTCCGACAGGCTGTACTGGCGCGGCTGCGCCAGGCCCAGCGCCGGCAGCGTCACGCGTACGGTCACATACTGGCCCGGCTGGAAGCTCGGCAGCGCGCCGCCGTCGGCCGGCACCAGGTAGAACGACGCGATCTCGCTGCCTTCCTGGCCGCGCTCGACGACGCGGAACGGCCGAAAGCCCGACCAGCCGCCCTCGGCCAGCGTGGCGGTCTTGTACAGGTCGGCCTCGGCGGCGATCAGGATGTCGGCCAACTGGCCGTAGGCCTCGGCCCAGGCGGCGATCAGCTCGTCGCTGGCCGCGTCGCCGAGCACCTCGCGGATCGACGCCAACAGGTGGCCGCCGACGATCGGGTAGTGCTCGGCGCGGATGCCGAGGCTGGCGTGCTTGTGCGCGATGCGCATCACCACCGGCGCGAGCACCGACGGATCGTCGATATGCTCGGCGTAGCCGAGCACCGCGCCGGCCAGCGCCTGCTGCTGCTGGCCCGACGCCTGGTGGCCCTGGTTGAAGACGTTCTTCAGCTCGGGGTTGTGGCGGAACATGCGCTGGTAGAAGTGGCTGGTCAGCGTCACGCCGTGCTCCTTGAGCACGGGCACGGTGGCCTTGACGAGGGCGCGGGTCTGTTCGGACAGCATGGCGTTTCCTTTTGTTGGATTTTCAATACATGTTAAACGGCGCGACGTCGGGCTCGGCCAACGTCCGTCGCGCCGTCGCGCGATTCAATTCAATAGCTGCATTTTTAATACATCTTATGGTCGGCGGTCAAGCGTTTCCGTCGCCGCCCGCCGTTCGCAAACGCGGCGCAGCAAAAACGCCCCACCAAGGGGGCGTCGCGAGGATCGAATCCGGCCGCGCCTCAGCCCGGCGCCACCATGCCGGCGGCGACCTCGGCGCGCGCGGCGGCGTACCACTCGCGCATCGGCGCGAGCGCCAGGATGTGCTCGGCGTAGGCCGCTGCGGCGGGCGGCAGCGCCACGCCGTAGGTCTTGAAGCGCGTCACCACCGGCGCGTACATCGCGTCGGCGATCGAAAAGTGGCCGAACAGGAAGGGGCCGTCGTCGAGGAAGCGCGCGCGCAAGCCCTCCCAGATCGCGATCACGCGCTCGACGTCGGCGCGCACCGCCGGCAGCTCGGGCAAGGACTTGTCCTCGTGCACGAGGTCCATCGGGCAGTGCTCGCGCAGCGCGGCAAAGCCCGCGTGCATCTCGGCGCACACCGCGCGCGCCAGCGCCCGCGCTTCGCGCTCGACCGGCCACAGCCGCGCGCCGGGGAAGCATTCGGCGAGGTATTCGAGGATGGCGAGCGAATCCCACACCGCGAGCTGGCCGTCGATCAACAGCGGCACCTTGCCGCTCGGGCTGACCGCGCGCAGGCGCGCCTTGCTGTCGGGCAGGTAGAGCGGGATCGAATGCTCGGTGAACGGTTCGTCGAGCATGCGCAGCACGAGCCAGGGCCGCAGCGACCACGAGGAATAGTTCTTGTTGCCGATGATCAGTTTGAACATGACGCGCTCCCGTTGGAACCGGGCCAGGGTTGGCCGAAGGCTGCTTCCAGTGTAAGGGCATATCGTGCGCGCGACAGCGTGCCGGGGGATTTCACCGTTTCGCAACCGGAGCGCAACATTTCCTTAACGCGACCTTCCTAGAATCGAGCGCTGTCGACACCCGCGCGCCCCGCTGCAAGAGGGCGCCGGCCACACACACTGATAGCCTCGGAGAACACCATGAACCGCGTTGTGAACCGCGCCACCCTGCTGATTTCGCTCGTCGCCCCGCTGTGGCTGGCCGCCTGCTCGAGCGCCAGCGCGCCGCAGGCCGCCGCCGCCCCCAAGACCGCCGTCGCGGTCGACCCGGACGTCGCGCTGGCCGCGGCGGTGAAGGCCGCGCTGGACGCGGACCCGGCGCTCGCCCCCTTGAACCTGAAGGTGTCGAGCAAGAAGGGCGACATCAAGATCGAGGGCACGATGAGCGACGACCAGCAGATGCTCAAGGCCGGCCTGATCGCCCAGGACGTGCCGGGCGTGAAGAACGTCACCAACGACATGCAGTTCAAATAAGCCGGTCCGAAATGGCAAACGCCCCGCGTCGCGGGGCGTTTTGCTTGGGCGGGGAATCACTCGACCTCGTCGATCCACGCCATCTGGATCGCCTCGAGAATCTTCTCGCCGCAGTGCTTGGGATCGTCGTCGAATTCCTCCAGCGCGATCACCCAGTTCATCAGGTCGACGAAGTTGACCTTCTTCGGGTCGACGTCCGGGTGCGTGTCGGCCAGCGCGATCGCCACGTCGTAGGTATCGGTCCATTTCATCGTTCAGCCCTCCTTGATATCGGCCACGCGGGCGCCGGTCGCCGTCGCGAGCGCGTCGGCGGTGGTGCGGAACACCGCGAACGGGCTGCCGGCGGCGGCCCAGATTTCTTGATATTGGTACAGGTCCGCGTCGAGCAGGATGTCGACGTCGCCGACATGGCCGACCGGCGAGACGCCGCCGATCGCGAAGCCGGTGGTGCGGCGCACGAAGGCCGCGTCGGCGCGGCCTATGGTCTTGCCGGTCAGCTCGGCCAACTTGGCGGTGCAGACGCGGTTGCTGCCGCTGGCGACGACCAGCAGCGCGCGGTCGGTCTCGAGCTCGCGGAATACCATAGTCTTGGCGATCTGCGCGACCGAACAGCCGATCGCGGCGGCCGCTTCGGCCGAGGTACGCGTCGAGTCGGCCATCGCGCGGATCTCGGCGTCGAGGCCGAGCTCGGCCAAGGCGGCCGCGACGCGGGCGACCGAGCCGGTCTTCTCGTTGCGGGTGTCGGTGACGTCGTTCATCGCCGCCTCCCGCTCAGTGGTTTTCGCGCGCCAGGTTGATCGTGTAGCGCGGAATCTCGACCACCAGGTCCTCGTCGGCGACCAGCGCCTGGCACGACAGGCGCGAGTTGGCTTCCAGGCCCCAGGCCTTGTCGAGCATGTCTTCCTCGAGCTCGTCGGCCTCGTTCAGCGAATCGATGCCCTCGCGCACGATCACGTGGCAGGTGGTACAGGCGCAGGACATCTCGCAGGCGTGTTCGATCTCGATGTCGTGGGCGAGCAGCGCCTCGCAGATGCTCTGGCCGGCCGGCGCGTCGTCGATCACGGCGCCGTCGGGGCACAGTTCGGCGTGCGGCAGGACGATGATACGGGGCATGCGGACAATCCTCACAGTTCGGAAATGTTGTGGCCCTTGAGCGCGCGCTGGATGTTGCGGTCCATGCGGCGCGCGGCAAAGGCTTCGGTGGCCTGGTTGAGCGCGGCGGTGGCGGCGTTGACGCGCGCGGCCTCGCTGCCGGCGATCGCGGCGACGGCGGCGGCCAGCGCCGCGTCGATCGCCTCGCGCTCGGCGTCGGACAGCAGGTCGGCGTCGGCGGCCAGCGCGTTGTTCGTCGCGTCGATCAGCGCCTCGGCGTCGACCACCGCCTCGCGCAGCCGGCGCGCGGCGATGTCGTCGTGCACATGCTCGATCGAATCGGTCAGCATGCGGCTGATCTCGTCGTCGGACAGGCCGTAGCTCGGCTTGACCTCGATGTGCGCCTCGACGCCGCTGGACTGCTCGCGCGCGGTGACCGACAACAGGCCGTCGGCGTCGACCTGGAAGGTGACGCGGATGCGCGCCGCGCCGGCGACCATAGGCGGAATGCCGCGCAGCGTGAAGCGCGCGAGGCTACGGCAGTCGGCGACCAGCTCGCGCTCGCCCTGCAGCACGTGGATCGCCATCGCGGTCTGGCCGTCCTTGTAGGTGGTGAACTCCTGCGCGCGCGCGATCGGGATCGTGCTGTTGCGCGGGATGATCTTTTCGGTCAGGCCGCCCATGGTCTCGAGGCCGAGCGACAGCGGGATCACGTCGAGCAGCAGCCAGTCGTCGTCGCGCTTGTTGCCGGCCAGCACGTTGGCCTGCATCGCGGCGCCGAGCGCGACGACCTTGTCCGGGTCGAGGTTGGTCAGCGGCGTCTGGCCGAAGAAGTCGCCGACCGCGCGCTGCACCTGCGGCATGCGCGTCGCGCCGCCGACCATCACCACGCCCTTGACGTCGTCGACGCCGATCTTCGCGTCGCGCAGCGCCTTCCTGACCGGCGTGATGGTCTTGTCGACCAGCGTCTTGCTGATCGCGTGGAATTCGGCCTGCGTCAGCGTCAGGTCGACCGCCTGGCCGTCGGACAACAGCGCGGTAAAGCGCGTCTCGGCGTGTTCGGTCAGCGCCTCCTTGGCCTCGCGCGCGCGCGTCAGCAACAGCCGGGTGTCGTGCGGCGTCAGCCCGGACAGCTTGGCCTGTTCGAGCGCCCAGCAGTAGATGCGGTGGTCGAAGTCGTCGCCGCCGAGCGCCGAGTCGCCGCTGGTGGCCAGCACCTCGAACACGCCGCGCGACAGCTTGAGGATGGACACGTCGAAGGTGCCGCCGCCGAGGTCGTAGACGACGTAGACGCCCTCGGCGCCGTTGTCGAGGCCGTAGGCGATCGCCGCGGCGGTCGGCTCGTTAAGCAAGCGCAGCACGTTCAGGCCGGCTAGCTTCGCCGCGTCCTTGGTCGCCTGGCGCTGCGCGTCGTCGAAGTAGGCCGGCACGGTGATCACCGCGCCGGTCAGCTCGCCGCCGAGGCTGGCCTCGGCGCGCGCCTTGAGCGCGCGCAGGATGTCGGCCGACACCTCGACCGGGCTCTTGGTGCCGGCGCGGGTGACGAGCTGGACCATGCCGGGCGCGTCGACGAAGCGGTACGGCTCGCGCGCAAGGTTGGACAGGTCGGCCAGACCACGGCCCATGAAACGCTTGACCGACACGATGGTGTTGGCCGGGTCGCGGCTCTGTTCGGCCTGCGCCGCGTAGCCGACCGCGGTGTCGCCGTCCGCAAGGTAGCGCACCACCGACGGTAGCAGCGTGCGGCCGGCCTCGTCGGGCAGGCAAACGGCGCTGCCGCTGCGCACGGTGGCGACCAACGAGTTGGTGGTCCCGAGGTCGATGCCGACCGCGAGGCGGTGCTGATGGGGGGCGGCGGACATGCCGGGTTCGGCGATTTGCAGCAGAGCCATGTCTTGTCTTCGTATAGGGCGGAGGTTGGCCGAGCCGCCTGGCGCGGGCGACCGGGTCGGATCAGAACAGCAGCGCCTCGATCGCGTCGCCGATCTCCTGCTCGAGCTTTTCGAGGAAGCGCCACTTGCGCACCAGGAGCGCGGCGGCGTCAAGGTCGCCGGCGCCGTCGAGCGCGGCGGCGAGCTCGTCGCGCAGCGCGGCGGCGTCGGCGCGCAGCTCGCGCGCCAGCTTCTCGAGCGCGTCGACGTCGCGCGCCATCTTGGCGTCCATGATGGCTTCGCGCCATTCCATCTGCGCCATCAGGAAAGCCGGCGGCATCGCGGTGTTGGTTTCTTCCTGGGTGTCGACGCCGGACAGCGTCAGCAGGTAGCGCGCGCGCGCCAGCGGCGACTTGAGCGTCTGGTAGGCCTCGTTGACGCGCGTCGCCATCATCAGCGCGGCGCGGCGCTCGGCGTCGCCGGCGTGCGCGAAGCGGTCCGGGTGGACCTGGCTCGCGGCGGCGCGGTAGCGCTCGTCGAGCTGCGCCGCGTCGATGGCGAAGCGGCGCGGCAGGTCGAACAGCGCAAAAAAATCCTGGCCGAAGCGGTCGGCGTTCACGGTAGCGGCGTTCATCGTGCTTGCCGGCTCAGACCTGGAAGCTTTCGCCGCAACCGCACTCGTTCTTCACGTTCGGGTTGTTGAACTTGAAGCCCTCGTTGAGGCCTTCCTTGGTGTAGTCGAGCTCGGTACCGTCGAGGTAGGCGAGGCTCTTGGCGTCGGTGAACACCTTGACGCCGTGGCTCTCGAACACGATGTCCTCGTCGTCGTTCGCCACGTCGACGAACTCGAGCTTGTAGGCCATGCCGGAGCAGCCGGTGGTTTTCACGCCCAGGCGGACGCCGAGCCCCTTGCCGCGTTTGGCAAGGAAGGCGGAGACATGCTGGGCTGCGCGTTCGGAAAGGGTAATCGCCATCGCAAGCTTTCTCTTTCGGATTCGTAACGGGGCAAAGCGGCGGGCCGCCCATCCCGACAGGAGGGCGTCGCCCGCGGCGGGGTTGGCCGAGCCCTGAGGCCCGGGCTTATTCCCCGTGCTTTTGCTTGTAGTCGGCGACCGCGGCCTTGATCGCGTCCTCGGCGAGGATCGAGCAGTGGATCTTGACCGGCGGCAGCGCCAACTCCTCGGCGATGTCGGTGTTCTTGATAGCCAGCGCCTCGTCCAGCGTCTTGCCCTTCACCCACTCGGTGACGAGCGACGACGACGCGATCGCCGAGCCACAGCCGTAGGTCTTGAACTTGGCGTCTTCGATCACGCCGCCTTCGCCGACCTTGATCTGCAGCTTCATCACGTCGCCACAGGCCGGCGCGCCGACCATGCCGGTGCCGACGGTGTCGTCGCCCTTCTCGAACGAGCCGACGTTGCGCGGATTTTCGTAGTGATCCAGAACCTGGGTGCTGTAAGACATTTCTGTTCTCCTGTGAGGGTGAGGTGTCGGGCGCTCGCCCGGCCCACCTCACAAGTCAATCAGTGGGCGGCCCACTGAACCGTGTTGAGGTCGACGCCGTCCTTGAACATTTCCCACAGCGGGGACAGTTCGCGCAGCTTGCCGATCTTCGCGCGCATCAGCGCGATCGCGTAGTCGACTTCCTCGGCGGTGGTGAAGCGGCCGATGGTGAAGCGGATCGAGCTGTGCGCCAGCTCGTCGTTGCGGCCGAGCGCTCGCAGCACGTAGGACGGCTCGAGGCTGGCCGAGGTGCAGGCCGAGCCCGACGACACCGCCAGGTCCTTGACCGCCATGATCAGCGACTCGCCCTCGACGAAGTTGAAGCTGACGTTCAGGTTGTGCGGCACGCGGTGCTCGGCGTCGCCGTTCAGGTAGACCTCTTCCATGTCCTTCACGCCGTTCCACAGCCGGTCGCGCAGCAGGCGGATGCGTTCGTTCTCGGACGCCATTTCCTCGCGCGCGATGCGGAAGGCCTCGCCCATGCCGACGATCTGGTGCGTCGCCAGCGTGCCCGAGCGGAAGCCGCGCTCGTGGCCGCCGCCGTGCATCTGCGCCTCGAGGCGCACGCGCGGCTTGCGGCGCACGTACAGCGCGCCGATGCCTTTCGGACCGTAGGTCTTGTGCGCCGAGAAACTCATCAGGTCGACCTTCAGCTTGTCGAGGTCGATCTCGACCTTGCCGGTCGCCTGCGCCGCGTCGACGTGGAAGATGATCCCTTTTTCGCGGCAGATCTCGCCCAGTTGCGCGATGTCCTGCACCACGCCGATCTCGTTGTTGACGAACATCACCGACGCGAGGATGGTGTCCGGGCGGATCGCCGCCTTGAACGCCTCGATGTCGAGCAGGCCGTTTTCCTGCACCGGCAGGTAGCTGACCTCGAAGCCCTGGCGCTCGAGTTCGCGACAGGTGTCGAGCACCGCCTTGTGTTCGGTCTTGACGGTGATGATGTGCTTGCCCTTGGACTTGTAGAACTGCGCGGCGCCCTTGATCGCGAGGTTGTCCGATTCGGTGGCGCCCGAGGTCCAGATGATTTCCTTCGGGTCGCAGTTGACGAGCTTGGCCACCTCGGCGCGCGCGTTCTCCACCGCCTCCTCGGCTTCCCAGCCGAAGCTGTGGCTGCGGCTCGCGGGGTTGCCGAACTTCTCGGTCAGGTAGGGAATCATCTTCTCGGCCACGCGCGGGTCGATCGGCGTGGTCGCCGAGTAGTCGAGGTAGATCGGAAGCTTCAGCTCGCTCATTGTCTTTATCTCCACGGAACCGGCGGCTCAGGCCGCGCCGGTGACGGACTCGGCACAGGTGCGGCGCTGCGCGCCGGCCTCGCGTTTATCCTGCAAAACGTTGGTTTCCTTGGCGCGCTGCTGCTCGATGAGGCCGGCCAGCGTGACCTTGGACAGGTAGTCGAAAATGGTGGCGTTCAGGTTGGTCCACAAGTCGTGGGTCATGCAGCGGTGGTTGTCGTGACAGTTCTCGCGACCGCCGCACTGGGTGGCGTCGACCGGCTCGTCGACCGCGACGATGATGTCGGCCACCGAGATCCCCGCCGCTTCCTTGGCCAGCGTGTAGCCGCCGCCCGGCCCACGCACGCTGTCGACCAGCTGCGCACGGCGCAGCTTGCCGAACAACTGCTCCAGATAGGAGAGCGAGATGCCCTGGCGCTCGCTGATGCCCGCCAGCGTCACCGGCCCGCCCGCTTCGCGCAGCGCGAGGTCCAGCATGGCGGTGACCGCGAAGCGGCCTTTGGTGGTGAGACGCATAGACTCGAACTCCTTCGGGATGGTATGGCGATTATACCGAATATCCGACTAATTTAGTCAACTATCCGATCCCGGGGTTCCGCCCCGACCGGCCACCGGCAAAGTTGAGTATTTTACTTGGTTTCTGGCGCGGTGGGGATGGATTTGTTACGGCGCGGCGACGGCACGGTGCTATGATGGCGAGCAAACAATCGTTTCAACCGTTCGTTTGCTTTGTCGTGCGCCGCCGGCGGCACGACCAGCCCGGACGCAGCCCAAGGAGTGTTTCCGATGCATCCCGTCGTGATCAGCGGCAGCGGCCTGTTCACCCCTCCCCACGCGGTCGGCAACGACGCGCTGGTCGCCGCCTTCAACGCCTACGTCACGCGCCACAACGCCGAGCGCGCGACCGACATCGCCGCCGGCCGGCTCGCGCCGCTGGCCGAGTCGAGTGCCGACTTCATCGAGCGCGCGTCGGGCATCCGGCAGCGCTACCTGATGGACAAGGACGGCGTGCTCGACCCCGACAGGATGTGCCCCGAGCTGCCCGAGCGGCCGAACGACGCGCTGTCGCTACAGGCCGAGATGGCGCTCGCCGCCGCGCGCGAAGCGCTCGGGAACGCCGGCCGCACCGCGCACGAGGTCGACCTCGTCGTCGTCGCCTGCTCGAACCTGCAGCGTCCCTACCCGGCGGTGGCGATCGAGGTGCAGGCGGCGCTCGGCGCCGCCGGCTTCGCCTACGATATGAACGTCGCCTGCGCGTCGGCCACCTTCGCGATCCAGAACGCGGCGGCGGCGATCGCGGCCGGCCAGGCGAGCTGCGCGCTGGTCGTCAACCCGGAGATCTGCTCGGCGCACCTGAATTTTCGCGACCGCGACAGCCATTTCATCTTCGGCGACGCGGCGACCGCGCTGCTGCTCGAACCGCTGCAGACGGCGCGCGCGGCCAAGCTGTTCGAGGTCGTCGGCAGCAAGCTGGCGACGCAGTTCTCCAACAACATCCGCAACAACTTCGGCTTTCTGAACCGCTGCGCGCCCGAGGGCGTCGGCGCCGCCGACAAGCTGTTCGTGCAGCAGGGCCGCAAGGTATTCAAGGAAGTTTGCCCGCTGGTCGGCGAGCACATCCTGGCCCACCTCGGCCAACTCGGCATCGCGCCGCAATCGGTACGCCGCTTCTGGCTGCACCAGGCCAACCTGGCGATGAACGAGCTGATCGCGCGCCGCGTGCTCGGCCGCGACGCGACGCGGGACGAGGCGCCGGTCATCCTCGACCGCTACGGCAACACCAGCTCGGCCGGCGCGGTGATCGCCTTCCACCTGCACAGCGACGACCTGGCGCCCGGCGACGTCGGCGTGCTGTCGTCGTTCGGCGCCGGCTACTCGGTCGGCAGCGTCGCGCTCGTGCGGCGCTAAAGCGCGGCGGGCTTGATCCAGGTCAAGCCCGCCGGCCGCGCGATCGCCTACAGTGGCAGGGCCGTGGCGGCAGATGGTCGCCGTTTTCAGGTGGGTGGTTCGGCCGCCGCCTGTCGCCCGGCCCCTACCCCCGCGCCGTCCGCCGGCGCCGCCTCCGTCCTCCCCGGCCACCGGCCGTCTTTGACCTGCTGCAGCGCACAAGGTACAGTCGATACAGGGACAACCTTCAACGATAAGGAAAATAACCTTGAAGCGAGCCGTGTACGCAGGGAGTTTCGACCCGGTCACCAACGGCCACCTGTGGATGATCCGCGAGGCGGTCGAACTGTTCGACGAACTGACGGTGGCGATCGGCGTCAACCCGGACAAGCGCTGCACCTTCAGCGTCGACGAGCGCCTCGAGATGCTGCGCGCCGTCACGCGCGGCTTTTCCAAGCTCAAGGTCGAGGTGTTCGAGAACCAGTTCCTGGTCAACTACGCGCGCAGCATCGGCGCCAACTACATCGTGCGCGGCATCCGCACCGCCAGCGACTACGAGTACGAGCGCACCATGCGCTACATCAATTCCGACCTGCACGCCGACATCACCACCGTGTTCCTGTTGCCGCCGCGCGAATACGCCGAGGTGTCGTCGACCATGGTCAAGGGCCTGGTCGGCCCGGCCGGCTGGGAAGGCGTGATACGCCACTACGTGCCCGA
This sequence comes from Crenobacter luteus, assembly GCF_004345725.1. Taxonomy (GTDB): domain Bacteria; phylum Pseudomonadota; class Gammaproteobacteria; order Burkholderiales; family Chromobacteriaceae; genus Crenobacter; species Crenobacter luteus. Next base: position 203,220 of record NZ_SLXG01000003.1, on the reverse strand, counting down.
GCCGGTCTACCGCAAGCTGGTCGCGCTCGACAAGACCAGTTGAGCGCGACCCGCCCAGGCGGCCGACGCCGGCCATCTGTTATCATGCCAAGCTTGGCCGAGCCCTCGGCCAAGCTTGGCCGCACCACCGACGCGCTCTGGGCGCGTTTTTTCATTGCCGGACCCGAATCCATGAGCGACTTCTCCGCCTTCGCCAACCGTCTCGCCAAGAACCACAAGCACCTGTCCAAGTGGGCGCGCCGCCAGGGGCTCGACGCCTGGCGCGTCTACGACCGCGACGTGCCGCAGTTCCCGTTCGCCGTCGACGTCTACGGCGACCAAGCGCACGTCGCCGAGTACGACACCGGCTGGCAGATGGAAGACGCCGAGTACGACGCCTGGATCGCCGAATGCCTCGCCACCGTCGCGCTCGTCACCGGCGCGAGCCACGTCGCGCTCAAGACACGCCGCCGCCAGAAGGGCGACAAGCAGTACGAGAAGACCGGCGCGGCCGGCGAGGACTTCGTCGTCGGGGAAGCCGGCCAGCAATTCTGGGTCAACCTCGACGCCTACCTCGACACCGGGCTGTTCCTCGACCACCGCAACACCCGCCGCCGGGTGCGCGACGAGGCGGCCGGCAAGCGCTTCCTGAACCTGTTCGCCTACACCGGCAGCTTCACCGTCTACGCCGCCGCCGGCGGCGCGGTCAGCTCGGAGACGGTCGACCTGTCCAATACCTACCAGGCCTGGGCGCGGCGCAACTTCGAACTGAACGGGCTGGACCTCGATGCCCACCAGCTGGTGCGCGCCGACGTGTTCCAGTACCTCGACGAGGCGCGCGCCGCGCACAAGCGCTTCGACCTGATCGTGATGGACCCGCCGAGCTTCTCCAACTCGAAGAAGATGCTTGAGATCCTCGACGTGCAGCGCGACCAGCGCCGTCTGGTCGACGGCGCGATGGCGCTGTTGGCGCCCGGCGGCGTGCTGTACTTCTCGAACAACCTCCGAAGCTTCACGCTCGACCCGACCCTGGCCGAGGACTACGCGGTCGAGGACATCAGCGCGCAGTCGGTCCCCGAGGACTTCCGCAACAAGAAAATCCACCAGTGCTGGCGCATCCGCCACGCCGGCTGAGCGCTGCGCCCGCATCCGCCACGCCCCGGGATCGCATCCTGCGCCGCCGCGCACCGCTTCTGCCCTCCTTCGGTGCCGATAGCGCCACCCTATCGGCACGATGACGAAATACAATCCCGCCGACCCCTTGTCCCCGCAAGGCGCCGCGACCATCTTGACACTATGCGCCGGCACCGCCCGGCCCCATCCCGACCCGAAAGGAGCCGCCATGGCGCTCATCAACCTGACCGGCGACGCATTCAACGCCACCGTCGACACCGACGACATCATCATCCTCGACTTCTGGGCCAACTGGTGCGGCCCGTGCAAGATGTTCGGCCCGGTGTTCGAGGCTGCCGCGGCAAAACACCCGGACATCACCTTCGCCAAGATCGACACCGAGGCCGAGCACGACCTGGCCGCGCACTTCAACATCCGCTCGATCCCGACGCTGATGGTGCTGAAGAACCGCACGCTGGTATTCAACCAGGCCGGCGCGATGAGCGCGGGCCAGTTCGAGCAGCTGATCGCCGCCGTACGCGAGCTGGACGTCGCCGCCGAACTGGCGCGCCAGGAGGCCGGCCAAGGCTGACCGGACGCCGCCGTCGGGCGGCTTTCCAGCCCGGACTAGTTTGTCCTATACAAAAAATTGACGCGGCGGGCGACGCTGACTACAGTCAAACCATCGCCCCTTCCCGCCCGGGAGAGTCGCCATGAAACGCCTGCTAACCGCCCTGCTGCTGTCGTTGCCCTTGGCCGCGACCGCCGCCTGTCCGCCGGTGCTCAACCACCGCGTGCCCGGCCTCTTGGGCGGCAGCATCGATCTGTGCGCCTATCAGGGCCGCCCGGTGCTGGTGGTCAACACCGCCAGCGAATGCGGCTTCACGCCGCAGTTCAGCAAGCTCGAGGCGATCTACAAGCAGTACGAGCAGCAGGGCCTGGTGGTGGTCGGCTTCCCGAGCAACGACTTCTTCCAGGAAAAGGCCAGCGCCGAGGACATCGCCAAGGTCTGCCACGCCAACTACGGCGTGACCTTTCCGATGGCGGCCAAGACCCACGTCACCGGCGACAAGGCGCTGCCGTTCTTCAAGGCGCTCTCGGCGATGAGCGGCCAGAAGCCGCGTTGGAACTTCTACAAATACCTGATCTCGCCGGACGGCAACCGGGTGACGCCGTTCTCCAGCCTGACCGAGCCGGACGACCCGGTGCTGCTCCGGACGCTGCAACCCTATCTGAAGCTGAAGGCCACGCCGTCGCAGGCGGGCTGAAACCGAACCGACCCGAACAGGAGAACGCCATGGGGGTTGTCGAATGGCTGCCCGACGTGCAAAGCGCCGAAGCCGATTTCGGCTTCGACATCGACCAGGTCGGCATCAAGTCGATCCGCTTTCCGCTGACGGTCGCCACCGCCGACGGCGGCACGCAGGCGACCGTCGCCAGCTGCGACCTCTACGTCGCGCTACCGTCGACGCAGAAGGGCACGCACATGTCGCGCTTCGTCGAACTGCTCGAAGCGCAGGAAGCCGCGCTCGACGCGCATGCGCTGCGCGCGCTCCTGGCGAGCATGGTCGACCGGCTCGACGCCGAGGCCGGCGAGGTCACGCTGCGCTTTCCGCTGTTCGTGCGCAAGACTGCGCCGGTGTCGGGCGTGCAAAGCCTGCTCGACGTCGACGTGACGCTGTTCGGCCGGCTGTCGGCCGACGGCTTCGCCCACCGGCTGACCGTCACTACGCCGGTCACCAGCCTGTGCCCGTGTTCGAAGCAGATCTCGCAGTACGGCGCGCACAACCAGCGCTCGCACATCACGCTGAGCGTCGAGCTCGACGGCGAGATGGCGCCCGAGGAACTGGTGCGCCTGGCCGAGGCCAAGGCCTCGTGCGAGCTGTTCGGCCTGTTGAAGCGGCCGGACGAGAAATGGGTGACCGAGCGCGCCTACGAGAACCCGAAGTTCGTCGAGGATCTGGTGCGCGAGATCGCGCTGGCGCTGCGTGACGACGCGCGCGTGTCCGCCTTCACCGTCGAATCGGAAAACTTCGAATCCATCCACAACCACTCGGCGTTCGCCCGCATCCGCTGGCAGCGCCCGGCCGCGCGCTGAAGACCGTCACGGCGGCAAACCGACAGAAATGGCCGGCCGCGCGGCCGGCGACGAACGACGCGCACGCGTCACCCGCTTTCCCCCCACCCTCCCGCGGGGCAGGCGCCACCGGCTTCCCATGCCGCTTACCGGTGGCGCCTTTTTTTGTCCGGCGCGAACTCGCCGCTAGTCATACGGTCTACCCGGCCGACCGCGCCACCGGCGCGGGTGTAGAATAGCCCCTTCGCGCTTCGTCCACCGACCGACCCGAACATGAAACGTCTTTTCGCCCTCGCCCTGCCGCTGGCCCTCCTGGCCGCCTGCAGCACCACCCCGACCGCCCCGCCCAAGGCGACGGTCGACTACCGTCCCGCCGCGCTGAGCGCCATACCCGACTGGGGCCGCGCGCAGCAGCTCGACAGCCTCACGGCGCTGCGGCAAAGCTGCAAGGCGCTCGCCCGGAAACCGCAGTGGAGCGACACCTGCCGCGACGCCGCCGCACTCGACGCCGCCGACGGCGACGCGGTACGGCGCTTCTTCGAGACGCGCTTCACCGCCTGGAAGATCGAGGACCAGGCGCGCGACACCGGCCTGATCACCGGCTACTACGAGCCGCTGCTGGCCGGCAGCCGCGTCAAGAGCGCGCGCACCCCCTACCCGGTCTACGGCGTGCCGGCCGACCTCGTCACGCTCGACGTGGGCGCGGCCGAGCGCAACGCGGCGCAGCTGGTCGTGCGCCGCGCCGCCGGCAACAAGCTCGCCGTCGTCCCCGGCAAGAGCGAGCCGTCGGCCGGCGAGTACCGGCTGGTGCCGGCCGATTTCAAGCCCGACGCGCGCACCACGCGCCTCAGGGGCCGCGTCGCCGGCGACCGCGTGCTCCCCTACTACAGCCGCGCCGAACTCGAGGCCGGCCAGGGCCTGGCCGGCGCGCCGGTGCTCGCCTGGGTCGAGGACGCCACCGAGCTGTTCTTCCTGCAGGTGCAGGGCTCGGGCCGCATCCAGCTCGAGGACGGCAGCTTCCTGCGCGTCGGCTACGCCGAGCAGAACGGCCACGGCTACCAGTCGATCGGCAAGGTGCTGATCGAGCGCGGCGAGCTGACGGTCGCCGACGCGTCGATGCAGGGCATCCAGGCGTGGATCAAGGCCCACCCCGAGCGCCGCCAGGAGCTGTTCAACCAGAACCCGAGCTACGTGTTCTTCCGCCCGCTGGCCGATACCGGTTCGGGGCCGCTGGGCGCGCTCGGCGTGCCGCTGACCGACGGCTACAGCATCGCGATCGACCCGCGCTACGTGCCGCTGGGCGCGCCGGTGCTGCTGTCGACCACCTGGCCGCTGTCGAGTGAACCGCTGGTGCGGCTGATGCACGCGCAGGACACCGGCGGCGCGATCCGCGGCGCGGTACGCGCCGACTTCTTCTGGGGCTTCGGTAGCGAGGCGGGCCTTTACGCCGGCCGCATGAAGCAGCAGGGCCGGCTGTGGATCCTGCTGCCCAACGGCGTGCGCCCGCACGAAGTGCTACCCGTCTAGGACTTGCGATGAAACCGACGCCCTCCCTGTTGATCGCCACCGTCGCGCTGCTGCTGGCCGGCTGCGGCAAGAGCGAGCCGCCCCGGCCCGCCGCGACCGCCCGTCTGCTGGATGCGAGCGACATCGTCGAGGCGCGCGCCGAGCCGCTCGCGCGCAGCGCGCCGTTCACCGGCACGCTCAAGCCGCTGAACGAGGCGCTGGTCGCCGCGCGCGTCGAGGGCACCTTGGCCGAGGTCACCGTGCGCGCCGGCCAGCCGGTGCGGCGCGGCCAGGTGCTCGCCGTCGTCGAGAGCGAGACGCTCAGGCAGACGGTCGCCGAGCAGGAAGCGCAGCTGGCCAACCAGCAGGCCCGGCTCGGACTCGCCCGCGTCAAGCTCGACCGCCAGCGCGAACTGTTCGCCCGCGGCTTCATCTCCAAGCTCGCGCTCGACGAACTCGAGAGCGACTTCGCGGTGCAGGCCGGCTCGCTGCGCGCGCAACAGGCGCAACTGAAGCGCGCGCGCGAGGAGCTGTCCGACGCCGTCGTGCGCGCGCCGATCGCCGGCGTCGTCTACGAACGCGCGAAGAACCCCGGCGAGCGCGTCGCACGCAACGAAAAGCTGTTCGGCGTCGCCGACCTGTCCGAGCTCGAGATCGTCGCCAGCCTGTCGGCGCGCGAAGGCGCGGCGGTGGTGCCGGGCCTGCGCGCGCGCTTCACCGTCGAGGGGCTGCCGGGCGAGTTCTCGGCCAACGTCGTGCGCGTCAACCCGGTCGCATCGAGCAGCACCCGCACCTTCGAGGCCTACCTGCGCGTCGCCAACCCCGACGGCCGGCTCAAGGCCGGCCAGTTCGCGCGCGGCGGCATCGTGCTGGCCGAACGCGACGACCTCGTCGTGCTGCCGGCCGGCAGCGTGCGCGAGCGCGGCGCGGCGCCGTGGGTGATGGTGGTCAAGAACGGCCGGCTCGCGCGCGCGCCGGTCAAGGTCGAGCTCGAGTCGGACGCCGAGCGCCGCGTCGCGGTGTCCGGCGTCGTGCCCGGCCAGTCCGTCGTCGTCGCCGAACTGATCGGCATGCAGCTCGGCGACGCGGTGAAGCTGCCGCTGGCCGCCCCCCGCTAACGCGCCCGTGCGCGCCTCCGAGGTTTTCCGACCATGTGGCTCACCCGAATCAGCATCCAGAACCCCTACTTCGCCGCCGTGCTGATGCTGGTGCTGCTGGTGCTCGGCCTGTTCTCGGTCAAGCGCTTGCCGCTCGAGGAGTTTCCCGACATCCGCTTCCCGATCGCCGTCGTCTCGGTCGCCTACCCCGGCGCCTCGCCCGAGGTGGTCGAGAGCGAGGTCAGCCGGCCGGTCGAGGAGTCGCTGAACACCATCAACGGCATCAAGGCCATCCGCTCCTACTCCTTCGAGGGTTCGTCGACCGTGGTGGTCGAGTTCGAGCTGTCGACCGACCCGACCGTCGCGCTGCAGGACGTGCGCGACCGCATCTCGGCGGTGCAAGGCGGCTTTCGGCGCGAGATCCAGTCGCCGACCGTCTCGCAACTGAACCCGAACGACGCGCCCTTGATCTCGTTCGCGCTGACCTCGCCCGACCGCGACCTCAAGGACCTGACCAGCTGGGTCGACAAGGTGCTGAAAAAACGCCTGCAAACGGTGTCCGGCGTCGGCGAGGTCAAGCGCGTCGGCGGCGCGCGGCGCGAGATCCGCGTCGACCTCGACCCCTACCGGCTCGAGGCGGTCGGTCTGTCGGTGTCCGACGTCGCGAACGCGATCCGCACCGCCAACCAGGACTTCCCGACCGGCTCGGTCAACACCGCCGGCAACGAACTGGCGGTGCGGCTGAGCGGCAAGCTCAAGACGGTCGACGACTTCGCGCGGCTGACGCTGGCCTGGCGCGACGGCGCACCGATCCGGCTGTCCGACGTCGCCACCGTCATGGATGCCGAGGCCGAGAAGGACAGCCTATCGCTGATCGACGGCCGGCCGTCGGTCGGCCTCGACGTGCGCGCCGCGCGCGGCGCCAACGTCGTCGCGGTCGCCGACGGCGTGAAAAAGGTGATGGACGAGATGCGGCCGCTGATGCCGGCCGGCACCGCGGTCAAGGTCAGCTACGACAAATCCGACGACGTGCGCCGCTCGCTGTCCGAGGTGCGCGACAGCCTGATCGAGGGCGCTGCGCTTACCGTGCTGATCGTGTTCCTCTTCCTCGGCTCCTGGCGCAGCACGGTGATCACCGGGCTGACGCTGCCGGTCGCGCTGATCGGCACGCTGTTCGCGGTGCAGGCGATGGGCTTCACGCTGAACATGATGACGCTGATGGCGCTGTCGCTGTCGGTCGGCCTGTTGATCGACGACGCCATCGTGGTGCGCGAGAACATCGTGCGCCACGCGAACATGGGCAAGGATCACCGCGCCGCCGCGCTCGAGGGCACGCGCGAGATCGGCCTGGCGGTGCTGGCGACCACGCTGGTCATCGTCGCGGTGTTCCTGCCGGTCGGCTTCATGGGCGGCATCATCGGCAAGTTCTTTCACCAGTTCGGCCTCACCGTGACGGTCGCGGTGCTGATCTCGATGCTGGTCAGCTTCACGCTCGACCCGATGCTGTCGAGCATCTGGCACGACCCGCACCACCACGGCGACGCGCACAAGGGCCCGCTCGGCCGCGCGCTCGACTGGTTCGAAGGCTCGCTCGACAAGCTCGCCGGCCGCTACGGCACGGCGATAGGCTGGGCGCTCGACCACCGCAAGACCGTGATCGCCGGCGCGCTCGCGCTCTTGGTCGGCAGCTTCATGCTGGTGCCGGTGATCGGCGGCGAATTCATCCCCAAGAGCGACCAGGGCGAGTTCGCGCTGACCTTCAAGACCGCGCCGGGCAGCCCGCTCGAGTACACCGAGGCCAAGGCGCGCCAGGTCGAGAAGGGGCTGCGCGAGCTGCCCGAGGTGAAGTCGGTCAGCATCAGCGTCGCCGGCGGCCGCTTCGGCGCCGGCAAGACCGAGGCGCGGCTGGTGGTCGACGTCGGCGGCAAGGCCGATCGCGAGCGCGACCTGTTCGTACTGATGGCCGCCGCGCGCGAGCGCGCCGAGCGCGTCGCCGGCATCCAGGTCGCGTCGGTCGAGGAACTGGGCAAGCACGGCCCGGGCGGCAAGCCGGTCAGCATCGGCCTGAGGGGCGGCGACGTGCGCGTGCTCGAGGCGGCGGCGAAGGCGCTGGCCGCGCGGCTGGCGACGGTGCCCGGCGTCAGCGACGTCGAGAGCAGCCTCGCCGACGCCGACCCGGCGCTCGACCTGTCGGTGCGGCGCGACGCGGCCGGCAGCCTCGGCATCGACCTCGCCGCGGTCGGCGACACGCTGTCGACGCTCTTGGCCGGCAACGCGGTCACCACCTGGGAGGCGCCCGACGGCGAGAACTACGACGTCAGGCTGCAGGTGCCGCGCCACGAGCGCGCCGCCGAACTGCTCGACGTGCTGACCGTGCCCGGCAGCCGTCGCGACGACGGCTCGGCCAACATGGTGCCGCTGTCGAGCGTCACCGAGCGCCGCGCAGCCGAGAGCCCGCGCCAGATCGACCGCGTGAACCTGCAGCGCGAGGTGACGATCACCGCCAACATCACCGGCCGCGAGTCGAGCGCGGTGTTCGCCGACGTCGGCAAGCTGCTCCAGGACGTCAAGCTGCCGCCGGGGGTGACGCTGAACCAGGAAGGCGAGCAGAAGGACATGGCCGAGTCGCTCGGCTACGCGGTGCAGGCGCTGGCGATGGGGGTGATCTTCATCTACCTGATCCTCGCCGCGCAATTCAGGAGCTTCACGCTGCCGGTGACGATCATGGTGTCGCTGCCCTTGGCCTTCGTCGGCGTCTTCGTCGGTCTGCTGCTGTTCGGCAGCACGCTGAACATGTTCTCGGTGATCGGCATCGTGATGCTGATGGGCCTGGCGGCCAAGAACGGCATCCTCCTGGTCGACTTCATCAACCAGGCGCGCCGCGACGGCATGGAGCGGCGCGCCGCGATCGTCGAGGCCGGCCGCGTGCGCTTGCGCCCGATCATGATGACCAGCCTGGCGATGATCTTCGGCATGCTGCCGCTGGCGCTCGGCGGCGGCGAAGGCTCGGAGACGCGCGCGCCGATGGCGCACGCGATCATCGGCGGCATGGTCACCTCGACCGTGCTGACGCTGATCGTGGTGCCGGTGGTCTACACCTATCTGGACGGGCTGCGCAGCCGCGTGCGCGCGCTGCTCGCGCGGCTGAACGGCCACGCGCAGCGGGCCTGAGCCACCCGCCCGACCCGCAAAAAAGCCCGGCAGCCATGGCCGGGCTTTTTTCGTGGGCGACACGCGTCAGACGGTCTGCGAGTAGCGCGCGCCGCTGGCCTTCTCGCGCAGGTGGCGGTCGAACACCATCGCGATGTTGCGGATCAGGAAGCGGCCGCGCGGCTCGACCATCAGGAAGTCGCCGTCGAAGGTCAGCAGCCCCTCGTCGGCGAAGGCGCGGATCGCCGGCATCTCGGCGGCGAAGTAGTCGGCGAACACGATGCCGTGCGTCTGCTCGATCGCCTCGATCGACAGCGAGAAGCGGCACATCAGCGCCTGGATCACGCTGCGGCGCAGAATGTCATCGCCCGACAGCGCCAGGCCGCGCATCACCGGCAGCCGGCCGTCGGCCAGCGCCGCGCGGTAGGCATCGAGGTCCTTGGCGTTCTGCACGTAGGCGCCGCCGATCTGGCCGATCGCCGACACGCCGAGCCCGATCAGGTCGCAGTCGGCGTGCGTCGAATAGCCCTGGAAGTTGCGCTGCAGCCGCCCCTGGCGCAACGCGACCGCCAGCTCGTCGGAGGGCAGCGCGAAGTGGTCCATGCCGATGAACAGGTAGCCGGCGGCCGACAGCTGCGCGACCGAGGCCTGCAGGATGTCGAGCTTGACGCCCGGCGACGGCAGTTCGGCGTCGACGATGCGCCGCTGCGGCGGAAACAGCGACGGCAGGTGCGCGTAGTGGTAGAGCGCGATGCGGTCGGGGCCGGCGGCGACCACCCGCTCGACGGTGCGCGCCATGCTCGCGACGCTCTGGCGCGGCAGGCCGTAGATCAGGTCGACGCTGATCGACTTGAAGCCGGCGCGGCGCGCGGCGTTCATCACCGCCAGCGTCTCTTGCTCGCTCTGCACGCGGTTGACCGCCTCCTGAACCTGCGGGTCGAAGTCCTGCACGCCGATGCTCATGCGGTTGAAGCCGAGGCCGGCCAGGAGGAAGACCGTGTCGGCGTCGACCTTGCGCGGGTCGATCTCGATCGAGCGTTCGGCCTCGGGCAGGAAGTCGAAGCGCTCGCTCAGCAGCCCCACCAGCCGCGTCAGCTGCGCGTCGGACAGGAAGGTCGGCGTGCCGCCGCCGAAGTGCAGCTGGATCACCTTCTCGCGCGGCCCGAGCGCGGCGGCCACCAGCGCGATCTCGCGCTCCAGGTCGTCGAGGTAGGCGTCGGCGCGGCGCGTATCCTTGGTGATGATCTTGTTGCAGCCGCAGTAGTAGCAGATGGTGTTGCAGAACGGCAGGTGCACGTACAGCGACAGCGGCCGCGCGTGCAGCGCGCCGATCGCGCGCCGCGCCAGCCTGGCGCGGTAGTCCTTTTCGCCGAAGTCGGCCGTGAAGCGGTCGGCGCTCGGGTACGAGGTGTAGCGCGGGCCGTGGCCGGCGAGGCGTTCGATCAGCGCGCGGTCGAACTCGAAGCGGGCGGGCGAAAAGGGGGTCGGGGCGGTGTTCACGGCGGCAATGACAAAAGCACGGATAGGCGTTAAATTTGGACCCGATCCCGCCTTGCCGCCTTGACCCACGTCAAGCGCGATCTTTTGCACGAGGAAATCCGCACCACCCATGGCCGATACCATCCATTTCTCGCCCGCCTCGCTGAAAGTCAGTTGCTCGAACTGTTCCTTGCGCGAGCTTTGCCTGCCGCTCGGCCTCAACCCCGACGAGATGGCGCAACTGGACGCGGTGATCCGCCAGAGCCGCAAGCTCAAGCGCGGCGACCACCTGTTCCGCAGCGGCGAGAGCTTCAAGTCGCTGTTCGCGGTGCGCACCGGCTTCTTCAAGACCACGGTCGCCAGCCAGGACGGCCGCGAGCAGGTGACCGGCTTCCACATGTCCGGCGAACTGATGGGCCTGGACGGCATCTCGGCCAACCTGCACGGCTGCGACGCGATCGCGCTCGAGGACAGCGAGGTGTGCGAGCTGCCGTTCACCCGCATGGAGGAGCTCAGCCGCGACATCCCCAGCCTGCAGCGCCACTTCTACCGGCTGATGAGCCGCGAGATCGTGCGCGACCAGAACGTGATGCTGCTGCTCGGCAATATGAAGGCCGAGGAGCGCATCGCCGCCTTCCTGTTGAACCTGTCGCAGCGCCTCGCCAGCCGCGGTTTCGCCGCCAACGACTTCATCCTGCGCATGAGTCGCGAGGAAATCGGCAGCTTCCTCGGCCTCAAGCTCGAGACCGTCAGCCGCACGCTGTCCAAGCTGCAGCAGCAAGGCTGGATCAAGGTCGACCACAAGCACATCCAGCTTGTGCAGCCGGGCGAACTGAAGGCGCTGGTCACCGGCTGCGCGAACGCCAACACGAATCCGATGTGAGCGGCGACAGCCGCCCCAGACAGGCCGCCTGCCCCCGGTAGCAGCACGGGTCGGCGAGCGGCTCGGCCAACACCGCCCGGTAGTCCGCGAGGAGTGCCGGGCGGTGCGCTTCGAGCGCCGCCGCCGCGTCGCGCTCGCGCGCGAGCGCGCGCCGCCACGCGACGTGGTCGCGCGCCAGCCGGTGTGCGAGCGGCGCCGAGGCGGGCAGCAGGCTCAGCATCTGGTAGTCCGACCACAGCGCCGCCTGCTGTTCGAGACCGTAATCGGCGAAACGGCGGCCGGCCAGCGCGTACTGGTAGGGATCGGTCGCGAACGGAAGCGAAGCAGCGACGCCGATCAGGAAGCCGCGCGACAGCAGCGGCGCGCCCTGCTGCGCCTGCCAGACGTGCACCAGCTCGTGCAGCCAGACGTGCAGCGCGGCCATCTCGGCGACGTTGGCCGAGCCGGCGGCGAGGCGCGCGAGGCAGGCCGCGTAGTCGTCGCGATACCAGCGCGCGGTCAGCCACAGGGTGTTGCGCCACGCCAGCGGCCGGCGCCACAGGGGAAAGCGCGCGCGGCCGACGAGGCGCAGCGGCGCCGGGTCGATCGCGTCGCGGTAGAGCGCGGCGACAAGCGCGCGCTCGGCCGCCGTCAGCGGCCGTCCTGCCACGCCGGCTCCGGCAGCATGCGCGCGCGCAAGAGCGCGAGCGCCTCGGGCGGCGGCCAGCCCGGCGGCAGCACGAAACCGCGCGCGACCTCGACCGCCGCGCCGTCGCCCGCCGGCACCAGCTCGGCCACCAGCTGCGGCCGGTCGATGGCGGCCAGCCGCGCGCGCAAGCTCTCCTCGTCCCCGGTCGCATCGAGCGGTACGCGCGCCGGCGCCAGCCATTGCAAGCGCGGCAGCCACAGCCAGCGGCCGCCCTCGGCGCGGCGCGGCCAGCGCGCGGCCAGCGGCGCGAACCAGCCGCGCGGCGCGTCGGGGTTCAGCGGCGCCGGCAGCGCGAGGCCGTCGCGCGCGAACAGCCAGCCGGTGACGCGCGCGACGCTTTTCGCCTTCGCAAAGCCGGCCGGCAGCAGCGGCGCGGCCAGCGGGTGGCGCGCCAGCGCGAGCTGACGCTCGAGCCGGGCGGCCTTGAGCCGCCACGCGTCGCGCAGGCTCGCGCCGATCAGGCTGTCGGGCAGCTCGCCCATCATCAGGTAGAACTTGCTCGCCAGCTCGACGTGCAGCGGCTCGCCGTCGAGCCGCACCAGGAAGTCGAACTCGCCGTGCGTGCGGTGCGCGGCGTCGCGCACCGCGAGGTTGCGCGCGACCAGTTCGGCGTGCGGCGCGTGCGCGAACCAGTAGCCGAGCAGCACCTCGGCGTAGCGGCCGAGCCGGCCGGACGGGTGCGCGAGCAGCCATTCGTCGAGCTCGGCCGGCTCGGCGTCGAGTTCGAGCAGCCTCGGCCAACCCTCCGGACCGAGCAGACGCCCGGGGTCGAGGTTGGCCGAGGCGGCCCAGGCGGTCGGCGCCGTCAGCAGGAAGGCGAGGTCGCGCACCGCCGGCTGGGCGAGCGACAACAGCCGCGCGTGCCAGGCGGGCAGCGGGACGGGCGGGAAGGCGGGAAGGTCGGCGCGCGGCACGGCAGGCTCTTTCGGACGGGGTTTCTTGCACTTTACGCCCGCCGCGCGCCGCGCGCGAATCAGCGCGCGTCCGGCGGCGGCGCGTCGGACGCGGCGGCGGGCGGCAGCGAGCCGTCGGCGGCGCGCTGCATTTGCTTGAGCATGCCGCGCAGGATGTCGACCTCCTCGCGCTGCAGCTGCGCGCGGTTGAACAGCGTCTTCAGGCGCCGCATCAGCCGCTCGCCGTTGCGGCGGCGGTAGTAGCCGATCGCGTCCAGCGTCTGGTCGAGGTGGCGGTAGAAGCCGTCGACCTCCTCGTGCGTGGCCGCCTCGCCGTCGGGCTTCAGGTAGTCGACGCCGACCTCGACGTGCGAGAACAGCTCGTAGCACAGCACCTGCACCGCCATCGCGAGGTTCAGCGAGAAATAATCCGGGTTGCCCGGGATGGTGATCAGCCGGTTGCACTGCTCGACCTCGTCGACCGACAGGCCGAAGGTCTCGTTGCCGAACACCAGCGCGACGCCCTCGCCCGCGCGCGCGCGCGCGATCAGTTCGGGCGCCAGTTCGCGCGGCGTCGCCAAGGGCGTGGTCAGCTCGCGGCGGCGGCTGGTCAGCGCGCAGGCGACCGTCACGCCTGCGAGCGCCTCGGCCAACGTGGCCGTCACCACGGCGTGCTCGAGCACGTCGACCGCGCCGGAAGCGAGCGTGTTCGCCTCCTCCGACGGGAAGGTCTTGGGCGCGACGAGGTAGAGCCGCGTCAGCCCCATGGTCTTCATCGCGCGCGCCGCCGAACCGATATTGCCGGGATGGCTCGGCCGGGCCAGCACCACGCGGATGTTCTTCAGAAAATCAGGGACTTGGGGTTTATTCATCGTCGCTTTCCGGTTACAATGCGCGCCATCTTGAAAGACCCGTCCCCGCGGCCGGGTCTTTATCGTTCCTTAAATCGATCACCATCCACTCGGCGGGCACGCTTGCCCGCGAGTCGCAATCTATCGAGGCCTCAATGCATCCGATGCTTACCGTGGCGGTGAAAGCCGCCCGCCGTGCCGGCAACCAGATCCAGCGCGCGTCGCTGAACCTGGACGTCATTCGCGTGGAGAAGAAGAAACCGAACGACTTCGTGTCCGAGGTCGATCGCCAGGCGGAACAGACAATCATCGACACCATTCTCGAGGCCTATCCGAAGCACGCGATTCTAGCAGAAGAGTCCGGCGCCAAAGGCGTCGGCAGCTCCGACTACGAGTGGATCATCGACCCCCTGGACGGCACCACCAACTTCCTGCACGGCCACCCGCAGTACGCGGTGTCGATCGCGCTGGCGGTCAAGGGCCAGGTCCAGCAGGCGGTGGTGTACGACCCCAACCGCAACGACCTGTTCACCGCATCGCGCGGCGTCGGCGCCTTCCTCAACGACCGCCGCATCCGCGTGTCGCGCCGCGTCGGCCTCGCCGACAGCCTGATCGCCACCGGCTTCCCGGTGACCGACATGAGCTACCTCGACCAGTACCTGGCGATGTTCCGCGACATCCTGCCCAAGACCGCCGGCGTGCGCCGCGACGGCTCGGCCGCGCTCGATTTGTGCAACGTCGCCTGCGGCCGCGTCGACGGCTACTGGGAAATGAACCTCAAGCCGTGGGACATCGCCGCGGGCAGCCTGATCGTCCAGGAAGCGGGCGGCATCGTCACCGACCTGAAGGGCGAGGACGGCTGGCTCGAGTCGGGCGACATCGTCGCCGGCAACCCGAAGGTGCTCGGCCAACTGCTGCACACCATCGCGCCGCACGTGGCCTGAACGCCCCGCCCCGCATTGAAAAAGCCCGCCGGCTACCGGCGGGCTTTTTTGCGGCCAGCCCCGGGCGAAGGGCCGCGCCAGGCTTGCGACGGACCTGTCCGCCCGACGCCTCAGCAGGGCCGGGCCGCGACCCGGTGCGCGATCCAGCGCGCGCGCAGCACGTCGTAGCCCCAGTTGAACGCCATCGTGTACGGCAAAAAGAACAGCAGGATGCCGATGTCGAACAGCAGCGCCTCCCACCAGCTCACCCCCAGCCACCAGGCGACCAGCGGCACCGCCAGAGCGACCAGCCCGCCCTCGAACAGGCTGGCGTGGACGACGCGCAGCGCCACCGTGCGGCGCAGGCCGAGGCGCCGCTCGGCGTGCTCGAACACGCCGTTGAACACCACGTTCCACGCCATCGCCAGCAGCGACATCATCAGCGTCAGCGCGCCCATGTGATCGAGCGGCTTGCCCATCAGCCACGCCAGCAGCGGCGCGCACAGCGCGACGGCGAGCAGTTCGAAGGCGAGCGCGAACAACACGCGCTCGGTCAGCGTTTTGCGGGTATCCATCACGGCCTCCATGCGTCCGGTTCCGATGGCGGACATTTTCATCGGACTAGCGGATAATCCAAAGCAGTAAACCATCGGAAAAACCGATATGTACTACGCTCCGGAAGCGCTGCACGCCTTCGTCGCCGCCGCCACGCTCGGCTCCTTCAGCGCCGCCGCGCGCCGCTTGCACAAGAGCCAGTCGACCGTCAGCGAGGCGATCGCCAACCTCGAGATCGACCTCGGCGTGACGCTGTTCGACCGCTCGGCGCGGCCGCCGGCGCTGACCGAAGCCGGCCGCCGGCTGCTGCCCGGCGCCGAAGCCGTGCTCGCCGCGCACGATGCGCTCGACCGCCACGCCGGCCGGCTCGCCGCCGGCGTCGAGCCGCGCCTGTCGCTGGTGGTGTCGGACACCGCGCTCGAGGCCATCGCCTACCAGGCGTTGCTGGCCGAGCTCGACCGCCGCTACCCCGAGCTCGAACTCGAGTGCATCGTCGCCGAGCATGTCGACGCGCTCGACCTGGTCGCGCAGGGCCGCGCGCAGCTCGGCCTGGTCGGCGCGCTGCCCGACTACCCGGCCGACATCGGCCACGCGACGCTCGCCACGCCGGCGCAAATCAGCGTCTACGTTGGCCGAGGCCACCCCTTGGCCGGCAAAGGCCGGCTCGAGCGCGACGACCTCGCGCGCGCGCGCGAGCTGCGGCTGGCCACCGTGCGCGAAAAAGCGCCGCGCGCGGCCGGCCCTCGCGTCTGGTCGGCGCCCAACTACCTGTTGCTGATGGAAATGGCCGCCTTCGGCTTCGGCTGGGCGGCGCTGCCCGACTGGCTGGCGAGCGAACTCGGCCGCGAGCAGCTGGTGCGGCTCGACGTGGCCGGCTGGCCCAGACGGCTCGCGGTCGACGTGCTGTGGTCGCGCCGCCACCGGCTGGGGCCGGCCGGCGGCTGGCTACTGGAGACGCTGCGCCGCAGTTAAGCCCGGGCAGTCGCCTTCCCGCGCGCGGCGCGCCGGACGGTGCGCCGCAACAAAAACGGCCCGGCCGTCGCGGCCGCCGATGCCGCGAGGGTTTGCCCGCGTTTTTCCGCCCGGCCTTTTTCATTAGATTGCTCGACAGCTCATGCGACGCAGCGGGAGAGATCGCCTTCAACGGCGGCGCCGAAGGGGTATCGCCCCAGAAACTCTCAGGCAAAAGGACCGCCGCGCCCTAAGGGCTCTCTGGAGAGAAGGCACCGGTTTCGCCGGCCGCCTCGCCGAAGGAAGACGACGGAGCACTCCCCGTCGCCACAATCTCTCAGGCAAACGGACAGAGGGGGCGCCAACCGACGTCAGGTCATGCGCGCCCGAGTCCCGTCTGCCCCCGCATTCGCTCGCCGCGCCTGACCGACCCGTCGGACCTTACCCGCACACCCGTCAGGAGAGCTCCATGAGCGACATCAAATTCACCGACTCCCACGAATGGCTGCGCCTGTCCGACGACGGCAGTGCGACCGTCGGCATCACCGGCTTCGCGCAGGAACAGCTGGGCGACATCGTGTTCGTGCAACTGCCCAGGGTCGGCGAGCGCTTCGCCGCCGGCGACGAGGCGGCGACCATCGAATCGGTCAAGGCCGCCGGCGAGATCAAGATCCCGGTGTCGGGCACCGTCGTCGAAGTCAACGCCGCGCTCGAGGACGAGCCGTCGCGGGTCAACGACGCGCCGCTGACCGACGGCTGGTTCTTCCGCGTCCAGCTCGACGACGCCGGCGAACTCGACACCCTGATGAACGAAGTGGCCTACCAGCAGCTGGTCGGCGAACTCGCCTGAGCCGGGAGACAAGCGATGAAGCCGCACCCCTATTCCTCGCTGACCGAGCGCGAACTGTTCCAGCGCCGCCACATCGGCCCCGACGCCGCCGAGCAGGCCGCCATGTTGGCCGAGCTCGGCGTCGACTCGCTCGACGCGCTGATCGACGAAGTCGTCCCGGCGAGCATCCGCCTCGGCCAAGCCCTGAACCTGCCCGAAGGCTGCACCGAGGCCGAGGCGCTCGCGCGGCTGGCGAAGATCGCCGCGCGCAACAAGGTGTTCAAGTCCTTCATCGGCATGGGCTACTACGACACCCACACGCCGCCGGTGATCCTGCGCAACGTGTTCGAGAACCCGGCGTGGTACACCGCGTACACGCCTTACCAGCCGGAAATCTCGCAGGGCCGCCTCGAAGCCTTGCTGAACTTCCAGACCATGGTCGCCGACCTGACCGGCATGGAGATCGCCAACGCGTCGATGCTCGACGAGGCGACCGCCGCGGCCGAGGCGATGACCTTCTGCCAGCGCCTGGCCAAGTCGAAGAGCAGCGTGTTCTTCGTCGCGCGCGACTGTCACCCGCAGACGATCGAAGTGGTGAAGACGCGCGCCGAACCCTTGGGCATCGAGGTCGTCGTCGGCGACCCGCGCCGCGACCTGGCCGGCTTCGAGTGCTTCGGCGTGCTCTTGCAGTACCCGGGCACGCACGGCGACCTGATCGACTACCGCGCCGTCACCGAGGCGGCGCACGCGCAGGGCGCGCTCGTCGTCGTCGCCGCCGACCTGCTGGCGCTGACGCTGTTGACCGCGCCGGGCGAATTCGGCGCCGACGTCGCCGTCGGCACCACGCAGCGCTTCGGCGTGCCGATGGGCTTCGGCGGCCCGCACGCCGGTTACTTCGCGACGCGCGACGCGTTCAAGCGCACCATGCCGGGCCGGCTGGTCGGCGTGTCGGTCGACGCGCACGGCCGCCCGGCGCTGCGCCTGGCGATGCAGACGCGCGAGCAGCACATCCGCCGCGAGAAGGCGACCAGCAACATCTGCACCGCGCAGGCGCTGCTGGCGATCATCGCCGGCCTCTACGCCGCCTACCACGGCGCCGACGGCCTCAAGACCATCGCGCGCCGCGTGCACCGGCTGACCGCGACCCTGGCCGAGGGCCTGCGCCGCCTGGGCTACACGGTGCCGACCGAGGCCTTCTTCGACACCGTCACCGTCGAGAGCGGCAAGCACACCGCGGTGCTGCACTCGCTGGCGCGCGCGCACGCGATCAACCTGCGCGCGGTGTCCGACACCCGCATCGGCGTCTCCTTCGACGAGACCACCACCGCCGCCGACGTCGAGGCGCTGTGGGCGATCTTCGCGATGGGCAACGCGACGCCGGCCTTCGCCGAGGTCGAGGCCGCCGTCGCCGACACGATCCCGGCGCAGCTGGCGCGCCAGAGCGACTTCCTGACCCACCCGGTGTTCTCGCTGTACCGCTCGGAAACCGAGATGCTGAGATATCTCAGACGCCTCGCCGACAAGGACCTCGCGCTCGACCGCACGATGATCCCGCTCGGCTCCTGCACGATGAAGCTGAACGCCACCGTCGAGATGATCCCGGTGACCTGGCCCGAGTTCGGCCGCCTGCACCCGTTCGCGCCGCACGAGCAAACCGCCGGCTACCGCGAACTGACGCGCGAGCTCGAGGCGATGTTGTGCGCGGTGACCGGCTACGACGCGGTGTCGCTGCAGCCGAACGCCGGCTCGCAGGGCGAGTACGCCGGCCTGTTGGCGATCCGCGCCTACCACGCCAGCCGCGGCGAAGCGCAACGCGACGTCTGCCTGATCCCGTCGTCGGCGCACGGCACCAACCCGGCGTCGGCGCAGATGGTCAACATGAAGGTCGTCGTCGTCGCCTGCGACGAGGCCGGCAACGTCGACGTCGACGACCTCAAGGCCAAGGCCGAACAGCACAGCGACAGGCTCGCCGCGATCATGATCACCTACCCGTCGACGCACGGCGTGTTCGAGGAGCGCGTGCGCGAGGTGTGCGACATCGTCCATTCGCACGGCGGCCAGGTCTACATCGACGGCGCCAACATGAACGCGCTGGTCGGCCTCGCCCAGCCCGGTTCCTTCGGCGGCGACGTGTCGCACCTGAACCTGCACAAGACCTTCTGCATCCCGCACGGCGGCGGCGGCCCCGGCGTCGGCCCGATCGGCGTCAAGTCGCACCTCGCGCCGTTCCTGCCCGGCCACAAGGCCGGCGAACTGGCCGGTTCCGGCGCGGTATCGGCGGCGCCGTACGGCAGCGCCAGCATCCTGCCGATCACCTGGACCTATATCGCGCTGATGGGCGCGACCGGGCTCAAGCGCGCGACCGAGACGGCGATCCTCAACGCCAACTACATCGCGACCCGCCTCGCACCGCACTACCCTATCCTCTATACCGGACCGAACGGCCGCGTCGCGCACGAGTGCATCGTCGACCTGCGCCCGATCAAGGACGCGACCGGCATCTCCGGCGAGGACGTCGCCAAGCGGCTGATGGACTTCGGCTTTCACGCGCCGACGATGTCCTTCCCGGTCGCCGGCACCTTGATGATCGAGCCGACCGAGTCGGAAGCGAAGGTCGAACTCGACCGCTTCATCGACGCGATGCTGACGATCCGCGAGGAAATTCGCGCGGTGGAGGAAGGCCGCCTCGACGCCGAGGACAACCCGCTTAAAAACGCGCCGCACACCGCGGCCGCGCTGGTCGGCGAGTGGACGCACGGCTACAGCCGCGAGCAGGCGGTGTTCCCGCGCGGGATCGAGCGCGACCACGCGACCAAGTACTGGCCGCCGGTCGGCCGCGTCGACAACGTCTACGGCGACCGCAACCTGGTCTGTTCGTGCCCGCCGCTGTCGGCCTACGAAGACTAACAAGCACCGGGCTCGGCCAACCTTCCACGACGAGGTTGGCCGAGCCTTGCGCACACATCCCCACAAAGGAGAAAAGAATGTTCACGCACGATATGCAGATCGCCGGTTTCGACGACGCGCTGTGGCAGGCGATGGAAGGCGAAAGAATCCGCCAGGAAGACCACATCGAGCTGATCGCGTCCGAGAACTACGCCAGCCCCAGGGTGATCCAGGCGCAAGGTTCGGTGCTGACCAACAAGTACGCCGAAGGCTACCCGAGCAAGCGCTACTACGGCGGCTGCGAGTACGTCGACGTCGTCGAGCAGCTGGCGATAGACCGCGCCAAACAGCTGTTCGGCGCCGACTACGCGAACGTGCAGCCCCATTCCGGCAGCCAGGCCAACGCCGCCGTCTACATGGCGCTGATCCAGCCGCACGACACGGTGCTGGGCATGAGCCTCGCGCACGGCGGCCACCTGACGCACGGCGCGTCGGTCAACTTCTCGGGCAAGATCTACAAGGCCGTCCAGTACGGCATCGACGAGGCCGGCCTGATCGACTACGCCGAGGTCGAACGCCTCGCGCTCGAACACCGGCCGAAACTGATCGTCGCCGGCTTCTCGGCCTACTCGCGCACGCTCGACTTCGCGCGCTTCCGTGAAATCGCCGACAAGGTCGGCGCGTATCTTCTCGTCGACATGGCGCACGTCGCCGGCCTCGTCGCCGCCGGCCTCTACCCGAACCCGCTGCCGTTCGCCGACGTGGTCACCACCACCACGCACAAGACGCTGCGCGGCCCGCGCGGCGGCCTGATCCTCGCCCGCTCCAACCCGGAGATCGAGAAGAAGCTGAACTCGATCGTGTTCCCCGGCATCCAGGGCGGCCCGCTGATGCACGTGATCGCCGCCAAGGCGGTCGCCTTCCAGGAGGCGCTGCAGCCGGAATTCAAGGCCTACCAGGCGCAGGTGATCGCCAACGCGCAGGCGATGGCGGCGGTGTTCGTCGAGCGCGGCTTCGAGGTGATCTCGGGCGGCACCGACAACCACCTGTTCCTCTTGTCGCTGGTGCGCCAGGGCCTGACCGGCAAGGCGGCCGACGCGGCGCTCGGCGCGGCGCACATCACCGTCAACAAGAACGCGGTGCCGAACGACCCGCAGTCGCCGTTCGTCACCTCCGGCATCCGCATCGGCACGCCGGCGGCGACGACGCGCGGCTTCAAGGAGGCCGAGGTGCGCGCGATCGCCGGCTGGATCTGCGACATCCTCGCCGACATCGACAACCCGGCGGTGATCGAACGGGTCAAACGCCAGGTTGCCGAGCTGTGCGCGGCCTTCCCGGTCTACGGTAAATAAGGCAGAGGAGGCACGCATCATGGCCATCAGCGTTTTCGATTTGTTCAAGACCGGCATCGGGCCGTCGAGCTCGCATACCGTCGGGCCGATGCGCGCCGCCGCGCGCTTCGCGCGCGGCCTGGCCGAGCACGGCCTGTTGGAGCAGACCGCCGCGGTGAAATCCGAGCTGTTCGGCTCGCTCGGCGCGACCGGGCGCGGCCACGGCTCCGACGTCGCGGTGCTGCTCGGGCTCGAGGGCGAGGAGCCCGACACCGTCGACACCGACTCGGTCGAGCCCAGAGTCGCGGCGATCCGCGCGGCGGGAGAATTGACGCTGCTCGGCCAACGCCGGATCGCGTTCCGCGAAAAGGAGCACCTGATCCTCTACCGCCGCGAGACGCTGCCCTACCACCCCAACGGCATGCGTTTCACCGCCTTCGACGGCGACGGCAAAGAGCTGGCGAGCAAGGTCTACTACTCGGTCGGCGGCGGCTTCGTCGTCAACGAGGAAGCCGCCGGCGCCGACCGCATCGTCGCCGACAGCACCGTGCTGCCCTACCCGTTCAAGTCGGGAAAGGCGCTGCTCGAGCTGTGCGAGACGCACAATCTGTCGATCAGCCAGCTGATGCTGGAAAACGAGAAGGTATGGCGCAGCGAGGCCGAGATCCGCGCCGGGCTGTTGCAGATCTGGGACGTGATGCAGGCCTGCGTGCGCCGCGGCTCCGAGCGCGAGGGCATCATGCCCGGCGGGCTGAAGGTCAAGCGCCGCGCGGCCGAGCTGTACCGCAAGCTGTCGAGCCAGCCGGAGGCGTCGCTGCGCGATCCCTTGACCATCCTCGACTGGATCAGCTTCTACGCGCTGGCGGTCAACGAGGAGAACGCGACCGGCGGCCGCGTGGTCACCGCGCCGACCAACGGCGCGGCCGGCATCATCCCGGCGGTGCTGCACTACTACACCCGCTTCATCCCGACCGCCAACGACGACGGCGTGGTCAGGTTCCTCCTCACCGCCGCCGCGATCGGCATCCTGTACAAGGAAAACGCGTCGATCTCCGGCGCCGAGGTCGGCTGTCAGGGCGAGGTCGGCGTCGCCTGCTCGATGGCGGCCGGCGCGCTGGCCGAGGTGCTCGGCGGGACGGTGCGCCAGGTCGAGAACGCCGCCGAGATCGGCATGGAACACAACCTCGGCCTGACCTGCGACCCGATCGGCGGCCTGGTGCAGGTGCCGTGCATCGAGCGCAACGCGATGGCGTCGGTCAAGGCCGTCAACGCCGCGCGCATGGCGCTCAAGGGCGACGGCAGCCACTTCGTGTCGCTCGACAAGGTCATCAAGACCATGCGCGACACCGGCGCCGACATGAAGACGAAATACAAGGAAACCTCGCGCGGCGGCCTGGCCGTCAACGTGATCGAATGTTAAGGACACACACTATGAACGCCCCGCTGCTGCACACCCCGCTCTACGACCTGCACGTCGAACTCGGCGCCAAGATGGTGCCGTTCGCCGGCTACGCGATGCCGGTCCAGTACCCGCTCGGCATCCTCAAGGAACACCAGCACACCCGCGACAAGGCCGGCCTGTTCGACGTGTCGCACATGGGCCAGGTCAAGCTGGTCGGAGCGGGCGCGGCCGCCGCGCTCGAAACGCTGGTGCCGGTCGACATCCAGGACCTGCCGGTCGGCATGCAGCGTTACGCGCTATTCACCGACGACAAGGGCGGCATCCTCGACGACCTGATGGTGTCCAACTTCGGCGACGACGTGCTCTACGTGGTGGTCAACGCCGCGTGCAAGGAGCAGGACGTCGCGCACCTGAAAACCCACCTCGGCGGGCAGTGCGAGGTGGTCGAACTGGCCGACCGCGCCTTGCTCGCGCTGCAGGGCCCGGCCGCCGCCGCGGTGCTCGCGCGCCTGGCGCCGTCGGTCGCCGAGCTGAAATTCATGCAGAACGCGCAACTGGAACTCGACGGCGTGCCCTGCTACGTCAGCCGCTCGGGCTACACCGGCGAGGACGGCTACGAGATCTCGGTGCCGGCCGACAAGGCCGAACAACTGGCGCGCCGTCTGTTGGCCGAGCCCGAGGTCGAGGCGATCGGCCTGGGCGCGCGCGACTCGCTGCGCCTCGAAGCCGGCCTGTGCCTGTACGGCCACGACATCGACACGTCGACCACGCCGATCGAGGGCAGCCTGTTGTGGGCGATCTCCAAGGTGCGCCGCCCGGACGGCGCGCGCGCCGGCGGCTACCCGGGCGCCGACGTGGTCGCGCGCCAGATCGCCGACGGCGTCGCGAAGAAACGCGTCGGCTTCATCGTCCGCGACAAGGTGCCGGTGCGCGAAGGCGCCGAGATCACCGACGGCGACGGCACCGTGATCGGCCGCGTCACCAGCGGCGGCTTCGGCCCGAGCTTTGGCGGCCCGGTCGGCATGGGCTACGTGCCCGCCAGCCACGCCGCCGCCGGCACCGCGCTGTTCGCGCTCGTGCGCGGCAAGCCGGTCGCGATCGAGGTCGCCAAGACCCCGTTCGTGCCGCAACGCTACTACCGGGGCTGACGCCATGGCCGACGTCGCAGTCAAAGCAACGAAGCTGGAGGCCGGCACCAAGCTGTCGGCCGCCGAGAAGGTCGCGCGCATCCCGGTCAAGATCGCACCGACCGAGAAGCACGAAATGCTCAGGAAGCCCGAGTGGATCCGCGCGGCCTTTCCGGGCAGCAAGGAAGTGCTGGAACTGAAAAAGACGCTGCGCGAGCACCAGCTCGTCACCGTCTGCGAGGAGGCCAGCTGCCCCAACCTCGGCGAATGCTTCAGCCACGGCACCGCGACCTTCATGATCATGGGCGACATCTGCACGCGCCGCTGCCCGTTCTGCGACGTCGGCCACGGCCGGCCGAACCCGCTCGACGCTAAGGAACCGCAAAGGTTGGCCGAGACCATCGCCGCGATGAAGCTGAAGTACGTGGTGATTACTTCCGTGGACCGCGACGACCTGCGCGACGGCGGCGCGGCGCACTTCGCCGCCTGTATCGACGAGACGCGCCGGCTCAACCCGGCGATCAGGGTCGAAACGCTGGTGCCGGACTTCCGCGGCCGGCTGCGCCTCGCGCTCGACACCCTGGCCGAGGCCCCGCCCGACGTGTTCAACCACAACCTCGAGACGGTGCCGCGCCTCTACCGCGAAGCGCGCCCGGGCGCCGACTACGCGCACTCGCTCGCCCTGCTCGACGCGTTCAAGGCCGCCTGCCCCAACGTGCCGACCAAGTCGGGGCTGATGGTCGGCCTCGGCGAGACGCTCGACGAGATCGTCGCCGTGATGCGCGACCTGCGCGCGCACCAGGTCGACATGCTGACCGTCGGCCAGTACCTGCAGCCCTCTCGCCACCACCTGCCGGTCAAGCGCTTCGTCACGCCGGCCGAGTTCGCGTCCTTGCGCGAGACGGCGCTGGCGCTCGGCTTTGCCCAGGTCGCCGCCGGGCCGATGGTCCGCTCGAGCTACCACGCCGACCTGCAGGCCAAGGGCGAGATCGTCGCCTGAGGCCCACGTCGCCGCTCCCTCCACCCCAGACCGGGCGGCCTGCCCCGCCGCCGGCAAAGGACGCCACCATGTTCCACACCGAACACACCGCCTACATCCTGACGCTGTCCTGCCCGAGCGGGCCGGGCCAGATCGCCGCCGTGTCGGCCTTTCTCGACGCGCGCGGCGGCTACATCGACGAGCTGTCGGTGTTCGACGACGACATCGCGCAGCGCTTCTTCGTGCGCTGCCGCTTTCACGCCAAGAGCGCCGACGCGCAGCGACTCGCGCGCCTGCAAACCGAGTTCACCGAGGTCGCCGAACGCTTCGGCATGCAGTGGCAGCTCGTCGACGCGGCGGCCAGGACCCGCACGCTGATCCTCGTCTCCAGCCTCGACCACTGCCTGAACGACCTGCTCTACCGCTGGAAAATGGGCGAGCTGCCGATCGACATTACCGCGATCGTCTCCAACCACGCCAAGCTCGAACCCTTGGCGGCCGCGCACGGCCTGCCCTATCACCACCTGCCGGTCGGCAGCGAGAACCGCGCGGCGCAAGAGGCCAAGCTCGAGGCGCTGATCGAGGAGACCGGCAGCGAACTGATCGTGCTCGCGCGCTATATGCAGATCCTGACGCCCGGCCTCGCCGACCGGCTCGCCGGCCGCGCGATCAACATCCACCACAGCTTCCTGCCGGGCTTCAAGGGTGCCAAGCCTTACCACCAGGCCTACGACCGCGGCGTGAAGCTGATCGGCGCGACCGCGCACTACGTGACGAATGATCTTGATGAGGGGCCGATCATCGAGCAGGTGGTCGAGCGCGTCGACCACACGCACCGCCCCGAAGCGCTGATGGCGACCGGCCGCGACATGGAATGCCTCGCGCTGTCGCGCGCGGTGAAGTTCCACACCGAGCACCGCGTCTTCCTCAACGGCGACCGCACCGTGGTGTTCCGCTGAGCCCACCGGCGCGCCGGTCCGGAACGCCCGACCCACAGAAAATCATCGCCGGCCGCGTCCCCACGAGGAACGCGCCGGACCTCGGCCGCGAACGCCCGACCGGGAGCGAGGCGGCCTTGTTTCAGGAGACAAAAATGAGCCTGCCCATCAGCATCGAACTCTATCCGGGCGTGCTCCCGGCCGGCGACGCGCGCGTCGCCGAGCTCGCGTCAAGACTCGCGCCGCTATCGCCGGCCTTCGTGTCGGTCACCGACGGCGCCGGCGGCATCAGCCGCGCCGCCGGCCTCGCGCTGATGGACGCGCTCGCCGCGCGCGGCTACGCCGTCGCGCCGCACCTGTCGGCGGCCGGTCTCGACAGGGAAAGCGCGGCCGAAAGGTTGGCCGAGTTCGCCGCGCGCGGCGTGAAAACGCTGTTCGCGCTGCGCGGCGACACGCCGTCCGGCATGGGCGAGCGCGGCGACTTCCGCTACGCGAGCAATCTGGTGCGCTTCGTCCGCGAATACTGGGAAAACGCGCACGGCGGCCGTCCCGAGCTGCTCGTCGCCGCCTACCCCGAGGTCCACCCGCAGGCGAAAAACGCGCACGCGGACCTCGCCGCGCTGCGGGCCAAACAGGACGCCGGCGCGACCGGCGCGGTCACCCAGTACTTCTACAACGTCGACGCCTACCGCCACTTCGTCGACGCGGCGCGCGCGGCCGGCGTGACGCTGCCCATCGTGCCGGGGCTGCTCCCCTTGACGCGCCCGTCGATGGCGAGGTTGGCCGAGCTGCGCGGCGTCGAAATGCCGCGCTGGATGCGCCGCACGCTCGACGCCTGCGGCGGCGACGCGGCCGCGCTGTCGGACTTCGGGCACGAGGTCGGCGTGCGGCTGGTGACGCAACTGATCGACGCCGGCGCACCCGGCGTACACGTGTTCGCGCCGGGCTTGGCCGAGCTTGCGATGGCGGGTCGCATCCTCGCCGACGTCGGGCACGCGCCGCCGCAGCGCGCCGCGTGAACCGGGGTCAGCGGCCGATGCTGAAAACGCCCGGGCCGAGGCTGGGGTCGATCGCCGGCCGCGCGACCGGCGGACGCATGCCGCCCATCCCGGCGCCGACCGTGCCGTCGTGCGCGCTCGAGCGCCCCGGCGTGACGCTCGCCTCGCCGTCCAGACTGGGCGCGACCGTCAGACCGTCGGCGTCGAGCGTCGCCGTCTCGAAGCGGCTCTCGAAGCGCAGCGTGCCGGTCGCGTCGCGCGTCTGCCAACCGCTCTGGCTGCTCGTGACCACGCCGAAACGGCCCGCGCCGGTGGCGGCATCCTGCACGCGCCAGCCAAACTGCGCGCGGTAGCGCCGTTTCGGCTCCGCCGGTACGAACTCGATGCGCAAGGTGTTCTCGCCGCGCCGCAGCCGGGAGGCGAAGGCGTCTAGCGACAGCTGCACGGCGGGCGCGACCTCGCGCTCGTCCGCATCGACCGGCGCCGGCCGTTTCTTCAACGCCTGAACCGCGTGCAAGGCGTCGTTCAGGAAAATGCGCGCCACGCCCGGCACCACGTCGACCCGGGCCGAACCCGCTTCGTCGCCCCTGAAGGGCGTGAAGCGGAACTCCATGCCGCCCGCCGCCCATCCCCAGCACGGCAGCCCGAGCAGCAGCATGCCCATCGTGAAACGCTTCATTTTCCATCCCCCCTTGCCGGCGTTCGCGCGGTTTCGTCAGTTACCGTTATCAATCTAGCAAGCAGAATTGACAAGTGGCAGCAAAACCGGCGCAGCCCGCCGCCGTTGGCATACGGCGCGGGAGGGAAAGGCCCGCAGCGCGTCAGCGCAGCGAGAAGCTGGCGCGCACGGCGGCGGGGTCGTAGGGGGGCACCGACGGTGCAGGCGTCGACAAGGGGCGGGCGTCGCCGGCGCGCAGCGGAATGTCGCGATGCTTGCGCGACAGCGCAGCGTCGGGCGAGTGCACCAGCGCTTCCCCGACCGTCCCGTCGAGGCTGGCCGTCGCCAGACCGTCGAGCGCCTCGCCCGGCACGGTGCGGGTTTCGGCCGCTGCCGCGTCGAATGCCGCCTCGTCCGCCCACGCCTGCGCCACCGCGCAAACGAGACCCAAACCGACCAGCAAATTTTTCATGATCCGACCCTCCGGCAAACCGAGCGGCGCCGGAACGGCGCCGACCCTTATCCTCACCCTAGCAAAACGTCACTTGTTTTCCGGACTGGATGGCCTTTGTCATCCCGAAACCCGAAAAAGAAACACCCGTCGCCAGGACGGGTGCGGGAGACGGTCTGGCCATGGCGCCGGGGCTCGGCCAGCGTGGGGTCACTTCATCGTCGGCATCACGAACTCGGCGCCGGCGCGAATCGACTGCGGCCAGCGCTCGGTGACGGTTTTCAGCCGCGTATAGAAGCGCACGCCCTCCATGCCGTAGGCGTGGTGGTCGCCGAACAGCGACGCCTTCCAGCCGCCGAAGCTCATGAAGGCCATCGGCACCGGGATCGGCACGTTGACGCCGACCATGCCGACCTGGATGCGGTGCACGAAGTCGCGCGCCGCGTCGCCGTCGCGGGTGAAGATCGCGGTGCCGTTGCCGAAGGCGTGCTCGTTGACGAGCTTCACCGCGCTCTCGTAATCGGGCGCGCGCACCACGGCGAGCACCGGACCGAAGATCTCGTCGCGGTAGATCGTCATGTCGGTGCTCACATGGTCGAACAGGCAGCCGCCGAGGAAGAAGCCGGTCTGGTTGCCGTCGACCTTGAGCGCGCGGCCGTCGACCACCAGCGTCGCGCCCTCCTTGACGCCGGCCTCGACGTAGGACGCGACCTTGTCGCGGTGCTCGCGCGTCACCAGCGGGCCCATCTCGGCGCCTTCGGCGTCCCAGGCGGCGACCTTGAGCGCGCGCACCTTGGGCGCGAGGCGGTCGATCAGCGCGTCGGCGGTGGCGTCGCCGACCGCGACGGCGACCGAGATCGCCATGCAGCGCTCGCCGGCCGAACCGTAGGCCGCGCCCATCAGCGCGTCGACCGCCTGGTCGAGGTCGGCGTCGGGCATCACCACCATGTGGTTCTTGGCGCCACCGAGCGCCTGCACGCGCTTGCCGTTGGCCGTGCCGACGGTGTAGATGTGGCGCGCGATCGGCGTCGAACCGACGAAGCTGACCGCCTGGATGTCGGGGTGCGCGAGGATGGCCTCGACGGTATCCTTGTCGCCGTTGACGACGTTGAACACGCCGTCGGGCAGGCCCGCCTCCTTCAGCAAGCGAGCGATGATCAAGGACGCGCTCGGCACCTTTTCCGACGGTTTCAGGATGAAGCAGTTGCCGGCGGCCAGCGCGACCGGGAACATCCACATCGGCACCATCGCCGGGAAGTTGAACGGCGTGATGCCGGCGACCACGCCGAGCGGCTGGCGCAGCGAATAGCTGTCCACCCCGCTGCCGACGTTCTCGCACATCTCGCCCTTGAGCAAATGCGGCGCGCCGCAGGCGAACTCGACCACCTCGATGCCGCGCGTCAGCTCGCCGCGCGCGTCGTCGCGCACCTTGCCGTGCTCGCGGCTGATCGCCTCGACGAGTTCGTCGGCGTGGCTCTCGAGCAATTCCTTGAACTTGAACAACACGCGCGCGCGGCGCAGCGCCGGCGTCGCGGCCCAGGCGGGAAAAGCGGCGCGCGCCGAGGCGACCGCGGCGTCCAGCTCGTCGCGGCTCGCGAGCGGCAGCTCGGCGGCGACCTCGCCCTGCGCCGGGTTGTAGACCGGCGAGACGCGGCCCGAAGCGCCGGCGACGGCTTCGCCGTGGATCCAGTGGGTCAGTTTTGCAACCATGATGCGGATTCCTGAAAGGTCGTAAGGAAATGCGGTTCAGCCGGCGGCGCGGATCGCGTCGGCGAGCACCTCGACCATGCGGCCGATTTCGTCGGGGGTCGAGATCATCGGCGGGCCCATCACGACGATGTCACCGGTGAAGCGGAACAGCACGCCGCGCTTGAGCCCTTCCTCGAACACCCGGAGCGCGCGCCAGCCGGGCTTGCCGTCGAGCGGCGCGAGCTCGACCGCGGCGGCGAGCTGGCAGTTGCGGATGTCGATCACGTTGGCCGAGCCCTTCAGGCCGTGCACCGCCTCCTCGAGCACGCGGCTCAGATCGTTGGCGCGCGCGTAGATGTCCTCCTCCTCGATCACGTCGAGCGTCGCGTGCGCGGCGGCGACCGCCAGCGGGTGGCCCGAGTAGGTGTAGCCGTGGAAGAACTCGACCGCGTGCTCGGGGCCGGTCATGAAGGCCTGGTAGATCTCCTCGGTGACGAGCACGCCGCCCATCGGCACGGTGCCGTTGTTGACGCCCTTGGCGAAGGTGATCAGGTCGGGCCTGACGTCGAAGTGCTGCGCGGCGAAGGCCGCGCCCATGCGGCCGAAGCCGCAGATCACCTCGTCGAAGATCAGCAATATCCCGTACTGGGTGCACAGTTCGCGCAAGCGCTTCAGATAGCCTTTGGGCGGCACGATCACGCCGGCCGAGCCCTGCATCGGCTCGACGATCACCGCCGCGATGGTCGACGCGTCGTGCAGCTGCACCAGGCGGATCAGCTCGTCCGCCAGGTGCGCGCCCCACTCCGGCTCGCCGCGCGAGAAGGCCATCTTTTCCAGATTGTGCGTGTGCGGCAGGTGGTCGACGCCGGCGAGCATGCTCGCCGAGTAGAGCTTACGGTTGGCGACCATGCCGCCGACCGAGACGCCGGCAAAGCCGACGCCGTGGTAACCCTTTTCGCGGCCGATCAGCCGGGTGCGCGCCGCGTCGCCCTTGAGGCGGTGGTAGGCGAGCGCGATCTTCAGCGCGGTGTCGACCGCCTCGGAGCCCGAGTTGCAGAAGAACACGCGCGAGAAACCGTCCGGCGCCGCGTCGGCGATGCGCTCGGCCAACGTGAACGCCGGCGCGTGGCCGATCTGGAACGCGGTGCTGTAGTCGAGCGTGTCGAGCTGTTTTTTCACCGCTTCGACGATCTTCGGGTGACGGTGGCCGAGGCCGCTGCACCACAGGCCGGAGATGCCGTCGAACAGCTTCTGGCCGTCCTCGGTCCAGTAGTAGGCGCCCTCGGCGCACGCGAACACGCGCCGCTCCGGGTGGGCCTCGAAGTAGCGCTTGGCGGTGAACGGCATCCAGTAGGCGTCGAGATTCAGGTCTGGCGTGGACATGGTGCGCTCCGTCTTGGTCTGTACTGCTCGCTGTATCGGGAAGAATGGGCAAGGCAGCTTGCCGGCACGGTCAGTATTGGCCACCATGAAGCCGAAAGACAGATACATGACAGCACGATCGCCGGCTGTCTGTACTGGTCGCCAACCCGGTACGCTTCATCATGCTCACCCTCGACAAGACCTCCCCGACCCCGCTGACCGAACAGATCGTCGCCGCCGTGGCCGAGCGCGTCGCGCGCGGCCTGCTGCCGGTCGGCAGCCGCCTGCCGTCGGTGCGCGCGCTGGCGAAGGCGCTCGCCGTCAGCCCCTTCACCGTCGCCGAGGCCTACAACCGGCTGTCGGCGCAGGGCTGGATCGAGGCGCGCCCGGCGCGCGGCCATTTCGTCGCGCCGCGCCCCCGGCCAGCCGCCGCGCCGCTGATGCGCGCGCCGGTCGACGAGGCGTGGCTGATCCGGCGCGTCTACGAAGACGACGCGCTGACGCTGCCAGCCGGCGGCGGCTGGCTGCCCGGCGACTGGCTGCACGAGGAAGGCATGAGGAGCGCGCTGCGGCAACTGGCGCGCGGCCCGGCCGAGCGGCTGACGCGCTACGGCCACCCGCAGGGCCTGACCGCGCTGCGCGAGCACCTGGCCTGGCAGCTCGCGCTGCGCGGCATCGAGGCGCCGGCCGCGCAGATCGTGCTGACCCACGGCGCCAGCCAGGCGCTCGACCTGGCGATCCGGCTGGTGGTTCGTCCCGGCGACGCGGTACTGGTCGAGACGCCCGGCTACTCGAACCTGCTGACCGCGCTGCGCGCCCACGGCGCGCGGCTGCTGCCGGTGCCGCGCACCGCCGCCGGCCCCGACCCGGACGCGCTGGCGACGTTGGCCGAGGCGCACCGGCCGGTCGCCTTCTTCACCAACACCCAGCTGCACAATCCGACCGGCACCTGCACCAAGGCGGCCACCGCGTTCCGGCTCTTGCAGCTGGCCGAACGCTTCGACTTCACCCTCGTCGAGGACGACCCGTTCGCCGAACTGGCCGCGTCGGCCGGGCCGACGCTGGCGAGCCTCGACGCGCTGCGGCGCGTGATCTACCTGGGCAGCTTCTCGAAGACGATCTCGCCGGCGCTGCGCGTCGGCTTCCTCGCCGCCGCGCCGGCGACGGTGACGGCGGTCAGCCAGCTGAAGATGGCCGGCGCGCTGACCAGCTCGCCGCTGAACGAGGCGGCGACGCTCGCCATCGTCACCGACGGCCACTACCGCAGTCATCTGGAGCGGCTGCGCGACCGCCTGGCCGAGGCGCAACGGCGCGTCGCCGACGCGCTCGAGGCGCTCGGCTGGCGCCTGTTCCACCGGCCGGCCGGGGGCCTGTTCCTGTGGGCGCGCGCGCCCGACGGCGTCGACGCGAAGGCGCTGACCGACGCGGCCGCCGCCGCCGGCATCGCGCTGGCGCCGGGCGCCTTCTACCAGAGCGAGGAGGACGCCGAAGCCGGCTGGTTCCGCTTCAACGTCGCGTGCTCACTCGATGCGCGGCTGTTCGACTTTCTGGCCGGCGTGCCGCGGCGCTGAACCGCGCCAGCCTCGGCCAGGCTTGATCGCGCCGGCCCGCTAGCCGTTGTTTTTTTCGTCCCCCACCCGCCGCGCCCAGGCGGCGAGCGCCTCGAGCTGCGCGGTGACGAAGCGCGCCGTCGTCTCGTCGGCGAGCTTGCCGTGCGCGTCGAACTTCTGGTGGGCGGAGGCCACCATCACCTCGGGCTTGCTCATCGGCCGCGCGTTGAGCGACACCAGCGTCTGCCGCAGGTGGTATTGCGCGCGGGCGGAGCCGAACATGCCCGGGCTCGCGCCCATGATCGCCACCGGCTTGCCGTCGAAGGGCTGCTCGGGCGGGCGCGACACCCAGTCGATCGCGTTCTTCAGCACGCCGGGCACCGAGTAGTTGTATTCGGGCGTGACGATCAGCACCGCCTCGGCCCGGCGGATCGCCTCGCGCAGCGCGATCACCGGTTCGGGAAAGCCCTGCTCGTAGACGTCCTCGTTGTAGAGCGGGATCGCGCCGATATCTGCGACCGACAACGCGACCTCGGGCGGCGCGAGCTCGACGGCGGCGCGCAACAGCGCGCGGTTGTAGGACGCCTGGCGCAGGCTGCCGGCCAGGCCGAGGACGCGGACGGGATGGGTCATGGCACCCTCCTTGCGGACAAGACAGTTCGCTATAGACCATCGCGCGTGCGGACGCGTTTCGCGGGATAATCCCGGCTTTGCCCCGGCAACCGTCAAAGAGATTTCCCCGTGAACGCACCCCAGCCCGAAGCGAAGCACACCCCCATGATGCAGCAGTACCTCGCGCTCAAGCGCGAGCACATGGACAAGCTGCTGTTCTACCGCATGGGCGATTTCTACGAACTGTTCTTCGAGGACGCCGAGCGCGCCGCGCGGCTCCTCGACATCACGCTGACCACGCGCGGCGCCAGCGCCGGCACCCCGATCAAGATGGCCGGCGTGCCCTACCACGCCGCCGAAGGCTACCTCGCGCGCCTGGTCAAGCTCGGCGAATCGGTCGCGATCGCCGAGCAGATCGGCGACCCGGCGCTCGCCAAGGGCCCGGTCGAGCGCAAGGTGGTGCGCATCGTCACGCCGGGCACGCTGACCGACGCCGCGCTCTTGGACGACAAGCGCGACAACCGCATCGTCGCGCTCAACGCGGTCAAGGGCGTCTTGGGTCTGGCGTGGATCTCGCTCGCCAGCGGCGAATTCCGCGTCTCGCAGACCTCGGTCGACGAGCTGGCCAGCGAGCTCGAACGCCTCAAGCCGGCCGAACTGTTGCTGCCCGACGACGGCATCGCCGCGCTGGTCGACAACGTCGGCATCCCGTGCCAGAAGCGCCCGGCCTGGCAGTTCGACGCCGCATCCTCCGCCGCGACGCTGACGCGCCACTTCGGCACGCGCGACCTGGCCGGCTTCGGCGCCGAGGGCCTGCCGGTCGCGATCGGCGCGGCAGGCGCGCTGCTCGACTACGTGCTCGCCACGCAAGGCACCCACCCGGGCCACATCGCCAGCCTCGCGGTCGAGTCGCTCGACAGCCACATCCAGCTCGACGCCGCCACGCGCCGCAACCTCGAGATCACCGAAACGATACGCGGCGAGGCGAGCCCGACGCTGTTTTCCCTGCTCGACACCTGCGCGACCAGCATGGGCAGCCGGCAGCTCGCGCACTGGCTGCACCACCCGCTGCGCTCGCAGGCGAAGATCACCGAACGCCTCGCGGCGGTGCGCGCGCTGCTTTCCGGCTACGACGAAGTGCGCGACAAGTTGGCCGAGGTCGCCGACGTCGAGCGCATCACCGCGCGCGTCGCCTTGCGCACCGCGCGACCGCGCGATCTTTCCGCGCTGCGCGACAGCCTCGGCCAACTGGCGGCGCTGAAACCGGCGCTGGCGCGCTTCGACAGCGAACTGTTGCGCCAGCTCGCCACCTGCCTGCCCGACGACTCGCCGATCGCCGCGCGGCTGGCCGCCGCGATCGCGCCCGAACCGGCCACCTTCCTGCGCGACGGCGGCGTGATCGCCGAGGGCTTCAGCGCCGAACTCGACGAATTGCGCGCGATCCAGCGCGACTGCGGCAGTTTCTTGCTGGAACTGGAAGCGCGCGAGAAGGCGCGCACCGGCATCACGACGCTCAAGGTCGAGTACAACAAGGTGCACGGCTTCTACATCGAGGTCGGCAAGGCGCAGGCCGACAAGGTGCCGGACGACTACCGCCGCCGCCAGACGCTGAAGAACGTCGAGCGCTACCTCACGCCGGAACTGAAAACCTTCGAGGACAAGGCGCTGTCGGCCAACGACCGCGCGCTGGCGCTGGAAAAGCAGCTGTACGAGGCGCTCCTGGACGAACTCGCGCCGCACATCGCCGAGCTGAAACGGATCGCGCACGCGGCCGCCAGCCTCGACGTGCTGGCAACGTTGGCCGAGCGCGCCGACACGCAAGGCTACGTCGAGCCCGAATTCGTGCCGGGCGTCCAGCTTGCGATCGAGGGCGGCCGCCACCCGGTGGTCGAGGCGCAGGTCGAGCGCTTCATCGCCAACGACGTGACGCTGTCGGACGCGCGCAAGCTTTTGCTCATCACCGGCCCGAACATGGGCGGCAAGTCGACCTATATGCGCCAGGTCGCGCTGATCACCTTGCTCGCCCACGTCGGCAGCTTCGTGCCGGCGACGAGGGCGACGATCGGCGAGGTCGACCGCATCTTCACCCGCATCGGCGCGTCGGACGACCTGGCCGGCGGGCGCTCGACCTTCATGGTCGAAATGACCGAGACCGCCAATATCCTCAACAACGCGACCGACCGATCCTTGGTGCTGATGGACGAGGTCGGCCGCGGCACCTCGACCTTCGACGGCCTCGCGCTCGCCTGGGCGATCGCGCGCGCGCTGATCGACAAGAACCGCGCCTATACGCTGTTCGCGACGCACTATTTCGAACTGACGAGGTTGGCCGAGGAGTTCGCGCAGGTCGCCAACGTGCATTTGAGCGCGGTCGAGCATAAGGACAGCATCGTGTTCCTGCACCATGTCGAGGAAGGCCCGGCCAGCCAGAGTTACGGCCTCGCGGTCGCCAGCCTCGCCGGCGTGCCGGCCAGGGTGATCCGCGAAGCCAAGCGCCACCTGGTGGAACTCGAAAACCAGTCGGCCGCCGCCAGCCTCCAGCCCGACCTGTTCGTCGCCGCGATGAGCGCGCAGCCGGTCGAGCCGGCGCCGCACCCGGTCGTCGAGCGGCTGGCGGACGTGAATCCGGATGACATGAGTCCGCGCGAAGCGCATGCTTTGCTATACGAATTGTGCAGGGATGCGCGTTTGTAACAAAAAAGTAGGAAATCGGCCGGACAAGCCGGCGACGGTTTCCTAGACTGAATCCGGCAGGCCCGCTCCTGCCGCCATCCGGCCCAACGAGAGCTTCATGGATCAACTCAACCTCAGCCAACGCGAACTCACCATGTCGGTGCTGATGACGCCCGACATGGCCAACTTTTCCGGCAACGTGCACGGCGGCGTGCTGCTCAAGCTGCTCGACCAGGTCGCCTACGCCTGCGCCAGCCGCTACGCCGGCAGCTACGTCGTGACGCTGTCGGTCGACCAGGTGCTGTTCAAGCAGGCCATCCACGTCGGCGAGCTGGTCACCTTCCTCGCCTCGGTCAACCACGTCGGCCGCACCTCGATGGAGGTCGGCATCAAGGTGGTCGCGGAGAACATCCGCAGCCGCAGCGTGCGCCACACCAACAGCTGCTACTTCACGATGGTGGCGCTGGGCGAGGACGGCAAACCGGTCGCCGTGCCGCCGCTGGACCTGTCGGACCCGCGCTACGAGAAACGCTTCCGTGAAGCCGAGATCCGCAAGAAGATGCGGATGGAGGCCGAACGGCACATGAACGAGGCCTGAGGCGGCCCGGCGGCTGCCGCCCCCCCCTCCCCCGTACAAGGACAGTCAAGGAGATCGACTCGATGCAACAGGCAGAAGAACAGACGACCCACCCCGGCCTGGACACCCTGTTCGGCCGAAGCAAGTCCGGTGCCGCGCTGCCGCTGACCGCCGTGCGCGCGCGTGCGCGCCGCCAGCTGACCAAGTTCGAACAGCTGGTACGCGGCCAGCTGCTGGCGATCGGCGTCGACATCCCGCCGGCGATCAGCCTCGTCAGCCGGCCCGGCAACGTGATCGCGCTGGAAAACGCGCACCCGCAGGCCGACGAGATCGGCGCCTGGCTCGAGGGCAACGTGAAGGTCGCCAAGAAGTTCAAGGAAGTCGAAGTCCTGTTCGAACTCGTGCGCGCCGCCGAGCGCGCCGGCGCGCCGACGCCGCCCGAGCTGCGCTTTCACATCGGCCTGACCAGCGCCGGTTCGCTCGCCTACTTCGAAGAACAGCAGACGCCGCAGGCACAGTCGGCCTGACGCCGTCACGCCCCGCACGCCAAAGGGCAGCCGTGAAGGCTGCCCTTTTTGCCGCCCGCCTCCCACCGCCCCGCGTCAGGGCGGCGCGGCCGCTTCGCCGGGCGCGAAGCGATGCCCGTAGCGGTTGATGAAGCGCATCTCGTGCGGATAGGGATAAAAATCCTCGACGATGCCGGCGCGGATGCGCGCCTGGCGCGCCTGCCAGAACGCCGGCGTCAACAGGTCGGCGTGGTATTTGAGGAAGACGCGCCGCACCTGTGGATCGCCGAGCAGGAAGGTGCCGAACTCCTCGGGAAACACGTCGCCCTTCGCGACCGGGTACCACGGCTCGCCCGACAGCTCGTACTCCGGGTTCGGCGCCGGCGGGATCGCGCGGAAGCGGCAGTCGCTCATGTACTCGATCTCGTCGTAGTCGTAGAACACCACTCGCCCGTAGCGCGTCACGCCGAAGTTCTTGAACAGCATGTCGCCGGGGAAGATGTTGGCCGAGGCCAGCTCCTTGATCGCGTCGCCGTAGTCGCGCACCGCGCGCTCCTTCTCGACCGGGCTCGCCGACGCGAGATACAGGTTCAGCGGCTTCATGCGCCGCTCGATGTAGAGGTGGCGGATCACCAGCGTCTCGTCGCCCTCCTCGAGCAGCGACGGCACCTGCGCGCGCAATTCGTCGAGCAGCGTGGCGCTGAAGCGCGCCTTGGGGAAGGCGACGTTGGAGAACTCCAGCGTATCGGCCATCCGTCCGACGCGGTCGTGGCGCTTGACCAGCTGGTACTTGCGCCGGACCGTCGCGTGGTCGACCTCCTTGGTGCTGCCGAACACGTCGCGGATCAGCTTGAACACGTAGGGGAAGGACGGCAGCGTGAACACCAGCATCACCAGGCCGCGGATGCCCGGCGCGACGACGAACTCGTCGTTCGAATGCTGCAGATGGTGGA
Organism: Crenobacter luteus; assembly: GCF_004345725.1. Taxonomy (GTDB): domain Bacteria; phylum Pseudomonadota; class Gammaproteobacteria; order Burkholderiales; family Chromobacteriaceae; genus Crenobacter; species Crenobacter luteus. The sequence goes on along the minus strand of NZ_SLXG01000003.1, from coordinate 165,554 downwards.
TGAAGTCGCGGTAGAAGGTGTTCTTGCCCTGCTTTTGCAGGCCGAGCATGGTGTAGAGCTCGGCCTTGCTCTTGGTCGGCAGCATCGAGCGCAGGAACTGCACGTAGCCGGACGGCACCTCCATGTCGACGAGGAAATACGCGCGCGAGAACGAGAACAGCACGCCGATGCGCCACGGCTCGAGCAGCACCGTATCCAGATAGAGCCGGCCGCCGGCGTCGTGCTGCACTGGCAGCGCGAACGGATGGCTCGCGCCGCCGTTGATCACCTTGCCGATGATGTAAGCGGTCTTGTTACGGTAGAACGCGGCCGACAGCACCTGGATCTGGAAGTTGGCCTCCAGCGCCGGCCACTCGCCGTCCAGATGCATGCGCACCGTGCGCAGCACGCAGCCGAGGTCGCGCGACAGCCGCGCGAACGGCCGGGCCCAGCCGAAGTCGCGCACGATCGCCCGCAGCGTGCGGCGCAGACCGGCGGTGGCCGGATAGTAGCTGCGGTAGGTCGGCGGGTCGGACTCGATGTACTCGGTCGAGATCGCCGGACGCAGGAAGATGAAATCGTTGTGGAAGTAGTCGCGGTGCAGGATGCGGCAGAACACCGAGTTGAAGAAGGTCTCGGCCAGCTCCGGCTGCTTGTGGCGGATCAACAGGCCGACGAAGTAGAGCTTGGCCTGCTGCCAGATCTCGTCGTCGAGCAGTTCGGCGTGGAACTCGCGGCGCAAACGCTGCGTCGTCTCGGCCACCCGCTCGTCGTAGAGCTCGATGCGGTCGCGCACCATCTCTTGGATGCCCTGCCAGTCGCCATCCTCGAACAGCGCCTTGGCGCCCCGCGTCGCCGCGCGGAACAGCCGGTAGTGCTTGTCGAAACCGGCGATCAGCGCCTCGGCGATCTCGCGCGCCACCGGGTTGTAAGAATCGGGTATCTGCATGGCGTCGCCCTGAACAGAACCATCGGGAGCCCGGCTTCCCCGCGCCATCCGGCGGGGCAAGGTTGGCCGAGGCTCGGCCAACCCGGTCGGGCGCGGCTTGTGTCGTCGGTCCGGCGCAGGCGGACCGACGTTCAGCGCGGCTTCCTGAAGCGCGCACGCGCCCCGCTGCCGGCGCTGCGCGGCAAAGCCGGCCCGGCCTTGCGCCGCGGCTGTTCAGCCTGCCCGACGCGCGGCAAATCGGCAAGGTCGACGTCGAGCGCGCGCCACTGGCCGGGTTCGAGCCCGTCGAGCCGCCACGGGCCGATCGCGACGCGCACCAGCCGCAGCGTCGGGTAGCCGACCTTGGCGGTCATGCGGCGCACCTGGCGGTTCTTGCCCTCGCTGATGACGAGTTCGATCCAGCTGTCCGGCACCGTCTTGCGAAAGCGCACCGGCGGATGGCGCGGCCACAGCGCGGGCGGCGCGATGCGGCGCACGGCGGCCGGCCGGGTGACGAAGTCGCCGAGGTCGACGCCCTCGGCCAACCTGGCGAGCGCCGCGTCGTCGGGCACGCCCTCGACCTGCACCCAGTAGGTCTTGGGCAGCTTCCAGCGCGGGTCGGCGATGCGGTGCTGCAGCGCGCCCTCGCCGGTCAACAGCAGCAGGCCCTCGCTGTCGGTGTCGAGCCGGCCGGCCGGATAGACGCCGGGCACGTCGACGCAGCTTTTCAGCGTCGGATGGGTCGGGTGGTCGGAAAACTGGCAGATCACGCCGTAGGGCTTGTTGAGCAGAATCAGTTGGGGCATGTCCTGACTGGCGGGCATAGGGGAATTTCGGGATAATAGCAAGGCTGAATAGGCGCGGTTAATAAACATAAAAAGCGTCCCCCTCCCTCCCCCACGCGCCTGCCAGCCTGCCGGGGTCAACAGGTCGGCGTGCGACACGGGAAACACGCGCCGCCGGCAGCCGAGCCGATCGGCGCCGTACGCACCGCCCCCGGCGAGTGGCCCCGTGTGCCGACCGTTCGCGTACAGGATTCGGCACCGCGGGATCGCACGGCACGGCAGCCGGCGGTCCGTCCGGCCCACGTCTTTGCCAAGCCTACGCGCGGCACCGCAGCCTCCTCGCGCAATCGTTCGATCGCCTCATGACAATCATGGAGTAACGTAATGCCTTCGCAACAGCCGACCATCATCTACACGCTCACCGACGAAGCCCCCGCGCTGGCGACCCACGCCTTTTTGCCGATCGTCCAAACCTTCACCGGTCCGGCCGGCATCGACGTCGTCACCGCCGACATCTCGGTGGCCGCGCGCGTGCTGGCGGAGTTTTCCGACTACCTGAGCGAAGAGCAGAAGGTGCCGGACACCTTGGCCGAGCTCGGCCGCCTGACCCAGCATCCGGACACCAACATCATCAAGCTGCCGAACATCAGCGCGTCGGTCGCCCAACTGATGGCCTGCATCAAGGAGTTGCAGTGGAAGGGCTACGCGATCCCGAACTACCCGGAAAACCCGGCCAACGACGAAGAAAAGGCGATCAAGGCGCGCTACGCCAAGTGTCTCGGCTCGGCGGTGAACCCGGTGCTGCGCGAGGGCAACTCCGACCGCCGCGCGCCGGCCGCGGTGAAGAACTACGCCAAGAAGCACCCGCACTCGATGGGCGAATGGAAGCAGTGGTCGCAGACCCACGTCTCGCACATGGATCACGGCGACTTCTACCACGGCGAGAAGTCGATGACGCTCGACCGCGCGCGTGACGTGAAGATGGAACTCGTCACCCAGAGCGGCGAGAAGATCGTGCTCAAGCCGAAGGTGTCGCTGCAGGAAGGCGAGATCATCGACTCGATGTTCATGAGCAAGAAGGCGTTGTGCGAGTTCTACGAGCGCGAGCTGGAAGACTGCCGCCAGGCCGGCATCCTGTTCTCGCTGCACGTGAAGGCCACCATGATGAAGGTGTCCCACCCGATCGTGTTCGGCCACTGCGTGAAGATCTACTACAAGGAAGCGTTCGAGAAGCACGGCAAGCTGTTCGACGAGCTGGGCATCAACGTCAACAACGGCATGGCGACGCTGTACGAGAAGATCAAGACCCTGCCGGAGTCCAAGCAGGAAGAGATCATCCGCGACCTGCACGCCTGCCAGGAACACCGTCCGCGCCTGGCGATGGTCGACTCGGCCAAGGGCATCACCAACTTCCACTCGCCGAACGACATCATCGTCGACGCGTCGATGCCGGCGATGATCCGCAACGGCGGCAAGATGTGGGGCGCCGACGGCAAGCCTTACGACTGCAAGGCCGTGATGCCGGAGTCGACCTTCGCCCGCATCTACCAGGAGATGATCAACTTCTGCAAATGGCACGGCAACTTCGACCCGCGCACCATGGGCACCGTGCCGAACGTCGGCCTGATGGCGCAGAAGGCCGAAGAATACGGCTCGCACGACAAGACCTTCGAGATCCCGGCCGACGGCGTGGCCAACATCGTCGACCTGGCCACCGGCGAGGTGCTGCTGAGCCAGAACGTCGAAGAAGGCGACATCTGGCGCATGTGCCAGGTCAAGGACGCGCCGATCCGCGACTGGGTCAAGCTCGCCGTGACCCGCGCGCGCAACTCCGGCATGCCGGCGGTGTTCTGGCTCGACCCCTACCGTCCGCACGAGGCCGAACTGATCAAGAAGGTCGAAACCTACCTGAAGGATCACGACACCAGCGGCCTGGAAATCCACATCATGTCGCAGGTGCGCGCGATGCGCTTCACGCTGGAGCGCGTCGCCCGCGGCCTCGACACCATCTCGGTGACCGGCAACATCCTGCGCGACTACCTGACCGACCTGTTCCCGATCATGGAGCTGGGCACCTCGGCCAAGATGCTGTCCATCGTGCCGCTGATGGCCGGCGGCGGCATGTACGAAACCGGCGCCGGCGGCTCGGCGCCCAAGCATGTGCAGCAGCTCTTGGAAGAAAACCACCTGCGCTGGGACAGCTTGGGCGAATTCCTCGCGCTGGCCGTCTCGCTGGAAGAGCTCGGCATCAAGAGCGGCAACGACAAGGCCAAGATCCTCGCCAGGACGCTGGACGAGGCCACCGGCAAGCTGCTCGACAACGACAAGTCGCCGTCGCGCCGTACCGGCGAGCTCGACAACCGCGGCAGCCAGTTCTACTTGGCCATGTACTGGGCCCAGGCTTTGGCCGCCCAGACTGAAGATGCCGCACTGGCTGCCCAGTTCGCGCCACTGGCCAAGGCGCTGACCGACAACGAGCAGAAGATCGTCGACGAACTGAAGGCGGTGCAGGGCCAGCCGGTGGACATCGGCGGCTACTACCTGGCCGACGCCGCCAAGTGCGATGCCGTGATGCGTCCGAGCGCGACCTTCAACGCCGCGCTGGCGGCAGCGCGCGGCTGAGCAAAGCGTGCCGATCAAGGTCGGCGACGCTGCGGCGCCGACCTTGCCTCAAGCAAAAACGCCAGGGCCCAGCCCTGGCGTTTTTGCTTGGCACCGGTGCAGCCTGGCTCCCCCGCGCCGGCTCGGATCGCGCGGCATTTTCATGGATAATCGAAAGGCAGTCCCGGTGCGGCCCGCCCTGACGTCGGCGCACAGGATTCGCGCGTGGAACGCCGGGCGCCGCAAACGGAGCCGGCGCCGGGGACACTGTCGGACACAAGTCAACCAGAAGGAAAAAGCCAATGAGCGCATCGCACATCACGGTTCCAGCGGGTGGCCAGAAAATCGTCCCGGGGCAGCCGATCCCGAACAACCCCATCATCCCCTTCATCGAGGGCGACGGCATCGGCGTCGACATCACCCCGGTGATGAAGGACGTGATCGACGCGGCGGTCGCGAAGGCCTACGGCGGCCAGAAGCAGATCCACTGGATGGAGGTGTACGCCGGCGAGAAGTCGACCCGCCTGTACGGCAGCGACGTGTGGCTGCCGGAAGAGACATTGGCCGCGCTGAAGGAATACTCGGTGTCGATCAAGGGCCCGATGACCACCCCGGTCGGCGGCGGCATCCGCTCGCTGAACGTCGCGTTGCGCCAGGAGCTGGACCTCTACCAGTGCGTGCGTCCGGTGCGCTACTTCAAAGGCGTGCCGTCGCCGCTGAAGCAGCCGGAGCTGGTCGACATGGTGATCTTCCGCGAAAACACCGAGGACATCTACGCCGGCATCGAATGGTCGGCCGAGTCCGAGGGAGCCCGCAAGGTGATCGCCTTCCTGCAAAACGAAATGGGCGTGAAGAAGATCCGCTTCCCCGACACCTCGGGCATCGGCATCAAACCGGTCTCGATCGAGGGCAGCCGGCGCCTGGTACGCGCCGCCATTCGCTACGCGATCGACAACGACCGCAAGTCGGTGACGATCGTGCACAAGGGCAACATCATGAAGTTCACCGAAGGCTTGTTCCGCGACGTCGGCTACCAGCTCGCGCAAGAAGAATTCGGCGCCGAACCGATCGACGGCGGCCCGTGGTGCAAGTTCAGCAACCCGCGAACCGGCAACGACATCATCATTAAAGATGCGATCGCGGACGCATTCCTGCAACAGATCCTGCTGCGCCCGGCCGAATACGACGTGGTCGCGACGCTAAACCTGAACGGCGACTACATCTCCGACGCGCTGGCCGCGCAGGTCGGCGGCATCGGCATCGCGCCGGGCGCCAACATCTCCGACCGCTACGCGATCTTCGAAGCCACCCACGGCACCGCGCCGAAGTACGCCGGCCAGGACAAGGTGAATCCCGGTTCGCTGATCCTGTCGGCCGAAATGATGCTGCGCCACCTCGGCTGGACACAAGCGGCCGACCTGGTGATCCGCGCCATGGAGGCGGCGATCGCCGACAAGCAGGTCACCTACGACTTCGCCCGCCTGATGGACGGCGCGACCGAAGTCAGTTGCTCGGCCTTCGGCCGCGCGATGATAGACCGCATGTAAGCACCTGATCAGAAACGAAAAAACCCGCCGTAAAGGCGGGTTTTCACCGACAGAACTGGGAGAACTTGCGCCCGCCCGACCCGTCTGAACGGCATCAGCTGTTCTGGATGTTAGAAGCCTGCTTGCCCTTCGGACCGTTCACGATGTCGAAGCTCACGCGCTGACCCTCTTTCAGGGTCTTGAAGCCCGGCATGTTGATCGCGGAGAAGTGAGCGAACAGATCCTCACCACCTTCGTCCGGAGTAATGAAACCGAAGCCTTTAGCATCGTTGAACCATTTGACAATACCAGTTGCCATGTTGCTTCCTTGATAAAACTGGCTGGTGAGGCCGAACAACAAAAGCTTAAAGTGCGTGAAACACGGGTTCGTTATCACTGCCGGACTTTAAACCAAGCACCTGTCGGTATTTCTACGCATGACGAGTGGCAACGTCAAGCGAAAAACATAAAAAGCGGGAGCCTTGAAAAACGGCGCCCCGGAACCAAAATTGAAGTAAGTCGCGGATTCGCAGAAAGCCCTCATGCCCACCCAGTTTGGAGACGATACCGTCCTGGAGACGTCCAAGACCAAGACGCGCCCGCCCCCGTTGTATAAGGTCTTGTTATTGAACGACGATTTCACACCGATGGATTTTGTGGTCCAGATACTGCAGACGTTTTTTTTCATGGACCGGGAAAAAGCGACCCGGGTCATGCTACAAGTTCATACGCAAGGCCGCGGCGTGTGTGGTGTTTATACCAAAGACGTGGCCGCTACCAAGGTCGAGCAGGTGTTGCAATTCGCAAGATCGCACCAGCATCCGCTCCAATGCGTGATGGAGGAAAACTGATGATTGCCCAAGAGCTGGAAGTCAGCCTGCACATGGCCTTCATGGACGCCAGGCGAAAGCGGCACGAGTTCATCAGTGTCGAACATCTGCTGCTTGCCATGATCGACAACCCGTCGGCCGCCGAAGTGCTGCGCGCCTGCGGGGCCAACCTCGATCAACTGAAGAAACAACTCACCGACTTCGTCGACGAGCACACCCCGACCGTGCCCGGCGAATCCGAAGTCGAGACCCAGCCGACGCTCGGGTTCCAGCGCGTGATCCAGCGCGCCATCCTGCACGTGCAGTCCTCGGGCAAGAAGGAGGTCACCGGCGCCAACATCCTGGTCGCCATCTTCGGCGAAAAGGATTCGCACGCGGTCTACTACCTGCACCAGCAAGGGATTTCGCGGCTCGATGTGGTGAACTTCATCTCGCACGGCATCACCAAGCACCGCTCGCAGCCCAATAGCGAGCCGCGCGAGAACAACAACCCCGAGCAGGACGGCGACGACGTCGCGACCGGCCCGGGCGGCGCGCTCGAAAGCTACACGCAGAACCTCAACCAGCTGGCGCGCGACGGCAAGATCGACCCGCTGATCGGCCGCGACGGCGAGGTCGAGCGCGTGATCCAGGTGCTGTGCCGCCGGCGCAAGAACAACCCGCTGCTGGTTGGCGAGGCCGGCGTCGGCAAGACCGCGATCGCCGAGGGCCTGGCGCGCCGCATCGTCAACGGCGAAGTACCCGAGGTGCTGTCCGCCGCGACCGTGTACGCGCTCGACATGGGCGCGCTCCTGGCCGGCACCAAGTACCGTGGCGACTTCGAGCAGCGCCTGAAGGCGGTGATCAAGCAGCTGACCGACGACGAGCACGCGATCCTGTTCATCGACGAGATCCACACGCTGATCGGCGCCGGCGCGGCGTCGGGCGGCACGCTCGACGCGTCCAACCTGCTGAAGCCGGCGCTGTCGAACGGCACGCTGCGCTGCATCGGCGCGACCACCTACAACGAATACCGCGGCATCTTCGAGAAGGACAACGCGTTGTCGCGTCGCTTCCAGAAGATCGACGTGCCCGAGCCGACGGTCGAGCAGACCTTCGAGATCCTCAAGGGACTCAAGAGTCGCTTCGAGGCGCACCACGGCGTGAAGTACACGCAGGCGGCGCTGTCGACCGCGGCCGAGCTGTCGGCGCGCTACATCAACGATCGCCATCTGCCCGACAAGGCGATCGACGTGATCGACGAGGCCGGCGCGGCGCAGAAGATTCTGCCCAAATCGCGCCAGAAGAAGGTCATCGGCAAGCCGGAAATCGAGGAGATCGTCGCCAAGATCGCGCGCATCCCGCCCAAGACCGTGTCCAGCGACGACAAGAACTCGCTCAAGAACCTCGAGCGCGACCTGAAGAACGTCGTCTACGGCCAGGAAAAGGCGATCGAGGCGCTGTCCGGCGCGATCAAGATGGCGCGCTCGGGCCTCGGCAACCCGCAAAAACCGATCGGCTCCTTCCTGTTCTCGGGTCCGACCGGCGTCGGCAAGACCGAGGTGGCGCGCCAGCTCGCCTTCATCATGGGCGTCGAGCTGATCCGCTTCGACATGTCCGAGTACATGGAGCGCCACGCGGTGAGCCGTCTGATCGGCGCGCCTCCCGGCTACGTCGGCTTCGAGCAGGGCGGCCAGCTGACCGAGGCGATCAACAAGCATCCGTACGCGGTGCTCTTGCTCGACGAGATCGAGAAGGCGCACCCGGACATCTTCAACGTGCTGCTGCAGGTGATGGACCACGGCACGCTGACCGACAACAACGGGCGCAAAGCCGACTTCCGCAACGTGGTCCTCATCATGACCACCAACGCGGGCGCCGAGTCGCTGTCCAAGCCGTCGATGGGCTTCACCAACGCCAAGGAGGCCGGCGACGAGATGGCCGACATCAAGCGGATGTTCAGCCCCGAGTTCCGCAACCGGCTCGACGCGATCATCCCGTTCCGTATGCTCAACGAGGAGATCATCCTGCGCGTGGTCGACAAGTTCCTCTTGCAGCTGGAGCAGCAGCTCACCGAGAAGAAGGTCGACATCCACTTCACCGAGGCGTTGCGCAAGTTCCTCGCGAAGAAGGGCTTCGATCCGCTGATGGGCGCGCGCCCGATGGCCCGCCTGATCCAGGACACCATCCGCAAGGCGCTGGCCGACGAGTTGCTGTTCGGTCGTCTGGCCGACGGTGGCGAGGTGACGGTCGACGTCGACGAATCGGACAAGGTGGTGCTGCAGTTCAGCGAGGAGCCAGCGGCGACTCCCGCCTGAGCCCTTCCCCGCCGTTGCCAAAGCCCGGTTCGCCGGGCTTTTTGCTGGCCGTCACGCACGGCCGGCCCCCGCCCCGTCTGCCCCCTGTCACGCCTTCGCACGAAAAAGGCTCGGCCAACCCTGAAGGTTGGCCGAGCCCCGCTGTGCTACCCGTCAGCCGCGCGGATGGTGCTGCGCGTGCAGCGCCTTGAGCCGCTCCCGCGCGACGTGGGTATAGATCTGCGTGGTGGTGATGTCGGCATGGCCGAGCAGCAACTGCACCACCCGCAGGTCGGCGCCATGGTTGACCAGATGGGTGGCAAAGGCGTGGCGCAGGGTGTGCGGGCTGACGCCGTCCAGGCCGCAGGCGCTCGCGTAACGCGAGATGATCAGCCAGGCGCCCTGACGCGTCAGCGACGCGCCGCGCTCGCCGATGAAGAGCGCGTCGTTGCGGCCCGAGCCGAGCAGCGTGGTGCGCCCCTTGGCGAGGTAGCGCTCCAGATGACGGATCGCGACCTGCCCCATCGGCACCTTGCGCTCCTTGTCGCCCTTGCCGATCGTGGTCAGGCAGCCCTCGTTGAGGTCGAACTGGCCGAGCTTGAGCGCGACGAGTTCGGATACGCGCAGTCCGGTCGCATACAGGAGCTCGAGCATCGCCTTGTCGCGCAGGCCGACCGGCGTCGCCACGTCTGGCGCGGCGAGCAGGATATCGACGCTACGCTCTGACAGGGTGCGCGGCAGCGTCAGGCCGCGCCGCGGCGTCGCCAGCCGCACCGACGGATCGTCGTCGCGCCATCCCGCGCCCTGCGCGTGGCGGTAGAAACGCCGCACGCTGGTCACCAGCCGCGCACGCGTGCTCGCCCGGCTCGCGTCGCCGGCGAGCACTTCGCGCAAGGTGTCGGCATCGGCGGCGAGCAGGGTCGTGCCGCGCGCAAGCAACCGCGCCGTCAGCTTGGTCAGATCGGCACGGTAGGCGTCGCGGGTCTTGTCGGCGAGGTTTTCCGCCTGCCACAGGTAGACGAGAAAGGTTTCGACGGCGGCGGCATCGTCAGCGGGCTTCATCGGCGAGCAGGTGGCACTGGATGTCGGTCATCGCGCCGGCGGCGGCGATCGCGGTACGGTTGGTCATGAGCACGGGCACCGGACACGAAAAAAGCGCAAGGCGGACGCCTTGCGCTTTGCAGCTTGCAACGGAAAATCAGGCCTGCGGGGCGACTTTGCGCGCCGGCAGTTTTTCCTTGATGCGGGCCGACTTGCCGGTACGGCCACGCAGGTAGTACAGCTTGGCGCGACGCACGTCGCCGCGGCGCTTCACTTCGATCGAAGCGACCAGCGGGGAGTAGGTCTGGAAGGTACGCTCGACGCCTTCGCCGGCGGACAGCTTGCGCACGATGAAGGAGCTGTTCAGGCCGCGGTTGCGCTTGGCGATCACCACGCCTTCGTAAGCCTGCAGACGCTCGCGGTTGCCTTCTTTCACCTTCACCTGCACCACAACGGTGTCACCCGGCGCGAAAGCGGGAATGGTTTTGTTCAGGCGAGCGATTTCTTCCTGCTCGAGTTGTTGAATCAGATCCATGTCAGGACTCCTGTTCTTTTGCGGCGTCTTGTTCCTGCTGGTACTCCGCCAGCAGCCGAGACTCCGGTTTTGTCAAAGGCCGGCCGGCCAACAGATCGGGCCGGCGCTGCCAGGTACGCCCGAGCGACTGCTTGAGTCGCCACTGGGCGATCCGGGCGTGGTTGCCCGAAAGCAAGACCTCGGGCACCTTCTCGCCACGGTATTCTTCGGGCCGGGTGTAGTGCGGACAGTCCAGCAGACCGTTGACGAACGAGTCCTCGTAGGCGGACTGCGCGTCGTTCAGCACACCCGGCAGCAGGCGGATCACCGCGTCCATCAGCACCATCGCCGGCAGTTCGCCGCCGGAGAGCACATAGTCGCCGAGCGAGATTTCCTCGTCGACCTCGCGCCGGATCAGACGCTCGTCTATGCCCTCGTAGCGGCCGCACAGCAGCACCAGGCCGGGGCGAGCCGCCAGTTCGACCGCCTTGGCATGATCGAACCGACATCCCTGCGGCGACAGGTAGACCACATGGGTCTTCTCGACGCCGGCGGCCGCCTGGCGCTGGCGCGCGGCGGCGATCGCCGCTTCGAGCGGCTCGGCCAACATCACCATGCCGGGACCGCCGCCGTAGGGGCGGTCGTCGATGGTGCGGTAATTGTCGTGGGTGAAGTCGCGCGGATTCCAGCCCCGGAAACCCCAGATGCCCGCCTCGAGCGCGCGCCGCGTGACGCCGAAGGCGTTGATCGCGGCGAACATCTCGGGAAACAGCGTGATCGCGTCGATCTGCATCAGTAGTCCAGACCCCAGTCCGCCGTAATGCGGCCGGCGTCGAGGTCGACCGATTTGACCACCGCGTCGACGAAGGGCAGCAGGCGGCGGGTCGGGCCGTCGACGACGACCAGCACGTCGTTGGCGCCGGTCTCCATCAGCTCGCCGACCTTGCCCAGCCGCACGCCGTCCAGATTGAATACCTCGAGCCCGATCAGGTCGGTCCAGTAGAACTCGCCTTCTTCGGGCTCGGGGAATTCGCTGCGCGGAATCGCGATCTGGCAGCCGCGCATCGCCTCGGCGGCGTCGCGGTCGTCCACGCCTTCCAGCTTGGCCGAGAGGGCCTTGGGCTGGAGCTGGCCGTTTTCGAAGCGGTAGGGTTTCCAGTCGCCGTCACGACCGAGCCACCAGGTGGCGTAGTCGAACAGGCTGTCTGCGTATTCGGTGTCCGCGTGGATTTTCACCCAGCCGCGCACACCGAAGGCGCCGCGCACATACCCCATGATCACAAGATCGTCGTCGCGCATGCGCCACCCGGTCAAAAACGTTGCAGATGCTTAGGCAGCGGCCTTGGCCTGCTCCTTGAGCAGCTTGGCGACCGAGTCGGTCACCTGGGCGCCGACGCCGAGCCAGTAGTTCAGACGATCCATGGTCAGACGGACGCGCTCTTCCTTCTCGTTGGCGACCGGGTTGTAGAAACCCACGCGCTCGATGAAGCGGCCGTCGCGACGGTTGCGGGAGTCGGTGACCACGATGTTGTAGAACGGACGGTTCTTGGCGCCACCACGGGCCAGACGAATCACTACCATTGTCGATTGTCCTTGAATAAATTCGGAATCGTGAAAAGCCTAGCATTCTAGGGCAGTTTTCTCTTATCTGGCAAGCGCTTATTCCCCGGTCGATCCGCCTGGCGCGTCACCGGACAAGCGCTTGCTCACGACGGCGAGCGAGCGGTCCTCCGGATGGGGCTTCACCTCGAAGCCGAGCGCATGCATCAGCTTGAGCATCGCCTTGTTGCCGGCGAGCACCTCGCCGTGCATCAGCTTCAGCCCCTGGTCACGCGCGGCGTCGAACAGCATGGTCATCAGGACCGGGCCGATGCCGCGCCCCTGCCAGGCGTCGGCGACCACCAGCGCGAACTCGCAGCTCTCGTTGTCCGGGTCGGTCACGTAGCGGGCGATCGCCAGCTGCTCCTCGCCGCCGTCCGCGCGCTCGCGCACCATCGACAGCCCCATCTCGCGGTCGTAGTCGAGCTGGGTGAAACGTACCAACATCTGCTGCGACAGCTGTTTGATGCTCGACATATAGCGGTTGTAGCGGCTTTCCTCGGACAGGCCGGCGACGAAGGCCTGCTGCATCTGCGCGTCCTCGGGGCGCACCGGACGCACCGACACCGGCGTGCCGTCGCGCAGCGTCAGGCTTTTCACCTTGTCGCTCGGATAAGGCATGATCGCCATGTGGCCGTAGCGCTTGCCGTTGGCCGGCGCCGCCGCCAGCGCCAGCCGCGCGTCCAGCACGACCGCGCCGTCGGCGTCGACCAGAAGCGGGTTGATGTCGATTTCGCGGATCTCGGGCAACTCGCACACCATCTCCGACACCCTGAGCATCACCTCCCTGAGCGCGTCGCGGTCGACCGCCGGCAGGTGCTTGAAGCCGGCCAGCGTCTTGCCGATGCGGGTGCGGTCTATCATCGCGTCGGCCAGAAAGCCGTTCAGCGGCGGCAGCGCGATGGTCTGGTCGTGCAGCAGGTCGACGGCCACGCCGCCGGCGCCGAAGGTCATGACCGGACCGAAGGTCTCGTCGTGGACGACGCCGACCACCAGTTCGCGCCCGTAGCGGCGCTTCCTCATCGGCTGCACGGTCACGCCGTCGATGCGCGCCTCCGGGCGCGCCAGGCGCGCGCGGGTGACGATCACATGGTAGGCCTCTCTGAGCGCGATCTCGTTGCCGATATTCAGCTCGACGCCGCCGACATCCGACTTGTAAAGGATGTCGGGCGAATCGATCTTCAGCACGACCGGGTAGCCCATCGCCTCGGCCAGGCTCGCCGCCTCGTCGTCGCTGCGCGCGAGCGCCGACGGGTTGACCGGGATGTTGAACGCGGCGAGCACCGCCTTGGCCTCGCGCTCGGCCAGGATGGACCGCCCCTCGGCCAACGCGGTGCGGATCAGCGCGCGCGCGCCGGCGAGGTCGGGCTCCTCGCGCTTGCCTTCGAGCGGCCCCGGCGTCTGCAGCAGCAGTTGCTGGTTGTGGTGGTAGGCGGCGAGACTCTGGAACACCTCGATCGCGTACTCGGGCGCCCGGAAGTGTGCGCAGCGGGCCTTGGAAAACAGTTCGCGGCTTTCCGACACCTTGGCCTCGCCCAGCCACGACAGGAAGATCGGCTTGCTCGCCTCGCGCTGCAGGCCGACCATCAACTGCGCGGTACTCAGGTGGTCGGTGCCCGCCTGCGGCGTGAAGATGACCAGCACACCGTCGACGCCCGGGTCGTCGAGGCAGGCCTTCACCGCGGTACGGTAGCGCATCGGGCTGGCGTCGCCGATGATGTCGACCGGGTTGCCGCGCGACCAGTTGCGCGGCAGCGCGTCGTTCAACAGCGCGATCGTCGGCTCGGCCAAGGTCGCCAGCTCGACGCCGAGACGGATCGCGCTGTCGGCGGCCAGCACGCCGGGGCCGACGCCGTTGACGACGATCGCCAGACGGGGCCCTTGCACGCGGTAGTTGGCGGCCAGCACCTTGGCGGCGGTGAAAAGCTGCGCGATGGTCGACACTTTCAGCACGCCGGCGCGCGCCAACGCGGCGTCGAACACCTCGCCGCTGTCGACGCGGCGCGCCAGCACCCCCGGCCCGTCGTCGCCCTCCTCGAAGCGCCCCGACTTGATCACCACCACCGGCTTGACGCGGCCGGCGGCGCGCAGCGCGCTCATGAAACGGCGCGCGTCGTGGATGTGGTGGACGTGCAGCAAGATGCCCTGGGTGAAAGGGTCGGCGACCAGGAAATCGAGCACCTCGCCAAAGTCGACGTCGAGCGCCTCGCCGAGCGGGACCACGCTGGAAAAGCCGATGTCCTTGCTGTCGGCCCAGTCGAGCATTGCCGCACACAGCGCGCTCGACTGCGCAACCAGCGCGAGGTTGCCGGGCCGAACCTTGCCCGAATAGCTGCTGGCCAGCAGCCCCGCCACCGGCCGCATCATGCCGAGCACCACCGGGCCGAGCACGCGGATGCCGTGGCGGCGCGCCAGCGCCAGCGATTCGGCGAGGAGTTCGCGCTCGAGCGGGACCGAGTCGGAAAAGTCCTTGGCCAGCAGCATCGTCTTCACGCCGTGGCGGCCGCACTCCCTCATCACCGCCGGCAGCGCGCGGATAGGCGTGGCGACCACCGCCAGGTCGATCGTCGCGTCGATCTGGCGCACCGACGCGTAGGCGGGAAAGCCGCCGACCACCTTGCGGTTCAGGTTGACCGGATAAAGCTTGCCCTGGAAATTGCCCGCCACCAGGCTGGTGAACACCGCCTGCCCGACCGAACCGGGCGTGTCGCTCGCGCCGATCACGGCGACCGAGCGGGGCGAGAACAGCGGCGTCAGGTAATGCGGCTTCATCAGGACCCCTCCGAGGCGCGCACCGCGACCCTGACCGCCCTCCCGCCGGGCGGCGGCAGGGGCCATTCGGGTTGCAGGGTGATATGGTCGATGCCGAAGCGGCCGGACAGCTTGCGCTGACACTCGGCCAGCACCCGCGGCCAGTCGCCGGGAGCGTCGACGCGCAGATGGGCCGACAGCGCGACGCGCTCGGCCGACATGGTCCAGATGTGCAGGTCGTGCACCGACAGCACGCCAGGCACCGAGGCCAGCGCGCGGCCGACCTTGTTGAAGTCGAGATGGGCCGGCACGCCCTCCATCAGCACCAGCAGCGACTGGCGCAGCAAGCGCCAGGTGGAATTGAGGATCAGCAGCGCGACCAGCACCGACAGCATGGGGTCGACCAGCGTCCAGCCGGTGAAATAGATCACCGCGCCGGCGACGATGGCGGCGACCGAACCCAAGAGGTCGCCCATCACGTGCAAGAGCGCCGCGCGGGCGTTCAGCGAGTGCGCGCCTCGCGACAGCACCCAGGCGACCAGCACATTGACCGCCAGGCCGACCAGCGCGATCGCCATCACGCTGCCCCCCTTGACCGGCAGCGGCTCTAGCACGCGCGCCACCGCCTCGACCGCGATGTAAACGATCACGCCGAGCATGAACAGACCGTTGACGAAGGCGCCGACCACCTCGGCACGCCCGAGCCCGAAAGAGTGCCGGCTGGACGCCGGCTTCTGGCTGACGCGCGCCATCAGCACCGCCAGCAACAGCGCCATCGAATCGGTCAGCATGTGACCGGCGTCCGACAGCAGCGCGAGCGAACCGCTCCAGACGCCGCCGGCCGCCTCGACGAAGGCGTAGCCGAGCGTGACCGCCAGCGCCAGCCGCAGCGAGCGGCTGCTGGCGGCGCGCGCGGCTTGGCCGCTCAGGCCGTGCGCATGCGCATGACGGTGCTGCTCGTGGTTGACGGCGTGGTCGTCGTCGTGCGGCGCATGCCCATGATCATGCTCGCTGTGCGCGTGGTAGGAAGTCGACATTCCGCGGTTCCTCGTCGAACGGCACCGCCCGCGCCGCCGTCGAGCGCCGAGGTGGTCAAGCCGTTACAATATTGCTACTCTAACCTATTCAGCGTTAACCATTCATTGCGTCGCATCAACAGAACGGGCGCCCCGCCCGTTCCGGATACGACCGGAGTTCAGTCGTATGACTCGCGTAGTCACGCTCGCCCACTACTATACCCAACCGGAAATCCAGCAGATGGCCGACAAGGTCGGCGACAGCCTGGAACTTTCGCTCTACGCGCGCGAAGCGAAGGCCGACATCATCGTGTTCGCCGGCGTGCGCTTCATGGCCGAAACGGCCAAGATCCTCAACCCGGCGGCGCGCGTGATCCTGCCCGACGCGCAGTCGACCTGTTCGCTGGTCACGCAGACCGACGTCGCCGCGCTGCGCCGCTGGCGCGAGAGCTACCCGGACCATGTGCACGTGTCGTACATCAACTCGAGCGCCGAGCACAAGGCGCTGTCGGACTGGATCGTGACCAGCCGCAACGTCGACGACATCATCGCCCACCTGTACGAACAAGGCCAGAAGGTGATCTTCTCGCCCGACCGAAATATGGGCGCCTACCTGAACTTCCAGTACGGCTACGACATGCCACTGTGGTCGGCAGTGTGCGAGGTACACGACAAGTTCAACGAGGCCGCGCTGAAGGAGGCGTTCGCCGCCGTCGCGGGCGACAAGTACCTGATCGCCCACCCGGAAAGCCCGCTGCCGGTGCTGACCGGCGCCGACTACGTCGGCTCGACCTCGGGCATGCTCAACTGGATCAAAGCGTACCAGGGCGCCCCGTCCGCGGTCATCTTCGTCGCGACCGAAGACGGCATCCTCTACAACATGCGCCAGGCGCGCCCGGACCTCGACATCCGCCAGGCGCCGATCTACGCCGGCTGCCAGTGCAATTCCTGTCCGTACATGAAGATGAACACCGTCGAGGCAGTCAAGCGCGCGCAGCGCGGCGAGGGCCTCGAGATCGACTACCTGAGCGCCGAGCAGATGGACGCCGCACGCCTGCCGATCGAACGCATGCTGGAATTCAGCCAACGCTACTACCAGTGATCGCTCCCCCGACCGAACCCGCAACCCGCCGCCCTGCCGGCGGGTTTTGTTTTGCCGTGCGATGCGTATTCCCTTTGTCATTGCAGCGAGGATACAATCAGACACACCTTCGCCCCCGGAGCGTTCCTCGCGCACCCCGTCGCCGCAACGACGGGCCGGCAAGCGGCGGCGCGACCGCCCCTTTTCCCTAGGGTAGAACCATGGCTCCATCGCTGACCCAAGCCCCCCGCAACAGCGGCATGCTGTCCGACCGGACCCGGCTACGCATGGTCGAACGCCTGCGCCAGGGCGGCGTGCGCGACGAACGCGTGCTGACGGCGATGTACCAAGTACCGCGCCACCTGTTCGTCGACGAGGCGATCGCCACGCGCGCCTACGACGACACCTCGCTGCCGATCGGCCACGGCCAGACCATCTCGCAGCCCTTCACCGTCGCGCGAATGACCGAGCTGCTGATCGGCGGGCGCAGCCCCGGCAAGGTGCTCGAAATCGGCACCGGCTGCGGCTATCAGACGGCCGTGCTGCTGAAAACCGGCGTCGAGGTCTTTTCGGTGGAACGTCTGGCGCCGCTACTGGACAAAGCTAGACGCAATCTGCGTGCGGCCAAACTGGTACAGGCGCGGCTGGTCCACGGCGACGGCCACTTCGGCCTGCCCGAGGCCGCCCCCTTCGACGGCATCATCATGACCGCCGCCGCGCGCAGCGTACCGGACGCGCTGATCGCGCAGTTGGCCGAGGGTGGCCGGCTGGTGCTGCCGCTAGGCGAGGCAGAGCAGCATCTCTGGCTCATCGAGAAAACCTCTCAGGGGCTGCAAAAAACCCGCCTCGACGCGGTGCGTTTCGTGCCCCTGCTGCCCGGCCGTCAATGATGCACGGCAAAAACGCAACACCGTCGGCGACGCCGATTTACTTCGAATCATCACGCGCTTATAACAGCGTTTAGCACATGAGCAAGAAACAGCTAGCCCGATACCGTACTTTCGCATGCGTCGGCCTGATCGCGGGGTTGTCGGCCTGCACCACGCTGACGCAAAGCGGCGCCCCGATCGAAGCCGGCACGGCCTCGCGTCCGGCCGCGTCGGTTCGCCCCTCGAGCATGACCGGCGGCGGCGCGCCGGACGGCGGCGCGACCAGCGTCCCGCTGTCCCGTCCGACGGCGATCCGGCCGGACGGCGCCCGCGCCACGACCCACGTGGTGGCGCCCGGCGAGACGCTGTACCGCATCGCGGTCAACAACGGCCTGAAGTATCAGGACCTGGCGGCGTGGAACCAGCTGCCCGAGGATTTCGGCATCAAGGCCGGCCAGACGCTGCGCCTGACGCCGCCCGAAGCCGGCGGCACCGCCTCGCTCCCGGCCAGGACACCCGCCCCGGCGGCGACCAAACCGGCGACGGCCCAGGCCGCAGCAGCCCCGGTCGGCGCCGCTCCGGCACTCAAGCCCTACCCGAAGGCGCTGAAACAGCCGTATTCGGAAGCCGCGGCCAGGGCGCTGCCGGCACAGAGTGAGGGGCCGACGGCGAAGCCGGCGGCGGATGCGTCCCCGCCTCCGCCAGCGACGGCGAAAGCTGAACCGGTCGTCAGGCCGGAAACGGTCGCCAAGCCGGCCGAAACGGCGACGCAACCGCCCACGCCTCCGCTCGCGGCGGGAGGTAACGGCTGGATCTGGCCGACCCAGGGCAAGCTGCTGCGCGGCTTCACCGAGAGCAGCAAGGGGATAGACATCGGCGGCAAGGCCGGTCAGCCCATCCTCGCCGTCGGCGACGGCAAGGTGGTCTACAGCGGCACCGGCCTGCGCGGCTACGGCAAGCTGATCATCCTCAAGCACGACAAGACCTATCTGACCGCCTACGCGCACAACAGCCAGTTGCTGGTCAGGGAGGGGCAGGATGTGAAAAAGGGTCAGAAGATCGCCGAGATGGGCAATAGTGACGCCGACCAGGTGAAGCTGCACTTCGAGGTGCGCCGTTTTGGCAAGCCGGTGGACCCGGCGCAGTATCTCGACAAACAGTCCTAGGATGGAAACGCCTCGTCCGGGACGCCTTAACAGCGGGGGGAGCCATGAGCAACGACATCGAAACCCTGGACGATGATGACGTTGTCGTCGAAGAGGAAGCGGAAGAAGGCCGCGCCGACGGCGAGGCCGAAGGCGACGGCGACGAAGGCGGCGAGAAGGTCCGCGCCTACGAGGAAGTCGCCGACGTCACGCAGATCTACCTCAACGACATCGGCAACAACGCCCTGCTGACCCCCGCCGAGGAGCTGGCGCTGTCGCGCCGGGTCGTCGCCGGCGACTTCGAAGCCCGCCAGAAGATGATCGAGCACAATCTTCGGCTGGTGGTGAACATCGCCAAGCACTACATCAACCGCGGCCTCGCGCTGCTCGACCTGATCGAGGAAGGCAATATCGGTCTGATGCACGCGCTCGAGAAGTTCGACCCGGAACGCGGCTTCCGTTTCTCGACCTACGCGACCTGGTGGATCCGCCAGAGCATCGAGCGCGCGATCATGAACCAGTCGCGCACGATCCGCTTGCCGGTGCACGTGATCAAAGAACTCAACGTCTACCTGAGGGCCTCGCGCCACCTCGAAGCGCAGGCCGGCCGCGAGCCGACCATCGAGGAAATCGCCCACTTGGTCGGCAAGACGCCCGACGAAGTACGCCGCGTGATGTCGCTCAACGAGCGCATGGCCTCGCTCGACGCGCCGCTCGACATCGACCCGATGCTGTCGATCGGCGAATCCATCCCCGACGAGCAGTACGAGGAGCCCGAGATCCAGTTGCACAACGCGCAGCTCGAACGCTACGTGCAGGAATGGCTCGGCCAACTGAACGAGAAGCAACGGCTGGTAATCGAGCGTCGCTACGGCCTGAACGGCCACGAAATCTGTACGCTCGAGGAACTGGCCGCCGCGCTGGGACTGACGCGCGAGCGTGTACGCCAGATCCAGATCGAGGGCCTCGAACAGCTGCGCCGCATCCTGCGCCGCAAGGGCATCGCCAAGGACTTCCTGTTCTAGCCTGCCGCCCGTGCACGGCCAAACCCCGCGAAGCGGGGTTTTTTCGTGGCGGCCGCTTCGCGCGTCTCAACGACGCCTTGCCGCTGCCAGCGGCCGCACGCCGACGCCGGACGCATCCTCGACAGCCGATGGCGCCACGCGAGCAGCGCCGTCGACATCCGCGAATTCCGTTGTCGGCGATCCGCCCACCGATTGCATTTCGACACGGTCGCGCGCACACTGGCGGGGACGATAATCATAAGTCATGGCCGTCGCGCCCAAGCGATTCACGCCTTCCGAATCGCAGCGCCCACCCGCAGCGACGCGCCGACGCCGCCCGTGACGGCGACGAGGAATCATGTTCACCTGGCTCAGGAACCGTTGGCAGCGAACCGGCATGACCGCTTACCTCTCCCACCCCGACTGTCTGAAGCACAATATGGGCGTCGGCCATCCCGAATGCCCCGAACGACTGACGGCGATCCGCGACCAGCTGATGGCCGCGCAGCTGTTCGACTTCCTCGACGAGGTCGAGGCGCCCGAGGTGACGCGCGAGCAGCTGGCGCGCGTGCATTCGCCCGGCTACGTCGACTACCTCGAATCCTGCGCGCCCTCGGTCGGCACCTTCCGGCTCGACCCCGACACCGCGATGTCGCCCGGCACGCTGCCGGCCGCGCGCCGCGCCGCCGGCGCGGTGGTACGCGCGGTCGACCTCGTGCTGGGCGGCGCCGCGCCGAACGCCTTCTGCGCGGTGCGCCCGCCAGGCCACCACGCCGAGAGCGCGCGCTCGATGGGTTTCTGCTTCTTCAACAACGTCGCGGTCGGCGCCGCGCACGCGCTGGCGCAGCACCGGCTCGAACGGGTGGCCATCGTCGACTTCGACGTACACCACGGCAACGGCACCGAGGAGATCTTCAAGGACGACCCGCGCGTGCTGATGGTGTCGACCTTCCAGCATCCGTTCTACCCCTACTCGGGCGACACGCCGCTCGGGCCGAACATGTGCAACGTGCCGCTGAAGGCCGGCAGCAAGGGCGACGCCTTCCGCGCGGCGGTCGAGGCGCACTGGCTGCCGGCGCTCGACGCGTTCCGGCCGCAGATGCTGTTCGTGTCGGCAGGCTTCGACGCGCACCGCGAGGACGACATGGGTTCGCTCGGCCTGGTCGAGGCCGACTACGAATGGGTGACGCGCCAGCTGGCCGCGCTCGCCGCGCGCCACTGCCAAGGCCGCATCGTGTCGGTGCTCGAGGGCGGCTACGAGCTGTCGGCGCTCGCGCGCAGCGTGGTCGCGCACCTGCGGGTATTGTCCGAGGCCTGAGCCGGCTCGGCCAACGTCGAGGGATGCGAAAACGCCGACCCTGGGGTCGGCGTTGTTCCTTGCCACGAATGGCTACTGATGCTTGGCGTCGCCGTCGGCCTTGTCGCCGATCTTGCCCTCCTGCCCGCTCAGCAGTTTCAGCATGTTCGACTTGTGACGGTGCAGCACCAGGAAGGCGATCACCAGCGTCGCGCCGAAGAACACGCTCTGCGGGCCGACGATGAAGTAGGCGTACACCGGGCTCAGCAGCGCCGCGACCAGCGCCGACAGCGACGAGATCCGCAGCACGACGGCGACGAACAGCCAGGTCGCCGCGGCGGCCAGCGCCAGCCACGGCGAGAAACCGAGCAACACGCCGACCGCGGTCGCGACGCCCTTGCCGCCCTTGAAACCGAAGAACAGCGGCCACATGTGGCCGGCCAGCACCGCGAGGCCCGCCGCCGCCACCGCCTGCGCGTCGAGACCGTGGCGCGGCGCGAAGTGGGCGGACAGCGCGACTGCGACCCAGCCTTTCAGGCCGTCGCCGAGCAGGGTCAACAAGGCCGCAAGCTTGTTGCCGCTGCGCAGCACATTGGTGGCGCCGGGGTTGCCCGAGCCGTAGGAACGCGGATCGGCCATGCCCATGGCCTTGCTGACGATCACGGCGAAGGACAGGGAGCCGATCAAATAGGCGGCAACAACAAACGCTATCATGCTTATGGCGAATCCAATAAAATACAAGGCTTTGGATTCTACGGTATCACGCGGCGATTTCCCAAGCGCCGCAGACTCATGGACATCATCTTCCTGCGCGAGGTGCGGGCCGACACCATCATCGGCGTATACGAGTGGGAGCGCCAGGCCCCCCAGGCGATCGAGCTCGACCTGGAAATCGGCATCCCGAGCGAAGTCCCCTGCCATACCGACAACATCGGCGACACCATCCACTACGGCGTGGTGGTCGACCGGCTGCGCCGCGCGCTCGCCGAGCAGCACTTCCTGCTGATCGAAGCGCTGGCCGAGTACATCGCCAAGGTGATCCGCGAGGAGTTCGGCGCGCCGTGGGTGCGCGTCGCGGTCACCAAGCTCGGCATCCTGCCGGGCGTCAAGCGCGTCGGCGTGATGATAGAGCGCGGCCACCGGCCACACTGAAGCGCGCGCCATCGACGACAAAACGGGCAAGCCTCGCGGCTTGCCCGTTCGCATGTCGGCAGGCTTGTTACGGCATTGTCGTTAGTAAGTCCATTTCATGCGCAACTCGGTTTTCGCCTTCCCCACCCGGAGCGACAAGCGCCCGTTTTCCCCTAGCCTGAAACTGGGCCGCAAACCGAAACGGCTCCCGTCGTCGATTTTCTCCAGCGCGAAACGCCCGCCCCCGCCGATCAGCAAGGGGGATTCCTTCTGGACCATGGACGACGCATCCGGCGAGAAGCCGCTGCCCGGCGACGCGCACATCCAAGCCTCGGGCGGACAACCGACCGCCCAAGCGGGCACTGCCCATAGCAGCGCCATCGTTTTGAGTAACAGCCTGACGGTTTTCATACGACACCTCCTCTGAAGAGGAACAGCGCACGAAAACTTGCGCCTAGCACTTCAGCATGGACGACCCCGGCTGCAATGCAAGACTTTTTTTCAGACTTTTCTTACATGAAAATCAATCGAATACTTAACGATTGCGCATGAAATCGGCAGTGCCATAGAACGCCTCGATAAGCTTGGCCTTGAGCTCGTCCTCGCAGAGCAGTTCGTCGACCGCCTTCTTCATACAGTACATCCACTGGTCGCGCGCCGCCTCGTCGATCGGAAACGGCAGGTGTCGCGCGCGCAGACGCGGATGGCCGTGGGCCTGCATATAGAGCGGCGGGCCGCCGAGCCAGCCGGACAGGAACATGTAGAGCTTCTCGCGCGAAGCGGTCAGGTCGGCCGGGTGCATGTCGCGCAGCGGCTTGACCGCCGGCTCGGCGTCCATGATGTCGTAGAAGCGGTCGCTCAGCCAGCGCACCACGCCGGCGCCACCGAGCAGTTCGTAAGGGGTCAGTTGTTGCATCGTAGACATCCTGTCGAAGGAATGGGGCCCGACTCGGGCACGCCAAAAGCTTGGCCGAACTCAGCAGCCCTGGAAATGGAAGGCGATGCCCGGGTCGCGCCCGGCGATCAGCTCGGCGAGCGCGCGACCCGAGCCCGGCCCTTCGGTCCAGCCCAGCGTGCCGTGGCCGGTGTTGAGCCACAGGCGCGGATAGCGCGTGCGGCCGATCAGCGGCACGTTGCCCGGCGTCGCCGGGCGCAGGCCGGTCCAGAACTGCGCGGCGTCCCAGTCGCAGGCGCCGGGGAAGATCGTCCGCGCGCGCTCGACCAGCAGCCGGCAGCGTACCGGGTTCAGCGTCGACGAGTAACCGGCCAGTTCGGCGGTGCCGGCGATGCGCAGGCGCTCGCCGAGGCGCGACATCACGATCTTGTAGCTCTCGTCGGTCAGGCTGGCGGTCGGCGCGGCGCCGGCGTCAATCACCGGCAGCGTCGCCGAATAACCCTTGGCCGGGTAGATCGGCAGCGACAGCCCGGCGGTGCGCGCCACCAACGGGCTATGGCTGCCGAGCGCGAGCACGTAGGCGTCGGCCGTCACCGTCGCGAACGCACCGTCCGGCCCGGTGACCGACACGCCGGCGATGTCGCCCCCCTCGGCCAAGAGCGCGTTGACGCGGGTCGAGAAGCGAAATTCGACGCCCGCGGCCTCGGCCAAGCCGGCCAGGCCGCAGGTGAAGCGGTGCACGTCGCCCGACTGGTCGCTCTCGCAATAGGTCGCGCCGACGACGTTGGCCGAGTAGCCCGCGAGCGCCGGCTCGATCGCGACCATCTCGTCGCGCGACACCACCTTCTTGTCGATGCCGAACTCGGCCATCACCGCGGCGGCGTGCGCCGCGGCGTCGAGCTCCTGCTGCGACAGGAAGATCGACACGATGCCGCGCTCGCGGTGATCGAACGCCAGCCCGGTTTCGGCGCGGATGAGGTCGAAGGTGGCGCGACTGAAGCGGCCGAGCGCGAGAATCTGGCGCATGTTCGCCTCGGCGCGGCTCGGGCGGCACTCGTTGAGAAAGCGCAGGCAGAACGCCCACTGCGCCGGATCGAACATCGGCCGGTACAACAGCGGCGCATCCTCGCGGAACAGCCACTTGAGCACCTTCCACGGCACGTCCGGCTGCGCCCACGGCTCGGACTGGCTGACCGAAATCTGCCCGCCGTTGGCGAAACTGGTCTCGCGCGCCGGGCCGCTGGCGCGGTCTATCACCGTCACCTCGTGGCCGTCGCGCGCCAGGAACCAGGCCGTCGAGACGCCGACGATGCCCGAGCCGAGAACCACCACCTTCATCTTGCTTCTGTCTCCACGAAAAAGCGGGCCGACCGGCCCGCCCGTTTTTTGTGCACCGATGGTAAGCCCTCGGCGCCGCGCGCTTCAAGCCCGGCGTTCAGCGCGGTTTCTTCGCCAGCTCGTACACCGTCTTGCCGCGCAGGCGCAGGTAGTCGGACGCGAAGAAGAAATTCTCCGAGTGGCCGACGAACAGCAGCCCGTCGGGCTTCATCAGCGGCACGAACTTCTTGAGCACCGCGAACTGGGTATCGCGGTCGAAGTAGATCATCACGTTGCGGCAGAAGATCGCGTCGAAGGGCCGGCGCACCGGCCACGCACCGTCGACCAGGTTCAGCCGCTGGAAGGTGATCAGGCTCCTGAGCGCCGGCTTGGCCTGGTGGTTGCCGTCGGGCAGCCTGTCGAAGTACTTGGCCGCGTAGCCGGCCGGCAGCCGCGCGACCTTGTCGGCCGAATAGACGCCCTGGCGACCGACTTCGAGCACGTGGGTGTCGAGGTCGGTGGCGAGGATGCTGATCGCCGGACGCGCGCCGAGCGGGAAGGCCTCGAGCGCGGCGATCGCCAGCGAGTAGGGCTCCTCGCCGGTCGACGACGCCGCGCACCAGATCGACAGCTCGCGCTCGCCGGCGGCCACGCGCGCCCTCAGGTGCTCGGCCAACAGCGGAAAATGGTGCTCCTCGCGGAAGAAGAAGGTCAGGTTGGTGGTCAGCGCGTTGACGAACAGCTCGAACTCGCGCTTGCCGGCGTACGATTCCAGGTGGTCGACGTAGGCGGAAAAGCCCGGCAGCTTGAGCTCACGGATGCGCCGCACCAGCCGGCCGTAGACCATGTCCTTCTTCGACGGATTCAGCGCGATGCCGGCTTCCTTGTGGATCAGCTTGCGGATGCGCTCGAAGTCGGCGTCCGAAAAGCTGAACTCGCGGTTGAACTCGATCCTGGGCAGATGAATCGGCGGCAGTTTGTCCATGGCACCTCGCGACAAAAAAAACCCGGGCCGCCAGGCCCGGGCTTTGACGTTTCAGACGGCGATCACACCGAGAACGACGAACCACAGCCGCAGGTGGTCTGGGCGTTCGGGTTCTTGATCACGAACTGCGAGCCTTCGAGGCTCTCCTGGTAGTCGATCTCGGCGCCGACCAGGTACTGGTAGCTCATCGGATCGACGAGGAAGGTCACGCCGTCGCGCTCGATCGGCGTGTCGTCCTCGTTGACGATCTCGTCGAAGGTGAAGCCGTACTGGAAGCCGGAACAGCCACCGCCGGTGACGAACACGCGCAGCTTCAGATCCGGATTGCCTTCCTCTGCAATCAGGTCGCGCACCTTGGCGCAGGCGCTGTCGGTAAAGTTGATCGGGGACGGCATCTCGGTCGCTGCATTCATGTGTTTACCTCGCATTACATCCGGCGGGGGCGAAACGCCCGCCGCCCGGAATCACCCTAGTATTTTAGTCGGATATTGGGTCGGCTGGCGAGTGTTCAAGATCACGGCAACAGCGGCACGATATCGAGGCCGGCCGTCTCCGGCTGGCCGAACATCAGGTTCATCACCTGCACCGCCTGGCCGGACGCGCCCTTGACGAGGTTGTCCTCGACCACCAGCACGATCAAGAGGTCGCCGTTACCCGGCCGGTGCACCGCGATGCGCGCGGTGTTCGAGCCGCGCACCGAGCGCGTTTCCGGGTGGCTGCCGGCCGGCAGCACGTCGACGAACGGTTCGCCGGCGAAGCGCGCCTCGAACAGCGCCTGGAAGTCGGTGTCGCGGCCTTCCGGGGTGATGCGCGCGTAGATCGTCGAGTGAATGCCGCGGATCATCGGCGTCAGGTGCGGCACGAAGGTCAGCCTGACCGGCGCGCCGTGGATCGCCGACAGGCCCTGCTCGATTTCGGGGCTGTGGCGGTGGCCCTTGACCGCGTAGGCCTTGAAGTTGTCGCCGGCCTCGGCCAACAGCGTGCCGACCTCGGCCTTGCGGCCGGCGCCGGACACGCCCGACTTGCAGTCGGCGATCAGCGTCTGGGTGTCGATCAGCCGCTTGCCGCCCTCGAGCAGCGGCAGCAAACCCAGTTGCACCGAGGTCGGGTAGCAGCCGGCCATGCCGATCAGGCGTGCGGCCTTGATCGCGTCGCGGTTCACCTCGGGCAGACCGTACACCGCCTCGGCCAACAGATCGGTGCAGCTGTGCTCCATCGCGTACCACTTCTGGAACTCGGCCGCATCCTTCAGACGGAAGTCGGCCGCCAGGTCGATCACCTTGACGCCGGCCTCCAGCAACTCGCGCGCCTGCGCCATCGCCACGCCGTGCGGGGTGGCGAAGAACACCACGTCGCACTCGGTCAGCTTGGCCTCTTCCGGCGTCGAGAACGCGACGTCGACGCGGCCGCGCAGGCTCGGGAACATCTCGGCCACCTTCATGCCGGCTTCCTTGCGCGACGTCACCGCGACCACCTCGGCGTCCGGATGGCCAGCCAAAAGACGCAACAACTCCACGCCGGTGTAACCGGTCCCGCCCACGATGCCGACCTTGATCATGCCACGTTCCTTCCTGTAAATCCGTGTCGCAAAAACGACATGGTAAGGACGGCGGCGGCGGCGCGCAAGCGACAAAAAAGCCGCCTCGAAGGGCGGCTTTTTGGGGAATCCATCGCGAATTAACGCTTGGAGAACTGCTTGGCGCGGCGGGCTTTGCGCAGACCGACTTTCTTACGCTCGACTTCACGAGCGTCGCGGGTCACGAAGCCGGCGTTCGACAGGGCCGGCTTGAGGTCGGCGTTGTAGTCGATCAGCGCGCGGGTGATGCCGTGACGGATGGCGCCGGACTGGCCGGTTTCGCCGCCGCCGACCACGTTCACCTTGATGTCGAAGGACTCGAGGTTTTCGGTCAGCGCCAGCGGCTGGCGGATCACCATGCGGCCGGTTTCGCGGGCGAAGTATTCGTCGACCGGCTTGCCGTTGACGATGATCTGGCCGGTGCCCTTCTGCATGAACACGCGAGCGACGGAGCTCTTGCGGCGGCCGGTGCCGTAGTAGTATTTACCGTTCATCTTCTTGCCTCAGAAATCAGAATTCCAGCACTTGCGGCTGCTGGGCGGCGTGCGGATGTTCGCCACCGGCGTACACCTTGAGCTTCTTGATCATGGCGTAGCCGAGCGGGCCTTTCGGCAGCATGCCCTTCACCGCTTTTTCCAGAACGCGTTCCGGGAACTGGTTCTGCATTTCGGTGAACGAGCGCTCGTAGATACCACCCGGGTAACCCGAGTGACGGTAGTATTTCTTGTCCTGAGCCTTGGCACCGGTCACGCGCAGCTTGTCGGCGTTGATCACGACGATGTAGTCGCCGGTGTCCACGTGCGGGGTAAATTCCGGCTTGTGCTTGCCGCGCAGACGACGGGCGACTTCAGCAGCGACACGGCCGAGCACCTTGTCGGTTGCATCGACCACGAACCACTCGCGCTTAACCTCATGCGGCTTGGCAGAAAAGGTCTTCATGGAACTCTTCCATCGTAATTCTTGAAAGTTCCGGATTCTATTACAGGGGGTTGGACCTGTCAAACCATTGTGGGACAAGCAAAAACCGGGACGACAAAGGCCGGACGGCGGATAAAAAAACGCGCAACCGGACGGGGCCGATTGCGCCAAGTTCCACCTTATGGAAGGAGGATGGAGGAGACAACACCAAAACGCACACGGTGCGTGCCACGTCCTGATGCAATGCCAATTATTGGCGAGCGTAATAATCTTGGCAAGATTTTTGTGCAGTGCAGTATGCGCGGCGCAACATCCGGGAAAACCCCATAAAGCAAGGATTTCCCTGCCAGTCCAAGCACTTGCAGCAATCCCGCCCGGCGCGGCGTTTGCGGCGGCCGCCCGGTTTCAGACGCGCCGCACCTCGAGCACGCCGTTGACCTCCATCACATGGGCCAATACCCGCGACAGGTCGGTCACGCTCCTGACCTCGACGGTGAAACGCATGCGCGCCTTCAGGTCGCGCGACAGCGTGTTGACCGCGATCACGTTGAGCTTGTCGCGCGACAGCACGTCGGAGATGTCGCGCAACAGGCCGTTGCGGTCGCGCGCCAGCACTTCGAGGTCGATCGGGAACACGCTGTTCTTCTGCTCGCCCCAGTCGGCGGCGATCAGCCGTTCGGGCGCGTCGGCCGACAGCCGCTTGAGCGTGGTGCAGCCGGCGCGGTGGATCGAGATGCCGCGCCCCTTGGTGACGAATCCCGCCACTGCGTCGGGCGGCGCCGGCTTGCAGCACTTGGCCAGCACCGTCATCAGGTTGTCGACGCCCTCGATCAGGATGCCGCCGGCGTCGTGGCCGCCGCGGCTGCGGTGGACGATGTCCTCGGGCGCGACGTCGGCCGGCGGCGGCGGCGCGAAGCTGGCGATCGCCTGCGCCACCGCGCGCAAGGTGAGCTCGCCGTGGCCGAGCGCGCCGTAAAGCTCGTCGAGCCGCGCAAAGCCGAGCTTCTCGGCCAGCGCCTGCAGATTGGGCTGCACGCCGGGGTGGCGCGCCAGCTCCTTGTCGAACAGCTGGCGACCGGTCTCGCGCACCACGTCGGCGTTCTGCTGACGCACATACTGGCGGATCTTGGAAATCGCGCGGTGACTCTTGACCCAGCCCTCGTGCAGCCAGTTGACCGACGGCCCGCCTTCCTTGGCGGCGAGGATCTCGACGCGCTGGCCGTTCTCCAGCGGCGTCGACAAGGGTACGATCTGCCCCTCGATCTTGGCGCCGCGGCAGCGGTGGCCGAGGTCGGTGTGGATCGCGTAGGCGAAGTCGATCGCGGTGGCGCCGGCCGGCAGCGTCAGCACCTTGCCCGCCGGCGTCAGCACGTAGACGGTGTCGCTGAAGAGCTCGGTCTGGAATGCCTCGGCCAAGCCCTCGCGGTTGCTGTCGGCGACTTCCTCGCGCCAGTCGAGCAGTTGCCTGAGCCAGGCGATCTTCTCCTCGTAGGCGGCGTCCCCCCGCCCGCCTTCCTTGTAGCGCCAGTGCGCGGCGACGCCGAATTCGGCGTGCTCGTGCATCTCGAAGGTGCGGATCTGCACCTCGACCACCTTGTCCTCGGGGCCGATCACCGCGGTGTGCAGGCTGCGGTAGTCGTTGGCCTTGGGGTGCGAGATGTAGTCGTCGAACTCGCCCGGCACCGGCTGCCAGATGCTGTGCACGATGCCGAGCACGGTGTAACAGTCGGCGACCTTGTCGACCAGCACGCGCACGGCGCGGATGTCGTAGAGCTCGGAAAAGTCGAGGTTCTTCTTGCGCATCTTCTTCCAGATGGAATAGATGTGCTTGGGGCGGCCGGCGACGTCGCCCTTGATGCCGGCGCGCGCCAGCTCCTCGCGCAGCGCGCCGAGCACGCGCCCGATGTAGTCGATGCGCTCGAGCCGCCGCTCGTCCAACAGCCTGGCGATCTTCTTGTACTCGACCGGGTGCAGGTGACGGAAGGCGAGGTCTTCGAGCTCCCACTTGATCTGCCAGACGCCGAGCCGGTTGGCCAGCGGCGCGAAGATGTCCATCGTCTCCTGCGCGATCTTCAGCCGCACCGGCTCGTCGCAGTGGATCAGGTAGTGCATGGTCTGCGTGCGCCAGGCGAGCTTGATCAGCACCACGCGGATGTCGGCGACCATCGCCAAGAGCATCTTGCGCATCGTCTCGGCCTGGCGCGCGCGCTCCTCGGCGGTGGCGAGCTTGTCGAGCCTTGCGAACTCGGTCAGCGTGCGCACCCGGTTGACGCCCTCGACCAGCACGGCGACGGTCGGGTTGAAGGTCTTGGCGAGCCAGGCCTGCCAGTCGTCGCGGCAGTCGGGCGCGGCGAACAACAGCGTCGCGGCGATCGCGTCGGGCAACAGGTCGAGGTCGGCGACGATGGCGGCGGCGGCCACCGCGTGGTCGAACAGGTCCTCGCCGGTCGGCGCGAGCGTCTTGCCGGCGTACAGCGTCTGGGCGGCCTCGTAGGCGCGCGTGAGCAGCGCGCGCTCGGACTCGTTGTGCGAGGCGGAGAGCTGCTGGAGCCAACGGCCGTGATCGGCGGCGTCGGCCAGGGTATCGGCAACGGATCGGACGACGGAAACCATAGCGTTACGGGCCGGAAGACCGGCGGTTCGGGTTCAGGACGAGGCCGTGGACCGCGCTTGCAGCCGGCCCACGAGCCGCTTGACCGGCGCGGGCAGCCCGGCGTCGCAGGCCTCGGCCAACGGCCACCAGTCGCCGCTACCGTCGCGCGCGACCTTGGCCGAGCCATCGGTCAGGCGCGCCGGCAGCGGCGTGATGATCAAACGATAGTGCGTGAAAACATGCTCGAGTTCCGGCCAGGCCGCGTCGACGTCGGCGTCGCCGAACGTGGCGGCCCATCGTTCGGCCTCGGCGCTGGTCGAAAACTCGGGCAGCGACAGCAGCCCGCCCCAGATGCCCGACGGCGGCCGGCGCTCGAGCCAGACCTGGTCGCGCCAGGTCAGCAGCAGCATCACCGTGTCGCGCGTCGGCACCGCCTTTTTCGGCCTGCGCGTCGGCAGCTCGGCGGTGCGACCCTCGCGCGCCGCGACGCAGCCGTCGACCATCGGGCAGACGGTGCACGCCGGCTTGCCGCGCGTGCAAACGGTCGCACCGAGGTCCATCAGGCCCTGCGTGTACGCCTGGATGCCGCCTGGCGGCAGCAGCCGCTCGGCCAGGCGCCACAACTGTTTTTCGACCGCCTTCTCGCCCGGGAAGCCGGCGACGCCGAAGGCGCGCGTCAGCACGCGCTTGACGTTGCCGTCGAGGATGGCCTCGCGTTGGCCGAAGGCGAACGCGGCGATAGCCGCGGCGGTCGAGCGGCCGACGCCGGGCAAGGTTTCCAGTTCGGTACGCGAGGCCGGGAAGGCCCCGCCGTAGGCGTCGATCACGCGCTGCGCCGCCTTGTGCAGGTTGCGCGCGCGGCTGTAATAGCCGAGCCCGCTCCAGGCGGCGAGCACGTCGTCGAGCGGCGCCTCGGCCAACGTTTTCACGTCGGGAAAGCGCGCCAGAAAGCGCGCGTAGTAGTCGAGCACGGTGGCGACCTGCGTCTGCTGCAGCATGATCTCGGACAGCCACACGCGGTACGGGTCGGCGACCTGCCACGGCAGGTCGTGCCGGCCGTGCTCTTGCTGCCAGGCGATCAGGCGTGCGGCGAAGGCGTTTTCCAGCATGGCTTCAGAATTCCGGGCAATCGGCGATGGTAGCGTAAAGCCCGCCGCCGACCAAGGCGGCGAATCCGGCTAGAATACGGGATTGCCCGGAGGATGCCGCTTGAAACCGCAACACTTTTTCGCCCCCTGCCCGCGCGGCCTCGAGCCCGTGCTCGCCGACGAACTGCGCCGCTTCGGCGCCCGCGACATCGCGCCGGTCGACGGCGGCGTCGGCTTCACCGGCGACGACGTGACGATGATGCGCGCCAACCTCGAAAGCCGTACCGCCAGCCGCGTGCTGTTGCGCGTCGCGCACGGCCGCTACCTGAACGAGCGCGACGTCTACCAGCTCGCGCAGCAGGTCGACTGGCCGGCGTGGTTCTCGCTCGACCAGACCTTCAAGATCAAGACCGACGGCGTCAACGCGCCGGTCAAAAGCCTCGACTTCGTATCGCTGAAGATCAAGGACGCGATCTGCGACCGCTTCCGCGACGCCACCGGCGCGCGCCCGAGCGTCGACACCCGCGCGCCGGACATCCGCGTACAGGCCTTCCTGACGCGCGACAGCGCGACGATCTACCTCGACACCAGCGGCGAGCCGCTGTTCAAGCGCGGCTGGCGCGGCGAAACCGGCGAGGCGCCGCTGCGCGAGAACCTCGCGGCCGGCATCCTGATGCTGGCCGGCTACGACGGCAGCCAGCCCCTGGTCGACCCGATGTGCGGCAGCGGCACCTTCCTCGTCGAAGCCGCCGACATCGCGTTGCAGCGCGCGCCGGGCCGCAAGCGCCGCTTCGGCTTCGAGGCGTTCGCCAACTTCGACGCGGCGCAGTGGCAGCAGGTGAAGAAGGTCGTCAAGGCGATGGAGCGCGAGCCGGAGCCGCTGCTGATCTGGGGCTCGGACCGCGACCGCCGCATGGTCGAGACCGCCGAGCGCAACCTCGCGCAGGCCGGCCTCAAGGGCCTGGTGCGGCTCAAGGTGCAGGACGCGCTCGACGCGCGCCCGCCGGCGCCCAGCGGCATCCTGGTCGCCAACCCGCCGTACGGCGTGCGCCTCGAAGAGCAGGACGCGCTCGCCGCGCTCTACCCTTCGCTCGGCGCCTGGCTCAAGCAGTACTGGGCCGGCTGGACCGCGCACTTCTTCACCGGCGACCTGAGGTTGGCCAAGCTGATCCGCCTCAACCCGAAGCGGCGCGTGCCGCTCTACAACGGCGCGCTCGAATGCCGGCTGTTCGCGATCCCGATGGTCGCCGGCAGCAACCGCAAGGACAAACCGGCCGACGCGGGCTGAGCGACGCCATACGGCGCCGGGCGCCTGTCCACCGGCCGCGCACACGCGAGGAAGAGCAATGGAAACGTCGTTCTGGTCGGCCACCGTGCTGCTGATCCTGATCACCGACCCCCTGGGCAACATTCCGCTGTTCATCGCCGCGCTCAAGCAGGTCAAGCCCGAGCGCCGGCGTCGCGTGGTGCTGCGCGAATGCCTGATCGCGTTCGCGGTGCTCTTGGCCTTCCTGTTCTTCGGCCGGCATTTCCTCGAGCTGATGCACCTGACCGACGAATCGTTGCGCGTCGCCGGCGGCGTGATCCTGTTCCTGATCGCGATCAAGATGATCTTTCCCGGCGAGGAAAGCGCCTTCGGCGCCCGCTTCCACACCGAGCCCTTCATCGTGCCGATCGCGGTGCCGCTGATCGCCGGGCCGTCGGCGATGGCGACCGTGCTGTTGCTGTCGACGCGCGAACCGGCGCGCATGCCCGAGTGGATCGGCGCGCTGACGATCACGATGGCGGTCAGCACCGCGGTCTTTCTCGCCTCGGGCCGCCTGCAAAAGCTGCTCGGCGAGCAGGTGATCGCCGCGCTCGAGCGGCTGATGGGCCTCGTGTTGACCGCGATCTCGATCGAGATGCTGATGAGCGGCCTGGCCGCCTACCTGAAAAAGCTCGGCTGAACCCCGCCCCTTCCAACCCTGAGCAAACCGTTTCTGCCATGAAAGCACCGCACCCCGCCGCCGCCTCCCCCGTCAAACTCAACGCCCGCGTCTGGTTCGAGCAGGGCGACACCAGCCTCGCCGGCGCGACCGAGGTCGCGCTGTTGTCGGCGATCGCCGAAACCGGCTCGATCACCCAGGCCGCCAAGGCGATCGGCCGCAGCTACAAGTGGGCCTGGGACACCGTCGAGGCGATGAACCAGCTGTCGCCCGAACCCTTGGTGGTGCGCGAGACCGGCGGCAAGAACGGCGGCGGCACCCGGCTGACCGCGCGCGGCGAGCGGCTGATCGAGGCCTACCGCGCGATCGAACACGCGCAGCAACAGTTCGTGACGGCGCTGTCGGCCGGCGGCGACGACTTCGCCGACTGCCTGTCGCTGATGAAGAAGTTCGCGGTCAGGACCTCGGCGCGCAACCAGCTGTTCGGCACCGTGCGTGCGCTGCGCCGCGGCGAGGTCAACGACGAGGTCGAGCTGGAACTGTCCGGCGGCGAGCGGCTGCTCGCACAACTCACCCACGCCAGCAGCGAGCGGCTGGGTCTGGCCGAGGGCGTCGAGGTGGTCGCGCTGGTCAAGGCCGGCTGGGTCGCGCTGGTGCCGCCGGCCGACGCCGGCAGCCTCGCCGGCTACAACCTGCTGCCCGGCGTGGTGCGCGCGGTCGTCGCCGGCCACGACGAGTGCGAAGTGACGGTCGAGCTGTCCGGCGGCACCAGCCTGTGCAGCCTGACGAGCCGCGAGCAGGCCGAGACGCTCGCGCTGGCGCCCGGCGTCGCGGTCGCGGCAGTGATCAGCCCGAGCAGCGTCATCATCGGCGTGCCGATGTGAACGCATCGTTATTTACTTCACAATACACCGACTGCGGTTATATACTCTCCAACACAACGAAAACACCCAAGGAGATGAGATGCCAAACCGCCTCAAGAAAAGCCTGCTGCTGTTGACGATGGGCGCCGCCTTCGCCGCCCCGGCGTGGGCCGCGCCGCTCTATATCGCCGCCGCGTCCGACTTGATCTACTGCCTCGAAGAGCTGAACGCCAGCTTCATGAAGCAGGCTCCCAAGGACACCGAGATCAAGCTGTCGGCCGGCTCGTCGGGCAACTTTTTCGCCCAGATCCAGAACGGCGCGCCGTTCCACGTCTACATGTCGGCCGACATGAAGTACCCGCGCGAACTGGCCAAGTCGGGCTACGCCGACGCCGCGAGCCTCACGCCGTACGCGATCGGCCAGATCGTCGTCTGGACCAAACGCGACGACCTGGACGTGAACAAGGGCCTGAAGCTGGTCAACGACCCCAAAGTCAAGCGCTTCGCGATCGCCAACCCTGAGCACGCGCCCTACGGCGTCGCCGCCGTCCAGGCCCTGCAGACCAACAAGCTGTACGCGACCGCCCAGCCCAAATTCGTGCTCGGCGAGAACATTTCGCAGACGGCGCAGTTCGTGCAGACCGGCAACGCCGACGCCGGCGTCGTCGCGCTGGCGCTGGTCAAGTCGCCCAAGCTCGCCAACGTCGGCCGCTACAAGCTCATCCCGACCAGCGAGCACGCCGAGATGCTGCAAGGCGCGGTGCTGACCAACAAGGGCAGCGAGGACCCGGTCGCCCGCCAGTACATCGCCTACCTGCGCTCGCCCGAGGCGCGCGCCATCTTCGAGAAGTACGGCTTCATGCTGCCGAAGAAGAAAGGCGTCTGACCCGATGCTGGCGCTGATCCACGACGAATTGTGGAGCGCGCTGGGGCTGACGCTGCGGCTGGCGCTGGTGACGACGACCATCCTGGTGGTCGTCGGCCTGCCGCTGGCGCGCTGGCTGAACAACGCGCGCGGCTTGCATGTCGCGGTGATCGAAAGCATCGTCACGCTGCCCATCGTGCTGCCGCCGACGGTGATCGGCTTCTACCTGCTGGTCGCGCTGTCGCCGCAGTCCTTCATCGGCCAGAGCTGGCAGGCGCTGTTCGGCTCGCAGCTGACCTTCACCTTCAGCGGCCTCGTGGTCGGTTCGGTGCTCTACAGCCTGCCGTTCGCGGTGCAGCCGTTCCAGAGCGCATTCCGGCTGGTCGACAAGAGCCTGATCGAGGCCGCCACCGCGCTCGGCGCGCCGCCGCGCACGGTGTTCTGGAAGATCGTCGTGCGCGCGTCGCGCGGCGGCATCCTCACCGGCGCGACGCTGAGCTTCGCGCATACGCTCGGCGAGTTCGGCGTGGTGCTGATGCTCGGCGGCAGCATCCCGGGCCAGACCCGGGTCGCGTCGATCGCGCTGTACGACGAAGCGCAAAAGCTCAACTTCGCCGAAGCGCACGCCTTCGCCGCCGTGCTGCTCGTGATGTCGTTCGCGATGCTGATGCTGCTGACCTGGGCGCAGCGGCACCACGCCCAGAGCCACAAGTGACACCTGCCGCACACCGGACAAAAGCTTGGCCGAGCCTCGGCCAAGCTTGTCGGTTTCGCGTTCGCGCCGGCGCCCGCCGTCAAGCGACTCAGCGCCCTCCTTCCCATGCCCCCCCTGTCGCCCGCCTTGCCCGGTGCGGTTTTGAAAAGCGCGCCGCGACGTGCGAAGATCGCAGCCTATCGTTAACCCTGAAGGCAAGACCGTGACGACCGAATCCTTGAGCCTCGCGCACGCCGCCGGCCGCGTCGCCGGCGACGGCATCAGCGACGCCGAATGGCAGGCGCGCGTCGACCTCGCCGCCTGCTACCGGCTGGTCGCCGAGCGCGGCTGGGGCGACCTGATCTATACGCATATTTCGCTGGCGGTGCCGGGCGAACCCGGCCGCTTCCTGATCAACCCGTTCGGGCTGATGTTCGACGAGGTGACCGCGTCCAACCTCGTCAAGATCGACCTCGCCGGCAACATCGTCGGCGACACGCCGTTCGAAGTGAACGCGACCGGCTTCGTGATCCACGGCGCGGTACACGCGGCGCGCGACGACGCGCAGTGCGTGATGCACCTGCACAACGAAGCGGCGATCGCGGTAGCGATGCAAAAGGACGGCCTCTTGCCGCTGTCGCAGCACGCGCTGCGCTTTTACGGCGACCTCGGCTACCACCGCTACGAAGGGCTGGCGCTGACCGAGAGCGAGAAGGCGCGCCTCATCGAAAACCTCGGCCAACGTAAAGCCATGCTGCTCTCCAACCACGGCAGCCTCGTCACCGGCCGCACCGTCGCCGAGGCGTTCTGCATCATGGACATGCTCGACAAGGCCTGCCGCATGCAACTTTTGGCGCAGGCGAGCGGTGCCGAGCTGATCTTCCCGACGCCCGAGGTGTGCGAGCTGACCTTCCGCCAACTGACCGCCGACCCGCTGCCCGAGGGCGAGCGCGAGTGGCCGGCGCTGTTGCGCCGCCTCGACAGGCTCTGCCCCGACTACAAGCACTGAACCCCACCACAACCATCAGGAGACACACCATGCCGACCCTCAACGTGCAACTGTTCGAAGGCCGTTCCGACGACGTGAAACGCGAATACGCCAAGGCGCTGACCGAAGCTTCGGTCAAGGTGCTCGGCTGCGACGCGTCCGCCGTCGACATCATCTTCCACGACGTCAAGAAGAGCGACTGGGCGACCGGCGGCGTGCTGTGGTCCGACGCCGAGTGACGCGCGTCTGCGTCTGATGGCAAACGGCGGCCCGCGGGCCGCCGTTTTGCTTGCGCGGCCGGTTCGGCCAACCGCGTCCGCGATCGGGCCGTCGCCACGGGCGAGCCAACAAGCGCGAGCGCGCCTCGGTCGCCAGCGACGGCGCACGCGGGGTGGCGAGCCCCCACCGATGGCCGGACATCTTGCGCCCGGCTCAGGCCGACGGGGCGGCCAGCGGCGGCAGCTCCGCCGACGGGGAGCCGGCCGCCTCGACCCGGTTGCGCCCGCCGGCCTTCGCGCGTTCGAGCGCATGCTCGGCGTGGCGATACACTTCGTCCAGCGCGACGCCGGGCGGCTCGGCGGTGGCGACGCCGAAGCTGGCGGTCATCGTCAGCCGACGCCCGTCCGGCAGCACGAAGGCGGTGCGCGCGACGATCAGGCACAGGCGGTCGGCGACCTCGCGCGCGTGCTCGGCGCCGCCCCCACACAGCAGGCACGCGAAACGCCCCCCGCCGACCCGCGCGAACAGGTCTTCGGCCCGCATCAGGCTGCGCATCAGCATCGAGAACTCTTGCAGGACCCGGTCGCCGGCGTGGTGGCCGTAGCGGTCGTTCACCTCGCCGAGCCGGTCCAGGTCGATCAGCAGCAGCGAGAACGCCTGGCCGAGACGGATATGCCGCGACTGCTCCCGCCGCGCCGCCTCGAAGAAGGTGCGCTGGGTATCGAGACCGGTCAGGCCGTCGACGCCGGCGCGCCGTTTCAGCTCGCCGGTCGCGCGCCACAGCCGGTAGCCGACGATGCCGAGCAGGACGAGCAACAGCCCGAGCAGGCCTATCGCCGCGCGCAGGCGGCCGAGCACCTGCCAGTCCACCGTCCGCGCCGGCACCATATAGACCAGCGCCCACGGCGCCATGCCGAGCGGCTCGACGAACACCCGGTAGTCGTCCCAGCGCTGCCAGCGCCCGTTGCCGAGTACCGGCGCGTCGGACAGCCGCAGCTGCCGGGCGACGAAATCGCGCCAGTCCGGCAGGCTCTCGCCCTGCTCGACCTTGAAGCGGCTGGCGGCGACCAGCCGCGCGTCCGGCGCCGCGGCGCCGTGCTCGACCAGCAGCCATTGCGCGCCGTCGTCGTCCTGGCCGAGAAAGGACGACAGGAAGTGCAGCGTCAGATCGGCCGCCACCACGCCGCGAAAGGTCCGGGCCTCGTAGACCGGCACGGCGTAGCTGATCAACCAGCCCTTGCCGGCCGGGTCACGGTGCAGCGGCATCCACACGGGACGCCGCTGCGGATTGCGCTCTGGACCGGCTGCCCGGACGAGCTCGGTCGCCGCGTCCTGCTTGAGCAGTTGCTCGAGCGAGGCGGCACGGTTCTGCGCCAGCAGCTGCCGGTGCGAAACCCACGGCGAGGCGGCGTACCAGCCCGTCGTCGAGCGGTAGTAGACCCGGGCCAGCTCGGGCGTCGCGGCCAGCGCCGCCTTGTGCATCGGAAACAGCGACAGCGCCATCGCCAGCTCCTGCCGCATCGGCCCGGACAACGCCTCGGCGCGCATCGGCAGGAAGACGTTGCCGATGCGCTCGGTCATCAGCGCCGGCGGCACCGCCTCCAGCCCCGCGCCGCGGCCGCCGGGCACCGTGGCGATCGCCCGCAGCAGCGCCGGCGCCGTCGCAGGCTGCGCCAGCGCGTTCTCGGCGGCGTGGCGCTGGCTTTCGACCTGGTAGACGACTTCCCACAGCCGGGTGTCGAGCGCGTGGCGGCGGGCGGCGACCTGCTCGCGCAATTCGGCGAGTACCGCGCGGCGCTCGCCGGCGAAGGGCTGCCAGACGAGAAAGGCCGTCATCGCCACAAGAACCGCCCA
The DNA here is from genome assembly GCF_004345725.1 of Crenobacter luteus. Lineage (GTDB taxonomy): Bacteria > Pseudomonadota > Gammaproteobacteria > Burkholderiales > Chromobacteriaceae > Crenobacter > Crenobacter luteus. The sequence goes on along the minus strand of NZ_SLXG01000003.1, from coordinate 126,401 downwards.
GGCCGCCAGCGCGAGCCACGGCGCGCCGCCGGCGAGACGGTGGCAATAGACGCGAAACAGCGCTGGCAACGGGAGCATGGAGGGCACCGAATTCGGGATGACTATTCGTTTGGGGTTTTTCAACCAGAATAGCCAGTTCCCTAAGGAAAACTACGACAAGAAGCTTGCCATTTCCCATATAAATCGATAACCTTGCAAATTCATCGGATGAATTGTGCCATGCAAAAAACTTCTCTCGTCGACGTCGCGATCGACGGCATCAAGACACGCATAGAACGCGGCGACTGGTCGGTCGGCGCCCGCATCCCGACCGAGCCGGAGTTGGCCGAGACGCTCGGCATGAGCCGCAACACCGTCCGCGAGGCGGTCCGCGTGCTCAATTTCGCCGGCGTGCTCGAAGTCCGCCAGGGCGACGGCACCTATCTGCGCACGCGCAGCAATCCGCTGAGTACCGTCAAGACGCTGGCGCACTCGGCGCCGGAACACCGCCGCGAGGTACGCGAGATTCTCGAAACGCAGGCGATGCGCCTCGCGGCGCTGCGCCGCAACGACGAGGACATCGCCGCGCTGGAGCTCGCGTTCGCCGCGGCGCAGGCGGTCGACTGGCGCGACGAGCCGGAACGCCACGCCGACCTCGACGTCGCCTTCCACTCCCGGCTGGTGGCCGCGGCGCACAATCCGGTGCTCTCCGAGCTCTATCAGTTCTTCGTCGCCAGCCATCACCGCGCCGAGCTGATCAATATCTTTCACGACCCGACGCTGCCCGAGCAGCCCGGCTACGCCGAACACCGCGCCTTGCTCGACGCGGTGATCGCCGGCGACTCGGACGCCGCCGCCGCGGCCTGCCGCGTCTTCGTCTTCTGGAAAAGCTGACAGGAATCATGACCTACCCCCGCTCCGCCGCCCTCGAGCGGCCCATCGCCGACGCCGCGCTGCCCTGCCCGCAAGAGAACGCAGCGGCACCGGCGCCGACCCGCCCCAAAGCCGCCGCGCCGGCTACTCGGGCACGCACGACGCTGCTGCTGGTCGCCGGCATGGCGCTGATCGCGCTGAACCTGCGTCCCGCGCTGACCAGCCTGTCGCCGCTGCTGAACGAGGTCAGACTGGCGACCGGCCTGTCCGCCGCCGCCGCCGGCCTGCTGACCACGCTACCGGTGCTCTGCCTCGGCCTGTTCGCGCCGCTGGCGCCGCGCCTGGCGCGCCGCATCGGCGCCGAACGCGCGCTGCTGGCGGCGCTAATCGCGCTCGCCGCCGGCAGCGCGCTGCGCGGCGTCGCCGGCGCGCCGGGGCTGTTCGCCGGCACCGTGCTGGCCGGCGCCGCCATCGGCGTCGCCGGGGTGCTGCTGCCCGGCCTCGTCAAACGCGACTTCCCGGACAAGGCCGAGCTGATGACCGGGCTTTACACGCTGGCGCTGTGCCTCGGGGCCGCCGCCGCCGCCGGCCTGACCGTGCCGGTGCACGACGCCAGCGGCAGCTGGGAGATCGGGCTGGCATTCTGGGCGCTGCCCGCCGTCGCCGCCGCACTCGTCTGGCTGCCGCAGGCGCGCGCCGGCCGCACGGTGCCGGTCGACGCGACGCGACCGCGCCCGCTGTGGCGCGACAAGCTCGCCTGGCAGGTGACCGGCTATATGGGTCTGCAGTCCTCGCACGCCTACGTGGTGTTCGGCTGGCTGCCGGTGATCCTGATCGACCGCGGCCTCTCGCCTCTCGCGGCCGGCTTCGTGCTGTCGGTCACGACGATGATCCAGCTGTCGACCGCCTTCGGCGCGCCGTGGCTCGCCTCGCGCTTCTGCCGCGACCAGCGCGCGGTGATCGCGATCATGCTGGCGATGTCGACCGTCGGCTTCCTCGGCCTCGTGTTCGCGCCGCTGTCCAGCCTGTGGTTCTGGACCGTGCCGCTCGGCCTGGGGCTGGGGGGCACCTTCAGCATGGGCCTCACGCTGATCGTGCTGCGCGCGCCGAACGCGCAGCTCGCCGCGCAACTGTCGGGTATGGCGCAGGGCTTCGGCTACCTGTTCGCGTCGACCGGTCCGCTGCTGGTCGGGCTCGGCCACGACCTGCTGCGCGACTGGCGGATCGCGGCGCTGGTCTACGTCGTCTACGGCGGCGGCGCACTGCTGTGCGGCATGGCCGCCGGGCGTAAACGCCAGATCGCCGTACACTGAACGCGCAGCAGGCAGGACGAAAAAAGCCCGGAACCTCGTTCCGGGCTTTTGCCTTTCCCGCCTACGTCAGCGCGGCGCCGGCTGGTAGAACACGTAGGTCGCCTGGTAGGGCACTTCCTCGACCGCGCGCTCGTTGACCTTGTCGCACAGGCCGGTGGGCGGCAGACCGCCGCGCGTCGCCAGGCGCTGGACGTAGCTCGTGTTACGCAGCGCGCCCTCGCCGCGCGTCTCGTCGACCTTGACCAGTTGCAGCGGGATGCCGCCGGGGCTGGCGACGCCGGCGACCGGCTTGCCGACCGCCTGCGAGCCGTCGTTCAGGTCCCAGCGTGGCCCGGCGTAATACTGGCCGACGACCTGGCGCTGCGCGTTGTACAGCGTCGCGCGCGGCTCGAGCAGCGTCCACTCGTACTGCTCGGTCGCGCCGGGCTTGGCGCGGCAGACGTAGACGATCGTGCCCTCGCCCTGCACCTGGAGCTTTTCCGCGTGACCGGGCGGTACGCGCACGTTTTCCGGCAGTTGGGCGTTGTCCACCGCCGCGACGGCGGGCAAGGCGGCGATCAGCAACAGCGACATCAGGGTCTTGTTCTTCATGGCGGAACCTTTCTGCTGTAGGAAGTCCGAGGGCTCGGCGCGTGGCGTGCCGGGGCGATTTATTTATAAGTCATTCAACAGACCTGCCGGCGCCGCGATGAGTTCCTTGCGCGCCGACTGTCGCGATTTCGCGCTAGAATTTCGGCCGGTAACACGATTCACCGCACACACCGACCGGCAGCCCACCCGCGCTGCCGTCGTCACATCCGGGGCAAGACAGCAATGAACATCCACGTTGTGAAACACCCGCTGGTCCAGCACAAGATCGGCCTGTTGCGCGAGGGCGAAATCAGCACCAAAAAATTCCGCGCGCTGACGCAGGAGCTGGCGCGCCTTTTGGCCTACGAGGCCACCCACGACTTCGAACTCGAGACCACCACGCTGCAAGGCTGGTGCGGCGAGGTCGAGGTGCAGCAGATCAAGGGCAAGAAGGTCACCGTCGTGCCCATCCTGCGCGCCGGCCTCGGCATGCTCGACGGCGTGCTCGACATGATCCCGTCGGCCAAGATCAGCGTGGTCGGCCTGTACCGCAACGAGGAAACGCTCGAACCGGTGCCCTACTTCGACAAATTCGTCGACGCGCTCGACGAGCGCATCGCGCTGATCATCGACCCGATGCTCGCCACCGGCGGCTCGATGGTCGCCACCATCGACCTGTTGAAGCGCAAGGGCTGCAAACAGATCAAGGCCATCGTGATGGTCGCCGCGCCCGAGGGCGTCAGGCTCGTCAACGAGGCGCATCCGGACGTGCAGATCTACACCGCCTCGCTCGACTCGCACCTGGACGACAACGGCTACATCATCCCGGGCCTGGGCGACGCCGGCGACAAGATCTTCGGCACCAAACACGCCTAAGGCTCGGCCAACGTTGGCCGAGCCTCCCGGGGGAGACGCGATCCGGCTCCCCCGTTTTGCGCGCGGCCATCCCACACAAGGATTCCCATGTTCTCGCATCTGAAGCAGGCCGTCGCCGGCGCCCAGATCCTGTTCGTCGCCTTCGGCGCGCTGGTGCTGGTGCCGCTGTTGACCGGCCTCAACCCGTCGATGGCGCTGTTGGGCGCCGGCGTCGGCACGCTGCTGTTCCAGCTCACCACCGGCCGCAAGGTGCCGATCTTCCTCGGCTCCAGCTTCGCCTTCATCGCACCGATCATCTACGCGACGCAGACCTGGGGCCTGCCGTCGACGATGTTCGGCCTGTTCGCCGCCGGCTTCATGTACTTCGTGTTCGCCGCCCTGGTGAAGTGGCGCGGCGTCGACGCGGTCAACCGGCTGCTGCCGCCGGTGGTGATCGGCCCGGTGATCATGATCATCGGCCTCTCGGTCACCACCGTCGCGTCGAACATGGCGATGGGCCGCGCCGGCAGCGAACAGGTGCTGCCCTACGACACCGCGTTGATGCTGGCGACCGTGTCGCTGGCGACCACCGTGCTGGTGGCGATCTTCGCGCGCGGCATGTTCCGGCTGGTGCCCATCCTCGCCGGCGTGATCGTCGGCTACAGCGTCGCGGCCGTCATGGGCCTCGTCGACTTCGACAAGATCGCCGCCGCGCCGTGGTTCGCCGTGCCGCACTTCGTCACCCCCGAAGTCAACTGGGCGGCGGCGCTGTTCATGCTGCCGGTGGCGATCGCGCCGGCGATCGAGCACATCGGCGGCGTGATGGCGATCGGCGGCGTGACCGGCAAAGATTACACGCGCGAGCCGGGCCTGCACCGCACGCTGGCCGGCGACGGCCTCGGCGTGTGCGTGGCCGGCCTGATCGGCGGGCCGCCGGTGACCACCTACGCCGAGGTGACCGGCGCGGTGATGATCACCCGCAACTTCAACCCGGTGATCATGACCTGGGCGGCGCTGTTCGCGATCGCGATGGCCTTCGTCGGCAAGTTCAACGCCGTGCTGGCGTCGATCCCGATGCCGGTGATGGGCGGCATCATGGTGCTCTTGTTCGGCACCATCGCCAGCATCGGCCTGAAGACGCTGATCGAGGCCAGGGTCGACCTGATGGCGCCGCGCAACCTCGTCATCGTGTCGGTGGTGCTCACCTGCGGCATCGGCGCGCTGGAACTGAAGTTCGGCGCCTTCTCGCTGGTCGGCGTCGGCCTGTGTTCGGTGCTCGCCATCGTGCTGAACCTGATCCTGCCCAAGAGCGAAGCCCACCACGAGGGCATCGTCGAGGGACAGGATGTCTGAGCGAGCTTGGCCGAGGCCGGCCATGCATCGCGGACAAGCAAAACGCCGGGCATGCCCGGCGTTTTTGGGATGAGGACGCGCCGTTCGCGGGCGGCGCAAAAGCAAAAACCCGAGCGATTCGCTCGGGTTTTTGACGGAATGGGCTGGTGGCCAAGGGCGGAATCGAACCACCGACACGCGGATTTTCAATCCGCTGCTCTACCAACTGAGCTACTTGGCCGTACCAGGGTGGTGGCCAAGGGCGGAATCGAACCACCGACACGCGGATTTTCAATCCGCTGCTCTACCAACTGAGCTACTTGGCCATCCCGACGCTGTCGCGTCAGAGGCACGCATTTAATCAGAGCGACTTGTCGCCGTCAAGTATTCGACACGAAAAAACCCGCCTCGGCGGGTTTTGATGCTTTCGGAATGACCGGCGTCACGCCGCGTCCGGCTGCTGCGACGGGTGCGCGGCCTGGAACGACGGCAGCTCGGCCAGGGTCGCGTCGATGCGCCGCAGCAGCGGGTAAGGCGCGAGGTCGACGTCGAAGCGGCGCGCGTTGTAGAGCTGTGGCACAAGGCAGACGTCGGCCAACGTCACCGCGTCGCCGAACAGATAGTCGCCGGCGAGCGGCGCGGCCAGCGCCTCGAGCGCGGCGAGGCCGTCGGACAACCAGCGCGCGACCCACGCCTGCTTGCCGGCCGCGTCCAGTCCGAGCTCGGCCTCCAGATACTTGAGCACCCGCAGGTTGGCCAAGGGGTGGACGTCGCAGGCGATGAGCTGCGCCATCGCCCTGACCCGCGCCCGCTCGAGCGGATGCGCCGGCAGCAGCCGCGGCGTATCGGGATAGGCTTCGTCGAGATATTCGCAGATCGCCAGCGACTGCGTCAGCACCGCGCCGGCGTCGTACAGCACCGGCACCAGCCCCTGCGGGTTGCGCGCCAGGTGCTCGGCCAAGCTTTGCTCGCCGCGAATCAGGCTGACCGGCGCATTGTCGAACGCGAGTCCCTTGTGGTGCAGCGCGATGCGCACGCGGTAGGCGGCCGACGAGCGCCAGTAGCCGTACAGCACGCGCTTATCGCCGGACGGCGGGATCGGACGTTCAGTCATGGGCCACCACCTTCTGTTCGATCGCGCCGAAGATCGACGCGCCGGCGTCGTCGCGCATCTCGATCCGCACCGTGTCGCCGACCTGCATGAACGGCGTGTGCGCGGCGCCGTCCTCGATGATCTCGATCATGCGCACCTCGGCGAGGCAGGCCGAGCCGACGCGGCGGTCGCGGTTCGACACCGTGCCCGAGCCGACGATGGAACCGGCGCACAGTTCGCGCGTCTTGGCGACATGGGCGATCAGCTCGGGAAAGGAGAACTGCATCTCGACGCCGGCCTCGGGTTGGCCGAAGCGGCGGCCGTTGTAGTCGACCAGCAGCGGCAGGTGTAGCTTGCCGCCGTGCCAGTCGCCACCGAGCTCGTCGGGCGTGACCGCGACCGGCGAGAAGGCGGTCGCCGGCTTGCTCTGGAAGAAGCCGAAACCCTTGGCCAGCTCGCACGGAATGAGATTCCTCAAGGTGACGTCGTTGACCAGCAACACCAGCCGGATCGCGCGCGCGCACAGCTCGACAGTCGCGCCCAGCGGCACGTCGCCGGTGATCACGCCGACCTCGCCCTCGAAGTCCAGCCCCCAGGCCGGATCGCGCAGCGGAATCGGCGCGCGCGGCGCGAGAAAGGCGTCGGAGCCGCCCTGGTACATCAAGGGGTCGGTGTAAAAGCTCTCGGGCACCTCGGCGCCGCGCGCGCGGCGCACCAGCTCGACGTGGTTCAGGTAGGCGCTGCCGTCGGCCCACTGGTAGGCGCGCGGCAACGGCGACGCGCAGCGCGTCTCGTCGAAGGGCTCGACGCCGGCGAGCTGGCCGGTGTTGAGCTGGGCGTAGCGTTCCTTCAGCCGCGGCGCGGCCTCGAGCCAGTCGTCGAGCGCGGCCTGCAGCGTCGGCGCGATATCGGGCACCGCGACGCAGCGCGTCAGGTCGCGGCTGACCACGCGCAGTTCGCCGTCGCGGGTGCCGTTCTTGTAGGTGGCAAGTTTCATCGTTCAAGCATCCTCAACGGGGATAGGACTTGGCCGGGCGGCCCCCGCGGGGGCATCGCCCGGCCAAGAGCGGAATCGATACGGACGGCGCGACGCTCACCGGCCGCGGCTGTTCGCGCCTTGCGCCGCCGTCGGCGCAACGGCGGGGCCGCGTTCAAGCACGCCGCCGCTGCGGGGCGAAAAGAACACGCCATCCGACCGGCACGATCGCCCAGCTTGCCCGCCGCGTCCCGCAAAATGGCGCGACCGCCCTCGCGGGGCGGCCTCTGTACTCAGGCAAGCCCCTGGCGCGCGGTCCAGCGCGCGAAGTCGGCCTCGAGCGCATCGAAGCTGTCGATCACGAACAGCGTGTCCTGCATATGCCAGATGTCGTACGGCATCGCGGCGACCGCGTCGATGTCGAACGGCCGCTTGTCGGTCGCGTCCGACAGGCTGTACAGCACCTCGTTCAGCGACGACAGGATGCCCGAGCCGTAGATGCGCAAGCCGTCAGCGCCGCGGATCAGGCCGAATTCGACCGTATACCAGTAGATGCGCGGCAGCCAGACCGTCGCGTCGTGGCCGAGTTCGAAGGCGCGCACGCCGGCGCGGCCGAAGCGCTCGAAGAAGGCGGTGAAGCGCGGGCTGGTCAGCATCGGCACATGGCCCAGCAGGTCGTGGAACATGTCCGGCGCCGGCGTGTAGCCGATTTCCTCGGGCTTGCGGATGAAGTCGGTCGACGGAAAGATGCGCCGCGCCAACAGTTCGAAGAACTCCTTGTCGGGCACGATGCCGTCGACGCGGGTCAGCCGCCAGCCGGTGGCGGCCTCGACGCGGTCGCTGATGTCGGCCAGGCGCGGGATGCGGTCGTGCGGAAAGTCGATCAGCCGCAAGCCTTCGAGAAACTCGGCGCAGGCGCGGCCGGGCAGCACCTTTTCCTGGTTCGCGTACAACTGCGCCCAGGTATGGTGCTCGACGTCGCTATAGCGCGGAACCGGCGCGCGGTGGATGTCGAGCTCGGCCGGCAGCGCCGCCAGCTTCATGTCCTCGCGCACCTGGCCAGCATCCGCGGTATACATGCCTCTCTCCTTGGCTCTCGGGACGGCATTCGCCCGATAGATAGTCTAGGCGGATGAGGCGGCAATTTTCTTGCAAAATGCCAGCAAGAAACGAGAATACAGCCATACACTGCCAATTATCCGCGAGAGAAAGACAAAAACATGCCAAGCATCACGCTCGACAAGACCGATCTTCGCATCCTCGCCGAACTGCAGAAGAACGGCCGCCTGACCAACGTCGAGTTGGCCGAGCGGGTCGCGCTGTCGCCGTCGCCGTGCCTGAGGCGTCTCAAGCAGCTGGAGGAGTCGGGCGTGATCCGCCAGTACGTCGCGCTGCTCGACCCGGGTCGCATCGGACTGGGCTTGCAGGCCTTCGTGCGCGTGATGCTCGAGAAACGCGGCAACGCGCACATCCAGAGCTTCGTCGAGGCGGTGCAGCAGTGGCCCGAGGTCACGCACTGCTACGCGATGACCGGCGAGATGGATTACCTGCTGCAGGTCTACTTCGAGGACCTCGAGCACTTCTCGCGCTTCGTGATGGACGAGCTGCTCAGCCACCCGGGCGTAACCGACGTGAAGTCGAGCTTCGTGCTGAAGGAGCTCAAGCGTACCACGGCCATGCCGCTGTCCCACTTGCGCTCCTGAGCGCAAGCACTCGGCAAGCCGTCGCCGGCTGTGCCACACTGTCAGCAAGAATGCCCCGTCGGCACGCGGCGGGCAGGCCGTGTCCGCCACCGGTCGACGGCGCAGCCAGGAGCCACCATGCCAGCCCCTTTCGCGACGCCGCACGCCCCGTTCCGCTCCGCATGAACATGGCCTACGACGCCCCCTCCGACGCACCGCCCGCCCGACAGATCGTCGGGCGCGTGCTGTCCTGTCTGGCGATCGTCGGCACGCTGGCGATCGGCTGGCAGGGCTGGCGCGTCTTCGAGGCCGAGCGCACGCACGCCGGCGCGGTCGAGAAGCAGCTCCACGAACACTACTCGCCCATCCTCGCCCGCCACCTGTGGGACACCGACATGGACGCGGCCGAGCGTACCCTGCAGGCGATCGCCGGCCAACCGGGTGTCGACTACGCCGAACTGATCACCCAGTCGGAGCAGCGGCTGTCGAGCACCCATCTGCCGCTGACGGTCAAGCCCGCGCGCGTGCTCGAGATCCCGCTGCGGCTGGACGGCCAGCCCGCCAGGCTCGGCACGCTGCGCGTGATGCTCAGCGACGCCAAGCTGTTCTCGCACCTGCGCGCCGACATGCTGCACCACGGCCTGCTGCTGCTCGCCCAGCTCGCGCTGGCTGCGCTGCTGGGCTGGCGCCTGCTGTCGCGCACCTTCGTCCTGCCGCTGGAAACGCTGAGCCGACACCTGCACCGCTACCGGCTCGGCGACGCGAACGCGCGCGCCGCGCTGTCGGACAGCCGCCACTGCCAGGAGGTCGAGACGCTGCTCGACGCGCTGGCGACGCTGCAGGACCGGCTCGCCGACCAGGACGCCGACGCGCGGCGCGCGCGCGCCGAGCTGACCGCGCAGCGCGACCGCCTCGCCGAGCAGGTCGCCGACCACAGCGCCGAACTCGACCACCTGAACCGTTTCCAGCAACTGGTCTCCGAGCTGTCGACCCGCTTCATCCACGTCACCGAAGACGCGCTGGACGGCGCCCTCACCGAAGCGCTGGCGCGCATCGGCACCTTCCTGGGCGTGCAGCGCTGCTACCTGCTGACCCTCGACTCGCAACTGGCGGTGCAGGAAACGCACGGCTGGCACGCGGCCAACAGCCGGCCGGTCGCCGAACTGCTGACGCTGTACAACGCCGAGAGCTCGCCGTGGCTGGTGCCGCAGCTGGCGCGCCACAGCGTCGTCATCCTCGATAGCCGCACGCCGGACAGCCGCGGCCTCAGCCAGGAACAGCTGACGCTGTCGCTGCTCGGCATCGCGACGGTTGTGCTGGTCAAGGTCCGCGTGCCGCACGGCCCGCTCGGCTTTTTCGGCTGCGACACCGCGACGCCGCGCGCCTGGAGCGAGCAGGAGGTCGCGCTGCTGCGGCTGGTCGGCGAGATGCTCGCCAACGTGCTGGCGCGCCGCCTCCAGTTGCGCGCGCTGCAGGCGGCACGCCAGGACCTCGAGGACAGCAATGTGCGCCTGCACCGCCAGGCACGGCGCGACGCGCTCACGGGCCTCGCGAACCGGCTGCACTTCGACGAGATCAAGCGTCCGCTGTTCGACTCGGCGCAGCTGAACCGCTCGCCGCTGTCGCTGGTGCTGTGCGACGTCGACCACTTCAAGGCCTACAACGACCGCTACGGCCACCCGCGCGGCGACACCTGCCTGGCGCGCGTCAGCGAGGCGCTGCGCGCGGTGTTCCGCCGCAGCAACGACCTGATCGCGCGCATAGGCGGCGAAGAGTTCGTCGTGATCCTGCCCGGAGCCGACCGCGAGCTGGCGATGGAGTTGGCCGAGGAAATGCGCGAGGCGGTCGCCGCGCTCGACATCGAGCACACCGCCTCGCCGGTCGCGCCGCATGTGACGGTGTCGGTCGGCGTCGCGACGCTCGACCTGGCGCGCCATCCGGATATCGAGGCGCTGATCGACGACGTCGACTCGGCGCTCTACCGCGCCAAGCAGCAGGGCCGCAACCGCGTGATCGGCGCCGACTAGCCGGGCCCGAGCGCCCTGCCCCCGGCCAACCCGACCGGCACGAAAAAGCCCCGTCGCGCCGCTCGGGCGGGACGGGGCGCGTCGCAAGGCTGCGCTTCAGTGCTGCGCGCCGTGCGCGGCGTGCAGCGTCGAGTACAGCAGCTTGTCGGTGTAGGCGATCGCCGCCGCCGACACCAAAAAGCCCAGATGGATGAACAGCTGCCACATGATGGTGTGCTGGTCGAGCCGCGCCGCGTTGATGAAGGTCTGCAAGAGGTGGATAGACGAGATGCTGATGATCGCCATCGACAGCTTGACCTTCAGCACCGAAGCGTTCACATGGTCGAGCCACTCGGGCTGGTCCGGGTGGTTGTCTATCCTCAGCCGCGACACGAAGGTCTCGTAGCCGCCGACGGTCACCATCAACAACAGGTTGGCGATCATCACCACGTCGATCAGCGCCAGCACCGACAGCATGATCTCGGTCTCGGTCAGCACGTCGAGCTCGGACAGCAGGTGCCACAGCGACGCGATGAACTTGTACGCGTACACGCCCTGCACCACGATCAGGCCGAGATAGATCGGCAGCTGCAGCCAGCGGCTGGCGAAGATCAGTTGGCCGAGGCGGGACTTGCGGCTTTCGGTGAAAAGATCCGTATCGGAACGGCTCGTCATGGGACTTCCTTCAACAAAACAGACGGGAACGACGGACGATTACAGGCCGAGCCGTTGCCACACGGTGGACACCAGCCCCGCCTGGTTCAGGGTATAGAAATGCAGGCCGGGCGCGCCGCCGGACAACAGCTTGTCGCCCAGCTCGGTAACGACGTCCAGGCCCAGCGCGCGGATCGACGCGATGTCGTCGCCGTAGGCCTGCAGCTTCAGGCGCAGCCAGCGCGGGATCTCGGCGCCGCAGGCGTCGGAGAAGCGCGCCAGCTGGCTGAAGTTGGCGATCGGCATCAGGCCCGGCACGATCGGGATCGTCACGCCCTTCGCGCGCACCGCGTCGACGAAGTGGAAGTAAGCGTCGGCGTTATAGAAATACTGCGTGATCGCCGAGTCGGCGCCGGCCTCGACCTTGCGCACGAAGTTGTCGATGTCGGCCGCGGCGCTGGTCGCCTGCGGATGGTATTCCGGATAGGCGGCGACCTCGATGTGGAACCAGTCGCCGTGCGTTTCGCGGATGAAGGCGACCAGCTCGTTGGCGTAGCGGAATTCGCCGATGCCGACCATGCCGGACGGGATGTCGCCGCGCAGCGCGACGATGTGGCGGATGCCGTGGTTGCGGTATTCCTGCAGGATGGCGGCGATGCTGTCGCGCGTCGAGCCGATGCACGACAGATGCGGCGCGGCGGCGTGGCCCTCGCCCTGGATCTCGAGCACGGCGGCCAGCGTGCCGTCGCGCGTGGTGCCGCCGGCGCCGAAGGTCACCGAGAAGAATTCCGGCTTGAACTGCGCCAGCTGCTGGCGCGTGGTGCGCAGCTTGGCGACGCCTTCCGGCGTCTTGGGCGGGAAGAATTCGAAGCTGAAGGTGCGGTTCTGGCTCATGGACGTCTCTTGTCGCAAAAACGGCGGCGTACCGTTGCGGGCCGCCGCCGTGTGCCCGTTCAGGGTCGTTGTTCGAAAGCGCATGCCCGGCAGCGCGCAGCCCCGGGCGGACACGCTTAGTAGCGGTAGTGCGCCGGCTTGTACGGACCTTCCTTCGGCACACCGATGTAGGCGGCCTGCGCGTCGGACAGTTCGGTCAGCTTGGCGCCGATGCGCGCCAGGTGCAGGCGGGCGACCTTCTCGTCCAGATGCTTGGGCAGCACGTAGACTTCGCGGCCGTACTTGTCGCCGTGCTGGAAGATCTCGATCTGCGCCAGCACCTGGTTGGTGAAGCTGTTGCTCATCACGAACGAGGGGTGGCCGGTGGCGCAGCCGAGGTTCACCAGGCGACCCTCGGCCAACAGGATGATGCGCTTGCCGTCCGGGAAAATGATGTGGTCGACCTGCGGCTTGATGTTGTCCCACTGGTACTGGCGCAGGCTGGCGACCTCGATCTCCGAGTCGAAGTGGCCGATGTTGCACACGATGGCGTTGTTGCGCATCTTGACCATGTGCTCGTGGGTGATCACGCCGACGTTGCCGGTGGTGGTGACGAAGATGTCGCCCTGGTCGCACACGTCGTCCATCGTCACCACGCGGTAGCCTTCCATCGCCGCCTGCAACGCGCAGATCGGGTCGATCTCGGTTACCCACACGGTGGCACCGAGGCCGCGCAGGCTTTGCGCGCAGCCCTTGCCCACGTCGCCGTAGCCGAGCACCACGGCGATCTTGCCGGCCACCATCACGTCGGTGGCGCGCTTGATGCCGTCGACCAGCGATTCGCGGCAGCCGTACAGGTTGTCGAACTTGGACTTGGTCACCGAGTCGTTGACGTTGAAGGCCGGGAACGGCAGCAGGCCGTCCTTCTGCAACTGGTACAGGCGGTGCACGCCGGTGGTGGTTTCCTCGGTCACACCGCGGATGTGCGCGAGTCGCTTCGAGTACCAGGCCGGGTCGGCGTCGAGGTGACGGGCGATCGCGGCGTACAGCGCGACCTCTTCCTCGTTGCTCGGCTTGGCGATCACCGAACGGTCCTTCTCGGCCTTGCTGCCCAACAGCAGCAGCAAGGTGGCGTCGCCGCCGTCGTCGAGGATCATGTTCGCCGGCTCGTTTTCCGGCCATTCGAAGATCTTGTGGCTGAATTCCCAGTACTCGTCGAGCGACTCGCCCTTGAAGGCGAACACCGGGATGCCGGCGGCGGCGATCGCGGCGGCGGCCTGGTCCTGGGTCGAGAAGATGTTGCACGAGGCCCAGCGCACTTCGGCGCCCAGCGCGGTCAGCGTCTCGATCAAGACGCCGGTCTGGATGGTCATGTGCAGCGAGCCGGCGATGCGGGCGCCCTTGAGCGGCTTGGAGTCGCCGTATTCGGCGCGCAGCGCCATCAGGCCCGGCATTTCGGTTTCGGCGATCGCCAGTTCCTTGCGGCCCCAGTCGGCCAGCGCGATGTCGGCGACGATGTAATCGTTGAATTCAGCCATCGTGGATGATTCCTTCACGAAGGCCGGGAGGGACGCGGCTCACCCGGCATCCCGTGCCCGGCACGGGTTTTTGCGAGGTGAGCGCCGTTGATGCGGTCCGGGCCTGGGGCGGTTGCCTCGCAGCGCTCCCCGGAATGCGGCAATTATACAGGCACTTGAGGAAATGGTCGAAAGCTTGGCCAAACCGGTGCTGCGGCATGGCTCGGCCAAGCTTGCGCTTGCCGCGCCAAACAAAACGCCCCGCTCAAGGCGGGGCGTCGTCGGGTGGGCAGGCGCGGCTCAGAGGCCGGCGTCGGCGCGCAGCGCCTCGGCCTTGTCGGTGCGCTCCCAGCTGAATTCCGGCTCCTCGCGGCCGAAGTGGCCGTAGGCGGCGGTCTTGCCGTAGATCGGGCGCAAGAGGTCGAGCTGCTGGATGATGCCCTTCGGGCGCAGATCGAAATGGCGCTTGACCAGCTCGACGATCAGCTCGTTCGGTACGGTGTTGGTGCCGAAGGTATCGACCGAGATCGAGGTCGGGCGCGCGACGCCGATCGCGTACGAAACCTGGATCTGGCACTGGCGCGCGAGGCCGGCGGCGACGATGTTCTTCGCCACGTAGCGGCCGGCGTAGGCGGCCGAGCGGTCGACCTTGGACGGGTCCTTGCCCGAGAACGCGCCGCCGCCGTGTGGCGCCGCGCCGCCGTAAGTGTCGACGATGATCTTGCGGCCGGTCAGGCCGCAGTCGCCCTGCGGGCCGCCGATGACGAAGCGGCCGGTCGGGTTGATCAGGTACTTGGTGTTGGCGGTCAGCATCTCGGCCGGCAGCACCGGCTTGACGATGTCCTCGATCACCGCCTCGGTCAGCGTCTTGTGGTCGATTTCCGGCGCGTGCTGGGTCGACAGCACCACGGTGTCGATGCTTTTCGGCAGGCCGGTTTCGCTGTCGTACACGCAGGTGATCTGCGATTTGGCGTCCGGGCGCAGCCACGGCAGGCGGCCGTCCTTCCTGAGCTCCGACTGGCGCTGCACCAGGCGGTGCGCGTAGTAGATCGGGAACGGCATCAGCGTCGGGGTTTCGTCGCAGGCGTAGCCGAACATCAGGCCCTGGTCGCCGGCGCCCTGGTCGAGGTCGAGGCCCTCGCCTTCGTTGACGCCCTGGGCGATGTCCGGCGACTGCTTGTCGTAGCCGACCAGCACCGCGCAGCCGCGGTGGTCGAAGCCCATGTCGGCGTTGTCGTAGCCGATGCGCTTGATGGTGTCGCGCGCGATCTGGATGTAGTCGACGTTGGCGTGCGTGGTGATCTCGCCGGCCAGCACCACGAGGCCGGTGTTCACCAGCGTTTCGGCGGCGACGCGCGCGTGCTTGTCCTCGCGCAGGATCGCGTCGAGGATCGCGTCGGAGATCTGGTCCGCGACTTTGTCCGGGTGACCTTCGGACACCGACTCCGAAGTAAACAGGTATTCGCTCATTTCCTTGACGTTCCCGAATATTGTGGCAATTGCAGTGATGATAAACTACGCCGCCCCACCCCCTTCACAGGACAGGATTCCCGCCGCGCTATGGCCCGTTTGATCGAATGGTTGTTTCACGCCTTGTCCCGGCTGCCGCTGGGGCTGTTGCAGGGCTTGGGCGCAGCTTGCGGACGGCTGGTCTACCTCGCCTCGCCGCGGTTCGCCGCGAGGCTGAAATCGAATCTGGCGCAAAGCCAAATCGTGGGACCGTATCAGGACTTGACAAGCCTTGTCAAACAGTGCGCGGCCGAGACCGGCAAGGGCGCGTTCGAGCTGGCGATCGCCTGGTGCGCCGAGCCGGACGCGATCGCCCGGCAGGTCAGGCGCTGCGACGGCTGGGAATACGTCGAGGCGGCGCTCGCGCGCGGCGACGGCATCGTGTTCGTCACGCCACACCTGGGTAGTTACGACATCGCCGGCCGTTATCTCAGCCAACGGCTGCCCTTCCCGCTGACCGCGATGTACCGCCCGCCCAAGCTCGCCTGGCTCGAACCGCTGATGAACGCCGGCCGCGCGCGCGGCCAGGGCCGGACCGCGCCGGCGAACGCCGCCGGCGTGCGCCAGCTGGTCAAGGCGCTCCGGCAGGGCGAGGCGACCATCATCCTGCCCGACCAGGTGCCCGGCAGCGGCGAGGGCGTGTGGGCGCCGTTCTTCGGCCGCCACGCCTACACGATGACGCTGGTGGCACGGCTCGCGCAGCTCAAGGGCGTGTCGACGCTGTTCTTCACCGGCGAGCGGTTGCCGCGCGGCGCGGGTTTCGCGGTGAAGATCGAGCCGCCGGCCGAGCCGTTCACCGGCGACAAGGACGAGGACGCCGCGCGGCTGAACCGCACGATCGAGACGATGATCCGCCGCCACCCGGCGCAGTACCTGTGGAGCTACAACCGCTACAAGCGCCCGGCCGGCGTGCCGGCGCCCCCGACTGGACCCTGAATGAAATTCGTCTTCGCCTTTCTGTGGCTGGTGCGCTTCCTGCCCATCCCGCTGATCCACCTGTTGGCCGAGCTGCTCGGCACGCTTGCCTGGCTCGCCGCGCGCGAGCGGCGCCGCGTCGGCATGGTCAACGTCGGCCTGTGCTTTCCAGAGCTGACGCTCGGCCAACGTCGCCGCCTGGTGCGCGCCAACTTCGTGCAGATGCTGCGCCTGATGCTCGAGTACGGCATCTGCTGGTACGCGTCGGCCGACAAGATCCGCCGCCTCGTCACGGTGAAGAACCTCGACTACGTCACCGAGCTGCGCGACGCAGGCCACGACGTGATCATCTTCTACCCGCACTTCACCGCCTTCGAGATCGGCTGCTACCGGCTCAACCAGGACCTGCCGCTGGTCAGCGTCTACTCGCACCAGAAGAACCAGGAGCTGGACGCGGCGATCTACCGCCACCGCCAGCGCTACGACAACGTGAAGATCGTGTCGCGCCAGGAAAGCCTGCGCAGCATCATCAAGGCGATGAAGGCCGAGCACACGCCCTTCCTCTACCTGCCCGACCAGGACTTCGGCCCGCGCGACTCGATCTTCGTGAAGTTCTTCCACACCGACGCGGCGACCATCCCGGGGCTGTCGCGCATCGCGCGGCTGGCGAACGCGCGCGTGGTGCCGGCCGTCGCGCGGCGCGTCGGTTTCCGCTTCGAGCTCGAGTTCTACCCGGCGTGGGAAAACTTCCCGAGCGACGACGTGGTCGCCGACACGCGCCGCATGAACGCCTTCCTCGAAGAGCGCATCCGCGAGTGCCCCGAGCAGTACTTCTGGCTGCACAAGCGCTTCAAGACCCGTCCGGCGGGCGAGGCGCGCTTCTACTGAGCCACGCCGCCGGCCTGGCCGACGCGCTCGGCCAAGCGCCGACGGCACCGCCCCGCTCCGGCCAGCCCATTCTCCCCCCCTTGATGTGGACGCCGGCCTCCACCGCCTTGCGGCCTTTCGCGTGCCGGCCACGAAAAAACCCGGCCGCGGCCGGGTTGCGTGTCGTCGTACGGCGCCGCCTCAGGCGCCGCGCTTGGTCCAGAAGTAGCGGTAGACGAAGCCGGGAAAGGCGAACACCAGGAACAGCGACAGCGTGGTCACGTAGAACTGCCAGTTCTGCGCGTGCACCGGCGCGCTGCGCCCTTCGAGCAGGCGAGCGAACAGGCCGACCAGCGCGTACAGCACCGCCAGCTCCAGCAGGTGCCAGCCGAAGTGCTTGCGCTTGGCCGGCTTCAGCACGCCGGCGAGGCGCGGCGTCAGGAACGGCAGGTTGGCCGCCAGCACGGCGACGATCAACAGGATGGCGACACTCGCTTGCACGATCACTCCTAGGCTTACGCTCAACAAAGAGGCGACCGGCTGCGTCTCGCAGGCCGGTCGCCCGGGGGTGGCGGTTGGGCGGCGCGCGCCGCCCGAAGTTCCCGACGCTTACAGCACGGTCAGCGACTGCTTCATCGCCTCGACGCACAGCGCCACCAGACGCTCGGGCACCGCGCCGAGCACCAGCAGCGCCACGGCGTTGACCGACAGCAAGAGCTTCATGTCGCCGCGCACCACGATAGGCGCGGTGTCGACCGCGTCGTCGAAGTAGATGCACTTGACCACGCGCAGGTAGTAGAAGGCGCCGATCAGCGACATCACCACGGCGAAGACCGCCAGCCACACCAGGCCGATGTTCACCACCGACATGATGACCGCGAACTTGGCGAAGAAGCCCAACAGCGGCGGGATGCCGGCCATCGAGAACATCGCCAGCAGCATCAGCAGCGCGTACCAGCTGTTGCGCTGGTTCAGGCCCTTGAGGTCGTCGAGCGTCTCGCAGTCGAAGCCGGCGCGCGACAGCGCCAGGAGGATGCCGAAGCCGACCAGCGACATCAGCACGTAGACCACGGTATAGAACAGCGCGGCCGAGTAACCGTCGGCGTTGCCGGCGATCAGGCCCAGGAGCAGGAAGCCCATGTGCGAGATGGTCGAGTAGGCCAGCATGCGCTTGATGTTGGTCTGCGCGATCGCGGTGATGTTGCCGATCGCCATCGACAGCACGGCGACGATCGCCAGCATGCCCTGCCAGTCGGCGACCAGCGGACCGAGGCCCTGTACCAGGAAACGCAACACGAACACGAAGGCGGCCAGCTTCGGCGCGGCACCGATCATCAGCGCGACGGCGGTCGGCGAGCCCTGGTAGACGTCCGGCACCCACATGTGGAACGGCACGGCGCCCAGCTTGAACGCAAGGCCGGCGACGATGAACACCAAGCCGAACACCAGCAGCACCTGGTTGGCCGAGCCGGCGCCGATGCTCTTGGCGACTGCGGCCAGCTCGAGCGAGCCGGTCGCGCCGTAGACCATCGACATGCCGTACAGCAACAGGCCCGAGGCCAGCGCGCCGAGCACGAAGTACTTCATCGCCGACTCGGTCGCCGGCACCGAGTCGCGCTGCAGCGCGATCAGCGCGTACAGGCACAACGACAACAGTTCCAGGCCCATGTACAGCGACAGGAAGTGGCTGGCGCTGACCATGATGTTCATGCCCGCCAGCGCGAACAGCGACAGCGTGAAGTACTCACCCTTGAAGATGCCGCGGTCGGCGCAGTACTGACGCGAGTAGACCAGCACGGCGAAGGTGGTCGCGTACATCGCCAGCTTCACCAGCGTCGACAGCGGATCGGACACGAAGGTGTTGCTGAAGGTGTGGATCGCGTACGGCTCGGCCACCGCCAGCTGCAGCACGGCGGCGACGGCGAGGATCGCCAGCGACAGCACGTAGGTGATGCCGCGCTTGGCGTCGGAGACAAACAGGTCGAGGAGCAGGAGCACCGACACGGCCGAGAACAGGAACAGCTCGGGCGCGGCGGGCATCAGATTGAGATCAGCCCAGTTCATAGCGTTTTCCTTGGCCCCTTACAGCTTGCTCTGCGCCACGTGGGCGATCAGATCGTTGACCGAAAGGTGCATTTTTTCGACGAAGGCTTGCGGGTACAGACCCATGCCCAGCACGGCCAGACCCAGGAGGGCCAGCACCAGGAATTCGCGCTTGTTCACGTCCTTCATCTCGGCCACGTGGTGATTGCCGACGTCGCCGAAGATCACGCGCTTGTACATCCACAGCGTGTAGGCGGCGCCGAAGATCAGCGTGGTCGCGGCGGCGAAGGCGTACCAGAAGTTCACCTGCACGGCGCCCATGATCACCATGAACTCGCCGACGAAGCCGGAGGTGGCCGGCAGGCCCGAGTTGGCCATGCCGAACAGCATCATCAGCGCGGCGAAGATCGGCATCTTGTTGGCGACGCCGCCGTAGTCGGCGATGTTGCGGCTGTGCACGCGGTCGTACATCACGCCGATGCACATGAACATGCCGGCCGACACGAAGCCGTGGCTCACCATCTGGACGATCGCGCCCTCGATGGCCCAGACGTTCAGGTCGCTGCCGACGAACATGAACAGACCCAGCGTCACGAAGCCCATGTGCGAGATCGACGAATAGGCGACCAGCTTCTTCATGTCGGTCTGCACCAGCGCGACCAGGCCGATGTAGACCACGGCGACCAGCGACAGGCCGACCATGATCGGCGCCAGCTCGATCGAGGCGTCCGGCAGGATCGGCAGCGCGAAGCGCAGGAAGCCGTAGGCGCCGATCTTCAGCGTGATCGCGGCCAGCACCATCGAACCGCCGGTCGGCGCCTCGACGTGGGCGTCAGGCAGCCAGGTATGCACCGGCCACATCGGCACCTTCACCGCGAACGACAGGAAGAAGGCGATGAACAGCAGGATCTGCACCGACATCGCGATCTTCAGGTCGTGGAAGGCGAGGATGTCGAAGCTCTTGCCGGCCTGGAAGTACAGGTAGATGAAGGCCACCAGCATCAACAGCGAGCCCAGCAGCGTGTACAGGAAGAACTTGATCGACGCGTACACGCGGCGCGGACCGCCCCACACCCCGATGATCAGGTACATCGGGATCAGCATGCCCTCGAAGAACACGTAGAACAGGATCGCGTCCAGCGCGGCGAAGGCGCCGTTGATCAGGCCCGACATGATCAGGAAGGCGGCCATGTACTGGGCGACGCGCTTCTCGATCACCTCCCAGCCAGCCAGCACCACCATCAGCGTGGTGAAGCTGTTGAGCACGATGAACAGCATCGAGATGCCGTCCACGCCGAGGTGGTAGTTGATGTTGAGCGACTCGATCCACGGGCGGCTCTCGACGAACTGCATGCCCGCGTTCAGGTTGTCGAAGTCGGTAAACAGCGGCACGGAGACCAGGAAGCCGGCGACGGCGCCCGCCAGCGCCAACCAGCGCGCCAGGGACGCCCGCTGGTCCCCGCCGGTCGCCAGCACCAGCAACCCGGCCACGATCGGGGTCCAGATCACCAGACTAAGCGGATGTGTGAACATAGCAAGACCTAAGTTTGTTTTATTGCAATCTTGTACTTCGAAGCGGCGATCAGAAGATCAGCTGGGCAAACCACAGCGTCATCAGGGCCAGCACGCCGACGATCATCGTCGTCGCGTAGCTGTAGATGAAGCCGGTCTGCAGCTTGCGCACCACGCCCGAGAAGAAGCCCACCAGCTTGGCCGAACCGTTCACCACCAGGCCGTCGATCAGCAGCATGTCGCCGACCTTCCAGAAGAAGGTGCCCAGCGCGCGCGAGCCCTTGGCGAACAGATTGAAGTACAGGTCGTCCATGTAGTACTTGTTCTCGAGCACGCGGTCGATCACGGCGAAACGCTGCTTGATCGCGGCCGGGATGTGCGGCGCCTTCATGTAGAAGAACCACGCCAGCGCCACGCCCGCCACCGCCAGCCAGAACACCATGGTCTGCAGCGCGTGCACGCCCATCGCGGCGGCACCGTGGAACTCGTGCGCCAGCTCCGCCATCGCCGGGTGTGCCTCGCTGTTCACGACGATCACGCCCTTGAAGAAGTCGCCGTACAACAGCGGCTCGATCGCGAAGTAGCCGATCATCACCGACGGGATCGCCAGCACCACCAGCGGCAGCGTCACCACCCACGGGCTCTCGTGCGGCTTGTCGTTCGGGCCCAGACCGTGGTGGTGGTCGCCGGACGGCTCCTCGTCGTCGTGGTCGCCGTGGTGCTCATGGTGCGAACCGTGGTTCTCCATCCAGCGCTCCTTGCCGTGGAAGACGAGGAAGTACATGCGGAACGAGTAGAACGCGGTCACGAACACGCCGGCGACGACGGCGAAGTAGGCGAAGCCGGACGCGGCCAGGTTGGACGCGTGCACCGCCTCGATGATCGAGTCCTTCGAGTAGAAGCCGGAGAAGAACGGCGTACCGATCAGCGCCAGCGAGCCGAGCAGCGAGGTGATCCAGGTGATCGGCATGTATTTGCGCAGGCCGCCCATATTGCGCATGTCCTGGTCGTGGTGCATGCCGATGATCACCGAACCGGCGGCGAGGAACAGCAGCGCCTTGAAGAAGGCGTGCGTCATCACGTGGAACATCGCGATCGAGTAGGCCGAAGCGCCCAGCGCGACGGTCATGTAGCCAAGCTGCGACAGCGTCGAGTAGGCCACCACGCGCTTGATGTCGTTCTGGATGATGCCGAGGAAACCCATGAACAGCGCGGTGATCGAGCCGACGACCATGATGAAGTTCAGCGCGGTATCCGACAGCTCGAACAGCGGGCTCATGCGCGACACCATGAACAGACCGGCGGTCACCATGGTCGCGGCGTGGATCAGCGCCGAGATCGGGGTCGGACCCTCCATCGAGTCGGGCAGCCACACGTGCAGCGGGAACTGCGCCGACTTACCCATCGCGCCGACGAACAGCAGGATGCAGGTGACGGTCATCAGCGACCATTCGACCCCCGGGAAGATCGCGATCGTCGCGTTCGCCAAGCCCGGCGCGGCGGCGAACACGTCGCTGTAGTTCAGCGAACCGCCGAAATGCGCGAGCACCAGGCCGATGCCGAGCAGGAAGCCGAAGTCGCCGACGCGGTTGACCAGGAAGGCCTTCAGGTTGGCGAAGATCGCCGTCGGACGCTTGAACCAGAAGCCGATCAAGAGGTAGGACACCAGGCCCACCGCTTCCCAACCGAAGAAGAGCTGGATGAAGTTGTTGCTCATCACCAGCATCAGCATCGAGAAGGTAAACAGCGAGATGTAGCTGAAGAAGCGCTGGTAGCCCGGGTCTTCCTGCATGTAGCCGATGGTGTAGATATGCACCATCAGCGACACGAAGGAGACCACCACCATCATCATCGCGGTCAGCGTGTCGACCAGGAAGCCGACGGAGAACTCCATGCCGCCGACGGTCAGCCAGGTATAGACCGCTTCGTTGAAGACGCTGGCCTCGCCGGTCAGGAAACCGTGGAGGACCTTGAGCGACAGCGCGGCCGAAACGGCCACGCCGAGGATCGTCACGACGTGAGCCGCGCGGCGTCCGATCGCCCACCCAAACAAGCCTGCAATCAGCGAACCCGCCAGCGGCGAGAGCGCAATCAGCAGGTACAAGCTTTTCATATCCATGCTTAGCGTGCTTTAGGTAAGTTGAGATTCGGTGATCTTAGCCTTTGAGGCTGCCCAGATCTTCCACGTTGATGGTGTTCAGGTTGCGGAACAGCACCACCAGAATGGCAAGACCGATCGCGGATTCCGCGGCTGCCACGGTCAGGATGAAGAACACGAAGATCTGACCGGCGGTATCCGACAGGTAATGCGAGAACGCGATGAAGTTGAAATTCACCGCGAGCAGCATCAGCTCGATCGCCATCAACAGCACGATGACGTTCTTGCGGTTCAAAAAGATGCCCAGCACGCTAATGGCGAACAGGATTGCGGCCAGCACCAGGAAGTGAGTCAGCGTCAGCACGTTTCCTCCCTCTTTCTATGTGGCCGTCAGGCCTGTTGTTCTTCAGACACGACATCCGTGTCCGCCACGGCACGCTTCTCGGCGTCCATCTTCACGATGCGCACGCGGTCGTCGCGACGCACTTTGACCTGCACGGCCGGATCGATGAACTTGGTGTCCTTGCGCTGGCGCTGGGTCAGGCCGATCGCGGCGATGATCGCCACCAGGAGGACAAAGGCGGCCAGTTCGAACGGCAGCAGATAGGTCGTGTAGATCTGACGGCCCAGTTCCTTGACGTTGCTGGCGTCGGCGGCGAGCGGCGCGGCCGCCTTGAACTGGTCGAGCGAAGCCTCGGGGCTCATCAGGATCAGCGCCATCTCGGCGACCATGATCAGGCCGACCGTCCCGGCGAGCGGGAAGTGACGCCAGAACCCCTCGCGCAGCTTCTCGAAGTTGATGTCGAGCATCATCACGACGAACAGGAACAGCACCATCACCGCGCCGACGTAGACCAGCACCAGCGCGATCGCGAGGAACTCGGCCTGCAGCAGCAGCCAGTGGCCGGCGCTGGTGAAGAAGGCCAGCACCAGGTACAGCGCGGCGTGAACCGGGTTTTTGGCGGTGATCACGCGGAAGCTCGCGAAGATCAGGATCGCCGACAACACATAAAACACTACGGTTTGAAAGCTCATGACTCCCCCTTAGCGGTACTTGGCGTCGGCCGCCTTGTTGGCCGCGATTTCCGCCTCGTACTTGTCGCCCACGGCCAACAGCATCGGCTTGGTGTAGTAGAGGTCGCCACGTTTTTCGCCGTGGTATTCGAAAATATGCGTCTCGACGATCGCGTCGACCGGGCACGCCTCCTCGCAGAAACCGCAGAAGATGCACTTGGTCAGGTCGATGTCGTAGCGCGTCGTGCGGCGGGTGCCGTCCTCGCGCTGGTCCGACTCGATGGTGATCGCCATCGCCGGGCAGACCGCCTCGCACAACTTACAGGCGATGCAGCGCTCCTCGCCGTTGGCGTAACGGCGCTGCGCGTGCAGACCGCGGAAGCGCGGCGAGATCGGCGTCTTTTCTTCCGGGAACTGTACGGTGATCTTGCGGGCGAACAGGTGACGCCCGGTCAGCGCCAGGCCCTTCACCAGTTCGACCAGCAGGAAGGTTTTGAAAAAATTGCGAATCGTATCCATGCTCTTCACCACCCCGAATTACTGCCAGATCGACAGCGGGCTCATCATCCACGCGCCCAGTACGACCACCCAAACCAGGGTCAGCGGGATGAACACCTTCCAACCCAGACGCATGATCTGGTCGTAGCGGTAACGCGGGAACGTCGCGCGGAACCACAGGAAGCAGAACAGCACCATCGCCACCTTGAGCGCCAGCCAGAAGAAGCCGGCCGCGCCGAGGATGCCCCACGAAGCCGGGAACGGCGACAGCCAGCCGCCCAGGAACATGATCGCGGTCATCGTCGACACCAGGATCATGTTGGCGTACTCGGCGAGGAAGAACACCGCGAAGGCCATGCCCGAGTATTCGACGTGGAAGCCGGCGACGATCTCCGACTCGCCCTCGGCGACGTCGAACGGCGCGCGGTTGGTCTCGGCCACGCCGGAAATCAGGTAGACGAGGAACAGCGGGAACAGCGGCAGCCAGTTCCACGACAGGATCGAACCGCCGGCGACGCCGTGCGCCTGCTGCTCGACGATCTTCACCAGGTTCAGGCTGTCGGACACCATCAGCACGCCGACCAGCGCGAAGCCCATCGCGATTTCGTACGAGACGATCTGCGCCGCCGAACGCATCGCACCGATGAACGAGTACTTCGAGTTGGCGGCCCAGCCGGCGACGATCACGCCGTACACGCCCATCGAGGTGATCGCCATGATGAACAGCAGCGACGCGTCGATATTGGCCAGCACCAGGGTGTCGGTGAACGGCACCACCGCCCAGGCGGCCAGCGCCGGCATGATGGACAGCACCGGCGCCAGCAGGAACAGGCTCTTGTTGGCGTTGGTCGGGAGAATGATCTCCTTGAGCAGCAGCTTCAGACCGTCGGCGATCGGCTGCAGCAGACCCTTGGGACCGACCCGGTTCGGGCCGATACGGATCTGGATGTAACCGATCACCTTGCGCTCGGCCAAGGTCAGGTAAGCCACCGCCCCCATCATCGGCGCGACGATGGCGACGATCTTCAGCAGGGTCCAGGCCGTCAGCCCCGCTTCGTTGCCCAGAAGGCTTTGCAAGAATTCCATCGCTTAACCCCGCTTCAGTTCAATCGGGTCGAACAGGCCGCCAAGACCGACGGTCGCCGGATGCGCGGCCGCCAGGCGCAGCACGCCCTCCGGCAGACCGGCGTCGGCCTTGACCGGCACGCGCACCTCGCACGCGCCCTGGCGCACCACCGCCAGCTCGCCGTCGGCGAGGCCGGCCGCGGCCAGCACCGCCGGGTTGGCCGAGGCTACCGGCGCCTTGGCGTGCACGGTCGCCTGCAGCGACGGCGCGCGGCGCACGATGGCGTCGACGTGATACATCGGCACCTCGCCGACGCGCACCAGACCGGTGACGGCCGGCTTGTCGAGCGCGACGCCCGACACGGCGTTGGACAGCTTGGCCGCACCGTCGCCGAACGGGCCGACGAACTCGGCGCGCACGTCCTCGACGGTGTTCTGCTCGAAGCCTTGCAGCGACAGCAGGTTGCCCAGCACGCGCAGCACCTTCCAGCCCGGACGGGTCTCGCCCAGCGGGCGCACCACGCCGTTGAAGGTCTGCAGCTTGCCTTCCATGTTGACGAAGGAACCGGCGGTTTCGGTGAACGGCGCGGTCGGCAACAGCACGTCGGCGTAGTCGAGCAGGCCGTCGCCCTTGAACGCGGTGAACGCGATCACGGTCTCGGCGGCCTTCATCGCGGCGACGGCGGCCTGGCCGTCGTGGCAGTCGGCTTCCGGCTCGACGCCCCACAGCACGTAGGCCTTGCGCGGCGCGGCGATCATTTCGGCGGCGTTCAGGCCGGCGGTGACGGCGGCACCCGCGAAGCCGCGGCGCGGCAGCGCGCCGACGAACTGGGCGCCGACGCTGTTGGCGGCCTCGGAGAAGACGCCGAAGTGCGCGCCGCTCAGGCGGGCGATTTCGCCGCCGATGGCCAAGAGCTGCGAGAACACCGGCGAATGCTGCGCGACGCTACCGAGCACGACCGAGGCGGTTTCGGCGCGGACGAGGCTTTCGGCGATGCGGCGCGCCTCGTCGTAGACGGTCACGCCGGAAAGGTCGAGGTTGGCCGAGGCGCCCTTGAGCTCGGCGACGGCCTTGAGCACCTGCGCGAGGCCGTCGGCCAGCGCCTGCGGCGCGACGATCAGCTTGGCGTTGACGCGGGTCAAGAGCTCGTCGTCGGCGACGTGGATCAGGTTCAGTTCGGCGCCCTTCTTGACCGCCTGGCGCAGCCGGGCGGCGAGCAGCGGCTGCTCGTGGCGCTGGGTCGAGCCGACCACCAGCACCGCGTTGGCCGAGGCCATCTCGGCGATGGTCGAGCCGAGCCACAGCGCGCCGGTCTGCCCCTCGTCGGCGGCGAAGTCGCGCTGGCGCAGACGGTGGTCGATGTTGTTGACGCCGAAGGCGCGCGCGAGCTTTTGCAGCAGATACAGCTCTTCGGTGGTCGCACCAGCGCCGGCGAGCACGCCGATGGCGTCCTTGCCGTGCTGGGCGGATACGCCGGTCAGCCCCTTGACGACGTAGTCGAGCGCGGTCTGCCAGTCGGTTTCGTGCCACTTGCCGTCGTGCTTGATCATCGGGCGGGTCAGACGCGCGTCGGAATTGAGCGCCTCGTACGAGAAGCGGTCACGGTCGGAGAGCCAGCACTCGTTGATCGCCTCGTTCTCCAGCGGGAGGACGCGCATCACCTTGTGGTTGTAGACCTGGACGATCAGGTTGGAGCCGAGGCCGTCGTGCGGCGCCACGCTCTTGCGGCGCGACAGTTCCCACGAACGGGCGCTGTAGCGGAACGGCTTGGAGGTCAGCGCGCCGACCGGGCACAGGTCGATCACGTTGCCGGAGATTTCCGAATCCACCGTCTTGCCGAGGAAGGGCAGGATTTCCGAGAACTCGCCCCGGTTGGCCATGCCGATTTCCTGGAAGCCGCCGATTTCCTCGGTGAAGCGCACGCAGCGGGTGCAGTGGATGCAGCGGCTCATTTCCTCGGCCGACACCAGGGGACCCATGTCCTTGCCCGGCACCGAGCGCTTTTCTTCCTGGTAACGCGACGAGCCGCCGCCGTAGCCGACCGCGATGTCCTGCAGCTGGCATTCGCCGCCCTGGTCGCAGATCGGGCAGTCCAGCGGGTGGTTGATGAGCAGGAACTCCATCACGCCCTGCTGCGCCTTCACGGCCAGGTCGGAATGGGTGTGGACCCGCATGCCGTCGGTGACCGGGGTGGCACAGGCCGGCAGCGGCTTGGGCGCCTTTTCGACTTCCACAAGGCACATGCGGCAGTTGGCCGCGATGGACAGCTTCTTGTGGTAGCAGAAATGCGGGATATAGGTACCCACCGAGTGGGCAGCATCCATGATGGTGCTGCCCTGGGGCACCGTCAGTTTCTTACCGTCGATTTCGATTTCAAGCATAGCGATTCGCTACCCGATTTTTAGGACCCGTTGGACCGGATCAGCACCATTTGTGGTTGACCAGCGGCGTCTTGTGTTCGATCAGATGTTCGAACTCATGGCGGAAATGCTTGGTAAAGCTGCGGACCGGGAACACGGCCGCATCCGCCAGCGCGCAAATGGTGCGACCGGCCATGTTGTTGCCCACCGAGTCGAGCAGCTCCAGATCCTCCGGACGGCCTTCGCCGTTGAGGATGCGGTGGATCACGCGGTACAACCAGCCGGTGCCTTCGCGGCACGGCGTGCACTGACCACAAGACTCTTCGTGGTAGAAATAAGCGAGGCGCTCGAGCGCGCGGACCATGCAGACGTCTTCGTTCATCACGATCACCGCGCCGGAGCCGAGCATGGAGCCGGCCTTGGCGATCGAGTCGTAATCCATCGTGCACTGCATCATGATGTCGCCCGGCAGCACCGGCGCGGACGAGCCACCCGGGATCACCGCCTTGAGCTTCTTGCCGCCGCGCATGCCGCCGGCCATTTCCAGCAGCTCGGCGAACGGCGTGCCCAGCGGAATCTCGTAGTTGCCCGGACGGTTCACGTGGCCCGACACCGAGAACAGCTTGGTGCCGCCGTTGTTCGGCTTGCCCAGCTCGAGGAACTTCTGGCCGCCCTGGGTGATGATGTAGGGCACCGAGGCGAAGGTCTCGGTGTTGTTGATCGTGGTCGGCTTGCCGTACAGGCCGAACGAGGCCGGGAACGGCGGCTTGAAGCGCGGCTGGCCTTTCTTGCCCTCGAGCGACTCCAGCAGCGCGGTTTCCTCGCCGCAGATGTAGGCGCCGTAACCGTGGTGGGCGAACAGCTCGTAGCTGAAGGTCGAACCGAGGATGTTCTGGCCGAGGAAGCCGGCGCGGCGCGCCTCGTCGAGCGCCTCTTCGAAGCGCTCGTACTCGGCGAAGATTTCGCCGTGGATGTAGTTGTAGCCGCGGGCGGCGCCCATCGCGTAACCGGCGATGATCATGCCTTCGATCAGCGCGTGCGGGTTGAAGCGCAGGATGTCGCGGTCCTTGAAGGTGCCCGGCTCGCCCTCGTCGGTGTTGCACACGACGTACTTGTCGCCCGGGAAGGAGCGCGGCATGAAGCTCCATTTCAGGCCGGTCGGGAAGCCCGCGCCGCCGCGGCCGCGCAGGCTGGAGGTTTTCAGCTCGGCGATCACGTCGTCCTGGCTGATGCCCTCGGTCAGGATCTTCTTCAGCGCCTGATAGCCGCCGCGCGCCTGATAGGCTTCGATTTTCCAGCAGTTCGGGTCGGAGGTGTCGACGCCCTCGAACAGGATACCGTTAGCGAAGACCGCCATTATTCCAACTCCGCCAGTTTCTTATCGATGGCTTCACGCGTCATGAAGCTGCACATCGAATGGTTGTTCAACAGCATGACCGGCGCGTCGCCACAGGCGCCCATGCACTCGCCTTCCACCAACGTGAACCTGCCGTCGGCGCTGGTCTCGCCGAAGTCGATACCGAGCTTCTGCTTCAGGTAGTCGGCCGCGTCGTAGCCGCCGGACAAGGCGCACGGCAGGTTGGTGCAGACGGTCAGCTTGTGCTTTCCGACCGGCTTGAGGTCGTACATGTTGTAGAACGTCGCCACCTCGTAGGCGGCCACCGGCGGAATGCCGAGGTAGTTGGCCACGAACTCGATGGTCTCGGTGGCGAGCCACCCCTTTTCCTGCTGCGCGATGCGCAGCGCCGACATCGTCGCGGAGCGCTTCTGGTCGGCAGGGTACTTGGCGACCTCGCGGTCGATCTTGGCAAGCGATTCTGCGGACAACATTAGCGGTCGATCTCCCCAAATACGACGTCCTGGGTGCCGATGATCGCGACCACGTCGGCGATCATGTGGCCCTTGGCCATTTCATCCAGCGCGGCCAGATGGGCGTAGCCCGGCGCGCGGATCTTCAGACGGTAAGGTTTGTTGGCGCCGTCGGACACCAGATAGATGCCGAACTCGCCCTTCGGATGCTCGACCGCCGCGTAGGCTTCGCCTTCGGGCACGTGCATCCCTTCGGTGAAGAGCTTGAAGTGGTGGATCAGCTCTTCCATGTTCGATTTCATCGACTCGCGCGACGGCGGCGCGACCTTGTGGTTGTCGGTGATGACCGGCCCCGGGTTCTTGCGCAGCCAGTCGACGCACTGCTTGATGATGCGGTTCGACTGGCGCATTTCCTCGACGCGGACCAGATAGCGGTCGTAGCAGTCGCCGGTCACGCCGACCGGCACGTCGAACTCCATGCGGTCGTAGACGTCGTACGGCTGCTTCTTGCGCAGGTCCCAGGCGATGCCCGAGCCGCGCAGCATCGCACCGGTGAAGCCCAGCTGCAGCGCGCGCTCCGGCGACACCACGCCGATGCCGACGGTACGCTGCTTCCAGATGCGGTTGTCGGTCAGCAGGGTCTCGTACTCGTCGACGCACTTCGGGAAGCGGTTGGTGAAGTCTTCGATGAAGTCGAGCATCGTGCCCGAGCGGTTCTCGTTCAGGCGCGCCAGTTCCTTGGCGTTCTTGATCTTCGAGACCTTGTACTGCGGCATCGAATCCGGCAGGTCGCGGTAGACGCCGCCCGGACGGAAGTAGGCCGCGTGCATGCGCGCACCCGACACCGCCTCGTAGCAGTCCATCAGGTCCTCGCGCTCGCGGAAGGCGTACAGGAACATCGTCATCGCGCCGATGTCGAGCGCGTGCGCGCCGATCCACAGCAGATGGTTCAGGATCCGGGTGATTTCCGAGAACATCACCCGGATGTACTGCGCGCGCTCCGGCACCTCGAGCTGCAGCAGCTTCTCGATCGCCAGGCAGTAGGCGTGCTCGTTGCACATCATCGACACGTAGTCGAGACGGTCCATGTACGGCAGCGACTGGATGAAGGTCTTGTTCTCGGCCAACTTCTCGGTACCGCGGTGCAAGAGACCGATGTGCGGGTCGGCGCGCTGGATCACCTCGCCGTCCAGCTCGAGCACCAGACGCAGCACGCCGTGCGCGGCCGGGTGCTGCGGACCGAAGTTCAGGGTGTAGTTGCGGATCTCAGCCACCGTAGTTCTCCTCGCGGATGATGCGCGGCGTGATTTCGCGCGGTTCGATGGTCACCGGCTGGTAGATCACGCGGGCCTCGACCGGGTCGTAGCGCATCTCGACGTAGCCGGACAACGGGAAATCCTTGCGGAACGGATGGCCGACGAAACCGTAGTCGGTCAACAGGCGGCGCAGGTCGGAGTGGCCTTCGAACACGATGCCGAACAGATCGAACGCCTCGCGCTCGAACCAGTTGATGCCGTTCCAGACGGCTTCGAGCGACGGCAGTACCGGGAAGCCGTCGTCCGGCGCGAAGGCGCGCACGCGGATGCGGTGGTTGTGCTTGATCGACAGCAGGTGATAGACGACGGCGAAGCGCGGCCCCTCCCAGACGGTGTCCTGGTAGGTGCTGTAATCGATGCCTGCCGCGTCGATGCACTGCTCGAAGGAAAGATCGGGATGATCGCGCAACGTCGTCGCGACCTGGACGAGGTCTGCGGACTGACAGACGATGGTCAGTTCGTCGAGCGCCAGCTTGGTCGACACCAGTTTGTCGCCAAACACCTGCTCGACCAGCGCCTTGAGCGCTTCCGTTTTGGATGCCATGGGCGGGTTACCTTAGCGGGCGATGGTATAGGTGCGTTTGATCTTGTTCTGGAGCTGGATGATGCCGTAGAGCAGCGCCTCGGCCGTCGGCGGACAGCCCGGCACGTAGACGTCGACCGGCACGATGCGATCGCAGCCGCGCACCACCGAGTAGGAATAATGGTAATAACCACCGCCGTTGGCACAGGACCCCATCGAGATCACCCAGCGCGGCTCGGCCATCTGGTCGTACACCTTGCGCAGGGCGGGGGCCATCTTGTTGCACAGCGTGCCGGCCACGATCATCAGGTCGGACTGCCGCGGACTCGGACGGAACACGATACCGAAGCGGTCCAGGTCGTAACGGGCGGCGCCCGCGTGCATCATTTCAACCGCACAGCAGGCCAGACCGAAGGTCATCGGCCACAAGGAACCGGTGCGGGTCCAGTTGATGAGCTTGTCGGCCGAGGTGGTGACGAAACCTTTTTCAAGGATGCCTTCTACTCCCATTCCAGGGCTCCTTTTTTCCATTCATATGCAAGACCAATCGTCAGAACGCCCAGAAAGATCAGCATTGCGCCGAAACCGAACATGCCGAGCTCCTTGAACACCACGGCCCAAGGCACAAGGAAGGCGACTTCAAGGTCGAACAGGATGAACAGAATCGCCACCAGGTAGTACCGGACGTCGAACTTCATGCGCGCATCTTCGAAGGCCTCGAAACCGCACTCATAAGGAGAGAGTTTTTCCGGATCAGGACGGCTTGGTGCAACCAGACGACCCAGGAGAATCGGCGCGACGCCGACGAACAGACCCACCACGACGAACATCAGAATGGGAAAGTAGTTTTGCAGCATTCCCGCACACCCCTAAAAAAAGGAGGCCGCAGACCTCCTTGACACTGAACAAAACAGGCCGCCGGGATTCCCGGCGGCCTGTTTTTTCTTTGGTGGTGCCGACAGTGAGACTCGAACTCACACAGCCTTAGGCCACTACCCCCTCAAGATAGCGTGTCTACCAATTTCACCATGTCGGCTAAAACCTTATGTCACTCCGGAATCGTCGAAGCCGGAGCCTTTTCACCAGATGCCCCGCCCGGGACTTGCGGAGCGGCACTGTTGACTTGACCCTCCATCACGCCAAGCTCGCGCTTACCGCCAGAAGACAGATAAGCCAAACCAAGGCACGTAGAGAAGAAAACCACTGCGGATACCGCCGTAAACCGGCTCATGAAATTCGCGGAACCCGTGGCGCCGAACAGGCTACCCGAAGAACCGCCGCCAAATGCCGCGCCAGCGTCAGCCCCCTTGCCGTGCTGCATCAAAACCAGCACGATGATCGCAACCGCGGAGACGACGTTAAGGACCCAGATCAGCGTTTTCAGAATTTCCATACTTTATCATCTCATCCGGCAGCTTGGCAAATCTTTTCAAACGACTCGGCATCCAGCGACGCCCCGCCGACAAGAGCACCATCTACACCGGGCGTCGCCAAAATGGCGCTGGCGTTGTCGCTCTTGACGCTGCCGCCGTAGAGGACGCGAATATTAAACGAGCCCCCACTGGTTTGCAAGAGCTTTTGCGTCAGGTGCGCGTGCATTTCGGCGATCTGTCCGATGCTCGCCACTTTGCCGGTGCCGATCGCCCAGACCGGCTCGTACGCCACCACGCAGCGCCCGTCCAGCGCCAGACCGTCGAGCACCGCCAGCTGCCGCCCGGTGACGTCCAGGTGCCGGCCAGCCTCGCGCTCGGCCAACGTCTCGCCGATGCACAACACCGGCGTCATGCCGGCGTCGAGCACCGCCGCCAGCTTGTCGCGCAGGATAGCCTCGTCCTCCTGGAAATACTGACGGCGCTCCGAGTGTCCGAGCAACACGTAGCGCACGCCGAGGTCGGCCAGCATGTTGGCCGAGGTCTCGCCGGTATAGGCGCCGTCGACCGGAAAACGGCTCGCATCCTGGGCGCACAGCGCGATGCCGCTCCCCTCGAGCAAGGCCGCCACCTGCGCCAGATAGGGCGCCGGCACCGCGACGCCGACGTCGGCTGCGCAAGCGGCCAGGCGTTCGCGCAACTGCGCGACGAGTTCGGCGTTGCGCGCGAGGCGGCCGTGCATTTTCCAGTTACCGATGATCAGTTTGCGATTCATAAGCTTATCCTCGTAGACGGCGCGCATTATATAAGAAGATGCGCCGGCCGCACCCCGTTCGGCGACTTGTAATATTTCTGCAAACTCCCCGCTATAGCATCCGCCCTGTGCCATAAAGCGCTAACCATTGGGAGCTTGCATGAAAACCACCGTCCGCCTGGCTGCAACCCTCGCCCTGACCGGGGCCTTTGCCTCCACCGCCTTCGCCGCCAACATCACCGGCGCCGGCGCGACCTTCCCGTACCCGCTGTACGCGAAATGGGCCGAGGCCTACAAGGCCAAGACCAACAACAATATGAACTACCAATCGATCGGCTCGGGCGGCGGCATCAAGCAGATCCAGTCCAAGACCGTCGATTTCGGCGCGTCCGACATGCCGCTCAAGCCGGAAGAGCTGGACAAGCACGGCCTGCTGCAGTTCCCGACCGTGATCGGCGGCGTGGTGCCGGTGATCAACGTGCCCGGCATCGCTCCGGGCCAGCTGAAGCTGACCGGCCCGCTGTTGGCCGACATCTATCTGGGCAAGGTGAGCCAGTGGAACGACGCGGCGATCGCCAAGCTGAACCCGGGCGTCGCGCTGCCGGCACAGAAGATCACCGTGGTGCGCCGCTCGGACGGCTCGGGCACCACCTTCGTGTTCACCAACTACCTGGCCAAGGTGTCGCCGGAGTGGAACAGCAGCATCGGCGCCAACACCGCGGTCAACTGGAAGACCGGCGTCGGCGGCAAGGGCAACGAGGGCGTCGCCAACTACGTGACCCGCATCAAGGGCTCGATCGGCTACGTCGAGTACGCCTACGTCAAGCAGAACAAGATGACGTACACCAAGGTGCAGAACGCCGCCGGCAACTTTGTCGAGCCGAGCGACACCAGCTTCAAGGCCGCCGCCGCCAACGCCAACTGGAAGGCCGCGCCGGGCATGTACCTGATCCTGACCAACCAGCCGGGCAAGGATACCTGGCCGATCTCGAACCCGACCTTCATCCTGATGCACAAGAAGCAGGACGACGCGGCACGCGCCGCCGAGGCGCTGAAGTTCTTCGACTGGGCCTACACCCACGGCGACAAGATCGCCCAGGACCTGGTCTACGTGCCGATGCCGGCGAACGTGAAGGCGCAGATCCGCGACAGCTGGAAGCAGATCACCGTCGACGGTACCAAGCCGGTCGCCTGGAAGTAATGCATAAGTTGTAATAACGACGGGCCGGCCGCGACGCCCTTGCGTCGCACCGCCGGCCGAATTGACAGCCGGGGGATTCGCTCCTCCCGGCTTTTTGTCTAGATGTCGGCCGAACGGTTTATTCCAAAAGGATAAAAAGTGTATGCCTCCCTCCATGGATCAAGCACGGCTGCGCACTGAGCAAAGCATGCAAAAGTACCGGAATACCCCGAACCACCAGCGCCAGCGTCTGCTCGACGCGGCGTTCAAGAACCTGACCCGCGCCGCCGCCTTCCTCGTGCTGGCGCTGCTCTTGGGCATCCTGCTGTCGCTGCTCGTCGGCGCGATGCCGAGCATCCAGGCCTTCGGCTGGAGCTTTCTGACCTCGAGCGACTGGGACCCGGTCGCCGAAAAATTCGGCGCGCTGGTGCCGATCTTCGGCACGCTCGCCACCGCGACCATCGCGCTCTTGATCGGCGTCCCGGTCAGCTTCGGCATCGCCCTCTTCCTGACCGAGCTGTGTCCGGTCTGGCTCAAGCGTCCGCTGGGTATCGCGATCGAACTGCTGGCCGGCATCCCGTCGATCATCTACGGCATCTGGGGCCTGTTCGTGTTCGCCCCGTTCTTCTCCGACCACATCCAGCCGTGGATGATCGACAATATCGGCCCGCTGCCGGGCATCGGTTTCCTGTTCCAGGGCGCGCCGCTGGGCATCGGCGTGTTCACCGCCGGCCTGATCCTTGCGATCATGGTGATCCCGTTCATCGCCTCGGTGATGCGCGACGTGTTCGAGGTCGTGCCGGCCATGCTGAAGGAGTCGGCGTACGGCCTCGGCTCGACCACCTGGGAGGTCGTACGCCACGTGGTGCTGCCGTACACCAAAACCGGCGTGGTCGGCGGCATCATGCTCGGCCTCGGTCGCGCGCTCGGCGAGACGATGGCCGTCACCTTCGTGATCGGCAATACCGCGCTGTTCTCGACCTCGCTGTTCGACCCGGGCAACTCGATCGCCTCGGCGCTGGCGAACGAATTCGCCGAGGCACACGGCGAGCTATACCTCGCTTCGCTGATCGAACTCGGCCTGATCCTGTTCTTCATCACCTTCGTGGTGCTGGCCTGCTCCAAGCTCCTGCTGCTTCGCCTGAAGCGCCAGGAAGGCCGCCAGCACTAACCGGGGAGCTTTCATCTTGAATACTTCGATCTACCGCCGCCGCCGCTTCACCAACGCCTTCAACATGACGGCGTCGATGCTGACCATGGCCTTCGGCCTGTTCTGGCTCGCGTGGATTCTGTACACGCTGCTCGCCTACGGCCTGTCGGGCATCTCGGCCGACGTGTTCACCCAGATCACGCCGCCGCCGGGCAGCGCCGGCGGCCTCGCCAACGCGATCTACGGCAGCCTGCTGATGACGCTGTTCGGCACGCTGATCGGCACGCCGGTCGGCATTCTGGCCGGGATTTATCTGGCCGAATACGGCGAGCGCGGCTGGCTGGCGCC
This sequence comes from Crenobacter luteus, assembly GCF_004345725.1. Lineage (GTDB taxonomy): Bacteria > Pseudomonadota > Gammaproteobacteria > Burkholderiales > Chromobacteriaceae > Crenobacter > Crenobacter luteus. The sequence goes on along the minus strand of NZ_SLXG01000003.1, from coordinate 90,346 downwards.
GGCCACCCGCTTCATCAACGACATCCTGCTGTCGGCGCCGTCGATCGTGATCGGCCTGTTCATCTACGAGGTCTACGTGATCTCGGTCGGCCACTTCTCCGGCTGGGCCGGCTCGCTGGCGCTGTCGCTGATCGTCATCCCGGTGGTGATCCGCACCACCGAAAACATGCTGCGCCTGGTGCCCAACAGCCTCAGGGAAGCCGCCGCCGCGCTCGGCGCGCCGCGCTGGAAGGTCATCATGTACGTGACGCTGCGCTCGGCCAAGGCCGGCGTGATCACCGGCATGCTGCTGGCGGTGGCGCGCATCTCGGGCGAGACCGCCCCGCTGCTGTTTACCGCGCTGAACAACCAGTTCATGACGCTCGACATGAACCAGCCGATGGCCAACCTGCCGGTGGTCATCTTCCAGTTCGCCATGAGCCCCTACGAGGACTGGCATACGCTGGCCTGGGCCGGCGCCCTGCTGATCACCTTCTCGGTGCTGTCGCTGAACATCATCGCCCGCTGGCTCGGCAGCCAGAAAACCCCATCGCATTAAGGCTGAACGACGATGACTGCCAAGAAAACCAAGCTCGAGGTCAAGAACCTCAACTTCTACTACGGCTCCTTCCACGCGCTCAAGGGCGTGAACCTCGAGATCGAGGCCAAGAAGGTCACCGCCTTCATCGGCCCGTCCGGCTGCGGCAAGTCGACGCTGTTGCGCACTTTCAACCGCATGTTCGAGCTCTACCCGGGCATGAGGAGCGAAGGCGAGATCCTGCTCGACGGCAACAACATCCTCGGCCGCGACGTCGACGTCAACCAGCTGCGCGCCAAGGTCGGCATGGTGTTCCAGAAGCCGACGCCGTTCCCGATGTCGATCTACGACAACATCACCTTCGGCGTGAAGCTGTACGAGAAGCTGTCGAAGGCCGACATGGACGACCGCGTCGAATGGGCGCTCCGCAAGGCCGCGCTGTGGGAAGAGGTCAAGGACAAGCTGCGCCAGTCGGGCAACTCGCTGTCCGGCGGCCAGCAGCAGCGCCTGTGCATCGCGCGCGCGGTGGCGGCCAAGCCCGAGGTGCTGCTGCTCGACGAGCCGACCTCGGCGCTCGACCCGATCTCGACCGCGCACATCGAGGAGCTGATCCACGAGCTCAAGCAGGACTACACGATCGCGATCGTCACGCACAATATGCAGCAGGCGGCGCGCGTGTCCGACTACACCGCCTATATGTACCTCGGCGAGATGGTCGAATTCGGCGCCACCGACGACATCTTCACCGCGCCGAAGAAAAAGGCCACCGAGGACTACATCACCGGCAAATTCGGCTGAATCCCGGCCGTTTCCGTCCGCACGATGCACCCCCGCCACACGGCGGGGGTTTTGCTTTGCGACGCGATTCACCAGCGAACGCAGACGCCGCCGCCGTTTAGCTTTTCGGCATAAACCGTGCGCTGAATCGGTAACGATCCGAAGTATAAAAACCGTCAAATTTCTGACACAATTCAGCCCTTTTGTAGCCCGGAACTGAGTAGTGGAACTCGAACATATCAGCAATATCGAAAAGGCCACCAAGCGCGGCAGAGGCGACCTGTTCCGCCTCGGGCTGGGCCTGGTTTTCGTCGTCGGCGTGGTGATGTACAGCCTCTCGATGGGCGGCGGCAATCTCGTGCTGGTTTTCTCCGCGGCGATCGGCGCTTACATGGCGATGAACATCGGCGCCAACGACGTCGCCAACAACGTCGGCCCGGCGGTCGGCTCCAAGGCGCTGACGCTGGGTGGCGCGCTGGTGCTGGCCGCGATCTTCGAGGCGGCAGGCGCACTGATCGCCGGCGGCGAGGTGGTCGGCACCATCCGCAGCGGCATCATCGACCCGGCGCTGATTCCCGACAAGGAGACCTTCATCTGGCTGATGATGGCGGCGCTGTTGGCCGCCGCGCTGTGGCTGAACCTCGCCAGCGCGATCGGCGCGCCGGTATCGACCACCCACTCCATCGTCGGCGCCGTGCTCGGCGCGGGCGTCGCGGCGCAGGGCATGGACATCGCCAACTGGAGCAAGGTCGGCGCCATCGTCGCCAGCTGGGTCATCTCGCCGCTGATGGGCGGCCTGGTGGCCGCCGGCTTCCTGTACCTGATCAAGCGCCGCATCACCTACCAGAACGACATGCGCGAAGCGGCGTGCAAAATGGTGCCGCTCTTGGTCGCCGCGATGGCCTGGACCTTCACCACCTACCTGATGCTCAAGGGCCTGAACAATATCTGGAAGATCGACTTCACGACCGCGCTCGCCTCCGGCTTCGCCGTCGCGGTCGCCGTGTTCCTGCTGCTGCGCCCGATGGTCGCGCGCCGCGCCGCACGCCTCGACAACAGCAAGGAGGCGGTCAACCAGTTCTTCACCGTGCCGCTGATCTTTGCCGCCGCGCTGCTGAGTTTCGCGCACGGCTCGAACGACGTGGCCAACGCGGTCGGCCCGCTGGCGGCCATCGTCGACGCGGTTTCGCACGCCGGCAACGAGATCGGCAGCAAGGCCGCGATCCCGCTGTGGGTGATGGCGATCGGCGCGCTGGGCATCTCGATCGGCCTGGCGCTGTTCGGCCCGAAGGTGATCCGCACCGTCGGCTCGGAAATCACCGAGCTCGACCAGATGCGCGCCTTCTGCATCGCGATGGCCGCGACGCTGACCGTAATCATCGCCAGCCAGCTCGGCATGCCGGTCAGCTCGACGCATATCGCCGTCGGCGGCGTGTTCGGCGTCGGCTTCTTGCGCGAATACCTGAAGAGCCGCTACGCGCAGATGGTCGCCGAAATCAAGGCGCACCATCCGGCCGACGACCAGGAGGCGATCGACGCCTTCATCGCCAAGTTCTCCGAGGCGTCGATCGAGGAAAAAGACCGCATGCTCAAGGACCTGAAGATCCGCGGCAAGCAGCAGCGCGACCCCGCGCACTTCTCGAAGGGCGAGCGCAAGGGGCTGCGCAAGGCCTACCGCAAGGAGCTGGTCAAGCGTTCGCAGATGAAACGCATCGCCGCGGCCTGGGTCATCACCGTACCGGCCTCGGCGCTGATGGCCGCGATGTTGTTCTACATGATTCGCGGCATCCTGCTCTGAGCGAGTCCCCAAACGCCAACCGCCCCGCAATCGACGGGGCGGTTTTTTTTCCGGCCGACGTTGGCCGAGCTCAGGCTTCGAGAAAATGTTCGCGGCCGGCGAGCCAGCGCGTCAGGTGCGCCTCGGCCAAGCCGGGGTGCTCCTTCAGCATCTGCGGCGCCAGCGCCCTCGCCTCCTCCAGCAAGGCGAGATCCTCCTCGAGGTTGGCGAAGCGCAGCATCGGCACGCCGCTCTGGCGCGCGCCGAGGAATTCGCCCGGGCCGCGGATCAAGAGGTCCTGGCGCGCGATCTCGAAGCCGTCGGTGTTCTCGTAGATCACCTTGAGGCGCGCCTTGGCGACCTCCGACAGCGGCGTCTCGAACAGCAGCACGCAGCTGCTCTTGGCCGCGCCGCGCCCGACACGGCCGCGCAGCTGGTGCAGCTGCGCCAAGCCCATGCGCTCGGCGTGCTCGATCACCATCAGGCTGGCGTTGGGCACGTCGACGCCGACCTCGATCACCGTGGTGGCGACCAGAAGCTGCAGCTCGTTGCGCGCGAACGCCGCCATCACCTCGGCCTTCTCGGCCGGCTTGAGCCGCCCGTGCACCAGACCGACCTTCAGCTCCGGCAGGTCCTCGGCCAACTGCACGTGGGTGTCGACCGCGGTCTGCAATTCGAGTGCCTCCGACTCCTCGATCAAGGGGCAGACCCAGTACACCTGCCGCCCCTCGGCGACGGTGCGGCGCACAAACTCGACCACCTCGTCGCGGCGATTGGCGTTGATCAGCTTGGTGACGATAGGCGTGCGCCCCGGCGGCAGCTCGTCGATCACCGACACGTCGAGGTCGGCGTAGAAGCTCATCGCCAGCGTGCGTGGGATCGGCGTCGCCGACATCATCAGCTGGTGCGCCTGCGCGTCGCCACTCTTGTCCTTGAGCGCGAGGCGCTGGCCGACGCCGAAGCGGTGCTGCTCGTCGACGATGGCCAGCCCCAGGCTCGCGAACGCGACGTCGTCCTGGAACAACGCGTGGGTACCGACCGCCAGCCGCGCCGTGCCGTCGGCGATGCGCGCCATCGCCTCGGTTTTCTGTTTCTTCTTCAGGCTGCCCGACAGCCACACCACCTCGACGCCCAGGGGCGCGAGCCAGCCGCTCAATTTGAGGTAATGCTGCTCGGCGAGGATCTCGGTCGGCGCCATCAGAGCGACCTGATGGCCGGCCTCGATCGCCGACAGCGCCGCCATCGCCGCGACGATGGTCTTGCCGCTGCCGACGTCGCCCTGCAACAGCCGGTGCATCGGGTGGGTCCGGGCGAGGTCGGCGTCGATCTCGGCCAGCACGCGGGTCTGCGCGCCGGTCAGCGCGAACGGCAGCGCCTCGGCCAACCTTCGGCGCAACGCGCCGCTGCCGACGAGCGGCAGCGCGCGGCCCTTGCGGCGCGCGCGATAGGCGAGCCGCATCGACAGCTGCTGCGCCAGCAATTCGTCGAACTTCAGCCGCTGCCAGGCCGGCAGCGCCGGGTTGGTCAGATCCTTGGCCGAATACTCGGGCGTCGGCGAATGCAAGAGCCGCACCGCGTCGGCGAAATCGACCAGATCGAGCCGCCGCCGCTCCTCGACGGGCAACGTGTCGGCGAGGTCCTGCACCTTCAGCTCGGCGGCGATCAGCCGGCGCAACACCGGCTGGGTCAGGCCGTTGACGGTCGGGTAGATCGGCGTCAGGTGGTCGGCGAGCGCGTCGCCCTCGATCACCTCGCGGATCTTCGGGTGGATGATCTCGTCGCCGTGGTAGCCGCGCTTGATCTCGCCAAGCGCGCGCACGCGGCGCCCCTTGGCGAGCTGCTTTTGCTGGCTGGGGTAGAAATGGATGAAGCGCAGGTTGAGCGTGCCGGTTTTGTCCTCGATCTGCACCAGCAACTGGCGGCGCGGCTTGAACTGCACCTCGCTGGCGATCACCTCGCCCTCGACCAGCACCGCCTGCCCGTAGGGCGCGTCGGCGATGGTGTAGAGGTGGGTTTCATCCTCGTAGCGCAACGGCAGGTGCAGCACGAAGTCGAAGCGGCGGCGGATGCCGAGCTTCTCGAGGCGTTTGGCGGTGGCCGGCGCGGCGACGACCGGCTGGTTGGCGATATCGGCGAACACATCCATGCGCCGATGTTAGCGCAAAAACGCATAAGCGGCGCCCGGCGGCGCGCGCAAACGAAAAAGCCCGGGATCGCCGGGCTTGGCAGGGGGCCGACCGCGCCGGGTGCGAGGCGGTGGCGTCGTCGGGCTTGGCCGGGTTTACTGGCGTTCCCAGATTTGCGTGCGCCCCAGCAGCGAGACGCCCATGAAGCCGCGCACTTCGAGTTTCTTGCCGTCGTCGGCGAGCCTCATCTTGGCGCTGTAGACCGCGCCCTTCTTCGGGTCGAGGATCTTGCCGCCTTCCCAGCCGTCGCCGGCCTTCTTCAGGCCCCACAGGATGGTCATGCCCTGGATCGGCTTGCCCTTCCTGTCGCCGTCGCACTTGTCGCACAGCGCGTCCGGATTGGCGAACAGCTTGACGATGCGGCCGGACAGCTCGCCCGTCGGGCTCTCGCTGACCTGCACCAGCGCCTTGGGCTGCTTCGTTTCGTCGTCTATGGCCTTCCAGGTTCCGGCGACGCCCTGGGCCAGCGCGGCGCAGGGCAGCAGGAGCGCGCAGGCGAGCGGCGCGAACTTCAGCATGGCTTTCATGGTTTTCCTCTTCTCTCGTGTTGGCCCGCATTCAAACGGACGTTTTATTGTGTCCGTCAATCTGCCAGCCGCCACCGACGCCGTCAAGCCGGCCGCGCGTCGTCGAGGGGCAGTCCGAGCGAACCCTGTCCCACGAATACCACATCGCCGCCGACGCGGATCGTGCCGGCCGCGTCGACGTCGAGGAAGAGATGGTTGGGCCGCGTGATCGCCTCGCCCTGCAGCAGGCGCCACGACAAGGGCAGCGGCACGCCGTTGAGCCGGCACCAGCCGCCGAGGTTGGCCGCCGCCGAGCCGGTGCCCGGGTCCTCGCGCAGGCCGCCGTTGTCGGCGAAGAACAGCCGCACCGTCGCCTGCCCGTCCGCCTCGTGCCACAGGTAGGCGAGCTGGCGTGCCGGGTCGTCGCCGCAGTGGCGGAAAAACAGCGGCAGCACGGGCCGCGCGGCGAGCACCGCGGCGCGGCTGGCGAGCCGGATCAGCAGTTGCTCGACGCCGGTGTCCACCCACACCGGGTCGGCGGCGACGTCGGCCTCGGCCAGGGTGAAGATCGCGGCGGCCTCGGCGCGCCCGAAGGCGGCCGGGCGCTGCGTCGGCGCGTTCGCAGTCAGCGTGGCGCGCATGCCGTCGAGCGCGACCGGGATCACGCCGGCGCGCGTCTTGAGCCGCACCGTACCGCCGAGGCCGTGCAGGCGCGCGAGCACCTGCGCGGCGCCCAGCGTCGGGTGGCCGGCGAAGGGCAGTTCGACGGCCGGCGTGAAGATGCGCAGTTCGGCGTCGGCCTCGTCGGACGGCAACAGGAAGACGGTCTCGGACAGGTTCATCTGGCGCGCGACCGCCAGCATCCGGCGCTCGTCGAGGCCGCGCCCGTCGGTAAACACGGCGAGCGGGTTGCCGCCGTCGAAGTCGCGGCTGAACACGTTGACGAGCAGGAAGGCGCGGTCGGTCATGGCGGATCTCGCAGCAAGGAAACGGAACGCTTCACGATAGAGGCCGGCGCGCCGCCCGACAAGCGACAGCGTCGCGCCCGCGCGCGCGGTACAGCGCGCGCAAAAAACGCGCCCCGCGGGGCGCGCTGCACACGGCAAGCTTGGCCGAGGCTTACTCGCCCAGCACCATCACCGCGTCGGCTTCGACCTGCACGCCCTTGGGCAGGCTGGCGACGCCGATGGCGGCGCGCGCCGGGTACGGCTGCGCGAAGTACTGGCCCATCACTTCGTTGAAGGTGGCGAAGTTGGACAGGTCGGTCAGGAAGGCGTTGAGCTTGACGATCTTGTTCAGGTCGCCGCCGGCCGCCTCGCACACCGCCTTCAGGTTCTTGAACACCTGGTGCGCCTCGGCTGCGAAGCCGCCTTCGACGACGGTCATGGTCGTCGGGTCGAGCGGGATCTGGCCGGACAGGTAGACGGTGTCGCCGGCCTTGACGGCCTGGGAGTAAGCGCCGATCGCGGCCGGGGCCAGGTCGGTGTGGATGATTTCGCGAGCCATGTCAGTCTCCTTCTTTGAGGAAGAGGGTCAAGAGGTCGTTCAGAAAACGTTGGCCGAGCTCGGTCGGCCGGATGGTGGCGAGGTCGCGCGCGATCAGCCCGCGCGCCTCGGCCTGTTTCAGTTCGGCTTCGATCTTGATCAGCGGCAGGCCGGTGCGCTCCTGGAACAGGCGGCTCTCGAAGCCGCCGGTCAGCCGCATCAGGTTCATCATGAATTCGAACGGCAGGTCGGCCTTGTCGACGCTATGCAGGCTCTGGTTCGGCACGCCGTCGGCGACCGCCTTCAGGTAGGCCGCCGGCTGCTTGGCGCGCATGAAGCGCTCGATGCGGTCGTGGAACGACAGCTTGCCGTGCGCGCCGGCGCCGATGCCGAGGTAGTCGCCGAACTGCCAGTAGTTGACGTTGTGGCGGCTCTGCTGGCCAGGCTTGGCGAACGCCGAGGTTTCGTAATGCAGGTAGCCGGCCTCGGCCAACCTTTGCTCGATCGCCTCCTGCATCCGGGCCGACTCGTCGTCCTCGGGCAGGTTGGCCGGCACCTGCACCGCGAACAGCGTGTTCGGCTCGATGGTCAGGTGGTAGGCCGACACGTGGCTGACGCCGTAGGAAATCGCGGTCTCGACGTCGGAGAGCGCCTCGGCCAAGGTTTGGTTCGGCAGCGCGTACATCAGGTCGAGGTTGACCCGCTCGAAGATGCCGGTCGCGATCTCGACCGCGCGGCGCGCCTCGGCGGCGTCGTGGATGCGGCCGAGCGCCTTCAGGTGCGCCTCGTTGAAGCTCTGGATGCCGATCGACAGCCGGTTGACGCCGGCGTCGCGGAAGCCCTGGAATTTGTCGATCTCGAAGGTGCCGGGGTTCGCCTCGAGCGTGATCTCGGCCTCGGGGTCGAGCTTCACGCGCATGCGGATGCCGGTCAGCAAGGCGTCGATCGCGGCGGCCGACAACAGGCTCGGCGTGCCGCCGCCGATGAAGATGGTGCGCACCGGCCGGCCCCAGACCTTGGGCAGGTCGAATTCGAGGTCACGCAGCAAGGCGTCGACGTAGGCCATCTCGTCGAAGCCGTTCTTCGCCTCGTGCGAATTGAAGTCGCAGTACGGGCATTTCCTCACGCACCACGGCACGTGCACGTAGAGCGACAGGGGCGGCAACTCCTTCAGCCCCCAGCGCAGCGCGTCGAGCGAGACGACGCTCATGCCAGCGCCTTCAGGCGCGCGATCAGCGCCGCGAGCGCCTGGCCGCGGTGGCTGATGCGGTTCTTCTCGGCCGGGTCGAGCTCGGCGGCGGTGCGGCCGTGCTCGGGCAGGAAGAAGTACGGGTCGTAGCCGAAACCGCCCTCACCCGCCGGCGTGTCCTGCACCTGGCCGACCCACACGCCGTCGGCGACGATCGGATGCGGGTCGTCGGGGTGGCGCACCAGCACCAGCACGCAGGTGTACCAGGCGCGGCGGTTCGCCTCGCCCTGCAGTTTTTCGACCAAGAGCGCGTTGTTGCGCGCGTCCGACTTCGGTTCGCCGGCGAAGCGCGCCGAGTACACGCCGGGCGCGCCGCCGAGCGCGTCGACGCAGATGCCCGAATCGTCGGCCAGCGCCGGCAGGCCGGTCACGCGGCTGGCGTGGCGCGCCTTCTCGAGCGCGTTCTCGAGGAAGGTGTGGTGCGGCTCCGGGCACTCGGGCACGCCCAGTTCGCCCTGCGGGATCACGGTGATCCCCAAGGGCGCGAACAGCGCGGAGAATTCCTTCAGTTTGCCGGCGTTGTTGCTCGCCAGCACGATGCGGTCGAACATGCTTGCTCCCAATGTCGGGCCCGGTGCCGGCAGCGATTTAGCCACAGATGCGCGCGCACCGGAAGCGAAAAATCCGCCGCCGGAAAAGCTCTGGATTCCGGGCGATTTATGTCCATTTTTTCGCGAAAAATCGTCACAAAGTAGACAATTTCGCTACGTTCTGTTTGATTTTCACGACATCGTCGCTGCTGCGAAAACGACGACCGGCCGGCCGGATCGACATCCGTGCCGGCCGGTGCGCACCACTGCCTATCAGTCGCGGGCAACGCGATCGCGCGCGGCGAGCAGCAGGCTGCCGTCGGCGCCCTTGAGCAGCGTCGAATCCGACAGCATGCGGCGCCAGACGCGCGCGCCCGGCTGGCCCTGGTAGAGGCCGAGGATGTGGCGCGCGATGTGGCGCAGCTGCGCGCCCGGCTCGGCCAACCTTTGCTCGATATACGGCAGCAGCGCCGCGATCACCGCGTCGCGCGTCGCAGGCTCGCCCGCGTCGCCGTAGAAGCGCGCGTCCCAGTCGGCCATCAGCCACGGGTTGTGGTAGGCCTCGCGGCCGACCATCACGCCGTCGACGTGTTCGAGGTGGGTGGCGATCTCGTCGTTGGTCTTCACGCCGCCGTTGATCAGGATCTCGAAGTCGGGGAAGTCGCGCTTGAGGCGGTAGACGTAGTCGTACTTGAGCGGCGGGATCTCGCGGTTTTCCTTCGGCGACAGGCCCTTGAGGATGGCGTTGCGCGCGTGGACGATGAAGGTGGTGCAGCCGGCCTCGGACACGCGGCCGACGAAATCGCGCACGTAGTCGTAATCCTCGACCGCGTCGATGCCGATACGGTGCTTGACGGTGACGTCGATGCCGACCGCGTCGCGCATCGCCTTCACGCAGTCGGACACCAGCGCCGGCTCGGCCATCAGGCAGGCGCCGAAGGCGCCCTTCTGCACGCGCTCGGACGGACAGCCGACGTTGAGGTTGACCTCGTCGTAGCCCCACTGCTCGGCCAACTTCGCGCAGCGCGCCAGTTCGTCGGGTTCGGAGCCGCCCAGCTGCAGCGCGACCGGGTGCTCGGCCTCGTCGTAGCGCAGGTGGCGCGCGACGTCGCCGTACAAGAGCGCGCCGGTGGTCACCATCTCGGTGTAAAGCCAGGTGTTCCGGGTGATCTGCCGCGCGAAGTAGCGGTAGTGGCGGTCGGTCCAGTCCAGCATCGGCGCGACCGACAGGCGGCGCGACGGTAAAACCTTCTTGCTCACAGCCCCAGCGCCTCTTTCTGCTTGGCGATCAGCTCGCCGATGCCCTTCTCGGCCAACTCCAGCAGCGCGTTCATTTCCTGGCGGCTGAACGGTTCGCCCTCGGCGGTGCCCTGCACCTCGACGAAGCGGCCGGCGCCGGTCATCACCACGTTCATGTCGGTGTCGCAGGCCGAGTCTTCCGGGTAGTCGAGGTCGAGCACCGGCACGCCCTCGTAGACGCCGACCGAGATCGCGGCGACGAAATCCTTGATCGGGCTCTCGGCCAGCTTGCCGGCGGCGATCAGGCCCGAGATCGCGTCGTGCAAGGCGACGAAGGCGCCGGTGATGCTGGCGGTGCGCGTGCCGCCGTCGGCCTGGATCACGTCGCAGTCGATCACGATCTGGCGCTCGCCGAGCCGGGCGAGGTCGACCACCGCGCGCAGCGAACGGCCGATCAGGCGCTGGATCTCCTGCGTGCGGCCGGACTGCTTGCCGGAGGCGGCCTCGCGGCGCATGCGGCTGCCGGTCGAGCGCGGCAGCATGCCGTATTCGGCGGTGATCCAGCCCTGGCCGCGGCCCTTGAGGAAGCCCGGCACGCTTTCTTCGACGCTGGCGGTGCAGATCACCTTGGTATCGCCGAATTCGACCAGCACCGAACCTTCGGCGTGGCGCGTGTAGTGACGGGTGAGTTTGACCGCGCGCAGGGCGTCGGCGGAACGTTGGGAGGGGCGCATGACAGGCACTCGTGCAAAAACCGTAAATTATACAAGCTCTTGGACGCGGGCTCGACCCCGGACGCGCCGGGGCCGGCCGCTCAGGCCCGCGGCGGCAGCTGGCTGGCGAGGATTTCGCGGTGGGCGATGGCGAGGTTGTGCTCGCAGCCGGGCTCGGACGGGCGCCGGCCAGTGGCGGCGCTGGCGGTGTCGATCAGGTCTGCCCGCTCGGCCAACTCGACCGTGTCGGGCAAGAGCGTGACGCCGAGCGCGGTCAGGTTGTCGCCGCCGGCGCCGCCGCGGCGCTCGGCGATCGTCATCAGCGCCGGCAGCACCACGCCGACCGTGCGACCGGCGGCGAACACCTTGTCCCATTCGGCGTCGTGGATATGGCCCCACAAGCCGTCGCTGCACAACAGCACCGTCTGGCCGGGCGCCAGCGGCTGGCGCTCGCCGATGTCGATGTCCGGCTCGGGCGCGGCGCCCAGGCAGTTGTAGATCTTGTTGCGGTCGGGATGGACGCGTGCGGTTTCCTCGGTCAGCAGGCCCTGCTCGATCATGCGCTGCACCTGGGAGTGGTCGCGCGAGCGCAGCCGCACGCCGTCCTGGTCGATCAGGTAAAGGCGCGAATCGCCGACGTGGCACCAGTACAGCATGCCCTTCTGCAGCAGCGCGACGACGACGGTGGTGCTCGGTATCTCGGGCAGGTGGTGGTCGATCGCGTGATCGAGGATCGCCTGGTGCGCGGCGCCGACGGCGTTGACGAGGAAACGGTTCGGGTAGTCGACGGTCGGTTGCGCCTGCCGGCGGAAACACTCGGCGAGCACGTCGCAGGCGATCTGCGCGGCGACCTCGCCCTGCAGGTGGCCGCCCATGCCGTCGGCGACGACCAGCAGCACCGCCTCCGCGGTATAGGCGAAGGCGCTGCGGTCCTGGTTGTAGGCACGGCCGCCGACGCGGCTGTCCTGGAAAAATGCCATTTTCATCGCCTCTTCCTCACTCGACGCGCCGGGTAATGTGCTTGAGCCAGCTCACCAGCCGCGACGGCACGTCGCCCCCCTCGACCAGCGCCGGCTCGGCGCGCTGCGTCGCCGGCGCGGCGTAGCCTTCGGCCATCAGCAGCTTCTGTAGCTGCATCAGGCTGGCGGGCCGTTCGTCGGGCGAGAGGGCGAGGCAACGGTCGGTCAGTGCGGCCAGTTCCGGCGAATAGTAGGCCGCGAACGCGTCGCGGGCCGGCGCGAGCGCGTCGTGCTGCACGCGCTCGTTGGCCGGCGGCGGCGGCGTGCCACCCATGCAGGTGTAAAGACAGGCGCCGATCGCGTAGATGTCGGTCCACGGCCCGAGCGCGCCGTCGCGCTGATACTGTTCGGGTGCGGCGAAACCCGGCGTATACATCGACGCGAACTGGCGGCTGCCGCGCATCAGCGTCTCGCGCGCGGCGCCGAAGTCGAGCAAGAGCGGCGCGCCGTTGCGCCTCAGGTAGATGTTGGCCGGCTTCAGGTCCAGATGCAGCAGGCGGTTCAGGTGCACCTCGCGCAGCCCGGCGACCAGATGGGCGAACACGCGCCGCAGGCGCCGCTCCGCCAGCCGGCCGCCGGCCAGCTCCAGCTCGCGCGACAGCGGGCGCCCGTCCGCGTACTCCATCACCATGTAGACGGTATGGTTGGCGCGGAAGAAATTGCTGACCCGCACCACGTTCGGATGGTGGATGCCCGCCAGCACGCGCCCCTCTTCGAAAAAACACTTCAGGCCGAGGTTGAAGGCGTCGCGGTCGAGCTCGTTCTTTACCGTCACCGCGAACTGCTCGCTGCGGCAGGCGAGGCTGTGCGGCAGGTATTCCTTGATCGCGAAGGTCCGCTCCTGATCGTCCAGCGCCAGGTAGACGATGCTGAAGCCGCCAACCGACAGCTGGCGGACCACGGTGTAATCACCCAGACGGTAGCCGGCGGGCAGCGGTTTTTGCGGCGCGGATTGAGTCATGTCGGGGCCGTTGTTATAGTGGACCGGGGTCTGAAAACCTGGCTTAGCTTAGCCGCTCAGACCGCGTAGGCGTCAATCATTTTACTGCAATATTTCCCGGAGTTTTCTTGATGATCCTCAGCATGACGGGCTTTTCCGTCGCGACGCGCGACCTGCCCGGCGCCGTGCTCAACCTCGAACTGCGCGCCGTCAACCACCGCTACCTCGACCTGCAGATGCGCCTGCCCGAGGAGCTGCGCCCGGTCGAGTCGCAACTGCGCGAACTGATCTCGGCCAAGGTCACGCGCGGCAAGGTCGAATGCCGCATCGGCTTCAATGTCGCCGAATCGGACGCCCCGTCGCTGGAACTGAACCGTGCGCTGCTCGAGCGCGTGCTCGCGCTCGGCGACGAGCTGGCCGCGCTGCGCCCCGGCCTCGCCCCGCTGTCGACCGCCGAGCTGCTGCGCTGGCCCGGCGTGCTCAAGAGCAACGAGCTCGCCGCCGAAACGCTGCAGAAGGGCGCGCTCGAAACGCTCGGCCGCCTGCTCGACGACTTCAACGCCAGCCGCGCGCGCGAGGGCGAGAAGCTCAAGGCCATCCTGCTCGACAAACTCGACGGCATCGAGGCCATCGTCGCCGGCGTCAAGCCGCGCCTGCCGCAGATCCTCGACGCCCACCTCGCCAAGCTGTCGGCGAGGTTGGCCGAGGCGCTCGGCAGCGTCGACGACGACCGCATCAAGCAGGAATTCGCGCTGTTCGCGCAGAAGATCGACGTCGACGAAGAACTCGGCCGCCTGTCGACCCACGTCAGCGAAGTGCGCCGCATCCTCAAGGCCGGCGGCCAGGCCGGCAAGCGGCTCGACTTCCTGATGCAGGAACTGAACCGCGAGGCGAACACGCTCGGCTCCAAGTCGGTGTCGCCGGAAACGACGCAGGCCTCGGTCGAACTGAAGGTGCTGATCGAGCAGATGCGCGAACAAATCCAGAATTTGGAATAGCCTGTCACGGCGTGTCATGCCGGATCATCGACACCAGCAAAGCCCCGTCAGCCGGGGCTTTATTCATTCATGTTGTGTCACGACGTGGCAGGAAAGCGCATAATTCGTGTGTACCCAAGCGTGTACCCAAGCCGGTTTGGGTACACGATTTTGGGACACACCCCCTATTCGCTGTTTGCGTTTTCCGACCTTCAAGGCCGGCGCGGGCCGGGGGCGTCTACTCGCTATTCAGGAGGCCGGCATGGGCAAGCTGACAGACGTACAGATCAAGGCATGGGTCCGGGCGGGCGAGCGCTTCGAGGGCAAGGCGGACGGCGATGGGCTGTGGCTGCGCTACCGCGAAGCGGACAAGGTGCCCGTCTGGCGCTTCCGCTACCGCTTCGCCGGCAAGCAACGCACGGTACAGATCGGCACCTACGCCGAGCTATCCCTCGCCAAGGCTCGCGAGGCCGCCAAGGCGCTGGCCGCGCGCGTCGCGCTCGGCCATGACGTGGCCGGCGAGAAACAGGAACGCAAGGCCGAGGCCGTCGCCAAGATCGAGGCCGAGAAAGCCGCGACGCGCGTGCTCGACCTCGCCAACGAGTATTACGAGCGCATGATCCTCGGACGCTGGAAGCACCCGGACATCGTGCGCCGCCGGATCGACAAGGACATCGGACCGCACTTGGGCAAGATGAAGGTCGAGGACGTGAAGCCGCGCCACATCGACGACATGCTGAAGGCCATCGTCAAGCGCGGCGCGCCGACCATCGCCAACGACGTGCTGAGGTGGACGCGGCGCATGTTCGACTATGCGATCAAGCGGCACATGTGCGAGTACAACCCCGCCTCGGCCTTCGACCTGAACGACGCCGGCGGCACCGAAAAGGCCCGCAAGCGCGCCCTGTCGCGCGAGGAACTGGCGAAGCTGTTCGCGGCGATGAAGGTCGCGACGCCCCCCTCCCGGCCCCGCTCTCGCGGGGCTTGTCGTTTCGGCGCCCGGCCGGGCCGCGACGTTGGCCGAGCCCGCGCGACGCCCCAAGCGAAGCGGTGTCCCGCCCAGCAAAAACCGCCCACGAAGGGGCGGTTCGGGGCGGGCGCCGGGCGGCTTCAGTTGTCTTCCCACACCAGCCGGGCGATCGCGGACGAATCGAGCTCGCCGTCGCCGCGCTCGATCAGCCGGTCGATCAGCTCGGCGATGTGCGCCGACTCGGGCAGCTTGATGCCGAGCTCGCGCGCGGTCTCGAGCACGATGCCCATGTCTTTCTTGTGCAGCACCGCCTTGAAGCCGGGCGCGAAGTTGTCGTCGATCATGCGCTGGCCGTGGATGTCGAGCACGGTGCTGGCGGCGAAGCCGCCCATCAGCGCCTGACGGACCGGCGCCGGGTCGACGCCGCAGGCGCGCGCCAGCTTCACCACCTCGGCGACGCCGAGGATAGTCGCGCCGACGGCGATCTGGTTGCACGCCTTGGCGACCTGGCCGGCGCCCGAGTCGCCGATGCGGGTGATCGACTTGCTCATCGCCGCGAGCGCCGGGCGCGCCTTCTCGAGCGCCTCGGCCTTGCCGCCGACCATGATAGACAGCGTCGCGTTGATCGCGCCGACCTCGCCGCCGGACACCGGACAGTCGAGAAAGTCGACGCCGTGCTCGGCCAAGCTTTCGGCGATGCGGCGCGCGCCGATCGGCGAGATGGTGCTCATGTCGGCGCACACGAGGCCGGGACGGGCGCCGTGGACGACGCCGTTGTCGCCCAGCAGCACGTTTTCCACGTCGCCGGTGTTGGGTACGTTGGTGATGACCAGCTCGACCTCGCCGGCCAGCGCGGCCGGGCTGTCGGCCCAGCTCGCGCCGGCGGCGAGCAGGTCCTCGGCCGACTCGCGGCGGCGGGCCCAGACGGTGACGGCGTGGCCGGCTTTCAGGAGGTTGAGCACGCACGGCCGGCCCATGATGCCGAGCCCGATGAATCCGACTTTCATTCTGCTTCCTTTCGATGACGGGGCGGCGACGGCGGCCGCCCTGCGCGGTGGCAAAGTCTTGTGGGTGTCGCAGCCCGGAGACTAAGCGACGGAGCGCCTGTCGCGCCAGATACAGCGCCCCGGGGCGGCGGGCGGCACAGCCCGGCTCAGGAATCGGCCGCCGCCGCGGGGCGCGCGGCCTGCCGGTCGGCGAAGGGAGTGTCGGGCGACAGCGCCTGCTGTTCGAGGAAGTAGACGAAGGCGAGCACCTCGGCGACCGCGCGGTAGAGTTCGGGCGGTATCTGGCTGTCGAGGTCGACCTGCATCAGCAGGCCTACCAGGGCGGGCGAATCGTGCACGAACACGCCGGCCTCGCGCGCGCGCTCGACGATGCGCTCGGCCAACTCGCCGTAGCCCTTGGCGACCACGCGCGGCACCTTCTGGCCCTCGCGGTACGACAGCGCGACCGCCGAGCGGCGATTGTCCTCAGTCGGCATCGCGGCCATCGGCGCCCACCGTCAGTTGCGCGAGGTGCAGGCCGGCCGCGCCCAGGCCGGACGCGAGCCGGTCGGCGTGGCGTTCGATCAGCGACGACGCGGCCGCGTCGTCGGCCGCGAAGCGGACCTGGACCGCGCCGCCGGAGAGCGCGAGCCGCACCGACAGGCCGCCGAGCCCGGGCAGTTCGAGGTCGAGCCGTGTGTGCCAGCCGCGCGCGGCGGCGTCGCCCTCCCCGCCGTCGGCCTCGCGCTCGGCGCGCGCCTCCTCGCGCAGCGTCAGTTCGGCCGGCTGCCCCGGCCAGGCGAGCACCGGCAATTGCAGCTGGCGCTGCTCGAGCGCGTCGAGCTGGCGCTGTACCAGTTGGCCGAGCTCGGCGACGGCCGAGCGGCCGGACGCGCGCTCGTCCTGCTCGGCAGCCGCGAGCCGCGCCTGCGGCTCGTCGCGCAGCTCGGCCAGCGACCGGCGGCCGTCGGCCCAGTCCTTCAGGTGGGACTCGTAAAAGGCGCCGCTCTTGCCGACCGCCTGCCGCAGCCCCTCGGCCAGGCTGTCCGGCTGCTCGGGGGTGAGGGACAGCAGCGCGCCCTGCGCGCGGGCGGCGCCGCCGCCGCGCTCGCGCGCGGCGGCCAGGAGGTCGTTCAGGTATTGCGCCGAGCGGCTCAACTGCACGGCGGTCGAGCCGTCCGTCCCGGCAGCGTCGGCGGCCGGCTGGCCGGCGTCCAGCAACACGAAGGTCAGCGACGGGCTGGGCTGGCTGACGCGCAGCCTGAGCGTGTCGCCGCCGACCTTGAGGTCGGGCGGCAAATCGAGCGTGAAGGCGTTGCCCTTGATCAGCGCAACCAGCCGGTTGCCGTCGAGCCGTTCGGCGACGCGCGCCAGCACCTGCTCGCCGACGGCCAGAAGCGGCACGCGCGCCGGTAGTACGCTGGCGGCGATCAGCGGCCGGCTGCCCTCGCCCAGCAGCTTGACGGCGGCGACGGCCTGAGGGGCCGACGGGCCGGCCTGCGGCGCCGGTGCGACCGAGGAGCCGGGGGGCGGGACGATGGGGTTCAGCATGCGCTCAGGAAGGCGAGTTGTTGCGATACAGCGAAATGATCAGTTCGGCCTCGCTGCGCGAGATGCCGCAGCGTTCGGCGACCTCGGCGGCGGCCAGCCCCTGGCGCACCAGCTCGATCGCCTGCGCGTAGGGGGTGCTGGCGGCGACCTCGGCCGGCAGCACGCGCGCCGATGGCAGCGCCGGGCGCTTGCTCGTCTGCTCGGCAAGATAGCGCAGGTCTTTCTGCAGCGCGACGATCTGCTGCTGCAGGCCGTCGAGGTGGGCCGAATCGATGCGGCGGGCCATGTGCAGCGAACGGACCCACCACGCCAGTGCCCCGGTACCGACCATGGAAACGCACAAGAGAGACAAGACCAACCATTCCACGATCAGCACCCTGGATGTTGTGACGCCGGCCGCATGCACCCCACCGAACCGTCAGCGCAAGCTAGCCGCCGTAGGCCTTGCTTAGTTTGTCTTCGGTTCGCAGCGATTGCAGCGCCGCAGCCAGTTCGTCGCGTTGCAATGCCATGCCCTGCTCGATCGCGCGGATGTCGCCGCGCGCCGTCTCGAGCGCCGCGACCAGCGCTGGCTCGGCGCCAGAGCCGCCCAGGTCGGGGAGACGGCGCTGCAGCTCGAGCACCTCGGCCGCCCGTTCGATCGCCTCGTCCCAACGCTCCGCTTCCAGCAGTTGCCGCAGGGTACTGACAGTATCGAACCATTGCCGCCAAGTCTCAAGGCCGTCAGGCTGCCCCATAGTGCATCCCCTGCTGGGCCGGCGGCCGGGCCGGCGCGGTGGCGGGCGCCTTGCCGATCTGCGCCCAGGCGTCGCGGATCTCGCCCAGGAGGCGGGCGACCTCGTCGAGCAGCGCCGGGTCGTTGTTCAGGTTCGCCTCGAGCAGGCGCAGGCCGCAGTATTCGTAGAGATCGTCGAGATTGGCCGCCAGTTCGCCGCCGGCGTCGCGGTTCAGCGAGGGGCGCAGCCCCTCGTCGATGATGGCGGCGGCCTTGCCGATCAGGCGCCCCTTTTCGGGCACGTTGCCGTTGGCCATCTGCAGCGCGGCCTGACGAATGGCGGCGACCGCGCCGTCGAACAGCATCAGCACCAGCTTGTGCGGGCTGGCCGCCTCCACCTCGACGGCCAGGCTGTCCTTGTAAGCGTTCAGATAGGGATTGCGCATGGTGTGTTCCTCGGCCCGCTAGGGTTACGACTTGTTCAGGCCCGCGAGTTGCTGGCTCAGGAAGTTACCGATGTTGTTGAATTGCGAGACCATCGCGTCCAGCGCGGTGAACTGTGCCCGGTAGCGTTTTTCCACATCCTCGAGACGACGGTTCAGCACGTCGCGCTGCTTGCCAAGCTCCTTGACCGAATTGTTCAGGCCCTCGGTGCGGGACGCGATCGCCCCCCTCTTGTCGTCGAGCAGTTGCGCCAGCACGCCGTCGAGCGCGAAGGCGAAGCCCTTGGCGAAGCCGACGGTGCCGCGCTCGCCGGTCGGGCCGCCGCCGATGTCGATGGCCAGCCCCTCGACCGGCGTGCCGACGGCGCCGGTCAGCACGGTGCCGTTGCCGGTCGCCGCGTAGCCGCCGATGGTGCCGGACACGTTGGCCGAGCCGGCCACGCCCGCGCCGTTGTTGAACAGGTTGACCGGCGAAGTGCCGACGGCGTCCAGACCGCTGAGCACCTCGACGGTCGAGCTGGTGCCGGTCTTTTGCGAGCTCATCACCAGCTTGCCGGTGACGCTGTCGACCGAAACCGCCACCTTGGCGCCCGCCGCGGTCAGCGTCGCGTCGCCGTTGATCGCGCTCTGCAGCGCGGTGGCGAGCGAGGCCGGCGTGTACGTGCCGGCCGGCAGCGTCAGCATGGCGCTGCTGGTGCCGTCGATCTTGACCCGGAAAGTCTGGCCGCCGGGCGCGACGGTCAGCGCGGACGGCACGACGCCGGCGCCGCCGAGCACGCCGTTGGGCAGACTGGCGACGTTGACCGCGTAGTCGCCGCTGGCGGTCTTGCCCGAGGCGGAGACGAAGGACACTTGCGGGTCGGTCGGCGTGCCGACCGAGCCGAACAGCTTGAGGATGTCCTGCGGGTTGCTGTCGATGGCCTTCTGCAGCTTGCCGGTGTCCAGCTTCATCGAGCCGTCCTGGTTGAAGCCCAGGCCGACGTCGGCCGGCACGCGGTAGGCGCCGCCGACGTCCTGCACCGAGTTGAACACGTTGCGGATCTGGGTGCGGATGGTGCGGATCACCGTCTCGCCGCTCAGCGCGGCCGCCGGCCGTGCCTCGCCCGGCTTGGTGGTCGCGTTCATGTCGACCGACGACGCCTGGGTCAGCGCCGAATTGAGCTCGTTGAAGCTCTTGACGAAGTCCTCGATGGTCTTCTTGATGCCGCTGCTGTCGCGCGTGACCGACAGCGATACCGCCGCGTCCTCGGCCTTCTGCTTCTGCTTGAGCGTCAGGGTCAGCCCCTCGACCGCATCGGTCACGGTGTTGCTCTGCTTGACGATGGTGAGGCCGTCGAGCGTGAAGCGCGCGTCCTTGGCCGCCTGCACCTCGGTCAGCGTGCTGCCGCCGGGCACATGCGCGAAGCCGGCCAGCGCGCCGCCGTCGTCGCTGTTCTCGATCTTCAGCGTGCTCGCGGTGCCGGTCGTGTTCGAGCTGAACACGAGGCGGTTGCCGCTGCCGTCGTTGACCACGCTGGCCGACACGCCAATGTCGGCCTTGTTGACCGCGTCGCGGATGTCGTTCAGCGTCGCGTTGTCGGGAATCGTCACCGTCTTCGGGATCTTCTCGGCGTTCGGCGTAAAGCTGCCGCCGCTGGTGCTGCCGAAGGTGAAGGTCAGCTTGCCGCCGCCGATCGCCGAGCTCGCGCTGCTGAAGATGCCGCTCGCCAGCTTCTGGCTTTGCGCCAGTTCCTCGACCTTGATCGAATAGTTGGCCGAGGCCGCCTTGCTGCCGGCTGAGATCGTCACCACGTCGGCGTTGCCGCTACTGGACTTGACGGCGTTGAACTTGCTGCTGTCCTGCAGCGCACGGGTCGCATTCTGGAACGCGGACACCGCACCCTTGATCTGCCCCAGCGCCGACACCTTCGCCAGGTAGGATGCCTCCTTGCTGTTCAGCTTCTGCAAGGGTTGCGATTCGACCGACATCAACTTGGAGATCAGGTCGTCGATCGGCAGGTTGGAACCCAGGCCGGATACGCTCAGCGCCATGGTCTCTCCTCGACTTCAACAGGGGCGGCCGCGTCGCGCGCCCCGACTCTCGACAATCGCCGGCAGCGGGCCGGCGGCTCAGACCTTCTGTTCGACGAACACGCCCAGGATCTTGTCCAGGCTCTTGGCGATGCGCAGCATTTCCTCGGACGGAATCTGGCGGATCACCTGCTCGGTCTGGCGGTCGATCACCTTGACGACCGGCGTGCCCGACTCCTTGTCGACGGAAAACTCCAGCTCGCTGCGCCAGGCGGACACGGCCTTGCCGACCTTTTCCAGCGCGTCTTCCAGCTCCTCGTCGGACGGCTGGAAACCCCGCTGCGCCTCGCTGGCCGACGCGGCCTGCACCGCCTGCGGCGCGACCTCGACGGTCGGCGCGGCGGCGCGCTGGCCGGGCAGCGGCGCCGGCCGGCCAGGTGCCTCGGCGAGGCCGTTCGGCACCAGCGAGGCGCCGGGAACGATAGGACTCAAAGCTGACATCATACTCTCCCAAGGAGAAAACCCGGCGACCAACGGCCACCGGGTTTTTTTTCAGGACTGGCCGATCAATCAGGCGCCCGATCAGCGCAGCAGCGACAGCACCTGCTGCGGCAGCTGGTTGGCCTGCGCCAGCATCGCGGTACCGGCCTGCTGCAGGATCTGGTTGCGGCTCAGCGTCGCGGTCTCGGCAGCGAAGTCCGCGTCGCGGATGCGGCTGCGCGAGGCGGTCAGGTTTTCCGACGACGACTGCAGGTTGGAGATGGTGTTCTGGAAGCGCGACTGCAGGGCACCGAACTGGGCGCGCTGGCCGTTGATCGCCTGCAGGGCCGAGTCGACGATCTTGATCGCGTTCTGCGAGTTGGCGAACGAGGTCACGTCGAGCGAGGCGACGGTCTTCAGCGACGACGCACCGCCCAGCGCCAGACCGGAGCCGGCGTCGGTCACCGAGAAGCTCTTCTCGGAGTCGAACACCACGGTACCGTTGGCGATCGTGGTCGCGCCCGCCGCGGTCGCACCCGGTGCGGCGACCAGCGCCGGCGTGGTACCGGTGTTGTTGTAGGTCGCCAGCGTGATGTCGCCCGAGCCGGCATTGTTGTCCAGCTTGATGTCGGCGCCGGTGCTGTTGGTCAGCTTGATGCCGCCCAGCGTGGCGTCATACTCGGCGGTCACGCCGGTCTTGCCGCTGGCGGCGTTGATCGCGTTGATCGCCTCGTTGTAGTCGTCGGCGCTCGACACGCTGGCGCCGGTGCGGAAGGACACGTTGATGGCGGTCGCGTTGTCCGAGGTAATGGCGATCGAGAAGGTCTTGCTGGCTTCCAGCGTCAGGTTGGCCTCGGTCTTGGCGGTCGCGGTCACGCCGGTCTGCGAGGTCAGCTTGTTGACGTTGGCGGCGATGCTCTTGGCCGAGTCGGAGGCGACGGTGGTGTACTTGGCAGAACCGAGGTGGCCGGACACGGTGATGTCCTTGCCCGCTACCATATTGGTGGTGGCCTTGGACGCGCTGCCGGCGACGGTGACGTTGTTGTTGCCGTAGTTCTGGGTGCGGAAGTTGCTCGCGGTCGCCGAGATGGTCTGGTTGGAGTTGGCGCCGACCTGGAAAGTCAGCGTGCCCGAGGTGCCGTCGAGCAGCTTCTGGCCGTTGAATTCGGTGGTCTGGGCGATGCGGTCCAGTTCCGAGGTCAGTTGGGTCACTTCGGCCTGCAGCGCTTGGCGGTCGGACGCCGAGTTGCTCGAGTTGGACGACTGTACCGCCAGCTCGCGGATGCGCTGCAGGATGTCGCCGGCCGACGACAGCGCGCTTTCGGCGGTCTGCGCCATCGACACGCCGTCGTTGGCGTTGCGCTTGGCCTGATCCATACCGCGGATCTGGCCCGACATGCGTTCGGAGATGGCCAGACCGGCGGCGTCGTCCTTCGCGCTGTTGATGCGCAGACCCGACGACAGGCGTTGCAGCGAGGTCGACAGCGCGTTTTGCGAGGAGCCCAGGTTGCGCTGCGCGGTCAACGAGGGAACGTTGGAGTTGATAGTTAGCATGGTCCGCTCCTTGGAAGCATCGATACTGGCGTTTCGCCTGCCGGCCCCATGCCGGCGCTACCGCCTTCACTGGCTATATCGTCATCGCCGGACGGAACTTTAGGCCCTTTTTGAATATTTTTAGTCGGGCAGCAACAGCAGCCAGTGCTCCGCCTGCACCAGGCCGGCCTGCTCGAAGGCGTCCATGCAGCGCGGCAGGTAGTCCTGGTAGTGGATCGTGGTGCGGTAAAACAGGTAAACCAGCTCGGCCTGGTCCGCGTCGGACAGTTCGCCGCCGCGCGACAGCGCAAGGCCCGCGCACCAGAAGCGCAGCATCAGGAACTGCAGGCACAGCCCCCTTACCTCGTGCGCCAGGCCCTTGTCCGTCTGCAGCGGGTAGTAGTGGATGTGGGCGAAGTTGAGCAGCACGCGCCCGAGCGCGGCGTCGCGCGCGTCGGACAGCCGCGCCTGCCCGAGGCGCCGGAACGCCTCGTCGTCACCGGCCGCCTCGTCGCCCTCCAGCCCGAGCGCCGAGAGCGCCTCGCCGATCAGCGCGAGATAGCGCGGACGGTTGAAGTGCATCTCGCTGCGGATCCGGCTGGCGGCGGCCAGCGCGCGCAGGTGCAGCGGCTGGTTGCGACGCCAGCCCGCCAGCGCATCGAGCGCCAAGCCGTCGGCGAGGCGCTGCTGCCAATCGTCCAGAACCGCCCGCGTCACCCGGGCGTAATCCTCGTCGCTGTCCGGCGCAGCGGCGCTCATCGCCTGCTCGAGCGATTCGGCTACCAGCAGCGACAGCGCCAGCCGCTGCCACACGCGCAGCACGTCGGCGCCCAGCAGCGCGAGGAAGAAGGCCCTAACCTCCTCGTTCGCCGCCGTTTTTCCCGTCTCGGCGATTTCCAGCACCATGCGCTTGCGCACCGGCTGCGTCGCGACCGACAGCGTCATCGCCGCGGGGTCGGCGATCATCAGCCGCGCGACCTCCGGGCAGGACGGCATCGCGAACTGTTCGTAGGCACCGGCGACCGACTTGGTCATGCGCGGGTAATTGGCGCAGATGTCTGGCAGGATGGCCTCGCCGCATTTGGCGTGCAGCCGGCACAAGCCTTCGTCGCTCAGCAGTTCGCAACGCGCCGAGGCATCCGTGCTGATCGACAGGTAACCGAAGTCCCGGCTGCCGCTCTTGCCGTCGCCGCGGTGCAGCGCCGACTTGATCAGCGGCTTGAGTTCCCGGTCTGGCAGGTCCCGCAGGCGCGTATAGGTTTCGTGCTCGACCGGCACTTGCCAGCCGTAGCAGCAGGTATCCGGACAGGCCGGGCCGACGCAGGAGAACTGCGTCAGGTAGCGAGGCACGATCATCTCGCGCTTGAGGATTTCGGACATCGGGCCTTCCTTCTGGGGCGCTTAGGGATTGGCCGAGCACAAGGCGCGCAGCAACTCCTGCGCGCCGGCCAGCGCGCGGGCCAGCTGGCTGCCGTCGCGGTCGAAGATCACTTCCTCGCGGCTGTCGCCGCGGCCGGCCGACCAGTTCGACACCACGCACAGGTGGGTGTAGCCGAGGCCGAGCTCGCGCGCGAGCGCGGTTTCGGGCATGCCGGTCATGCCTATCATGTCGACGCCGTCGCGCTGCAGGCGCGTCACCTCGGCGCTCGATTCGAGCCGCGGCCCCTGGGTGCAGCCGTAGACGCCGCCGTCGACCAGCGGCACGCCGACCCGCTGCGCCGTCTCGATCAGCCGCGCGCGCAAGGTACGGTCGTAGGGGTGGGTGAAGTCGACGTGCACCACCGGGCGGTTCGGTCCTTCGAAGAAGGTATGTTCGCGCCCCCAGCTGTAGTCGATCAGGTTGTCGGGCACCACCAGGGTGCCGGGCGCGAGGTCCTGGCGGATGCCGCCGACCGAACCGATGCCGATCACGCTCTTGACGCCGACCTCCTTGAGCGCCCAGATGTTGGCGCGGTAGTTGATCTCGTGCGGCGCCAGCGAATGACCGTAGCCGTGGCGGGCGATGAAGACGACGTTCTGGTCGGCGAGGCGGCCGAAGCTGAGCGCGCAGGACGGCTCGCCGTAGGGGGTGCGCACCACCTGGCGGTGGGTGACTTCGAGAATCGGCAGGCGGGACAGCCCGCTGCCTCCGATGATGGCCAGCATGATCGCAACCTGTTTATGTTGTTCGTATCAGGCGGCTAGTTTCATGAAAAACGCCCGTCAGGGCAATCCTTGGCGGGCGGATTTTCCGGCCAGGCCGGCGCGCGCGCCGTCAGGCTTCCGCCCCCCGGCTCATGCCGGCAGCACCACGACCGTCTCCGGGTGGGCGGCGAGGTAGTCGAAGGCGTAGTCGAGTTCGCCCGGGCTTTCGGCGTGCAGCGCGTAGAGCGGCGCGCCGGCGTCGACGCGGTCGCCGACCTTGACGAACAGCTCCAGCCCGGCGGCGGCGTCGCGCGGGGCGCCGGCGAGCTTGGCGATGCGGCTGACCAGCCGGTTGTCGATCGCACCGACGCGGCCGGCGCAGGGCGCGTCGACCATCCGCACGTGGGCGGCGCGCGGCGGCTCGCGAAAGCCGCCCTGCGCGTCGGCGATGGCGAGGAACTTGCGCCAGGCGCGGCCGGAGTCGAGCAGGCCGCGCGCGGTCGCGATGCCGGTGCCCTCGGCGGCGGCGCCGCAGAACTCCAGGAGCGCGCCGGACAGCATCAGCGCGCGCTCGGCCAGGTCGGCCGGCGCGCCGGCCTCGCGGCGCAGCACGGCGAGCACGTCGCGCGCCTCGAGCGCCGGGCCGACGCCGCGGCCGACCGGCTGCGCGCCGTCGCTGAGCACGATGCGGGTGGACAGGCCGAGCGTGGCGGCGACATGCTCGAGCAGGGTCATCAACAGCGCGGCCGCCTGCGGCGAGCGCACCTTGGCGGTCGGCCCGACCGGGATGTCGATCAGCGCGTGCGTGGCGCCGGCGGCGACCTTCTTGGACAGCACCGAGGCGACCAGCTGGCCCTCGCTGTCGAGGCCGAGCGGGCGCTCGACGCGGATCAGCATGTCGTCGGCCGGGCTCAGTCCGACCGCCCCGCCCCAGACGACGCAGCCGCCCTCGCGCTCGACGACGCGGCGGATCGCCGGCAGGTCGAGCTCGACCGGCGCCATCGTTTCCATCGTGTCGGCGGTGCCGGCCGGCGAGGTGATCGCACGCGACGAGGTCTTGGGCATGGTCAGCCCGGCGGCGGTGGCGATCGCCACCACGATGGGCGTGGTGCGGTTGCCGGGCAGGCCGCCGACGCAGTGCTTGTCGGCGATCGGCGCGCGGCCCCAGTCGAGCCGCTGGCCGGCGTCGACCATCGCGCGGGTCAGCGCGACGGTTTCGTCGACGTCGAGCCGGCCACCGGCGCAGGCGGCGACGAAGGCGGCCAGGTAGATGTTGGCATAGCGGCCGGCGGCGATGTCGTCGACGATGGCGCGCATCGCCGCGGCGTCGAGCCGCCGGCCGTAGATCTTGCCGCGCAGCGCGACGAGCGAGTCGAGCGGCGGCTCGGCCGACACGCGCACCGTGTCGCCGTCCGCGACGCGCAGCTGGCGCCAGGCGACGACCGACAGGCCGGCCTCGCACGGGGCGAGGATGTCCGAGTCGACGACGTTCAGCGTGGCGACGATCTGGCCGCCCGCCGCCTCGACGCGCACGCGCGCCTGCGCCTCGAAGCCTTCGGAGCGGCACACCTCGCAGTCGCGGTGCAGGTAGATCACCGCCTCCTGGTAGGTGTCGATGCCCAGCCACTTGAGCGTGAGCGGATGGCCGGCGCCCATCACGCGTCACCCGGCAGCTCGAAGCCGGCCCGGTGCTCGGGCACCGACACGCTCCAGCCCTTTTCGTGCGCGATGCGGCGCCGCAGCGTATCGGCGGCGCCGGCCTCGCCGTGGACGACGAAGGTGTGGCGCGGCGCGCGCGCGAAACCGTCCAGCCACGCCATCAGCTCGTCGGCGTCGGCGTGCGCCGACAGGTGCTCCATCGCGACGACCTCGGCGCGGATCGGCACGTCCTCGCCGAAGATGCGCACGCTGCGCGCGCCGCCGACGATGGCCGCACCGCGCGTGCCGCCGGCCTGGAAGCCCGAGAACAGCAGCGTGTTGCGCGGGTCGGGCGCGAAGGCCTTCAGGTGGTGCAGCACGCGGCCGCCGGTCGCCATGCCGCTGGCGGCGATGATGACGGCCGGCCCGTGGCGCTCGTTCAGCCGCTTCGACTCCTCGACCGAGCGGACGATGTGCGCGACGCGGCACATGCCGGCGCAGTCTTCGGCCGACAGCCGGTGCTCGGCGTGGAAACGCTGGAACAGGTCGGTGACGTCGCTCGCCATCGGGCTGTTCAGGTAGATCGGCAGCTCGGGGATGCGGCCGGCGCGCCGGAGGCGGTACAGGTAGTACATCAGCGACTGTGCGCGCTGGACCGCGAACGACGGGATCACCGTGACGCCGCGCCGCGCAGCGGTGCGGTTGACCACCTCGGCCAACTGCCGCTCGGGACTGTCGGCCGGGTGGCGGCGGTCGCCGTAGGTCGATTCGACGAGCAGGTAGTCGGCGTGGGCGACCGGCTCGGGCGCCATCATGATCGGGTCGTGCGGCCGCCCTAGGTCGCCCGAGCAGAGCAGCGTGACGCCGCCGGCGACGATCTCGACCGAAGCCGCACCGAGGATGTGGCCGGCCGGCCGCAGCCGGCAGCGCACGCCGGGCGCGACCTCGTGCTCGGCGCCAAAGGGCAGCACGCGGAAGTTCTCCAGCGCCCGCTCCGCGTCCTCCTCGGTGTAGAGCGGCAGCGCCGGATGATGCTTGGAATAGCCGTGGCGGTTGGCGTACTCGGCCTCCTCCTCGAGCAGGTGGCCGCTGTCGGGCAGCAGGATCCCGGCCAGCGCGCCGGTGGCGGCGGTGCCGTAGACCGGCCCGGCGAAACCGTCGCGCACCAGCACCGGCAGGTAGCCGCTGTGGTCGAGGTGGGCGTGCGTCAGCACCACCGCGTCCAGCGTGTCCGGCGGCACCGGGAAGACGTCGCGGTTGCGCAGCCGCAGCGCCTTGTAGCCCTGGAACAGCCCGCAGTCGACCAGCACGCGCCGGCCGCCGTGCTCGATCAGGAATTTGCTGCCGGTGACCGTGTCGGCGGCGCCGAGAAAGGTGATGCGCATCCGTGTCTCCCGATGGGACGGGGTTGCGGCGCACCCGATGGCGCCCCCCTCTGGAAGGATAGGCACGAACGGGCGCGACGGCGGCGGCGCAAAACAAAGCCCCCGGCCAGCAAGGCCGGGGGCGGTGTCGGGAGGGGGCGGCGCTTACTTGAGCGCGTAGATCGCCGGCAGGTTGCGCCAGATGCCGCGCACGTCCATGCCGTAGCCGAACACGTAGCGGTCCGGCACGTCGATGCCGACGAAGTCGGCGGCGATCGGCTTGGCCTTCTGGATCAGCTTGTTGGCGAACACGCCGCTGTAGAAGGCCTTGGCACCCATTTCCATCACCTTGTCGCGGATCGCGGCCATGGTCTCGCCCTCGTCGAGGATGTCGTCGAGCACCAGCACGACGCGGTCGCGCACGTCCTCCTTGGGCGCCATCTTCCAGTTCAGCTCGCCGCCGCGCGTCTTGTCGCCGTAGCGCGACACGTGCACGTAGTCGAAGTCGAGCGGGAACAGAAGGCGCGGCAGGAGCTGGCCGGTGAACACCACCGCGCCGCCCATCACGGCCAGCACCAGCGGGTATTCGCCGCCGAGCTTCTCGGTGATCTCGGCTGCCATGCGGTCGACGGCGGCGTTGACTTCTTCGGCGGTAAAGAGGACGTCGGCACCGTTGAGGATGCCTTGGGCTTCGGCGAGGTTGGGCATGGAAAACTCCTGGATGACAAGGGCGGCACGCCGCCCTCTGGGGCGCGCCGGCGGATTAGGGTTTCAGTTGTTCGAGGTGGGCGGTGAACTCGCGTCCCACCTCGGGATGCTTGAGGCCGTAGGCGACGGTCGCCTTCAGGTAGCCGATCTTGGAACCGCAGTCGTAACGCACGCCGTCGAACGGGTGGGCCAGCACGGCCTCGTCCTTCAACAGCGCGGCGATGCCGTCGGTCAGCTGGATCTCGCCGCCGGCGCCGGCGCCGGTGGTCGCCAGCTTGTCGAACACGCGCGGCGACAGGATGTAGCGGCCGACCACCGCCAGCGTCGACGGCGCGACGTCCGGGTGCGGCTTCTCGACGATGCTGGTGACGCGGTGGCGGCCGTCGGGTGCGTCGGCGATCTCGACGATGCCGTAGGAGCCGGTCTCCTCGCGCGCGACGGTCTCGACGCCGAGCACCGACGCGCCGCTCGCCTCGTAGACGCCGACCATCTGCTCCATCGCACCGGGTTCGCCGTCGATCAGGTCGTCGGCGAGGATGACGGCGAACGGCTCGTCGCCGACCACCGGCCGTGCGCACAGCACCGCGTGTCCGAGGCCGAGCGCCTCGGCCTGACGGATGTAAACGCAGGTCACCGACGGCGGCAGGATGCCCTTCACGATGTCGAGCAGCTTCTGCTTGTTCTTGTACTCGAGCTCGGTCTCGAGCTCGTAGGCCTTGTCGAAATGGTCCTCGATCGAGCGCTTGTTGCGGCCGGTGATGAAGATCAGCTCGGTCATGCCGGCGGCGATCGCCTCCTCGACCGCGTACTGGATCAGCGGCTTGTCGACGATGGGCAGCATTTCCTTCGGGCTCGCCTTGGTCGCCGGCAGGAACCGGGTACCGAGACCGGCTACCGGGAACACGGCCTTGGTGATCTTTTTCATGTTCGCTTCCTTCGAAGAGACCGGGGCGGATTGTAGAGGGTTTGCCCTTCCGCCTCCAGTCCGTTGCAAAAAATAAGCCGTTGTTATTGCGTATCTTGCAGCAGCGCCAGCAGGCCGCCCTCGTCGAGCACGGCGACGCCGAGCTCCTCCGCCTTGGCAAGCTTGCTGCCGGCCGCCTCGCCGGCGACCACGTAGTCGGTCTTCTTCGACACGCTGCCGGCGACCTTGCCGCCGGCAGCCTCGATCATTGCCTTGGCCGCGTCGCGCGTCAGCGTCGGCAGCGTGCCGGTCAGCACCAGCGTCTTGCCGGCGAGCACCAGCCTGGCCGGGCACGACTCGGCCGGCAGGCTGGCCAGCAGTTCGGCGCGCAAGGCGGCAAGCCGGCGCAATTGCGCGCGGTTCGTCTCGTCGTCGAGCCAGTCGGCCAGCGCGTTGACGACCTCGGCCGGCAGCTTGAACTCGATCACCTCGCGGCGCGGCAGCTCGGCCAACGTCGCCAGATCCGGCTGCTGCCCGGCCAGTTGCCGCGCGCGCGTCTCGGTCAGCTTCGGGATCGCCAGTCGCGCCAGCAGCACGGCCGGTTCGAGCTTCGCGGCCAGCTCGGCGCGCGGCGGGTGCTCGTCGGCCGGCGCGACGCCGGCGGCCAGAAGCGCGTCGAGCGCCGCCGCGTTGTTCGGCTCGGCGAAGAAGTCGGCGATCGCCTCGGCGACCACGGCGCCGATATCCGGCAGCGCGGCCAGCAGCGCCGCCGGCGCGCGGCGGATGGTGGCCAGTTGGCCGAGCCAGTCGGCCAGTGTCTTGGCGGTCGATTCGCCGACGTGGCGGATGCCGAGCGCGAACAGCAGCCGCGCCAAGGACGGCCGGCGGCTCGCGGCGATGGCCGAAAGCAGGTTCTCTGCCCACAAGGTCGCGATCTTGCCGGCCTTGACCGTCTCGGGCTCGACGCCGTCGCGCGCGTCGGCGCGGCGCTTCATTTCCAGGAGGTCGGCCAACGTCAGCCGGTACAGGTCGGCGACGCCGTTGACGTAGCCGAACTCGACCAGGTTCTCGACGTAGCGCTCGCCGAGGCCCTCGATGTCCATCATGCGGCGGCCGGCGAAGTGCAGGATCGCCTGCGCGCGCTGCGCCTTGCACGCGAGCCCGCCCGAGCAGCGCGCGACCGCCTCGCCCTCCTCGCGCACCACGTGGCTGCCGCATACCGGGCAGGTTTTGGGCAATGCGTACGGCCGGTACAGCGGCTCGGTCGACTCGCTGAACAGGTCGCCGCCGTCGGCCGGGCGCATCGGCCGGCGCTCGAGCACCACCGACACCACCTCGGGGATCACGTCGCCGGCGCGGCGCACGATCACCGTGTCGCCGACGCGCACGTCCTTGCGGCGCACCTCGTCCTCGTTGTGCAGCGTCGCGTTGGTGACGGTGACGCCGCCGACGAACACCGGCGCCAAGCGCGCGACCGGCGTGATCGCGCCGGTGCGGCCGACCTGCACGTCGATCGCCTCGACCACCGTCAGCGCCTCCTCGGCCGGGTACTTGTGCGCGATCGCAAAGCGCGGCGCGCGCGACACGAAGCCGAGCGCCTCCTGCTCGGCCTTCTTGTTGACCTTGTACACCACGCCGTCGATGTCGAACGGCAGGCTGGCGCGGCGCGCGAGCACGCCCTCGTAGAAGCGCGCCAGCCCGTCGGCGCCCTCGACCACGGCGGCGAGGCCGTCGCCGACGCGCGGGATGCCGAGCGTCGCCAACCACGCCATCTCGGCCTCGTGCGTCGCCGGCGCGTCGGCGCCCTCGACGCGGGCGACGCCGTAGGCGAAGAACGACAGCCGGCGCTGCGCGGTGATCCTGGAGTCGAGCTGGCGCAAGCTGCCGGCGGCGGCGTTGCGCGGGTTGGCGAAGGGCTTGTCGCCGCGCGCCGCCTGCTCGGCGTTCAGGCGCTCGAAGTCCTTTTTCAGCATCAGCACCTCGCCGCGCACCTCGAGCAGCGCCGGCGGGTTCGGGGTCTCGAGTCGCAAGGGAATGCTGCGCACGGTGCGCAGGTTCTCGGTGACGTTCTCGCCGGTCGTGCCGTCGCCGCGCGTCGCGCCCTGCACCAGCACGCCGTTTTCGTAGACAAGGCTGACGGCGAGGCCGTCGAATTTCGGCTCGCAGGCGTACTCGACCACCGCTTGGCCGAGCCCCTTGCGCACGCGCTCGTCGAAGGCGATCAGCTCGGCGTGGCGGGTGGCGAAGTCGGGGGCGTCGAGGTCGGAGAAGGCGTTGGACAGCGACAGCATCGGTACCGCGTGCACCACCGGCGCGAACGCCGGCAACGGCGCGGCGCCGACGCGCTGGGTCGGCGAATCGGGGCGCCTGAGTTCGGGGTGCGCGGCCTCGAGCTCGGCCAACTCGCGGAACAGCCGGTCGTATTCGGCGTCGGGCACGGTAGGCGCGTCGAGCGTGTAGTACTCGTGGTTGTAGCGTTCGAGCAGCGCGGCGAGCTCCGCCGCGCGCTCGGCAAGCGCTTGGGACATGGTCGTCATTCGCGAAAATCGGGCAAGGCCGCCATTGTAGCGCGGCCGGATGCGACGAGGCCGGCTTGCGCCGGCCCGGAGGGGTGACAGATCAGGCGAACAGCCGCAGCGCGGCGACGCTGCCGGGCGCGATGCCGCGGTCGTCCATGCTGCCGTAAATGTGCACCAGTTGCTCGCGGATGCGCGCGAGGCCCGCGTCGGACAGCTCGCGGCGGTTGTCGTCGACCAGGCGGGCGTCGAACTCGACCGCCATGCGGCGCGCGACCTCGACCGCGCGGTCGAACACCTCGACGCCGCCGGCGACGCGCGGCACGTCGAACAGCAGCGTCAGCGCGGCGAAGCGGCCGCCGGCGAGGCTGGCCGGCGTGAGCGGCGTCTGGTCGGCCGACACCAGCGAATACAGCGTGTTGCCCGAGTCGGACAGATAGTGGAAGGCGCCGTCCGGCTCGAGCGTGAAGCCGGCCGCCTCTGCGAAGCGGGCGAGACGCCCGCCCTCGAGCGGCGCGGCCGGCACGACGTTGATGCCGATCAGCACGTCGACGTCGGCGCAGAAGCGGTCGAGCTCGCGCGCGGCGACGATCTTCTGCTGACGGTGCGGCAGGTTGACCGCCGCGTCGTGCGCGTCGGCGAAGCGCGCGACCTGCTGGCAGAAGCTGTCGAGCTCCTGCTCGGTGACCGCGCCGCCGCGGTCGACCTGCTGCAGCGCGATGTTCAGCTGCTTGTAACGCGTGCCCGGCACCGCCTCGGCCGGCTTCCACAGCCCGCGCTCGGTGCGGCCGATGAGCTGCACGCGCTTGGCGACGTTGAAGCGCGGCAACGCCGCCAGTTCGTGCGGCTCGGCGAACACCACTTCGGCGATGAAGTCGAGCGAGGGGTCGAGCAGCGACGCCACCAGCGCCTGGCGGTCGGCGTCGCTGAAGTCGTCCGGCGGCACCTCGTCCTCGTCGGGCGGCAACTCGAGCGTGACCGGCTCGCGGGGCGGCGGCGCGGGCTCGTCGTCGACGCGGGGTAGCGGCGCGGCGCGGTCCGGCTCGTCGTCGAGCTCCGGCGACGCGCCGGCCAGCACCGGCTCGAGCCGGTCCGCCCTGACGCCGTCGCGCACGTTGTTCTTGGGCACCTCGAGCAGCACGTCGGGGTGGGCGCGCGCGAAGGAGGCCCGCGTTTTCTTGCGGAAACGCCATTCCTGGTACAGGTTGAAGCCGTATACCAGAGCGATCACCGCCGCGCCCAGCAGCAGCAGTCCGATTTGTAGTTCGCTCATTCGCTTAAGGGACGCCCAAAATTTGCCGTTCGTTATTATAACGATCGCCCGCGCGCCCGCTACAACAGTTGCATGGCGCGGCTTCACAGTCTTTAACAAAGCGCCGGCATCATCGCCGGGCGGCTTGCCATTTAGTTCTAATTAGAACTATCCTAGCGTGAACTTTTTGGAGCCGTTCATGCCAAACGCTTTTCGGGAGCCCTTCTTGCCGCTGATCCGCGAACTCGTGCGCACCTATCAGGCCTTCGAGGCTTATTCGAACGCGCATGTGCGCGAACTGGGGCTGACGCCGCCGCAGTTCGACGTGATCGCGACGCTCGGCAACACGCCGGGCATGAGCTGCAAAGAGCTGTCCGAACGCACGCTGATCACCAAGGGCACGCTGACCGGCGTGATCGACCGCCTCGCCGACAAGGGGCTGGTCGGCCGTCAGGCCCTGGCCGAGGACCGCCGCAGCGTGTTCGTCGCGCTGACCGACGCCGGCCAGACGCTGTTCGACACCGTGTTTCCGGCGCACCTGGCGCATATGCGCCAGGCCTTCGCCGCTTTCGACAACGACGACCTTGCGCGTCAAATCGCCGAACTGGCCGCGCTCAGGCGCGCCTTCGGCACCGCGATGGAGCACTACAAACGATGAACGATCCGGCCGAGCGCTACGCTGCCCCGACCGTCCTGTTGCACTGGCTGATGGCGGCGCTGATCGTCGCGACCTTCTGGCTCGGCCTGACGGTGGCCGACATGCCGCTGTCGCCGACCAAGTTCAAGTGGATCGCCTGGCACAAGTGGCTGGGCGTCACCTTGCTGGGCCTGTTGGCGCTGCGTCTGCTGTCGCGCGCGCTGACGCGCGCGCCGGCGCTGCCGGCGACGATGGGCACGCACGCCCGGACGATGGCCCGGCTCGGCCACCTCGGCCTGTACGCGCTGATGCTGGCCGTACCGCTGAGCGGCTGGCTGATGAGTTCGGCCTACGGCTTCCCGGTCGTCTACCTGCAGCTTTTCGCGCTGCCCGACCTGGTCGCCAAGAACGAGGCGCTGGGCGACGCGCTGCGCGACGCGCACACGGTCCTGAACTGGACGCTCGCCGCGCTGGTGGCCGGCCACGTGCTCGCGGCGCTCAAGCACCAGTTCGTCGACCGCGACGGCCTGATGGCCCGCATGCGGCTGCGCCGTCGCTGACCCCGTTTTTGTCCTTTGCCTTCAGGATGACCATGAAAAAGACCGCCCTTTTCGCCGCCGCGCTGCTTTGCGCCCCGCTCGCCTTCGCGCAACAGGTCGACCTCGCGCAAAGCCGTATCGGTTTCACCCTCAAACAGCTGAACGTGCCGGTCGACGGCAGCTTCGCGCGCTTCTCGGCCAACGTCGTGTTCGACGCCAAGAAGCCCGAGGCCGGCAAGGCCGACTTCACGATCCAGACCTCCAGCATCAACCTGCCGACCACCGACGCGGTGGTCGAGGCGAAGAAGAAGGACTGGTTCAACACCGCCCAGTACCCGACCGCGCGTTTCGTGTCGACCGGCATGAAGGCGATCGGCAACGGCCGCTACCAGCTCAGCGGCAAGCTGACGATGAAGGGCATCACTCGCGACGTGTCCGCGCCGTTCACCGTGCGCGACGCCGGCGCGCTGACGCTGGTCGAGGGGACCTTGCCCGTGTCGCGCCTGGCCTTCCGGATCGGCGAGGGCGAGTGGTCCGACACCGGCACCATCGACGACAAGGTCGAGATCAAATTCCGCGTCGCGCTCAAGCGCGGCGCCTGACCCCAGCCGTTCAACCGCCCCAAGCACAGGAGAACCCCATGCTCAAACGCACCGCCCTCGCCGCCATCCTCGCGTCCGCCGCCACCGTCGCCCTGGCCGCCCCGGCGACCTACACCATCGACCCGACCCACACCTACGCCGGCTACGAGGTCAACCACCTCGGCCTGTCGGTGCAGAACGGCGTGTTCACCAAGGTCAGCGGTACCGTGAACCTCGACGAGGTCGCCAAGAAGGGCTCGGTCGACGTCAGCATCGACGCCGCGTCGATCAACACCTACTTCGGCAAGCGCGACGAGCACCTCAAGGGGGCGGACTTCTTCAACGTCGCCAAGTACCCGACGCTGACCTTCAAGTCGACCGAGCTGAAGTACAAGGGCGACCGCCTGGCCGAAGTGAAGGGCAAGCTGACCCTGCTGGGCGTGACCCGCCCGGTCACGCTGACCGTGACCCAGGTCGCCAAGAAAGAGCACCCGATGCTGAAGAAGGAAGCCTACGGCGTGAACGCGGTCGGCACCATCAAGCGCAGCGACTTCGGCATGGGCTACGGCCTGCCGGGCATCGCCGACGAGGTGAAGCTGAACATCGCGCTCGAAGCGATCAAGTCGAGCTGAGCGGTTCGGCGTTGGCCGAGCCCTCCGAACGCCCCGGCCCGCCGGGGCGTTTTGCTGGCCGTCAGCGCGGCGCTTCGAGCCGGAACGGCATCGGCACGATCAGCCACGCTTCGACCGGCGTGTCGCCGCGCCGCGCCGGCACGAAGCGCCAGCCGGCCACCGCGCGCAGCGCCGCGTCGTCGAGGCGCCGAAAGCCGCTCGAACGGTGCAGCAGCACCTCGGCGGCGCGGCCGTCGGGGCTGACGCGCACGCGGACCTCGACGCGCCCCTCCTCGCCCAGCTCGCGCGAACGCTCCGGATAGGCCGGCGGCGGATTGCTCAGGTAATCGGCGCGATAGCGCGCCGGCGTCAGCGGCGCCTCGTCGGCGCCGCCACCGGCGGACGGGGCGCCCCCCGCGACCGGCGCGGGGCTCCTGCCCGCCTCCGACCCGGACGGCGACGCGGCGGCATTGCCTCCGCCGACCGCGCCGGCCTCGCGTGTGACGGGCGCCACCGGCACGGCGCGGGAGGGGGCGGCTCTGTCTCCTTGCCCCGGGGCGCGACGCGCCGGCTCCCGCGCGGCAAGATCGCCGGAGCGACGGGCCGGAGCCGCCGCGCGCTGCGGCGCTTGGGAGGGTGCGGCGGAGGTCACGACGCCTTTTCCAGCCGGCGCCGGCGTGTCGCCCGACACCAGCGCGACCGTCAGCGGCGCCGGCACGCCTATCGGCAACGGCCGCGGCGGCCACAGCGCGAAGGTCGCCGCGTGCGCGGCGAGCGAGGCGGCCAGCGCCGCCGCGAACGCGCGCCGCCGCATCTTAGGCGCTCTCCCGCATCTTCATCGCCTCGACGATGTCGACCGCGACGATGCGGCTGACGCCCTGCTCCTGCATCGTCACGCCGACCAGCTGCTCGGCCATTTCCATCGTCAGCCGGTTGTGCGAGATATAGAGGAACTGCGTGTTGTCCGACATCTTCTTCACCAGATCGCAAAAGCGACTGGTGTTGGCGTCGTCGAGCGGCGCGTCGACCTCGTCGAGCAGGCAGAACGGCGCCGGGTTCAGGCTGAACAAGGAAAACACCAGGCTCATCGCGGTCAGCGCCTTCTCGCCGCCCGACAACAGGTGAATCGTGCTGTTCTTCTTGCCCGGCGGCTGCGCGATGATCTGCACACCGGCGTCCAACAGGTCCTCGCCGGTCAACACCAGCTCGGCGCGGCCGCCGCCGAACAGCGTCGGGAAGAACTCGCGCATCTTGGCGTTGACCGCCTCGTAGGTGTCCTTCAGCAGCTCGCGCGTTTCGGCGTCTATCCTGGCGATCGCCTCGATAAGCGCCTCCATCGCCTGGTTGAGGTCGAGCGACTGGCTGGCGAGGTACTCGCCGCGCTTTTTCGCCTCGTCGAGCTCCTCGAGCGCCGCGAGGTTGACCGCGCCGAGGTTCTCGATCGCGCGGGCCAGACGCGCAATCTCGGCCGCCAGCGCGTTCGGCTTCACCGCGTCGCTCAGGTCGGCCAGCAGCGCGGCCTCGTCGGCGCCGGCCTCCTTCAATTCCTCGTTGTAACGCTCCAGCCCGATGCGCGCCTCCTGGTGCTTCAAGAGCCAGTCCTGGCGCGCCTCGCGGATAGACGGCAAGCGCGCGTTGGCGTCCTGCTGCTGCTGCGCCAACAGCCGCATCCGCTCGGTCAGGTGGTTGAGCGCGTCGCGCGCCTCGGCCAGCGTCGCCTCGCAGGCTTCGCGCACGACCAGCGCCTCCTGCAGCGCCTCCTCGGGCACCGCCTCGTCGACCGTCTCGGCCTCCTCGGCCAAGGCCATCAGCTTGTCTTCGAGCGCGCCGTCGCGCTCGGCAAGCTCGCGCGCGCGGCGCGCCAGCTCGGCGACCTTCTGCTCGGCGGTGTGCTGCGCGAGCTTGATTTCGTGCAGGCGCCGCTCGGCGTCGCGCGTCTTGTTGCGCGCCAGCTCCAGCCCGGTCTCGGCGTTGAGGCGATCGAGCCGCGCGTCTTCCAGTTGCGCCGACAGCGCCTCGAGCGTCATCGCCGCCTCCTCGGCCAACATTTCGCTCTCGACGATGGTGTCCTCGGCGGCGGCGCGCTCCTCGGCCAGGCGGTCGCGCTCGGCGCGGATCGCCGCCAGCCGCGCCGCGCCCTGGCGCGCCGCCTGGTCGAGCTTGACCTGTTCGAGCGTCGCGGCGTTCAGCTCCCCTTCGAGCCTCGTCAACGCGCCCTTTTGCGCGCGCACCGCCTCGGCCATCATGCCGGCGCGGCTCACCAGGCTCTCGCGCGTTTTCTGCAGGTTCTCGATCTCGGGCGCGAGCGCCTCGGCGGCGGCCTGCGCCTGCGACAGCGCCTGCTGGCGCGCGAGCAAGCCGTCGCCATGGCCTTCGGCGTGGAAAGCGACCGCGTGCGCCGACACCCGGTGTCCGTCGGGCGTCAGCAGCACTTCGCCCGCGGTCAGTTCGCCGCGTTGGCCGAGCGCGGCCTTAAGCGAGTCGGCCAGATAGACGTCGGCCAGCCAGTCGGCCAGCGGCGCGGCGAACGGCGCGTCGGCCTCGATCTTGTCGAGCAGGCGCGGCCACGGCCGCTTCGCGGCCAGAACGTTGGCCGAGCCGGCCGCATCCACCACGGTGAACGGCGCCGGCGGCGCGCCATCCGGCAAGGCGCCGGCGCGCGCGGCCAGCCGCTCGCCCAGCACCGCCTCGAACGCCACGCGCCACTCGGGCGCCACCGTGACCGACTGCCACAGGCCCGGTGCGGTCTCGAGTCCCTGTTCCTTCAGCCAGTCGCCGATCTTCTCGCCGGCCGCCTCGCGCGCCAGCACCGCCGCCAGCGCGTCGGCCTCGGCCTCGGCGCGCGCCAGGCGCGTGCGCGCCTCGGCCAAGGTTTCGTCGAGTTTCTCGCGCTCGGACGCCATGTCGGCCAGCTTGCCCTCGTCGGCCGCGACGCGCGCGCGCACCGCGTCGAGCGCGGCCTTCGCGCGCGCGACCTCGTCGCCGGCGGCCGCGAGCGCGTCGTCGCCGGGCAGGTTGAGGTCGGACAATTCCTTGGCGAGCGCCGCTTCGCGGCTGGCCAGTTGCTGCAAGCTTTCCTTCAGGTGCTCGCCGCGCTGGCGCGCCAGATCCCGCTCGCGCGTCAGGTTGGAGAGCTGCGCGGTCAACTGCGACAGCGCCGCATCCTTCTGGCGGAACAGCGCCTCGGCCTCGGGCAGGCTGTCGGCGCCGTCCTCGAGCGACATCTGCGCCTCCTCGAGCATCAGCTGCGCCTCTTCCTGGCGCGGCAGCCAGTCGTCGAGCTCGGCCTCGACCGTGGCGCGCGCCTCGGCCAACCTTTGCCGCTCGTCGCGCGCGGCGGCCATTTCGCGCTCGATGCGCGCGCGGCTCTGCTCGCGGTGGCGGCTCTGCTCCTCGAGCCGCGCCAGCTGCGCGTTGGCGTCGGACAAGCGCTGCTGCGCCGCCTGCACCGCGTCGCTGGCCGCGTAGTGCTCCTCGCGCAGCGTGGTCAGTTCGGCGTCGAAGTGCGTCGCGGCGGCCGACAGCGCGGCCTCCTCGGTCTCGAGCCTGGCCAGCTCCTCGCGCGCGGCGGCCTCGACCCTGGCCGCCTCCTCGCGCCGCGCCAGCGCCAACAGGTTCTGCTTGTGCGTCAGCGCGCCGCGCATATCGTGGTAGTGGGCGGCGACCTCGGCCTGCTCGGACAGCTTCTCGACCTGACGGTCGAGTTCCTGCTGCAGGTCGGCCAGCCGTTCGAGGTTGTCGCGCGTGTCGGCGAGCCGGTTTTCGGTCTCGCGGCGGCGTTCCTTGTACTTGGACACGCCGGCGGCTTCCTCCAGATACGCGCGCAGCTCCTCGGGCCTCGCCTCGATGATGCGCGAGATCATGCCCTGCTCGATCACCGCGTAGCCGCGCGCGCCGACGCCGGTGCCGAGGAAGAGGTCGGTGATGTCGCGGCGGCGCACCTGCTGGTTGTTGATGTAGTAGCTCGACTCGCCCTGGCGCGTCAGCACGCGCTTGATCGACACCTCGGCGTACTGGCCCCACGGTCCGGTCAGCTGGCCGTCCGCGTTGTCGAACACCAGCTCGACCGACGCGCGCGACACCGGCTTGCGGGTGCTGGAGCCGTTGAAGATCACGTCCTGCATCGACTCGCCGCGCAACTGCTTGGCGGACGACTCCCCGAGCACCCAGCGCACGGCGTCGATCACGTTGGACTTGCCGCAGCCGTTCGGGCCGATCACGGCCACCAGCTGGCCCGGCACCGGAATGGCGGTCGGGTCCACGAAGGACTTGAAGCCGGCCAGTTTGATATGGGTGAGACGCAAGACGCCCTCGCTCGAATCGGTAAAGACAGAACGCGCCATTTTAGCCGCTTTTCGGCCCGGGACGACCGCGGCGGACCGGACATGCGAAGTGCAAGCTCCGGCTGTTCCGCTGTGCCATAATGCCCGCATGGAAACGTTAACGCTCTCCAACCAGTTCCTGATCGCCATGCCCGGCATGGCCGACCCGCTCTTCGCCAAGAGCTTGGTCTACATCTGCGAGCACGGCGAACACGGCGCGATGGGGCTGATCGTCAACAAGCCGTCCGGCATCGCGCTGGCGCAGCTGTTCGAGCAGATCGACCTGCCGCTGAACGACCACGAGCTGGCCGCGCTGCCGGTGTACTTCGGCGGCCCGGTCCACCCGGATCGCGGCTTCGTGCTGCACCAGCCGGCCGGCAACTGGCAGTCGAGCCTGATGGTCACCGACGAGCTCGCGCTGACCACCTCGAAGGACGTCCTCGCCGCGCTCGGCGAAGGGCGCGGCCCGAACGAGCTGATCGTCAGCCTCGGCTATTCGGGCTGGGAGCCCGGCCAGCTCGAGCAGGAAATCGCGCAGAACGCGTGGCTGACCGTCCCGGCGTCGACCGACATCATCTTCAGCCTGCCCCCCGAGGAGCGCTTCGAGGCCGGCATGGCGCTGCTGGGCATCCACTCGACGCTGCTGTCCGGCGACGTCGGCCACGCCTGACCCCGCCGGCTCCCCGATGACAGATTCGACCGTACTGGGCTTCGACTTCGGCGAGCGCCGCATCGGCGTCGCGATGGGCGCCGCCGAGGTCGGCGTCGCCACGCCGCTCGTGACGCTGGATACCCCGAGCAACGACGAACGTTTCGCCGCGATCGGCAGGCTGATCGCCGAATGGCAACCCGGCGCGCTGGTGGTCGGCCTGCCGACGCACGCCGACGGCACGCCGCACGAGATGACGCGGCTGGCAACCAAGTTCGCACAGCGGCTCAAGGGCCGCTTCGGCCTGCCGGTGTGGCTGGTCGACGAACGCCACACTTCGCTACTGGCCGAGTCGCTGCTGGCCGAGGCCGGCGTGCGCGGCAGAAAGCAGAAACCGGCGCTCGACCAGGTTGCGGCGATGGCCATCGTGCAGACCTGGTTCGAAACCGGCGGCGCGGCGGTCTGAGCCGCCTCGCCCACGTCAAAAAGCCGCGGCATGCCGCGGCTTTTTGACGTATGGCCGCCGCTATTTCGGCGGTGCCGGAAACACCGCCGCCGGCCCGCGCGGCGGCTCGCCGGGTGGCTGGTAGGCCGGCGCCGGCTCGCCGGCCGGGCCGAGAAAGCGGATGTAGCGGTAGAGCGCCACCAGATCGGCGTCGCTCATCGCGCGCAGCGTCGGCACCGGCATCGGCGGCCGCAGTTCGCGGTGGCGGGCGACCTTGAGCCAGTCCGACTCGCTGAGGCCCTGCATGTAGAGCCGCAGATTGCTCGCGTAAGTGGTGCCCCACGGACCGTTCCAGCCGAAGGCGTCGCCGGTCAGCCACTGCTTCTCCGGCACCTTGCCCCCCGACATCAGATAGCCGGGCGTGTGACAGTCGTTGCAGCCGGCGATCTGCGTCAGGTAGCGGCCACGCTCGACCGACCTCGACTCGCCGCCGCGCTTGGCGGCCCACGCCTGCGGCACGGCCAGCGCCGCCGCCACGGCCAGCACGATTCCCATTCTTCCCGTCACGATGCCCTCCCGCTCCGCGTCGCCCCGATTTTCCATCGTAGCCGACGCGGCACCGGACTCAAGGCCCGCTGCGCTCGAGCCGGATCGGCACGAACTTGGACGTCGGCGTGCGGCTGTCGTCGCCGACGCTCGCAAGCGCGACGAGCGGGTTGGTTTCCGGGTAGTAGGCGGCGGCGCAGCCGGCCGGGATGTCGTACTCGACCAGCGTGAAGCCGTCGGCGCGGCGCGTCACGCCGTCGCCCCACTCGGCGACGAGGTTCACCGTCTCGCCGGCTTTGAAGCCGAGCCGCGCGAGGTCGGCGGCGGACACGAACACCACGCGCCGCCCGCCGAACACGCCTCTATATCGGTCGTCGAGGCCGTAGACGGTGGTGTTGTACTGGTCGTGCGAGCGCAGCGTCTGCAAGGCCAGCTCGCCCTCGTGCGACTCGAGGTGGTCCGGCAGCGGCGCGGCGGCGAAGTGGGCGCGGCCGCTGTCGGTCTGCCAGCGCCGCTCGCGCGCGCTGTTGCCCAGATAGAAGCCGCGCGGCGAAGCGAGGCGCGCGTTGAAGTCCTCGAAGCCGGGGACGGTGTCGGCGACGAGCTCGCGGATGCGGTCGTAGTCCTCGACCAACCACGCCCAGTCGACCGGCCACTTGCCGAGCACCGCCTCGGCGAGCCCGGCGACGATAGACGGCTCGGACTTGAGCTGCGCCGACGCCGGTTCGAGCACGCCGGCCGAGGCGTGCACCATGCTCATCGAGTCCTCGACCGTGATCCGCTGCGGCGCGCCGGCCTGAATATCGATCTCGGTGCGGCCCAGGCAGGGCAGGATCAGCGCGGCCTTGCCGACCACCAGGTGGCTGCGGTTGAGCTTGGTGCTGACCTGCACCGTCAAGTCGCAGTTCCGCAGCGCCGCCTCGGTCGCGGCGGTGTCCGGCGTCGCGGCGGCGAAGTTGCCGCCGAGCGCGAAGAACACCCGACTTTGCCCGGCGCGCATCGCTTCGATCGCCTCGACCACCGCGTGGCCGTGGCGGCGCGGCGGCGCGAAGCCGAAACGTTGGCCGAGCGCGTCGAGGAAGGCGTCGGCCGGCCGTTCGTTGACGCCCATCGTGCGGTCGCCCTGCACATTGCTGTGGCCGCGCACCGGGCACAGGCCGGCGCCCTCCTTGCCGACGTTGCCGCGCAGCAGCATGAGATTCGCGATTTCCTGGATCGTCGCGACCGAATGCTTGTGCTGGGTGATGCCCATCGCCCAGGTCGCGATCACGCGCTCGGCGCGGCGGTAGACCTCGGCCAACCCTTCGATGGTCGCGCGTGCGACGCCGCTCTGGGTTTCGATCGCGTCCCAGCCCGTCGCGTCGACTTCGGCGAGATAGTCGGCCAGCCCCGCGGCGTGCTCGGCGAGAAAGGCGTGGTCGAACACCGGCGGCTCGCCCCGCTCTTGCGCAGCGCGTTCGGCGGCCAAGAGCGACTTGACCATGCCGCGCACCAGCGCCATGTCGCCGCCGAGCCTGGGCTGCACGTAGCGGGTGTGCATCGTCGTGCCGCCGCCGGCGAGCATCTCGAGCGGGTGCTGCGGGTGGGTGAAGCGCTCGAGCCCCCGCTCCTTCAAGGGGTTGACCGCGACCACCTGCGCGCCGCGCCGGACCGCGTCGCGCAAGGTGTCGAGCATGCGCGGGTGGTTGGTGCCGGGGTTCTGGCCGAACACGAAGATCGCGTCGGCCCGCTCGAAGTCGTCCATCGTCACCGTGCCCTTGCCGACGCCGACGCTGCGCCTGAGCGCGACGCCGCTGGCCTCGTGGCACATGTTCGAGCAGTCGGGGAGGTTGTTGGTGCCGTAGGCGCGCACGAACAACTGGTACAGGTAGGCCGCCTCGTTGCTGGTGCGCCCCGAGGTGTAGAACTCGGCCTGGTCGGGCGAATCGAGCGCCTTCAGGTGCCGGGCGATCAGCGCGAAGGCGCCGTCCCACGAGATCGGCCGGTAGTGGTCGGTTTGCGCGTCGTAGACCATCGGCTCGGCCAACCTGCCCTGCGCTTCGAGCCAGTGGTCGCTCTGCGCGTACAGCGAGGCGACCGAATGCTCGGCGAAGAAGACGGCGTCGACGCGGCGCGCGGTCGCCTCCCAGTTCACCGCCTTGGCGCCGTTCTCGCAGAAGCTGACCCGGCCGCTGTGCTTGCCCTCGCCCCACGCGCAGCCGGGACAGTCGAAGCCGCCCGGCTGGTTGGTGTTGGCGAGCGTCTTCAGGTTGCTCAGCGCCTGCTCGCTGTTCAGCAGGTGGCGGGTGGTGCTCTTGAGCGCGCCCCAGCCGCCGGCGGGGCCGGCGTAGGGTTCGATGCGGAATTTCTGGCTCATGGCGGATGCCGCGCGTCAGCGCGCCGACAGGCGTTCGGCGTGGTGGCGCAGGTGGTCCTCGACGAAGGTGGAGACGAAATAATAACCGTGGTCGTAGCCGGCGTGGCGCCTCAGGGTCAGCGGCTGGCCGGCGTCGGCGCAGGCGGCCTCGAACGGTTCGGGTACAAGCTGCGCCTCGAGAAAGGGATCCGGCCTGCCCCGGGCCCGGAACCGACCCGTCCACGCGGTTGACACGGCAGCAACACCGCCACGGGCTCGATTCCTTGCAGCCCCCTGCGCGCCAGGTGACATAAAAACGACAATCGCTTCGTTTTCTTTGTGAACATCAATGTCAAGTTGACACTATTGATGTTTTTGAATCAAAGTCGAAGGACGCTACGAAGAGGGCGAGCTTCACAATGCACAAAGGAGACGGGAATGTCGAAGAGGACAATGGCGAGGCATGCCATACTGGCTGCCGCTGCATATGGTGCAGCCCAGGCGGCTTGGGCTGCCGGCTATCAA
This sequence comes from Crenobacter luteus, assembly GCF_004345725.1. Lineage (GTDB taxonomy): Bacteria > Pseudomonadota > Gammaproteobacteria > Burkholderiales > Chromobacteriaceae > Crenobacter > Crenobacter luteus. The sequence continues at coordinate 46,047 of NZ_SLXG01000003.1, read as the reverse complement.
CTGGAATTGCAAAGCATCAGGGCGCAGGGCAGCTCGAACGCCGGCTCGGCTGAGGCGGCCGACCCTTCCGCGATTTTCTACAACCCGGCGGGGCTGACGCAGCTGGACAGCAGCCAGCTGACCGTTGGCGCCGACATTGTCGTCCCGCATTCGGCGTTCAGCGGCAGCGCGGCCACCCGCAACGACATCTTCGGCAATAGCGCTCCGGTCTCTCCGGCCGGCGGCGGCGGGCGCTACGCCAAGACCGCCGTGGCGCCACACTTCTACCTGGCGCACCGCCTGAACGAGCAGTTGACCGCCGGGGTCGGCGTATACGCGCCGTTCGGCGCCAAAATCAAGTATGACGACGATTTTGCCGGCCGCTATTACGGCAGCGCGATTGATTTGAAGTCGATCGCGATCAACCCCTCGATCGCGCTCAAGCTGAGCGAACAGCACAGCATCGGTTTCGGCGTCACGGCGCAATATATGGATGCGGTGCTGGAGAAGAAGCTGAGCTTCGTCTCGTCTGAGCCCGATTCCAGAATCCGTGTGACCGGCGATGACTGGGGATACGGCTTCAATCTCGGCTACCTGTTTACGCCCACTTCGGATACCCGCATCGGCGTCGCATACCGTTCTTTCATCAAGCATACGCTGCGGGGCAATGCCCGCTATTCCGTCCCCGGCACGCCGGTGTCGCAACTGGTCAAGGGTACGGGCGCCCTCGACGACAGCGATAGCTCGGTCGATCTGACCACGCCGGAAACGCTCACCCTCCATGCTTACCAACAGCTGGATTCCCGCTGGGCGATCATGGGCGATGTGACCTGGTCCCGCCATAGCCGCTTCCAGTCCCTCGTGATCGAGATGCCGACCGCGCAGGATCCCGATCGCAAAGCCACCGACAAACTCGAATGGAAAAACAGCTGGCGTGCCTCGCTCGGTGCGAGCTACCGGCTTGACGGGCAATGGACACTGCGCGGGGGGTATATGTATGACCACTCGCCCGTTTCCGACTCTCGCTACGCCCAGCCGCTGATGCCGGACAGCGATCGGCAAATGCTTTCGCTGGGGGCCAGCTACCGGATCGATGAGCACAACACGGTCGATGTCGCCTACAGCTATCTGAAGTTCAAAGAAGCGGCCATCGACCGCAGCGCCAACAACTACGACGGCAGTAGCACCGACCGCCCGGGCACGCTGCATGGCCGCTACCGCAGCCACGCCAACCTGCTCGGGATCGGCCTCACCCACAAATTCTGAGCGAAGGTTTTCCCCCTGCTACGTCAAGCTATTTGCCTGACAGCGGACGTCGCATCTGCATCCGTGGTGCGGATAAATGGGGCGGATACAGGTTTTCGCCGATCGCGAGCGGTATGGATTCCCAGCCTTCGCTCGTGGCCTCCATCCGCTTGAAGCGGGCTCGCCGGCTAACAGCGTGTCTTTGGACCCGCGATGGCACTTTGGCGCACGGGGGTTGTTGGAACGAGAAGGAAAGTTAAATGCTGATCGACGATATTGAATACGTCATTTTCCGTCATCCCGACTTGGCTGCCATTCGCCAATTCATGCTCGATTACGGTTTGCTGGATGCGGTGCAGCAGGATGATGCACTTTATCTGCGCTCCTATGGCGGTGCACCGTTTTCCTATGTCACGACGCAAGGCGATGCCGCCTTTGTCGGCATGGGCTTCCGGGTCGCCAGTGAGGACGCCTTGCTGCAATTGGCCACCCGTTTCGGCGCCGACATCACCGATTGCCCGCACCCCGGTGGCGGCCGCTATTTCCATACCACCGATCCGGAAGGACGTCGGCTCGAATTCGGCTTTGGTGCCCGGCGTTTGGAGCCGCTTCCCTGCGGTGGCGAGCCCATCGTCTGGAACGATGCGCACGCCAAGAACCGTCTCGGCCGATACCAGCGTCCGGGGTATGGACCGTCGCACATCCAGCGGCTCGGCCATCTGGCCGTGTTCTCGTCGGCCGCCCAGCAGATGATCGAGTGGTACGGGCATAACCTCGGCCTGAAACCCTCCGAGCTGATCCACGACGGTAACGAGGCGAATGTGCTGGCGGCCTTCATGCACCTCGACAAGGGCGCCGAATGGACCGACCACCACACCCTCGCCATCGTGCAGGCAGCGGCGCCGGGGCTGGATCACGCGTCCTTCGAATGCCGCGATTTCGACGATGTCGGCACCGGCCACATGCTGATGCAGGACAAGGGCTACAAGCACCGCTGGGGTATCGGCCGCCACTTCCACGGCAGCCAGATCTTCGACTACTGGACCGATCCGGCCGGTTTCCATGTCGAGCACTACTCCGATGGCGACATGGTCAACGCCGACACGCCGACGCTGCGTTACCCGTTCGGCCGCGACACGCTGTTGCAGTGGGGGCCGCCCTTCCCTGGTCTGTGACCATTCCGGACATCCCTTAACCCATGGCCGACGAGTTCTGTCCGCGGCAAAACGCAGCGGGCAGAACCTCCGGCAGCGGGACCCGATTCAAGATTGCCCCCCATGAAGAAACTACTCCTCAAGACCATCCTGTTCGCCCTGCCCAAGGTGCTCGGCTTTACCGCCCGCAAGTACCCGGCGTTCCGCACGCGCCTGCTGCAGAGAAACTGCACCGCCTATATCGGCTTGCAGGATGGCAGCATCGGCCGCTTCCTGGAAATCCGCGGCGGCAAGGTAATGGCCCGCGCCGGCAAGGCAACCGATGCCGATGTCAGCATGCTGTTCAAGGATCTGCCGACCGCTCTCAAATTCCTGATGCCCAACCCGGACCAGGGCGAGATCATCCATGCCGCCAAGAATTTCAAGGTCGTCGCCAAGGGACCGGATCAGCTGGTCGTCTGGTTCATGCAGACGCTCAATCTCAGCCAGACCGTCGGCCTGGAGATGGGCGTCGCGATGCGCGACGGCACCCGGCGTTACACTACCTGCACCAACGGCGGGCCGCTGTTCGTCTACGTCAAGAATGGTCGCATCCAGCGCGTCACGCCTCTCGAGCTCGACGACAAGGACGCGCCAAGCTGGGAGCTGCAGGCGCGCGGCAAGACCTTCCGCCCGCAGCGCCGCGCCTTGGTGGCGCCGCACGCGCTGTCGCTGAAGTCGCTGGTCTATTCCGACAAGCGCATTCTGCAGCCGATGAGGCGGGTCGATTTCGACCCCGATGGCGAGCGCAACCCGCAAAACCGTGGCAAGTCGGGCTATGTGCCGATCAGTTGGGACGAGGCGCTGGACATCGTCAGCAAGGAAATCAAGCGCCAGAAGCGCGTGCACGGCCCCGGCTCGATCACCTTCCCGATGTCGTCGCATCATTCGTGGGGCAATGTCGGCTATTACCTCAGTTCGCTGATGCGCTTCGCCAACCTGATCGGTTTCACCCGCGTTGCGGCCAACCCTGACAGCTGGGAGGGCTGGTACTGGGGCGCCACGCATCACTTCGGCAATTCGATGCGCATCGGTGTGCCGGCAGGCTATAGCACGGTCGAGGACTGCTTGAAGGAAGCCGAGATGATCGTCTTCTGGTCCTGCGACCCGGAGAGCACCAACGGCGCCTACGCCGGCTTCGAGGGCACGACGCGCCGTCTGTGGGCCAAGGAACTCGGCATCGAGTTCGTGCATATCGACCCGCATAACAACCCGACCGCACAGTTGCTCGGCGGACGCTGGATTCCGATCCGGCCGCAAACCGACGCCGCGCTGGCCATCGCCATCATGTATGTGTGGACCGTCGAAGGCCTGTACGACAAGGACTACGTCGCGGCCCGCACTACCGGTTTCGACGAGTGGAGAGCCTACCTGCTGGGCGAGACCGATGGCATCGCCAAGACTCCCGAATGGCAGGAGGCCGAAACCGGCGTGCCGGCCAAGGACGTGCGCGCGCTGGCGCGCAAGTGGGGTAACAAAAAGGTCTATCTGGCGACCGGCATGACCGGCGCCGGCTTCGGCGGTGCTGGTCGCGGCGCCACCGGCCAGCAGTGGGCACGCTGCCTGATCATGATGATGGCTATGCAGGGCTGGGGCAAACCCGGCGTCAACTTCGGCTGCCTGCAAATCGGTACGCCGGTGGACCATCACTTCTATTTCCCCGGCTATGCCGACGGCGGGATTTCCGGCGACCTGATGTGGACCGGCAACGCGGTGAACAATTACCAGCGCATGCCGCACATCCTGACCATGAATCCGGTAAAGCAGCTGGTTCCGCGGCAGCAACTGCCCGACGCCATCATCGACGGCCATGCCACCGGTTATATCTGGGACGGCATGTCGCAGGAGGCGCAGTTCGCGCCCTTCACCTATCCGATACCCGGCTATTCGCCGATCCACATGATCTACCGCTACGGCGGTTCGGCGTTCAGCACCGTCACCAAGTCCGGTCGCTGGATCGACGCCTACCGCCACGACAGCATCGAATTCGTGGTCAACCAGTCGATCTGGATGGAGGGCGAAGCGCAGTTCGCCGACGTCATCCTGCCGGCCTGCACCCAGCTTGAGCGTTGGGACATCGGCGAATGGTGCAATTCGGGCGGTTATGCCCACCACGGCTATACCCTGGTCAACCATCGTCTGGTGACGCTGCAGCACAAGTGCATCGAGCCGCTCGGCGAGTCGCGTTCCGACTACGACATCTTCACGGCCATTCTGGAACGGCTGGGGCTGGGCGGCGTGTTCACCGAGGGGTGCAGCGAACTGGACTGGGTCAAGCGGATGTTCGACTCCTCGGACTTGCCGGAGAGGATCTCCTGGGCCGAATTCTGCCGCAAGGGTTACTACGTCGTGCCACCGGAAAGGCCGGAGCTGCGCGCGCCGGTAGACATGCGCTGGTTCGCAGAAGACCGCCGCAAGGATGTGCCGGAGCCGCATCCGCTGCCTTCGCAATTCGCCGACGAGTTCGGCAAGGGGCTGCAGACCCCCAGCGGCAAGATCGAGTTCGTGCCGGAAATCCTCAAGCGCCATACCAGGGACAACCCCGAGCGGCCAGCGCTCAACCGTTACATCCCCTCGTGGGAAGGTCTGGGCACAAGCGAACTGGCCGCCAAGTATCCGCTGCAGATGATCGCGACCCACTCGCGCTACAGCTTCCATACCTCCAGCGACGGCAAGAGCAGCGTGACCAGCCGGGTGCAGGACCATCGCGCCCGTATCGCCGGCCACGACTTCTGGCTGCTGCGCATCAGCCCCGCCGATGCGGTTGCACGCGGCATTGCACACCGCGATCTGGTCAAGGTCTGGAACGACCGCGGTGCGGTGATCTGCGCCGCCGATGTGTCGGCGCTGGTGGTGCCGGGGGTGGTCAAGTCCTTTGAAGCCAGTGCCGAGTTCCAGCTGGTGGAGGTGGCCGGCGAAGTGGTCGAAATCGGTGGCTGCATGAACATGCTCACCCCGGACCGGCCGCAGACCCAGGGGACCAGCAGCATGAGCCCGAACTCGTGTCTGGTCCAGATCGAGAAATGGCAGGGAGCCGAAGCCTTCAAACACAGCCGTATCGAAGCAGGAGTGGCCCATGACTAAGTGGAATCTGATCATCAACGTCGGGCGTTGCGAGAACTGCTACAACTGCGTGATCGCCGACCGCGACGAACATGTCGGCAACGACTATCCGGGCTACGCGGCGCCCGCGTCTCTCGCCAGCGAGGCGCCGATCCGCATCCTGCGCCGAGTGCAGGGAGAGGCGCCGATGGTCGAGACGACCTACCTGCCGGTGATGTGCAACCACTGCGACGATGCGCCGTGCATGAAGGTCGGCGGCGACGCGATCAGCAAACGCGACGATGGCATCGTCATCATTGACCCGGTCAAGGCGAAGGGGCGCAAGGATATCGTCCGTTCCTGCCCCTACAAAGCCATCGTCTGGAATGAAGAGCAACAGGTGCCGCAGACCTGGATTTTCGACGCCCATCTGCTGGACGCCGGCTGGAAAGGCCCGCGCTGTCAGCAGTCCTGCCCGACCGAAGTATTCGAGGCGGTCAAGCTCGACGATAAGGCCATGCAGGAAAAAGCCGGCAAGGAGGGGCTGCGGACGCTGCTGCCCAAGCTGAATGCCAAACCTCGCGTCTATTACCGGAATCTGGATCGCTGGGAGAAGTGCTTCATCGGCGGCAGCGTCAGCGCCAGCGTTTCGGGGGTCATCGATTGCGTTGCCGGTGCCGACGTCGTGCTATTCCAGGGGGAGAAGATAATCGCCGCAACGCACAGCGACGACTTCGGCGACTTCCGTTTTGGCGATCTGGACAGGGCGAGCGGTGCCTATCGCGTCGAAATCCGTCACGCACTGGGGCGGGCGCGGATCGACTGCGAACTCACGGAAAGCCTGTATCTGGGCGAAATTCGTATCGCCTGATTCACGGGCCAATTTGTTTCAAGGAAGGACAGTGTTTATGAAGAAGTCCAACGAACTGCAGGCGCCACCCGAGTACCCCTCCAGCCAGGCTCCCCAGCATGTCAAGAAACTGGTACGGCCACGGCCGTGGCAAAAGGCGACCCAGCTTGCCTTCCTGCGCTTCGAAAAGAAGGATCTGATCGAAGCCGAGCGTTTCTGGAGCGATTTCGGCCTGGTGACGGTATCCCGTAGCGCCGAGCAGTTGGTGATGCGCGGCGCCGGCACCGCACCGGCCATCCTGGTGGCGACGAAGTCCGAGCGCCCCCGCTTTGCCGGGGCGGCGTTCGTGGTGCCCGCCGACACCGACTTCGCGCGGCTGGAGCGGGAGAGCCAGGCCAAACCGCTCGCGCCCGAGCTGATCCCCGGCGGTGGCCGCGGCGTCGCACTCGTCGATCCGGATGGCAACGACCTTTGGCTGATCACCGACTGGGGCTCCGTACCGGCCTTGCCGACCCGGCCGTCACTGCAGCAGGACATGAACGTGCTGGGTGACATCCGGCGCGTCAACAGGACGGTCCGTTCGGCCATCGCTCCGGCCCTGGTTGGCAGGCTGGGCCATTTCGTCTACCAGACCGCCAACTTCGAAGCCATGGCCGAGTGGTATATGCGTCACATCGGGATCATCCCGACCGACGTGCAATACCTCGAAGACGGCTCGCCCATTGTGACCTTCTTCAGACTCGATCTTGGCGAGCAACCTGCGGATCACCACACCTTTGTGTTGGCAAGTGCGCTGGAGCCGCGGTACGAGCACAGCGCTTGGGAGGTCATCGACCTGGATGCGCTGGGTCAGGGCCAACAGGTCATGCATGCACGCGGTCACAAGCATTTCTGGGGCATCGGTCGGCACCTGCTGGGCAGCCAGTTGTTCGACTACTGGAAGGACGCGGACGGCTTCGACTTCGAGCACTACACCGACGGCGACGTGTTCACCGCCGACTACGAGACGCGCTACGTGCCGTTTTCGACGGGCAGCATCTGGGCCTGGGGCGACGATGCCCCCCGCGAAATCTTTCCCGCCAAGTCGCTGGGGCTCGTCTGGCGCGCCCTGAAACTCATCTGGCAGGGGCGACTGAGCATGGCCAAGCTGCGTCTGATCGGCAAGACGCTCGATACCCCGGCCCGCCCCTGGCTCTAATTGAACGCTCAAGGAAGTACCATGGCTACCCAACTGATCCGTTTCCTCTCCAATGGCACGCCACAGTGGGGCGTTGTCTTCGGCAACAAGATCGCCCCGCTGGCGGGCGACTACCCGACGACCGCCGATGTCGTCCGCAAAGGGCGCGACGCCGCCCGGCAATTGACTGCCGCCCAAGCGACGATCGACCTGGGCAGCGTCCGCGTGCTGCCGCCGGTGACCGCGAATCAGCAGTTCATCTGCCAGGGTGTCAATTACGAGAGCCACGTGCGCGAATCCGGCCTCGACCCGAAGAACTTCCCGTTCAACACCATCTTCACCAAGGCGCCCTCCTGCATCAGCGGCCCCTACGACGACGTGGTGCGCCCAGCTCACGTAAAACTGCTGGACTATGAGATCGAGCTGGGTCTGGTGCTGGCGCGGGATCTGGTGCCCGGCGAGGTGGTCAGCGACGACCGACTGCACGAGGTACTGGCGGGCGTGACCATCGTCAACGACGTATCGGCGCGCGACGTACAACTGCCACAGGGCCAGTTCTACAAGGGCAAGAGCTACCGCACCTTCGGCCCGACCGGCCCGGTATTGCTGCTGCTCGAACCGCAGGAGTGGCGGCGCTGGCGCGAGTTGAACATGACGCTGAGCGTCAATGGCGATGTCCGGCAGCGAGCCTACTGTGGCGAGATGCTGTTCAAGCCAGCCCAAACCCTGACCGAGCTGGCCGCGATGCACGATATGCAGGCTGGCGACCTGATCGCGACCGGCACGCCGGCCGGTTGTGCCGCCAAGGCACCGGGCAAACTGGTCATGTTCATTCTCAAACACTTCATGTCCGATGCGGCGAAGTGGAAGGCCTTCATCGCGAAAGCGACGAAGAATCCGCTCTACCTTCAGCCCAACGATGTCATGACGCTGAGCATTCGTACCGACGACGGCGCGCTGGATCTCGGTCAGCAACGCACGAAGGTCGTCGCTAAATGAATGTTGGCCAGCGTCTTCTCTGCACCTCTCCCGCGGAGTTGCCGGCATTCAGGATCGAGGCCATGCCCGTGCCGCAACCTGGCAAGGGGCAGGTCGTGGTGCGCGTCGAAGCGGCGGCCGTCAATCCTATCGACGTCAAGCGCGCAGGCGGCTACGGCCAACGTTTGTTGACGCTCAGGGGGGCAGGACGATTCCCGCTGGTGTTGGGAAACGATATCGCCGGCGTCGTCGAGGCCGTCGGTCCGGCAGTCACAAGCTGGCGCCCGGGAGACCGCGTCTTCGGTCTTGTTCCGACGGGGAAGAATGGTGCGTACGCGACCCATGTGGCGGTGGACGCGCGCTGGCTCCGCCCCTTCGTCGCGGGTCACGACGCCCACGCTCTGGCGGCTTTTCCATACACCTTTACCACGCTGTGGCAATCGCTGTGCAAGGCTGGCATCAGCGAGGCCAACGCCAGGGGGTGCGAAGTACTGGTACACGGCGCCTCCGGCGGGCTCGGCCGACTGGCCATCCAGCTACTGCGACGCTGGGGGGCAATCGTGACCGCGATCTGTGCTACGCAGAATGTCGAGGTTTGCAAAAGCCTCGGTGCGACCGGGGTTTGGGATCGCAAGCGCCAACCTTTATCCGGCTTGCCGCAGTGCTACGACGCGGCGCTGAATTTTGGCGCCTGGCAGGACGAGGAAACGCTGATCGCGGCACTCAAGCCGGGGGCACTGGGCATGGCGACCACGGTTCACCCCTTGCTGCCGAATTTTGACAAGCACGGCTGGATTGGCGGCGCCTGGCGAACCCGGCGTGACTTTCAGCGCGCCAGAACGTTGGCCACGGCCAAAGGGGCCCGTTACGGCTGGGTCGTGTTCAAACCGGAAGAAGAAGCGCTCGACGCGCTGCATCGCTTGCTGAGTGAAGGCGCGCTGAAGCTGCCGGTGGGCATTGCCGTTCCCTTCGCTAATGCCAGGCAGGCTTTCGATCATGTGGCATGGCAGCGACCCGGCCGGGCGCTGCTGTTGCCTCCTGTCGTTTGTCGACGGTGAGGCGCGCCGTCGCGTCGCAAGGCGGATAAAGCGCGTGCCGGCCTACATTCCCCGGCAGGATCAGGTCATGCCGGTGTCCGGGATGCGGGCCTTGACGCGGCAGCCAGCCGGCGGCTCATGCCGACGCCCTTTAATCGACGTCACCGCGAGTGGGGACGGATGTAGCAACCACAGCAATCACACACTTTACAGAGATCACACCTGGAGCAGCGCTATGAGTGACCGAACAATTCATTCTCTGGCCGATATCGAGCGGTTGGAGTCCACCCCGCTTGACCAGCGTCTGGAGGGTTTCGACTCTAGCTACGACGTGTTCAGACGCGCGGCCAAAGCTTGGCCTGATGCCCCGGCATTGAGTTTCCTGCCGCAAGGGTCTGCCGACGAAGCGGCATTGACCGTGAGCTACAAGGAACTGTTCTCCAACATCACGCGCGCAGCCAATCTGTTCCATACGCTAGGCGTAGGGGCGTCTGACGTGGTGTCCTACCTGTTGCCCAATCTGCCGCAGACCCACTTCGCATTGTGGGGAGGGCAGGCTGCAGGCATCGTCAACCCGATTAACCCGCTATTGGAGGCCGAGCAGATTGCGGCGCTGCTGAACGAGGTTTCCTGCAAGGTGTTGGTTACGCTCGGGCGCAGCGCTGGGCCGGAGTTGTGGGATAAGGTCGTACAACTGCGCGGCAAAGTCCCGTCGTTGCAGGCCGTTCTGGTGGTCAACGAGTCAGCTCCGGAAGAAGGAGCCCTGTCGTTCGACATCGAGCGGCTCAAGATGCCGGCGGATCACCTGCTCAGCGGCCGTCGTATCAAGCGCGATGATATCTGTGCTTATTTTCATACCGGCGGTACCACCGGTACACCCAAGACCGCCAGGCACAGCCACGGTAACGAGCTGGCGAACGCCTGGTGCGGCACGGTCGCAGTCGACCTTGGTCCCGGCGACACCCTGCTGTGCGGCCTGCCGCTGTTCCATGTGAATGGCGTCATTGTCACCGGCTTGACCGCCTTCATGGCCGGCTCGCATGTCGTACTCGCGGGACCGCAGGGCTACCGCAACCGGGCCATGCTTGCCCAGTTTTGGCAACTGGTCGAGCGTTTTAAAATTACCGCCTTCTCGGCCGTACCGACGGTATACGCGGCCCTGATGGCCGTGCCACGGGGCGAGGCCGATCTGTCGTCGTTGCGATTCGGCATCTGCGGCGCCGCACCGATGCCGGCCGCGCTGATCCGGCAGTTTGAACAGAGCACAGGTATTCGCATATTGGAAGGCTACGGCCTGACCGAAGGAACTTGCATCAGTGCGATCAATCCGCGCGATGGGGAGCGCCGGCCTGGCTCGATCGGCCTGCGCATTCCCTACCAGCAGATGAAACCGGTGATCCTGGACGAACAGGGTGTCTATGTGCGCGATTGTGCAGTCGATGAAATCGGCGTGTTGACCATCAGCGGTCCCAACGTGTTTGCTGGTTACATGCAGGAAGAAGCCAACCGCAAGTTGTGGATCGATGGTCGATGGCTGAACACCGGCGACCTGGCCCGGCGTGATGCGGACGGCTATTTCTGGCTTACCGGCAGGCAAAAGGAACTGATTATCCGCGGCGGCCACAATATCGATCCCGCGGTGATCGAAGAGGCCCTCATGCGACATCCGGCCGTCCAGCTTGCGGCGGCCGTCGGCAAGCCGGATCGTTACGCCGGCGAGTTACCGGTTGCTTATGTCACGCTGCACGAGGGGGCGAGCGTCAGCCAGGAAGAGCTGATCGATTATGCCCGTACGGCGATCCCAGAGCGCGCGGCAGTGCCAGGCGAGATCTTCGTCGTCGGCAGTTTGCCGCTTACGGCCGTCGGCAAGGTCTTCAAGCCCCATCTGCGCAATGACGCAACCGAGCATGTGCTGCGCACCGTGCTCGCGCCGTGTGTCCAGCAGGCGTCGGAGTGGCAGGTCAGCGTGGAACCGCACCCGGTTCATGGTGTTTATGCCAGGATCGTACTTACGGCACCGCAGCCGCTGCATTCCGAAATCACCCAGGCCATCAACGAGGCCATGGCGGGGTTCAGTCTGAAGTATGAGGTGACCTGGGTTGCTGCGTAGCTTGGCATAACCGCGGCCGGCGACGAAGCCGGCTCAGGCTACAGGCATAGACACCGGCAGACGTCGCACCATGGGCAGGGGGTGTGACAGTGCCGTGTCTATCCGGGCCGGTTCCACTCCCAGCCCCTGCAACACGATGCGAACGATATCGGTGGTATAGCCTGCCGGCGTATTACCCTGAACGTAGCCTTGCATGGCGACGATCATCGTACCTGCCAGCAAATCGAATGCGACCCGCTCATTGGGGAAGTCAAGCAGGCCCGCTTGCCGGCCTTCATGCAGGTCGCGCCAGACTGGCTCAAAAGGCAGGCGTTTGATGAAGTCCGGACGGGCCACGAACGAAGCCCAGGCAAGATCATGCTCCGCCTTGTACAGCCATAACTGCAGGCCGGTCGCCAAGCGCAACAAGGGGTCGGTTTGTTCGCCGAGCTCGCACTCGATCGACTCGATAAAGTCGGCACTCAGCCATTCTATCGTGGCCTCCAACAACTCGCCCGTGGTCCGGAAGTAGTTGTAAAAAGTACCGCGAGCGATACCCGCCTCCACGATGAAATCTTCGATTAAAGGGGCATTGGTACCTGTCCGTGCAAACACCTTGAGCGCGGCAGATAGAATCTTCTGCCGTGTGCGCTCACGGCGCTGCCGACCGACCAAGGTGCGGTGGTTGACCGGTTCGGAGGTGGGGGACTTAGTCATGTTATATGCACACGCTGATGCCAGCAGTGGGATGGGGCCGTCTTTCCTGAAGATCGTAACTGAAGGTAGCAACCTTGTCATTTCCGGGCTAAACGCCCCTGGCAAAACGACTCCCCCGGGCTGCGCATGCCTGTATCTGTGTGCTGCCCACGCTCGGGGCTGGACAACGAAAAACCGCAAAAAGGCGGTACGCACTCAAGCCCGGTGCTGACCGCGCTATCACCGCTGCATGCCTGAAAGCGGCGCAGCGCTGCACACCACAGGGTTGTGGCAGCGTTAGCGACACATAACGGAAAACCCCTGATTCAATTGAAAACTGAATCAGGGGTTTATATTTGGTTGCGGGGGCAGGATTTGAACCTACGACCTTCGGGTTATGAGCCCGACGAGCTACCAGACTGCTCCACCCCGCGTCAGGGAAAGCGAATTTAACGCAATCCACCCGTCAGGTCAAGCACTCATTGCACCACCCAGTCTATCCAGCCGAACTGCCACGACAGCAGGATGAACAGGCCGAAGGCGATGCGGTACCAGGCGAACGGCACGTAGTTGTGCCCCGACACGAAGCGGATCAGGCCCCGCACCGCGACGAAGGCGCTGAAAAAGGCCGCGACGAAGCCGACCCCGATCACCGCGACGTTGGCCGAGCTGAACAGCTCGTAGTGCTTGTAGATGTCGTAGAAGGTCGCCGCGAACATCACCGGCACCGCCAGGAAGAAGGAGAACTCGGTCGCAGCCTGACGGGACAGGCCGAAGGCGATGCCGCCGATGATGGTCGAACCGGAGCGCGAGGTACCGGGAATCAGCGCCAGCACCTGCGCCAGGCCGACCTTCAGCGCGTCCAGCGGGCGCATTTCGTCGACGGTACGCACGCGCACGTGGTTGTCGCGCCGCTCGACCCACAGGATGATCAGGCCGCCGACGATCAGCGCGGTGGCGACGCTGATCGCGTTGAAGAAATGGGCCTTGATCGGCTTGATGAACAGCATGCCCATGATCGCCGCCGGCAGGAAGGCGATGAACAGGTTGAGCACGAAGCGGTTGGCGAGCCGATCGCGCCCGAGACCGCAGGCGACCCGGAGGAAGCGCGCGCGGTATTCCCATACGATGGCGAGGATCGCGCCCAGCTGGATGACGACCTCGAACACCTTGCCGTCGTTCTGGAAGTTGATCAGGTCCCCGATGACGATCAGGTGACCGGTGCTCGAAATCGGCAGGAATTCGGTCATCCCCTCGACCAGGCCCAGCAGCAGCGCCTTGGCCAACAACAATATATCCACGGTGAATTCTCGTTAAGGCAATGAAGAAGGCAGCCTGGGCTGCCTCGCATGAACCGTCAAAGCGACGCGCGTGCCGGACTAGCGGCCCTGTTCCTTGCGCGCCTTCGCGATCAGTTCGTCGACGACCTGCATCAGGCGGGCCGGCTCGGCCGGCTGCGTCGCGTACTTGCCGGCGACGACGATGGTGGGCGTACCCTCGATCGCGTAATCGCGGGTGATCTTGCCCGCCCGCGCCACCTGCGCGTTCACGCCGAAGGACTGGTAGGCCTGCATGAAACGGTTGGTATCGACGCTCTGCGTCTTGACCCAGCCGGACAGCACCGTCGCGTCGGCCAGGTTGGCCTTCTGTTTGATGACCGCGTCGAACGCCGGCTGGTGCAGCTTGCCGACGGTGCCGGTGGCGTTCATGGTCGCGTACAGGCGGGCAAAGCCCTCCATGTTCTTGGCCCACACGATCTGTTCGCGGCGGAAGGCGACGTCGGCCGGCAGCTTTTTCTCCCACGCGCCGATCACAGGCTCCAGGTGATAGCAGTGGATGCAGGTGTAGGAGAAGAACTCGATCACCTCGACCTTTTTCGGGTCGGCGACCGGCTGCGGCTTGGCCAGCACGGTGTAGTCCTTGCCGAGGGTGATCGCCGCCTGGGCAAGCGAGCTGGCGAACAAGAGCGCCACGAGCGCGAGTTTCTTCATCGAATCGTCTCCGCGATAAAAGTGCGGCACCGCAGGTGCGGCGTCCTAGTTGTCGATCTTGACGACGGCGGTATCGATGCCGTCCTGTTTCAGTTGGGCGCGCACGCGGTCGAGATCCTCGCCGCGGCTGAACGGCCCCACCCGCACACGGTGTACCAGGCCCTTGTCGGGCACGGTGACCGACTGGATCTTGGCCTCGACGCCGAGCAGCGCGAGCTTGGCCTTCAGGTTGTCGGCCTCCGCCTCGTGCTGGAAGGCGCCGGCCTGCAGGTAGGCCTTTTTGGCCGCCACCGGGGCGGAAGGTTCCTTCTTGCCGCCCTCGCCCGGCACCGCGTCGAGCTGGCCCGGCAGGATCTTGTAGAAGTCGAACTGCGCCTCTTCCTCCTTCAGCGCGGCCGGCTTCGGCGGCGCGGCCTTGGCGATCGCCTGCGGGGCCGGCACGGGAAGGTTTTGGGCCAGCGGCGCGGAGCTCGGCTGCGGCGCTTCGGTTTGCGGCGCCTCGGCCAGGCGGGTGCCCGGCGCGAGTACCTCGGGTTTGTCCTCGGTCTGCGCCGTCGCGTCGCGCTGGTTCTTTTCCAGATTGCTGAACGGCGTGGACGCGCGGTTGAAATACATCACCACGCCGACCACCACGGCGACGCCGATGATAAGGCCGACCAGCACGCCGGCCAGCACGCCGCCGCCGCCCTTGCTCGCGGCCGACTTGCCACGCGAACGGCTCGCCGCCGGACGCGGCGAGTTCTTCAAGTCTCGATTGCCCATGCAACCTCTATACAAACGGATTTCATCGGATATGCCCGCGCCCGTCAGCCCTCGACGAGCGCGCGGCGCAACTGAACGGCCTGCAGCACCTGCGCGCGCCCGAGCCGGTCCGCCGCAGCCAGGTCGGCGATGGTCAGCGCGACCCGCCAGACCCGGTGGAAACTGCGCGCGGACAGGCCCAGCCTCTCGCTCGCCCGGCTCAGCGTCGCCAGCGCGTCTTCGTCGGCCAGGTCCAGCTCTTCGAGCTCCCGACCGCTCAGCTGGGCGTTCGGCTTGCCCTGGCGCGCCAACTGGCGCTCCCTGGCCGCCTCGACGCGGCGCCTCACCAGCGCGCTCGCCTCTCCGGGCTCGCCCTGGCGCAAATCGGCCGGCGCGAGGCTGGGCACCTCGACGACGAGATCGATGCGATCGAGCAGCGGACCGGAGATTCTACCGCGATAGCGCCGAAGCTGCTCGGGCGAGCAGCGGCAACGCCCCGACGGATGGCCGAGAAAGCCACAAGGACAGGGATTCATCGCGGCAAGCAGCTGGAAGCGGGCCGGAAAACTCGCCTGCCGCGCGGCGCGCGAGATGTGGATCACCCCGCTCTCGAGCGGCTCGCGCAACACCTCGAGCACCTTGCGGTCGAACTCGGGCAGCTCGTCGAGGAACAGCACGCCGTGGTGCGCGAGGCTGATCTCGCCCGGCTTGGGCTCGGAACCGCCGCCGACCAGCGCCACCGCAGAAGCCGAGTGATGCGGCGCACGGTAAGGGCGATGACGCCAAGGCAAGCGGCCGCCGGACTCGCTCAGCGCATGCAGGGACGCCGCCTCCAGCGCCTCGGCTTCGCTCATCGCCGGCAGGATGCCGGGCAGGCGCGCGGCGAGCATCGACTTGCCGGTGCCGGGCGGGCCGACCATCAACAGATGGTGGGCTCCGGCGGCGGCGACCTCGAGCGCGTGTCGCGCGCCGGCCTGCCCCTTGACGTCGAGCAGGTCCGGATAGTCGTCCTGGACCTCGACCGGGGTCGCCGGCTGTGCGACGAGCGGGCTCAGGCCGTTCAGGTGCGCGCAGACCGAGGTCAGCGAGGCCGCCGGCAAGACCCGGGCCTGCGCGACGCGGGCCGCCTCGGCGGCGTTGGCCGAGGGCAGCACAAAGGCCCGCCCGGCACGGCAGGCGTGCCACGCCATCGCCAGCGCGCCGCGCACCGGACGCAGCTCGCCCGACAGCGCCAGCTCGCCGGCGAACTCGTGCTCGGCCAACCTGGCCGCGGACACCTGTCCGCTGGCGGCGAGGATGCCGACCGCGATCGGCAGGTCGAAGCGCCCGGACTCCTTGGGCAGGTCGGCCGGCGCGAGGTTGACCGTGATGCGACGGGCGGGAAACTCGAAGCCGGCGACTTGGATCGCCGCCCTCACCCGCTCGCGGCTTTCCTTTACCTCGGTATCGGGCAGGCCGACGACGGTGAAAGACGGCAGGCCGTTGGCCAGATGCACCTCGACCGCCACCTCGGGTGCGTGCATGCCGGACAGCGCCCGGCTGTGCACGATCGCGAGCGCCATCGCCGCGCGGGCTCAGGAGTGGCCCTGGCTTGCCTCGGTTTCTTCCCGTTCGGCGGCGACCTCGGGAAATTGCGCGGCTTCCAGCCTGGCGAGGCGAGCCTCGAGCTGGGTGAGCTTTTCGCGCGTGCGCGCAAGCACTTCCTGCTGGACGTCGAATTCCTCGCGGGTGACGAGGTCCATCCGCGAGAAGGTCGACGACATCAGCGACTTGATGTTCTTCTCCACGTCCTTGGCCGGACTCGCGGCGATGGTTTCGCTGATCTTGCTGCTGAGTTCTTCGAAGAGTTTCTGGCCGAGCATGTTCGCCTCCTTGCCTGTGTCATTTCCTGTCTGCTCGAGTGTAGCAAAAAGGGCAGGCCAACGCCGCTTTGACTCGCCCCGACGGCAAGGTTCCCTTGCGATACCTCGCCGCCCCAGCCTGGTGCCGGAAGCCCGCCGCGGTCCAACCTGGTGCACGGAAGGTCGGCTTTCGCTCCCTGTCGGTGCAAGGGGCGACTCCCCTTCCCGCTACCAAGCCCTCTCCGGGCCGGTCGGCATGCTGGCACGGTTTCTGCATGTCGTTCCCGGCAAGCAATCCGGCCAACCGAATCCTCTGAAGGAGGCTCCGCCATGAAACTGGTAAGCGCGATTATCAAGCCGTTCAAGCTCGACGAGGTCCGCGAGGCCCTGTCGGCCATCGGCGTGCAAGGCATCACCGTCACCGAGGTCAAGGGCTTCGGTCGCCAGAAGGGTCATACCGAGCTCTACCGCGGCGCGGAATACGTGGTCGACTTCCTGCCCAAGGTCAAACTGGAAATCGCGATCCCCGAAGACCTGCTCGAAGTGGTGCTCGAGGCGATCGAGAACGCCGCGCGCACCGGCAAGATCGGCGACGGCAAGATCTTCGTGATGGACCTGGAGCAGGTAGTCCGCATCCGTACCGGCGAAACCGGCGCCGACGCACTGTAAATCGAGAGGAGAGCAATGATGAAAACCATCAACCGTTCCGCCTGGCTCGGCGCCGGGCTCGCCGCGATGCCGGCGCTGGCGCTGGCCGACGGCGCCCCCACCCTGGTCGATGCGTCGACGATCAGCGCCGGCGACACCGCCTGGATGCTGACCGCGACCGCGCTGGTGCTGTTCATGACCATTCCCGGCCTCGCGCTGTTCTACGGCGGCATGGTGCGCCGCAAGAACGTGCTGTCGACGCTGATGCAGAGCTTTGCGATCTGTGCGCTGATCACCGTGCTGTGGACGGTGGTCGGCTACAGCCTCGCGTTCACGCCGGGCAACCCGTTCATCGGCGGCTTCGACCGCGTGCTACTCGACGGTCTCGTCTACCTGAAGGACGACGCCAAGCTGACCACCCACCCGCTGGCCGGCACGATTCCCGAATCGGTATTCATGATGTTCCAGATGACCTTCGCGATCATCACGCCGGCGCTGATCACCGGCGCCTTCGCCGAGCGGATGAAATTCTCGGCGATGTTGGTGTTCATGACGGTCTGGTCGCTGGCGGTCTACGTGCCGGTCGCGCACTGGGTCTGGGCGCCGGGCGGCTGGATGGCTGACCACGGCGTGCTCGACTTCGCCGGCGGCACCGTCGTCCATATCAACGCCGGCGTCGCCGGCCTGGTGGCGGCGCTGGTGCTCGGCAAGCGCGTCGGTTACGGCCGCGAGGCGATGGCGCCGCACAACCTGGTGCTGACGCTGATCGGTGCGTCGATGCTGTGGGTCGGCTGGTTCGGCTTCAACGCCGGTTCGGCGGTGGCCGCCGACGGCCGCGCCGGCATGGCGATGATGATCACCCAGATCGCGACCGGCGCCGCCGCGCTGGCGTGGATGTTCGCCGAATGGATCGCCAAGGGCAAACCGTCGGTGCTCGGCATCGCCTCGGGCGCGGTCGCCGGCCTGGTGGCGATCACCCCGGCCGCCGGCTTCGTCGACGCCAAGGGCGCGCTCGCCATCGGCCTGATCTCCGGCGTGGTGTGCTACTGGGGCGCCACCGGCCTGAAGCACATGCTCGGCTACGACGACTCGCTCGACGCCTTCGGCGTGCATGGCGTCGGCGGCATCGTCGGCGCGCTGTTGACCGGCGTGTTCGCGGTCAAGGCCATCGGCGGCGTCGAGGCCTCGCTGTCGGCGCAGGCGCTCGGCGTGGCCATCACCATGGCCTACTGCGCGGTGGTGACCTTCGTGATCCTCAAGCTGGTCGACGCGGTGATCGGCCTGCGCGTCGACGAAGAGAAGGAACGCGAGGGCCTGGACCTGGTGCTGCACGGCGAACGCGTCGAATAAGGCTTGCCTCTTGCGCAGTCCGGATCTTGAGGGAGGACGGGCCGCGCAATCTTCACGACGGGGATCGATCCGGTCCCCGTCTTTTTTCGCGCTCGGCCAACGTTGGCCGACGGCGACAAAGAACGGCCCGCACCATGACGGTGCGGGCCGTTCTTGATGAGCCGCGCGCGGCGCTTACTTGACCACGCGCAGGTGGGCTCGCGCACCGCCGGCGGGACCGGACTCGCCTTCCGGCCGGGGTGACTCGGTTTCACCGGACGGCGCGGCTTCCTCCGCCGGCTCGACCTCGAAGCCCATGCCCTCGCCGGTCTCGCGCGCGAAGATCGACAGCACGTTGCCGACCGGAATCGCGATCTCGCGCGGCACGCCGCCGAAGCGCGCCGAAAAGGACAGCCACTCGTTGTCGATCTTCAGCCCCTGCGTGGCGCTGTAGCCGATGTTGAGCACGATCTCGTTGTCCTTGACGAACTCCTTCGGCACCCGGGTGCGGCCGTCGACCCACACCACGATGTAGGGCGTGTGGCCGTTGTCGCAGCACCATTCGTGCAGCGCGCGGATCAGATAGGGTTTGGTACTGGCAGCCATGGCAGACTCCTCGGGGCTCGGCCAACCGCTGTGCGGCCGGCCGGCGTCCTTACTTGCGCATCGCCTTTTCGGACGGCGTCAGCGAATCGATGAAGGCCTGGCGCTGGAAGATGCGCTCGGCGTACTTCAGGATAGGCGCGGCGGCCTTGCCCAGTTCGATGCCGTAGTGCTCGAGGCGCCACATCAAGGGCGCAATCGCCACGTCGATCATGGTGAATTCCTCGCCGAGCATGTACTTCTGCTTGGCGAAGATCGGCGCGATCATGGTCAGGCCGTCGCGGATCGCTTCGCGGGCGCGGGTGGCCTCCTTGCCGCTGGCGCCGGCCTCGAGCGCCTTGACGTGGACGAACAGCTCGTTCTCGAAACGGTGCAGGAACAGGCGCGCGCGCGCGCGCATCACCGGGTCGGCCGGCATCAGCTGCGGGTGCGGGAAACGCTCGTCGATATACTCATTGATGATGTTCGACTCGTGCAGGATCAGGTCGCGCTCGACCAGCACCGGCACCTCGTTGTACGGGTTCATCACCGCGAGGTCTTCGGGCTTGTTGTGGATGTCGACGTCGATGATCTCGAAATCCATGCCTTTTTCGAACAGCACGATGCGGCAGCGCTGGCTGAACGGGCAGGTGATGCCAGAGTAGAGGGTCATCATGGCGGGCAGGGTCCCTTGCGAATTGATCAACAAATGAGCAGATTCTACCACTTGTCAAGCGGAAAAATCCAGAAAAACACAGCAAATCATTGATTTGAAAACAAAAAACGGGGAGCGCGCTCCCCGTTTCTTTCTGATCGATCACCTGCTGCGTCAGTGGATGTCTTTCCAGTATTCCTTCTTCAGGAAGTAGGCAAACGGCAACAGCAGCAGGAACAGGAACATCAGCACGACGTAGCCGATCTGGTGGCGCTTGACCTGGTTCGGCTCGCCCATGAAGACGAGGTAGTTCACCAGGTCGGCGACGCGACGGTCGTACTCGGCCGTGTTGGCCTTGCCGTTTTCCAGCTTGGTCATCGTGCCCGGGGTCACCAGTTCGAGCGTTTTGCTCTCGTGGCCCTTGGCATCCTTGGCCACCTTGAGCACCTGCTCGCCCTGCCACTCCCACAGCACGTGCGGCATGCCGACGCGGTCGAACACCAGGTTGTTCCAGCCGGTGTCGCGGCTCGGGTCGCGGTAGAAGCTTCTCATGTAGGAGTAGAGCCAGTCGGCACCGCGCGAACGCGCGATCAGCGACAGGTCGGGCGGCGCGGCGCCCATCCAGCCCTTGGCGTCTTTCTTGTCCATCGCGACGGCCATGGTGTCGCCGATCTTCTCGGAGGCGAACATCAGGTTGCCCTTGATCTCTTCCTCCGACAGCGCGACGTCCATCAGGCGGTTGTAGCGCATCGCGTTGGCCGAGTGGCACGACAGACAGTAGTTGACGAAGGTCTGCGCGCCGCGCTGGATCGACTCGGTGTCCTGGATGTCGATCGGCGCCTTCTCGAGCGGCACCCCGCTCTCGGCGGCGAAGCCGGCCGCCGGCAGCACGAGGGCGACCGCGGCGATCAGATGACGGAATGTTTTTTTCATGCTGGTCGTCCCCTCAATTACACGAACATCGCAAACAGCGCCGCACCGACGATCGTCACCGCGAACAACACGAGGAAGCGGATCTGACGGGCAGGCGTGCTCTCGGTCACACGGTCGGGCACCGGCACGGTGCCGACGTCGTTCTTGGTGTAGAACGGCATGCCGAAGAAGAACGCGAAGTAGACGACGGTCAGGATTTGCGACAGCACGGTGCGGGTGTTGGTCGCCGGCAGCGCGCCCAGGATGCCCAGGCCGATGAAGGCGATGATGAACAGCACCAGCATGAACTTGAACTTCGGACCGCGGTAGCGGATCGATTTCACCGGCGACTTGTCCAGCCACGGCAGCAGCGCGATCACCACCACGCCGGCGCCCATGCCGAGCACGCCCCACACCTGGGTACCGAAGAAGGACGGGATCGCGCGCAGGATCGCGTAGAACGGCGTGAAGTACCACACCGGCGCGATGTGCGGCGGCGTCTTCAGCGGGTCGGCCGGGTCGAAGTTCGGATGCTCGAGGAAGTAGCCACCCATTTCCGGCAGGAAGAACACGATGGCCGAGAACACGATCAGGAACACCGCGACGCCCAGCACGTCCTTCACCGTGTAGTACGGATGGAACGGAATGCCGTCGACCGGGTGACCGGTTTTCGGGTCCTTGTTCTTCTTGATCTCGATGCCGTCCGGGTTGTTCGAGCCGACCTCGTGCAGCGCCACCAGGTGGGCCACCACCAGCGCCAGCAGCACCAGCGGCACCGCGATCACGTGCAGCGCGAAGAAGCGGTTCAGCGTCGCGTCGGACACCACGTAGTCGCCGCGGATCCACACCGACAGGTCAGGGCCGATCACCGGGATCGAACCGAACAGGTTGACGATCACCTGCGCGCCCCAGAACGACATCTGGCCCCACGGCAACAGGTAGCCCATGAAGGCCTCGGCCATCAGCACGAGGAAGATCAGCGAACCGAACACCCACACCAGCTCGCGCGGCTGCTTGTACGAGCCGTAGATCAGGCCGCGGAACATGTGCAGGTAGACCACGACGAAGAACATCGACGCGCCGGTCGAGTGCATGTAGCGGATGATCCAGCCACCGGGCACGTCGCGCATGATGTACTCGACGGACAGGAAGGCGAGGTTCGCGTCCGGCTTGTAGTTCATGGTCAGGAAGATGCCGGTCACGATCTGGATCACGAGCACCAGCAGCGCCAGCGAACCGAAGAAGTACCAGAAGTTGAAATTCTTCGGCGCGTAGTAATCGGTGACGTGTTCCTTGAGCGTCGACGACAGCGGGAAGCGTTCGTCCACCCAGTTGAGAAGCTTTTGCCCTTTGCTCATCTTGTGTCCTTCAGCTTATTTGTCGTCGCCGACCAGCAGTCGGGTATCGGACAGATACTTGTGCGGCGGAATTTCCAAGTTCTTCGGCGCCGGCACGCCCTTGAACACGCGGGCGGCGAGGTCGAACTTGGAGCCGTGGCACGGACAGTAGAAGCCGCCCAGCCAGTCCGGGCCGAGGTCGGCCGGCGCGAGGTCGGGGCGGAAGGTCGGGGAACAGCCCAGGTGGGTACAGATGCCGACGGCGACCAGGATCTCCGGCTTGATCGACCGGGTCTCGTTCTGGCAGTAGGCCGGCTGCTGCTCGATCTCGGACTTCGGATCGGCCAGCTTGTCGTCGTTCTTCGGCAGGTTCTTGACCATTTCCGGCGTGCGCGACAACACCCACACCGGCTTGCCGCGCCATTCGACGTTGATCTTCTGGCCCGGCTCCAGCTTGCTGATGTCGACTTCAACCGGCGCGCCGGCCGCTTTGGCCCGTTCCGACGGGAAGAAGCTCATCAAGAACGGCGTGGCCACCCCGGCCACCGCCACCCCACCAACCGCGCTGGTAGCGACCGTCAGAAACCGACGGCGCCCCGTATCGACGTGTTGTTCACTCATTTACAGTCATCCTCAAACGTGGAAACCGAGCATTTTCAAAATCGCCCGATTTTACCCGATTACCACTAGGGACTTGAAGCCGTTATGAAAAGAAATTGTTGCAGCGCGGGTTACGAACCGTTTCACACCGGGTTGGGCAGGTCGACGAATTCGACCTCGGCCCCGGTTTCGCGCGCGACGAATTCGCCGAGCGCCTTGATGCCGTAGCGTTCGGTCGCGTGGTGGCCGGCGGCGACGAAGGCGACGCCGTATTCCTCGGCCAGATGGTGATTCTGCTCGGAGACCTCGCCGGTGACGAAGGCGTCGACGCCCATCGCGACCGCGTCGGCGAAAAAGCCCTGCGCGCCGCCGGTGCACCAGGCGACGCGGTGCACGGTCTTGCCGGCAGGCCCCAGGAGCAGCGGCTCGCGGCCGAGGCGCGCCGCCACGCGGGCGGCGAAGTCGCGCGCGCTCTGCGGGACGTCGACGCGGCCGTGCCACAGCAGCCCCTGCTCGCCGCCCTGCCCTTCCAGCGCCAGGCCGAGCACCTCGGCCAAGCGCGCGTTGTTGCCGAGCGTCGGGTGCGCGTCGAGCGGCAGATGGTAGGCGAGCAGGTTGAGTTCGGCGTCGAGCAGCGTCTTGAGACGGCGGCGCTTGACGCCGGTCACGCGCGCGTCCTCGTTCTTCCAGAAATAGCCGTGGTGGACCAGCACCGCGTCGGCGCCGCGCGCGACGGCCACGTCGAGCAGCGCCTGGCTGGCGGTCACGCCGGTAACGATCTTACGCACGGCGTCGCGCCCCTCGACCTGCAGGCCGTTCGGCGCGTAGTCCTTGAAGCGCCACGGTTCGAGCGTGGCATCCAGAAGGGCGATCAATTCGCTGCGTTGCATGGCGGACTCCTGAAAAAACAATCAACATCGGAATGGCGCGATTGTGCCAGCCCTCCTTCGCCGCTCCAAGGTTGGCCGAGCCGTCGGCCGGCCGCGCACGGCAAAGAAAAACCCCGCTCGAAGGAGCGGGGTTTTGTCGTCGGACGGATCCGGACGCTTGCTTACATCATGCCGTCCATGCCCATGCCGCCCATGCCGCCCATCGGCGCGGCCGGCTTGTCTTCCGGCAGCTCGGCGATCATCGCGTCGGTGGTCAGCATCAGGCCGGCGACCGAAGCGGCGTGTTGCAGCGCCGAACGGGTCACCTTGGCCGGATCGAGCACGCCCATCTCGAGCATGTCGCCGTATTCGCCGGTGGCGGCGTTGTAACCGAAGTTACCGCTGCCTTCCAGCACCTTGTTGATCACCACCGACGGCTCGTCGCCGGCGTTGGCCACGATCTGGCGCAGCGGGGCTTCGATCGCGCGCAGCACGATCTTCACGCCGGCAGCCTGGTCGGCGTTGGCGGTCTCGACGCTGGCCAGCGTCGCGCGGGCGCGCAGGATGGCCACGCCACCGCCCGGCACCACGCCTTCTTCGACCGCGGCGCGGGTCGCGTGCAGCGCGTCTTCGACGCGGGCCTTCTTCTCTTTCATTTCGACTTCGGTCGCGGCACCGACCTTGATCACCGCCACGCCGCCGGCCAGCTTGGCCACGCGCTCCTGCAGCTTCTCGCGGTCGTAATCGGAAGTCGACACTTCGATCTGGGCGCGGATTTCTTCGACGCGAGCCTGGATCGCGGACGCCTCGCCAGCGCCGTCGATGATGGTGGTGTTTTCCTTGCCCACTTCGACGCGCTTGGCCTGACCCAGCAGCGACAGGTCGGCTTTTTCCAGCGACAGGCCGACTTCTTCGGCGATCACGGTACCGCCGGTCAGCGTGGCGATGTCCTGCAGCATGGCCTTGCGACGGTCGCCGAAGCCCGGGGCCTTAACGGCGACGACCTTCAGGATGCCGCGGATGGTGTTGACCACCAGCGTCGCCAGCGCTTCGCCTTCGACGTCTTCGGCGATGATCAAGAGCGGACGGCCGGCCTTGGCCACCTGCTCCAGCACCGGCAGCAGGTCGCGGATGTTCGAGATTTTCTTCTCGAACAGCAGCACGAACGGGTTTTCCAGCAGCGCGATCTGTTTTTCCGGGTTGTTGACGAAGTACGGCGACAGGTAGCCGCGGTCGAACTGCATGCCTTCGACCACGTCCAGCTCGTTCTCGAGCGACTTGCCGTCTTCGACGGTGATCACGCCTTCCTTGCCGACCTTTTCCATCGCGTTGGCGATGATCTGGCCGATGTCGCTGTCGGAGTTGGCCGAGATCGAACCGACCTGGGCGATTTCCTTCGAGGTCGCGCACGGCTTGGCGATGTTCTTCAGTTCGCCGACCAGCGCGACCACGGCCTTGTCGATGCCGCGCTTGAGGTCCATCGGGTTCATGCCGGCGGCGACGTACTTCATACCTTCCTGCACGATGGCCTGCGCCAGCACGGTCGCGGTGGTGGTGCCGTCACCGGCGATGTCCGAGGTCTTGGAAGCGACTTCCTTGACCATCTGCGCGCCCATGTTCTCGAACTTGTCCTTCAGTTCGATTTCCTTGGCGACCGACACGCCGTCCTTGGTGATGGTCGGCGCGCCGAACGAGCGGTCGAGCACCACGTTGCGGCCTTTCGGGCCCAGGGTCACCTTGACCGCGTCGGCCAGGATATTGACGCCGTTGACCATCTTGGCGCGGGCGGAATCACCGAATTTGACTTCTTTTGCTGCCATGTTCTCTATCTCCAGAATCTGAAAGTAAACGGAAGGCTTGGCGCGGACTTATTCCACGATGCCCATCACGTCTTCCTCGCGCATCACGAGGACTTCTTCGCCATCGACCTTGACGGTCTGGCCGGAGTATTTGCCGAAGATGACCTTGTCGCCGACCTTCAGTTCGAGCGGACGGCGTTCACCGTTCTCGAGGATCTTGCCGTTGCCAACGGCCAGCACTTCGCCCATGTCCGGCTTTTCAGCGGCGGCACCGGGCAGGACGATGCCCGAAGCGGTCTTCTCTTCAGCTTCGAGGCGCTTGATCACTACGCGATCGTGCAAGGGACGGATTGCCATTGATCTCTCTCCTAATTGGACTTTGAAAACGGGATTTTCGGTCAAAATCCCACAAAAATCAGAGCATTGGGCCGGTTATTAGCACTCGACACCAGTGAGTGCTAATAATAGGGGCGGCTTTGCCGCATTTCAAGAGCCCACGCCTTCGCGCAACGGCGACGGCATGGGCATGACGTGGGGAAAGACGGGAAGGATTTCAAGAGCCTCCGCGCGGCAAAGACGCGGCGGCGTGCTCAATCGTCATCGGCGGCGAAGCGGATGCCGAGGCGGCTGACACGCCCCGCCTCGCATTCGGCGACCACCAGCGTCAGGCGGCCGAAGGGCACCGTGTCGCCGGGCACCAGCGCGACACGGCCGTGACGCTCGCAGTACTCGGCCAAGGTCGCGCCGGCCCAGACCGGTTCGAGGGTGACGCCGTAGGCGCCGGCCAACTCGGCCGCCGGTAACGCGGCGTCGACGGTGAACACGCCGTAGAAGCGCCGCGCCTCGCGCTCGACGCGGCCGGCGAACAACGCGCCCGCCTCGGCGAGCGCCTCGCCTTCGCCGACCAGATACAGCCAGTCGCCCTCGGCCAGCGCGCCGGCCGCTTCCGGCGCCTGGCGCTCGCCGGCGCGGAACAGCGCCGCCAGATGGGCGCCGGCCGGCAACGCCAGCGCGTCCAGCGTCGTCCCTTCGGCGACCGACTCGGCCTCAACGCGGAAGGAGGCCGCCTCGTAGTGCGAATCGATGCCGGTTTCGACGCGCACGCTGCGCGCCGGACGCGCCGCCGCCGGCAGCTTCAGCCCCATGCGCGCGGCCAGCGGCACGATGCTCCAGCCCTGGAACACCAGCGACATCAGCACGACGAAGAAGGCGACGTTGAAATAGACCGTACTGTTGGGCAGGCCGGCCATCAGCGGGAAGATGCCGAGAATGATCGGCACCGCGCCGCGCAGGCCGACCCAGCTGATATAGAGCTTCTCGGCCCGGGGCAAGGCGAACGGCAACAGCCCGAGCCAGACGGCGACCGGCCGCGCGACCAGCATCAGCACCAGCGAGATCGCCAGCGCCGCCGGCGCCAGCGGCACCAGCTCGGACGGCGTCACCAGCAGGCCCAGCACGAGGAACATCACCACCTGCGCCAGCCAGGCGTAGCCGTCCTGCACCTTCAACAGCGTCGACAGCCCGGCCAGACGCGCGTTGCCGAGCAGCAGACCGGCGAGGTAGATCGCGAGGAAACCGCTGCCGCCGGCCACCGTCGCCAGCGCGAACAACAGCAGCGCGGCCGCGAGGCCGAACATCGACAGCAGCGCGCCTTCGAGCGACAGGCGGCGGAAGATCCACACCATCGCGCGGCCGCCGGCCCAGCCGGCCAGCGCGCCGACGCCCATCTGCTGCAAAAAGACCACGAGCAAGGACGCATCCGGCGTGCTGCGGCCGGCCTCGATCAGGCCGATCAACGCCATCGTCAGGAACACCGCCATCGGGTCGTTGCTGCCCGACTCGATTTCCAGCACCGCGCTGAGCCGCTGGTTCAGGCGCAAACCGCTGCCCGACAACAGCGCGAACACCGCCGCCGCGTCGGTCGAGCCGACGATGGCGCCGATCAGCAGCCCCTCCAGCCACGACAATTCCAGCACCCAGGCGGCGAAGCTGCCGGTGATCAGCGCGGTGACCAGCACGCCGAGCGTCGCCAGCGACATCGCCGGCTTGAGGCCGACGCGAAAACTGTCGATACGCGTCCTCAGCCCGCCGTCGAACAGGATCACCACCAGCGCGACGGTACCGATCAGGTAGCTGAGCGGATAGTTGTCGAACACGATGCCGCCGGGCCCGTCCTCGCCGGCCAGCATGCCGAGCGCCAGAAAAACCAGCAGCAGCGGCGCGCCGAGCCGCGACGCGAACGACGAGACCAGCAGGCTGATGAACAGGATCACCGCGGCGACCAGAATCGATTGGTTGATGAGATCCAACAAAACCCTCCACGAGAATGCAGCGACGAAGACGACGGATACGGGCAGACCGGCGGGACAGGATCGAGTTCACCACGAGTCGGCGACGGCCAGGAAATCCGGCCAGGAATATGAAAAGAAAATCAAATTCCTTCTGGCTATTTTGCCCGGGCATTTGTAACGACGCCACCATGCACCGCGACGCCTGCGGGGCTTTTCCGCTGCGGACGCCGACGGTCGCCTCGTCGGCCCCGCAGCGGAAGAAGATCGGGCAGGCAAGCCGCTGGCGCGCGGGTACGCGATCCCCGCCTCGCCCCTGCCACCCGAAGCGACGCGCGCGCCACGCCCCGCCCCCTCCCGCTTGGGCGCAGCATGAAAAAAGCCCGCCGGGTGGCGGGCTCAAGTACAACAAGGCGGAGGAATCGGATCAGCGGCGCTCTTCGGCCAGCGCGGCGACCGGCTCGACGAGGGCTTCGGTGTCGATCAGCGGGCTCGGGTTGGCCAGTTCGCGCTTCAGCGTCTCGGTATCGAGCGAGTCTTCCCACTTGGCGACCACCACGGTGGCGACCGCGTTGCCGACCAGATTGGTCAGCGCGCGCGCCTCGGACATGAAGCGGTCGATGCCGAGGATCAGCGCGAGACCGGCGACCGGGATGTCCGGCACGGTGGCCAGCGTCGCGGCCAGCGTGATGAAGCCCGAGCCGGTGACGCCGGCGGCGCCCTTGCTGGTCAGCAGCAGCACGCCGAGGATGGTCAGCTCCTGAGTCAGCGTCAGCTCGATGCCGCAGGCCTGGGCGATGAAGATCGCCGCCATGGTCAGGTAGATCGAGGTGCCGTCGAGGTTGAACGAGTAGCCGGTCGGCACCACCAGGCCCACCACCGACTTCTGGCAGCCGAGGCGCTCCATCTTCGCCATCAGGCGCGGCAGCGCCGATTCCGACGACGAGGTGCCCAGCACGATCATCAGCTCTTCCTTGATGTACTTGATCAGGCCCCAGACGCTGAAGCCGGCGGCGCGGGCGATGCTGCCCAGCACCAGGAACACGAACAGTACGCAAGTCAGGTAGAAGGAGCCCATCAGCGCGGCCAGCGAGGTCAGGCTGGCGACGCCGTACTTGCCGATGGTGAAGGCCATCGCGCCGAAGGCGCCGATCGGGGCGAGCTTCATGATCATGCCGATCACGACGAACAGGCCCTGCGACACCTTCTCGAACAGGTTGACCAGCGGCTTGGCCGGCGCGCCGATCTTGGCCAGCGCGAAGCCGAACAGCACCGAGAACAGCAGCACCTGCAGGATCTCGCCCTCGGCGAAGGCGCCGACCACGCTGTTCGGAATCACGTGCAGCACGAAATCGACCACCGACTGCTCGCCGGCCTTGGCGGTGTACTTGGCGATCGCGCCGGCGTCCAGCGTCGCCGGGTCGACGTTCATGCCGGCACCCGGCTTGAGCACGTTGACGACCACCAGACCGATGATCAGCGCCAGCGTGGTCACCACCTCGAAGTACAGCAGCGCCTTGCCGCCGACGCGGCCGACCTTCTTCATGTCCTCCATGCCGGCGATGCCGACCACGACGGTGCAGAAGATGATCGGCGCGATCATCATCTTCACCAGCTTGATGAAGCCGTCGCCGAGCGGCTTGAGCGACGCGCCGGTGTCCGGCCAGACATGGCCGACGGCCACGCCGAGCACAATCGCGACGATGACCTGGAAGTACAGGGTGCGGTAGAAAGGTTTGTTCTGCATGGTCAAGTTTCCCGTCTCTGTGCGAAGCGGTACGTCGCCGCCTCTTTGTGTTGTGGATCGTGACCGGATAATGGACGGCGCCCGGGAGCGGCGAAATCAGGAGTTTTCGCATTGCGGAAAACCCCATCAGGGAAGGCCGCAACGCGGCAGGAGGACGCGCGGCACGGACGGGAACAGCGACCGCCAGCTTGGCCGAACGGGCCTTCGCCAAGCTGACGGCAAGAAAAAAGCCCGCCAAAGGCGGGCCGGCATACCGGGCGGGAAGGAGCTGCCTTCTTACCAGACCTGCAGGTACTCGAGGATGCCCTCGGCGGCCTGACGGCCTTCGAACACGGCGCGTACCACCAGGTCGGCGCCGCGTACCTGGTCGCCGCCGGCGAACACCTTCGGGTTGGTGGTCTGGTACTTGAACGCATGACCGCTGGCGACGGTGCGGCCGCGCTTGTCGGTCTTGATGCCGGTGTGGCCGAACCAGTCGGCGGCTTCGGCCTGGAAGCCGAAGGCGACGATCACGTGGTCGCACGCGATGACCTGCTCGGAACCCTCGACCACCACGGCGGCACGGCGGCCCTTCTCGTCCGGCTCGCCCAGGCGGGTCTCGGCCAACTTGAGCAGCAGACTGCCGTCGGCGGCCTTCTCGATGCCCTGCGGCTGACGGTTCCACAGGAACTCGACGCCCTCTTCCTTGGCGTTGGCCACTTCGCGCTTGGAGCCCGGCATATTGGCCTCGTCGCGGCGATAGGCGCAGATCACGCTGTCGGCGCCCTGACGGATCGACGTGCGGTTGCAGTCCATCGCGGTGTCGCCGCCGCCGAGCACGACGACGCGCTTGCCGGCCATCGACAGGTGCGCCTCGCCCTCCGGCAGCGTGCCGAGGTTGTGGCGCACGTTGTTGATCAGGAACGGCAGCGCCTCGAGCACGCCGTCGAGGTGTTCGCCGTCGAAGCCACCCTTCATGTACTTGTACGCGCCCATGCCCATGAACACGGCGTCGTACTCGTCGAGCAGTTCGTCGATGGTCACGTCGACGCCGATCTCGGTGTTCAGACGGAACTCGACGCCCATCTCCTCCATGATCTTGCGACGGGTCCTGACGACGTCTTTCTCGAGCTTGAACTCGGGGATGCCGAAGGTCAGCAGGCCGCCGATTTCCTCGTAGCGGTCGAACACCACCGGCTTGACGCCGTTGCGCACCAGGATGTCGGCGCAACCGAGACCGGCCGGGCCGGCGCCGATCACGGCGACCTTCTTGTCGGTCCACACGACCTTGGACATGTCCGGACGCCAGCCCTGCTTGAAGGCCTCGTCGGTGATGTACTTCTCGACCGAACCGATGGTCACCGCGCCGGCGTCGACCTGGTTCAGCGTACACGAGCCTTCGCACAGGCGGTCCTGCGGACAGACGCGACCGCAGATCTCCGGCAGCGAGTTGGTCTTGTGCGACAGCTCGGCCGCTTCGAACAGGCGGCCTTCCTTCACCAGCTGCAGCCAGTTCGGGATGTAGTTGTGGACCGGGCACTCCCACTCGCAGTAGGGGTTGCCGCAGGACAGGCAGCGCCCGGCCTGCTCGCCGGCATCCGTCTTGGACAGCGGCGTGTAGATTTCCTTGAACTCGATCTTGCGCACCGCGACGTCGACCTTGTCGCCGGGGTTGCGCTGCACGTTCATGAACTGGAATACGTCACCCATGGGGGCTTTCCTCGAAACTTTATCTCGAAGCGGACTCGCCGCCTCGGCAATTCTGATCCTGGGGCGACCGGCCCGGCGCGCGCGCCGGGCCGGCTTGCCGCGACTTAGTCCTTCAAGAGGCTGTCGAGCTTGGCGGCCTTCGGCTTCACCAGCCAGAAGTAATCGACGTAGTCGTCGAAGTTCTCCAGCATCGCGCGGCCGATTTCCGAGCCGGTGTACTCGACATGCTTGGCGATCTTGTCCAGCAGGAAGGCGCGGTACATGCCCATCGCCTCGCCGTTGATCAGGTTGATGTCGATCAGCTCGTTGTTGTAGCGGTAGGCGAAACGCTCGCTCGGGTCGTACACGAAGGCGAAGCCGCCGGTCATGCCCGCGCCGAAGTTGTAGCCGGTCTCGCCCAGCACGATCACGGTACCGCCGGTCATGTATTCGCAGCAGTGGTCGCCGGCGCCCTCGATGACCGCCAGCGCGCCGGAGTTGCGCACCGCGAAGCGCTCGCCCGCCACGCCGGCCGCGTACAGCGCACCGCCGGTGGCGCCGTACAGGCAGGTGTTGCCGACGATGATCGCCTCGTTCGATTTGTAGGCCGAGCCTTTCGGCGGGTAGATCACCACGCGGCCGGCGTGCATGCCCTTGCCGACGTAGTCGTTCGCGTCGCCTTCGAGCTCGAGGTTCAGGCCCGGCGCGTTCCACACGCCGAAGCTCTGGCCGGCCGAACCCTTGAACTTCACCGTCAGGCAGCCGTCCGGCAGGCCGGCGGCGCCGTGGCGCTTGGCGATCTCGCCCGACAGACGCGCACCGATCGAACGGTGGATGTTCTCGATGTTGTACTCGAGCGTCAGCATCTGCTTGTTCTCGAGCGCCGGCAGCGCGTCGCGGACCATCTCTTCGGCCAGCTCGCCCTTGTCGAACGACGGGTTGGAATCCTCGACGCAGAAGCGCGGCTCGGTTTCCGGCACGTTGCCGAGGCTCAACAGCGGCGACAGGTCGAGTTTTTTCTGGCGCTCGGTCTGACCCTCAGCGAGGTCGACCAGGTCCATGCGGCCGATCAGTTCGTCGAGCGAACGCACGCCGATCTTGGCCATCCACTCGCGGGTCTCGCGGGCGACGAAGCGGAAGTAGTTCATCACCATTTCCGGCAGGCCGATGAAGTACTTGTCGCGCAGCTTGATTTCCTGGGTCGCCACGCCGGTCGCGCAGTTGTTCAGGTGGCAGATGCGCAGGTATTTACAACCGAGCGCGATCATCGGCGCGGTACCGAAGCCGAAGCTCTCGGCGCCGAGCACGGCGGCCTTGATCACGTCGAGGCCGGTCTTGAGGCCGCCGTCGGCCTGCACGCGTACACGGCCGCGCAGACCGTTGGCGCGCAGCACCTGCTGCGCTTCGGACAGACCCAGTTCGAACGGCGTGCCGGCGTACTTGACCGAGGTCAGCGGCGACGCACCGGTGCCGCCGTCGTAACCGGAGATGGTGATCAGGTCGGCGTAGGCCTTGGCCACGCCGGCGGCGATGGTGCCCACGCCCGGCTCGGCGACCAGCTTCACCGACACCAGCGCGTCGGGGTTGACCTGCTTGAGGTCGAAGATCAGCTGCGCCAGGTCTTCGATCGAATAGATGTCGTGGTGCGGCGGCGGCGAGATCAGGCTGATGCCCGGCTTGGCGTGACGCAGCTTGGCGATCAGCGGCGACACCTTGTCGCCCGGCAACTGGCCGCCCTCGCCCGGCTTGGCGCCCTGCGCGACCTTGATCTGCAGCACTTCGGCGTTGACCAGGTAGTGCGGGGTGACGCCGAAGCGGCCCGACGCGACCTGCTTGATCTTGGACATGCGCTCGGTGCCGTAGCGGGACTCGTCCTCGCCACCCTCACCGGAGTTGGAGCGGCCGCCGAGGCGGTTCATCGCGGTCGCCAGCGCCTCGTGCGCCTCCGGCGACAGCGCGCCCAGCGACATGCCGGCGGAGTCGAAGCGCTTGAGGATGGATTCCTCGGACTCGACCTCGTCGATCGGCAGCGGGGTCTCGGCCAACTTCAGCTGCATCAGGTCGCGGAACATCGATACCGGACGGTCGTTCACCAGGTGGGCGAAGGTCTGGTAGGCGTCGTAGTCGCCGTTCTGCACCGCCTTTTGCAGCATCATCACGACGTCGGGGTTGTACGCGTGGTACTCCTCGCCGTGCACATACTTCAACAGGCCGCCCTGCGTCAGCGGACGCATCGGGTTGAACGCGAGGCGGGCCAGCTTTTTCTGGTCTTCCTCGAAGTCCTCGAAGTGGGCGCCCTCGACGCGCGACACGGTGCCCTTCAGGCACAGCTCGACCACCTCGCTGTGCACGCCGATCGCTTCGAACAGCTGCGCGCCGCGGTACGAGGCGATGGTCGAGATGCCCATCTTCGACAGCACCTTCAACAGGCCCTTGTTGATGCCCTTGCGGTAGCGCTGCAGCGCCTCGTTGACCTTGAACGACACGGTGCCGTCGGACACCAGGTCGGCGATGATCTGGTAGGCCAGGTACGGGTAGACGCCGGTCGCGCCGTAGCCGATCAGACAGGCGATCTGGTGCGGATCGCGCGCGGAGGCGGTCTCGACGACGATGTTCGACTTGCAGCGCAGGCCGGCGTCGATCAGCGCGTGGTGCACCGCACCGGTGGCGAACAGCGCCGGGATCGGCAGACGGAACTGGCTGATGTTGCGGTCGGACAGTACGACGATCACGGTGCCTTCGCGCACGGCGCCGATCACATGCTCGGTCAGGCGCTCGATCGCGCCCTTCAGGCTGGTCTCGGCCGGGTCGTAGCACAGATCGAAGGTGGTCGCCTTCAGGTGCGCTTCCGGACGGGTGGTGATCTGGGTGAACTTCTCCAGCGACAACACCGGGCTACGCACCTCGAGGCGCTTGGCGTGCTCGGCCGACTCCTCGAACAGGTTGCGTTCCGGGCCGAACACGGTGTTCAGCGACATCACGACCGCTTCGCGGATCGGGTCGATCGGCGGGTTGGTCACCTGCGCGAACTGCTGGCGCAGGTAGTCGAACGGCGAGCGCACCTTTTGCGACAGCACGGCCATCGGGGTGTCGTCGCCCATCGAGCCGATCGCTTCCTGGGCGTCGTCGGCCAGCACGCGGATCACCTGGTCGCGCTCTTCGACGCTGACGTTGAACAGCTTCTGGAACACGTCCAGCTCTTCGCGCGGCAGCAACTCGAGCGCCGAGTCGTCCTCGCTGGAGAGCTCCAGGTACTTGGCGCTGTCCTTGATCCACTGGCGGTAGGGCTTGGCGGACTTCAGTTGCGCGTCGATCTCTTCCGGCATCAAGAGTTCGCCGGTCGCGAGGTCGGCGGCGAACAGCTGGCCCGGCTTCACGCGGCCTTTCCTGACCACGTCTTCCGGCTTGTAGTCCCACACGCCGACTTCGGACGCGATGGTCAGCACGTTGTCGCGCGTCAGCACCCAGCGCGCCGGGCGCAGGCCGTTGCGGTCCAGCAGACAGGCGGCGTAGCGGCCGTCGGTCAGCACGATGCCGGCCGGGCCGTCCCACGGCTCCATGTGCATCGAGTTGTATTCGTAGAAGGCGCGCAGGTCCTTGTCGGTCGAGTCGACGTTCTGCCAGGCCGGCGGCACCAGGAGACGCAGCGCGCGGAACAGCGGCACGCCGCCCATCAGCAACCCCTCGAGCATGTTGTCGAGCGACATCGAGTCGGAGCCGTCGGTCTGCACGATCGGGCGCACCGCGTCCATGTCGAGCAGCGGCGAGGCCATGATCTGCTCGCGCGCGCGCGCCCAGTTGCGGTTGCCCTGCACGGTGTTGATCTCGCCGTTGTGGGCGAGGAAGCGGAACGGCTGCGCGAGGCGCCACTGCGGCCAGGTGTTGGTCGAGAAGCGCTGGTGGAACACCGCGAGGCTGGACTCGAAGCGCGGATCCTTCAGGTCGAGGAAGAAATTGGCCAGGTTGTCCGGCGTCACCAGGCCCTTGTACGACAGCGTGTGCGTGTTCAGCGTCGGCAGGTAGAAGTAGCCGTCGTCGGCCTTGTTCGCCTTCTCGGCGCCGCGGCGACCCTGGTAGAGTCGACGCTGGAAGGTGGTCTCGTCCATGCCGAACGGGCAGTTGACGAACACCTGGCTGAAGGTCGGCAGCGACTTGAGCGCGGCCTCGCCGCACACCGAGGCGTCGGTCGGCACGGTGCGGAAGCCGGCGACTTCGAGGCCCTGCGACTCGAGGTGTTCCTTCAGGCGGCGCAGCGAGCGCTGGCCGACGGTTTCGTCGGGGTGCGAGAACACCAGACCGGCGGCGTACACCGCCTTCAGCGAAATGCCCGCCTCGGCGGCGACTTCGCGCAGGAAGCCGTCCGGCTTGCGGAACAGCAAGCCACAGCCGTCGCCGGACTTGCCGTCCGCCGCCACCGCGCCGCGATGGGTCAGCTTGGCGAGCGAGGAGATCGCGGTGCCGACGAGCCAGTGGCTGGGTTTGTCGTCCAACTGGGCGATCAAACCGAAGCCGCAGCTGTCCTGTTCGAAGTCCGGGCTGTACAGGGTCCCCTGCAACCAGCGCTGTCTGTCCATACCAGTTACCTACTTATAATGTGAAACGAATGTTTCGATTCTAAGGGCAAGGCGCGCGACGCTGCAACCGCTTTTTGCCACCCCGTTTTTCCCTTAAAAATCAATTGTTTACGACAATTCCGGCGATCGTTTCCGGACCCGTTTCCGGTCTGTTTTGGAATTTTTTTTTCGTTTATGAGACTCGAATATTCACAAATGCGACGCTGCCGTTCATTTTTTAGGCAAACCTGTTCGAAGTCAAACATTTAGCACCTAATGACATCGCCATCACCGACCCCCGCCTCGTTCGAATTCGTCCGCCAGCTGGCCGACCAGGCCTTCTCCCGCTCGGCCGGCGCGCCGCTGGTCGGCGGCAACGCCGTCACCCCGCTGTTCGACTGCACCGACAACTTTCCCGCCTGGGAGGCGGCGATCGCCGCCGCGCGCGACTCCATCCACGTCGAGATGTACATCTTCGCCGCCGACGCCTTCGGCACCCGGCTGCGCGACCTGTTGGCCGAGCGCGCGCGCGCCGGCGTGCGCGTGCGCCTGCTGTACGACTGGCTCGGCTGCTGGAAGGAGCACCTGTGCGGCTTCTTTCGCCCCATCGTCGCCGCCGGCGGCCAGACGCGCGCGTTCAACCCGCCGTCGCTGGGCGGCGCGGCCAGCCTGCTCGGGCGCGACCACCGCAAGCTGATCGTCGTCGACGGCCGCGTCGCCTTCGTCGGCGGGCTGTGCGTATCGAGCCGCTGGGAGGGCGACGAGCGGCGCGGCGGCGCGCCGTGGCGCGACACCGGCGTGAAGCTCGAAGGACCGATCGTGCGCGACGCGGTGCTCGCCTTCGCCGACAGCTGGGCCGCCTGCGGCGCGCCGCTGCCGGCCGACGAGCTGCCGCCGCCGCCCGCGCCGGTCGGCGAGGTCGCGGCGCGGCTGATCGCGACCACGCCGGACACCGCCAACATGATGCGGCTCGACCTGCTGATCGCCAGCTTCGCGCGCCGCACGCTGTGGCTGTCCGACGCCTACTTCATGGCCAACGGCCTGTATCTGACCGCGCTCAAGCACGCGGCGCAGGACGGCGTCGACGTGCGGCTCTTGGTGCCGCGCTCCTCCGACATCGGCTGGATCGCGACGGTATCGCGCACGCTGTACCGGCCGCTGCTGCTGGCCGGCGTGCGGGTGTACGAGTGGGACGGGCCGATGATGCACGGCAAGACGGCGGTCGCCGACGGCCGCTGGGCGCGCATCGGCTCGACCAACCTGAACTGGTCGAGCTGGATCGCCAACCGCGAGGTCGACGTCGCGATCGAGGACAGCGCGCTGGCCGGCCAGTTGGCCGAGCGCTTCCTGAAGGATCTGGAAAATTCGACCGAGATCGTGCTCGCCGGCCACAAGACGCGGCCGGTCGCCGTCAGGCCGCGGCCGCGCGCGAAGCCGACGCTGCTGTCGCCGTCGCACACGCCGCGCGAGCGCGCCGGCGCGGCGGCGGTGCGCCAGGCGGCGCGGCTGGGCGACGCCTTCGGCGCGGTGGTGCGCGGCACGCGCACCGTCGACCTCAGCGAGGCGGCGGCCTTCCTGACCATCGGTCTGTTCTTCGTCGCGCTGGCGCTGCTGATGGCCTTCTTCCCCTACCTGGTCGCCGCGCCGCTGGCGCTGTTGTCGCTGTTGTCCGGCGGCGCGATCACGCTCAAGGCGGTCAACCTGTTCCGCGCGCGCCGGCGCCGCAAGCTGGCCGAGGCGGCGACGCTCGCCGCCGCTGCCGTGCCGCCGGACGACGCGCCGCCGGCGCAGTGAATCGCGACGCCGCGACAAGTTGGCCGAGCCCTTTTGCGGGGCTCGGCCAACTTGTCGGGCTTTTACGGCCTCAGGCCAGCGCTTGCGCCAGATCGTCGAGCAGGTCGTCGACGTCCTCGATGCCGAGCGACAGCCGCAGCAAGCCCTCGCGGATGCCGAGCTCGCGCCGCTTCTCCGGCGGCAGCGAGCCGTGCGACATGGTCGCCGAGTGGTTGACCAGCGACTCGACGCCGCCGAGCGACTCGGCCAACGCGAACAACCGCAGGCGCTCGGCGACCCGGCTGGCGGCCTCGCGGCTGTCGTCCCTCAGGTAGAAGGACACAATGCCGCCGAAGCGGCGCTGCTGCCGTTTGGCAAGCGCGTGCTGCGGATGGTCGGGCAGGCCCGGGAAGAACACCTTTTCTACCGAGGCTTGGCCGAGCAGGAAGTCGGCGACCCGCTCGGCGTTGTCGCAGTGGCGCTCCATCCTGAGCGCCAGCGTCTTGATGCCGCGCAGCACGAGGAAACAGTCCTGCGGCCCGGGCACCGCGCCGGCCGACAGCTGCACGAGGCGGATGTCGCGGAACAAGGCCTCGTCGTCGAGCGCGACCAGCCCCAACAGCACGTCCGAATGGCCGCCGAGGTACTTGGTCGCCGAGTGGACGACGACGTCGGCGCCCAGCTCGAGCGGGTTCTGCAGGTAGGGCGTCGCGAAGGTGTTGTCGACCGCGACCCTGACGCCGGCGGCGCGCGCGATCGCCGCGAGCGCGGCGATGTCGACGAGATTGAGCAACGGGTTGGACGGCGACTCGAGCCAGACGAGCTTCACGCTCCCGTCAAGCAGCGCGGGCAGACTGGCGGGGTCGGACAGGTCGGCGAACACCACCTTGACGCCGGCCGGCTGCAGCAGCCGCGTCAACAGGCGGTAGGCGCCGCCGTAGCAGTCGGCCTGCGCGACGACCGTGTCGCCAGGCTTGAGCGTCGCGCGCAGCACCGCGTCGATCGCCGCCATGCCGCTGGAAAACGCCAGGCCGTGGCGGGCGTTCTCCAGCCCGGCGAGGCAATCCTCGAGCGCGGCGCGGGTCGGCGTGCCGCCGCGCGCGTAGCTGAACGGCAGCGCCTCGCCGACGTGGTCGAAGGCGAACGCCGAGGTCTGGTAGACGGGCGGCATCACCGCGCGCTGGTGCGCCTTCGGGTCGTGGCCCAGATGGATGGCCTTGGTGGCGAATTTCATGGAATGGTCCGGACGGAAAACGGTCTGACAAGGGTAGCGGGAGCAGACGACGGCCGGCAAGGCAAGCGCCGTCGTGTCGTATTGTCGTAAAACTGCGACGCTTTTTCGCCCGGGCACGACGGCCAAAAGCGCCGAAACACGGGCACTTAGCCCGGCAAACCCGCGCCGGCGCTGGATTCGCGCCGACAAGAACGCAATCTTGTCACCGTTCTCGTTTAAGATACGCCCCTTTTACGGGTGACTTGGGGCCGAAGCGGAGCCTGCGCCGTCGCGGCGCGCGCCTTCACGACACCCCCGGGCCGGCTGACGAGACGGTTGCCGAAAGCAGCTCAAGTACGCACTGCGGCGCAAAGCGCCCTTTTTTCAGCGCCCTCAGGACGGGCCGGTCGTTCGCACCGCTCCGCACCGCCAGCGCAGTTTGCTTTTTCAGGAAACTGGCATGCGTTTTTACTTCCCCATCGTCATCATCGACGAAGACTTCCGATCCGAGAACACCAGCGGCTCCGGCATCCGCGAGCTGGCGGCGGCCATCGAGGCCGAGGGCATGAGCGTGGTCGGCTACACCAGCTACGGCGACCTGACCTCCTTCGCGCAGCAGCAGAGCCGCGCCGCCGGCTTCATCCTGTCGATCGACGACGAGGAATTCGGCGGCGGCACCCCGGAGGAAACGCTGGAGGCGCTCGCCCAGCTCAGGGGCTTCGTGCAGCGCATCCGCGGCCGCAACCCGGACATCCCGCTGTACATGTACGGCGAGACGCGCACCGCGCGCCACATCCCGAACGACATCCTGCGCGAGCTGCACGGCTTCATCCACATGCACGAGGACACGCCGGAGTTCGTCGCGCGCCACATCATCCGCGAGGCGAAGTCCTACCTCGACAGCCTGGCGCCGCCGTTCTTCCGCGCGCTGGTCGACTACGCCTACGACGGCTCGTACTCGTGGCACTGCCCGGGCCACTCGGGCGGCGTCGCCTTCCTGAAGAGCCCGGTCGGCCAGATGTTCCACCAGTTCTTCGGCGAGAACATGCTGCGCGCCGACGTGTGCAACGCGGTCGACGAGCTCGGCCAACTGTTGGACCACACCGGCCCGGTCGCCGCGAGCGAGCGCAACGCCGCGCGCATCTGCCACGCCGACCACCTGTTCTTCGTCACCAACGGCACGTCGACGTCGAACAAGATCGTCTGGCACAGCACCGTCGCCGCCGGCGACATCGTGCTGGTCGACCGCAACTGCCACAAGTCGAACCTGCACGCGATCATCATGACCG
Organism: Crenobacter luteus; assembly: GCF_004345725.1. GTDB lineage: Bacteria > Pseudomonadota > Gammaproteobacteria > Burkholderiales > Chromobacteriaceae > Crenobacter > Crenobacter luteus. The sequence goes on along the minus strand of NZ_SLXG01000003.1, from coordinate 5,926 downwards.
GCGCGGTGCCGGTGTTCCTGATGCCGACGCGCAACCACTACGGCATCATCGGCCCGATCCCGAAATCGGAATTCCAGCCGGAAACGATCCGCCAGAAGATCCTCGCCAACCCGTTCGCGCGCGAGATCGTCGAGAAGAACCCGAACGCCAAGCCGCGCATCCTGACCATCACGCAGTCGACCTACGACGGCATCCTGTACAACGTCGAGGAGATCAAGGGCCTGCTCGACGGCGAGGTCGACACGCTGCACTTCGACGAGGCGTGGCTGCCGCACGCGGCCTTCCACGACTTCTACGGCGACTTCCACGCGATCGGCGAGGGCCGGCCGCGCTGCAAGGAGTCGATGATCTTCTCGACCCAGTCGACGCACAAGCTGTTGGCCGGTTTGAGCCAGGCGTCGCAGATCCTGGTGCAGGACCCCGAATCGCGCCCGCTCGACCGCGACAGCTTCAACGAAGCCTACCTGATGCACACGTCGACCAGCCCGCAGTACGCGATCATCGCCAGCTGCGACGTCGCCGCCGCGATGATGGAGCAGCCGGGCGGTCACGCGCTGGTCGAGGAATCGCTGGTCGAGGCGCTCGACTTCCGCCGCGCGATGCGCAAGGTCGACGAGGAATACGGCGACGACTGGTGGTTCCGCGTCTGGGGCCCCGAACAGCTGTCGGCCGAGGGCATCTGCGACGCCGACGACTGGAAGCTCAAGGCCGGCGAGGCCTGGCACGACTTCGGCAACATCGAGGACGGCTTCAACATGCTCGACCCGATCAAGGCGACGCTGTTGACCCCGGGCCTGAACGTCGACGGCAGCTTCGAGGAACTCGGCATCCCGGCCGCCATCGTCACCAAGTACCTGACCGAGCACGGCGTGGTGGTCGAGAAGACCGGTCTGTACAGCTTCTTCATCATGTTCACCATCGGCATCACCAAGGGCCGCTGGAACACGCTGATCTCGCTGCTGCAGCAGTTCAAGGACGATTACGACAAGAACCAGCCGATGTGGCGGATCATGCCGGAGTTCGTCGCCAAGTACCCGGAGTACGAGCGCGTCGGCCTGCGCGACCTGTGCCAGAAGATCCACAACCTGTACCGCGAGCACGACATCGCGCGGCTGACCACCGAGATCTACCTGTCGGGCATGGAACCGGCGATGAAGCCGTCGGACGCCTTCGCCAAGATGGCGCACCGCGAGATCGACCGCGTGCCGGTCGACGAACTGGAAGGCCGCATCACCGCGGTGCTCTTGACGCCGTACCCGCCGGGCATCCCGCTCCTGATCCCGGGCGAGCGCTTCAACAAGACCATCGTCGACTACCTGCGCTTCGCTCAGGACTTCAACCGCCGCCTGCCGGGCTTCGAGACCGACGTGCACGGCCTGGTCGCGCAGGAGCAAGACGGTCGCAAGGTCTACTGCGTCGACTGCGTGCGCCTGTAAGCGCCGCACAAGCCGGACGCGACAACGCCCCGCTGTGCGGGGCGTTTTGCCGTATGGGCACCGGCGTCAGCCGGCCAGCGTCTTGGTGCACGGCTGCTGCTCGAAGCGGGTCAGGATCGCCATCACCGCCTCGGACTGCCTTTCCATCTCGCGCAGCGCCTCGCGCGTCGCCGCCGCGTCCTGGCGCGCCCAGGCCGAGAGCGCCTGCCGCCCCTGCTCGTGCACGGCGGCGTGCGGTTTCTCCAGCCCCAGGTAGTCGGGATGGTCGCGGCACTCGTGGTAGCCGCGCCCCTCGTAATACCACTTGCCGAGCCGGCAGGTGGTATGCGAGGACAGGCTGTCGGCGTCCAGCGCCGAGAAGCCGATCAGCGCCTTGTAGATCTCGAGCTTGAACACGATGTGGTCGAGCTTGACGATCTCGAGGAAGCTGACGTTGGCGCCCTGCCCGATCACGCGCGCCATCGTCTCGGCCATGTCGGCCAGCTCGCGGATGCGCGCGGCGGTCGCGCGGCCGGCCTCCTGATAGCGGCCGGCCTCGCCCGCGGCGAGGTCGACCTGCTGCTTGGTCGCGTGCGAGGCGGTCTCGATACCGCCGACCAGCGACGCGATCTCGGTGGTGGCCAGCGCGGTGCGCTCGGCCAACTTGCGGACCTCGTCGGCGACCACCGCAAAGCCACGACCCGATTCGCCGGCGCGCGCGGCCTCGATCGCCGCGTTCAACGCCAGCAGGTTGGTCTGGTCGGCCACCTCGCGGATCAAGCGCACGAAGCCGCTGATGCGGGTGGTCTTCTCGACCAGGTCGTCCATCGCCCCCGAGGTCTGCCGCTGCTTGCTGACGATCTCGTCGAAATTGGCGACCATGCCGTCGACCGCCTCGCGGCTGTAGGCCAGCGCGCTGACCGCGCGCGTCGCGGTATCGAAATGGCCGTCGAGCAGTTGCGCCACCTCGGCGAACGACTGCCGCAACGCCGGCAGGTCGTCGCAGGTGGCCGCGAACGGCCCCATATAGGCGTCGCGTCGCGCCTCGCCGGCGCGCAGCGCGGCCAGCTCGTCCTCCAGCCGCCGCTGCTCGGCCTCCAGCGCGGCAAGGCGCGCCAGCGCCGCCTCCTTCTCCCTTTCCGCCTGCTCGCAGCGCGCCTGCCAGGCCGCCAGTTTCTTCGCTGCACCAAACACCGTTCGTCTCCTTTCGTCCTTGGCCCGCACCCGCCCGCGGGCGAGGCGCGCCGCCGCATCGCGGCGGCTTCAATCAAAGAGCAAACCTAGACAAAAGTTAAATGACATTCAAGCATTTCGTTGAAATATCTGCATCGAGTTTGCGTCAGGTAAAACTTCCTCGTCCTCCTCCGCCATCCGGCGTCCACAAACACACGCCCCGCGAAGGCGGGCGTGTCGGGCGAACGGGGCCGGCTCAGCGCCGGTGCGCCCGCTCCAGCCGCGCCTCGACGCGCTTTTGCACGCGCTCGAAGCTCGCCGACAGCGCCCAGTAGATCGCCGCGGCGGCCAGGTACAGCGGCAAGGGCTGGAAGGTTTGCGCGATCACTTCCTTGGTCGCCAGCATCAGCTCGGTGACGGTGATCACCGACACCAGCGAGGTATCCTTGATCAGCGAGATCAGGCTGTTCGACAGGCTCGGTACCGCCAGCCGCAAGGCCTGCGGCGCGACCACGTAGCGCATGCTCTGCCACCAGGTGAAGCCGAGCGACAGCGCCGCGTCCCACTGCCCCTTCTCGACGCCGGCGATCGCGCCGCGCATGCTCTCGGACAGATAGGCCGCCACGTTCAAGGTCAGCGCGAGAATGCCGGCGGTCACCGGCTCGAACTCGATGCCGACGCCCGGCAGGCCGTAGTAGATGACGAAGATCTGCACCAAAAGCGGCGTGCCGCGCATCGCGCTGACGTAGAAGGCCGCGAGATGCGAGACGAGCGGCACGCGCGCGACGCGTACCAGCGCGACGGCGAAGCCGAGCGCGAGGCCGAGCACCATGGCCGCGACCGCGAACAGCAGCGTATACAACGCGCCGGTCAGCAGCACCGGCCCGGCGGTTGCGAACAATTCCCACCAATTCATGTTGTTGTTCCAAATGCGAACGCCCCCGGGGCGGGCCCCGAGGGCGTGAGGAGCGCGCTTGCCGCGCCTCAAGGTTGGCCGAGGGCGCTTATTTTGCGCCCGGCGCCTGCGACACGTCGATGCCGAACCATTTCACCGAGATCTTCCTGAAGCTGCCGTCGGCCTGCATCGCGCGGATCGCCTTGTCGACGGCGGCCTTGAACTTCGGGTTGCCGCGGGCGAACGGCACGCCCATCTGCGTGACGCCGCCGACCGCCGCGCCGGCCTTCACCGGCAGCTTCGACTCCCGGATCGAGAACGGGATCATCAAGCTGTCGTTGAGCGCCGCGTCGACGCGGCCGGCCGCCAGGTCCTGCAGGTACTCGGGCGCGCCCGGGTAGGTCTTGACCTCGACGCCCGGCACCGCCTTGGCCATGTCGGCGTAGTTGCTGCCCTGACCGACGCCGAGCTTCTTGCCCTTCAGGTCCTCCAGGTTCTTGAAGCTGCGCGTCTCGTTCTTGCGCACGATCAGCTGCGCGCTCGACACCGTGTAGGGCACCGAGAAGTCGAACACTTCCTTGCGCTTGTCGGTGATCGACACCTGGTTGAGCACCACGTCGAACTTGCCCGCTTGCAGGCCGGCCAGCAGGCCGCTCCACTCGCCGGTGACGAATTCCGGCTTCACGCCGAGCCGCTGCGCGAGCGCGCGGCCGAACTCGACCTCGAAGCCGGTCAGTTGCTGGTTCTTGTCCTTGAAGTTGAACGGCGGGTAGGTCCCTTCGAGGGCGATCTTCAGAGAACCACGGCTTTTGACCGTGTCGAGCAGGTCGGCGGCCGTCGCTTGGGTCGATAGCAAAAGCGCCGCCAACAAGAAAATAGATTTCTTCATCGATTTTCCTCTTCATCACAAAAACAGAACTAAGGTAAAGCCTTTATTCGTCTTGAGATTAATTTTTCGAAACAGCAGACCTGGCCAGCTTTTTCTGCATGCGATGCTTGAACGTGGGCCAACTTGTTTTAAAAACAACCCAAAATAAGGCACCGAACAGACCAATCACGCCCGCCAAGGCCAAGATTCTGGCCGATTTTGGCGAACTTTTTTCGACGGGCACCTCGGCCAAGCGAACTTCACCAAAACTGTCTTTCAACACTGGCTGAAGCATGGTGATATCGCGATCAATCCGTTTCAGCAGCGCCTCATAGAAATATTGCTGCCTGACGAGACGCTCGACCACAGAGCCGGACGACCACTCGGACGAGTCCGGCACTTCAACAACCACGGTCTCTTTATCCGTTTTCGCGGATAGATCGCTCAGCATCGCCAGCAGTTTCCCCTCCCGTTCCAGCTGCTGACGCACCGCTTCCGAAGGCATGGCCACCGCCCCAACGCCACCAATACCTTGGTGCAGCTCGGCGAGCCTGTTCACAACCTGAATCCGCCTGACAGATAAGAACGCAAGCAATTGGCCTTCCGGCGTAGCGGTCGACTGGGACAAAACATCCTGCCCGGCAAGAGCGAAACTATTGGCCAGCTTGGTCGCGCGCTCCGCGACAGCATCTTCTACCGTCACCTGAATCAAACCATCTTTTGTCAGCACGGTTTTAACTCTGGCTTTCAGGTATGCCCTCCTTTCGGTTTCGGAGATTTGCGCCCCAGCCGCATCAGAAAGCGCTGCGACAAGAAGAGCATTCTTCTGCAGTTTGTCCCCGTTGAAAAGATTCAGAGCCCCTCGCCCATCCACTTTTGTGGGCAACACAACGCTTGCCGTGGCTGAATAGCGTACCGGCGCCTGAAACAGAAACAACAAGGCAGTCGCGATTGAGAGCAATGGAATCAACAAAAACCAATACCAGTTATTCCAGGCGACAATCAACAAGTCCGCAATATCCAGCTCTTCGTGTTCGCGCATATCGTCAGGCATCATTGCGTTCATAGCATTTCAATGAGGAGATAATGAAAAACATGACCGCCCCGGAGAGCGAAGGCGAGTCCATAGAAAGCAATTATGCCAACAGCGAGAAAATATTGCCTGTCATTTTTATCCCACCCAGACGGGAGCCCGACGGCAGCAAGCTCCTGACCGGCCCATTCAGCCATAACAGCGCAAAAAAACGCCGCCACCTTCATAGGGCGACGGCGTTGCTCTCTTGCTCGCCATCAGACATTGAACAGCGATTGTGACTGCAAGTCGTTGAATAAACAGTTCACCATGCTGCTCCATTAAAAAACATACTCATGTTTGTACTCAAGAAACTCAGCGTTGAGTACGTTCAACCGTGATCTGTCGCCGTTGCGCCGGCTCGGATTCAGCTTTCCAGACGCCGGCGACAGTCATCAATGGCGGATTTTATCTGTTGCGCCAGCATCTGCCTGATCGGCGCACGCTCCAACCGCTCACCCAATGGGCTTGCCTGCAGCAACATCCGTTCGATGACCTCTTCC